>QAMJ01000007.1 GCA_003150355.1 Clostridiales bacterium | reverse complement strand
TCTGAATAACAAAGAAAAGCAAGAAAGCAAGACAAATCGCCAAAGCAAAAAACTTCATTTTTTTTTAACCCCCTATACCCAATTCGGAACACTCCTCAACAGTAGAACGACTGGGAGAATAGTATTATAAGAGACTTTCAAAGAAACATTTCCGAAACCTTTAACACTCTCATAATGCTTAGCGTCCACAAGAACACGAAGCACGACAGGCGAGCCGTCAAAAAGTTGCGTATTACCCCACCTCTCACCGATTGCTATATGAATAAAATAGCGTTCGGGTTGCTCTGGAATAGTACGTCCGTCAACAGTAGTAAAACCCACAGTAGCTTTTTTATACTCTTTTCCTATTACAGTTCCTAAAGTATTAAACTTCATAAAATTTGCCATTTTTTTTAATCCTCCAAATTAAAATATTTTTTATTTATTATATCTTTTACGATTTTAACGGCTTTCAGTAATTACAACAACTAAGGCGGTCGAAGTTTCATTTGCGGATATCTTTTTAACATTGCGTAATACCTCTGTTTTATTAAATTTACTTAAGTTAAATATTGATTTTAGGATACCTATACTTACAATTTGTTAATATCTCTAACTCTGGCAAAAAAGTAAGAAGATGTTGACGAAAGCTCTCATACTCTTCCATAGAACCAACTTGCAACGATTTATACGCCAAATCGGCATACGTATCGCAAAGCCAAGTTAAAACCTCAATACGAATAAGTTTTTTTTTCTCAAATGTTTTCATTTTTTTTTACCTCTCTTTTATTAAATTTACTTAAGTTAAATATTGATTTTAGCTTCCGAATAGCTGTTAAATTCTCCGTGCCTATACGCTCCGTTTTCATATTCTATTATGTAATACATTTCTTTAACTCCTTCGGACTGTTTGCCCTTATTGTTTTCTTGTACGTATTATATCAATTATAAAATTAAATGTCAATAGTTTTTTAATATTTTTTATTATAATGCCGTTTCGATGCCTGCGGCGCTTTGTACTCTCTCGTCCTGTCTGCCCGTTGGACTAAAGCGTTCACCCCATTGCCTTTAAGCTCGTCCTGTCTATACAGTCTCGCGAATATCGAAACGGGTTTAGCTTAAATTTTTACCATAGGTTTTTTAAGTTAATAAAAGAAAAGCCTTACGCGACGACCTTACCGCGTAAGATAATTTTGAGTTTTAATACTCTACCCAACTGTTTTTTAGCTTAAAGGATTATCGTACTTCAGTAAAAAACCTAACAACTCATTATAGACGTGCTGTATTTCGTCCTTTATGTGGCTTTGAGGCAAGCCCAGCGCGCAAGGCGCGCTGTCACAGGCACTTATTTTCACCGTATCATACCAAGCACCAGAACTTACAAACGGCAAAGATAAACCAGCAACAAGCTCATCAAACACACTATCTTCACAATTAAAAGACCGAGAAGAAACACGACGAACACGCGATAAACCCACACTGGCACCATAACGACGGCCCAAAGGATAATCATTATTTTTTGTTAAGTATTTTTGTATATAACTTTTAGCATGAATATCACTGCCATTAAGCTTTGATACAGTTATAAAGCAATCTTCCTTATAAAAATCAGTTGTTATAGTATAAAGCGGATTACCGCGCTTTGTCCTACCCTTATATTTTAATTTTAAAGGTTTTAAAGACTTTAATAATAAATGATAATGTATATTTTCTTTATCGCTATGAAACTCGGCAACTTGCAAATAAAAGATATTTCCAAAATGATATTTTAATCTTTTTATTATATTCTTAAAGGTTTTATGAACTTCTTGAGCGTCAGAAGCATTGACATAAGAACGATTAAAAGTAATAGTTACAAAGTAGTCAAACTTATTCCAAGCTATAAGATTATCTATAGTTTTTCGTGTACGGCGAAGAGACTTTTCAAAGTTTTTATAATGGCGCATATAGTCGGAAACGTTAAGTCGGCGAAGTTCCACTTCTTTTTTATCGTAAACATGGGAAGAACCAACATAAACATAACGTTTTGCAGGGACTTCATAACGTGTTAGTTTAATAGTATTATCATTAGATAACGACAAAGATATCATTTATATAATCACCTCTCTATTTTTTTTTAATAAAACGGATAAAAGAATAATTATTTCAGAAAGTCCCCGAACCCCCTAAAGGTTTTCGGGGACTTTCTAAAATAAATTAGAAAGCATAACCAAGCAAAAACGCAAGAAAGCGCAATATAGAAAGCAAAAAAAGTATAACGTCATAAATAAGGAAAAGCGGTATCATAAGCATATTAAAAAACGAAGTAAATATCCTGCCTATATTAAGAAAGAAATTTTTCAAAACTTGAATAATATTCTCACCACTAACACTCCAAGACAAATTACCTAAATTTTCAAACATGCTTCGGACTTCTGCCATTTTATTAAGAGTTTCAGAAAAATCATAATCGAGCAAAGACAAATTATTAATAAATGAATTAAAAGTCAAAACATCTGCATCATGAAGTAAACGAAATACAGAAAAGAAAAGCAAGAAAGCGAAACCAAAGAAAAAAATAGAACCAAAACGAGAAAAGGTCATAAAAATAAAACACCCCCTCTAGACTACATAACAAGACGGACTAAAGCAATAACAAGGCAAATCGAAAACAAGCTAAAAACAAATTGTTTAATATTCACTCCAAGTATAGTAAAATCAAGCATACCGCTAATAGTAGCAATAGGAGCGTCAAAAACAGCAGAAATAAGAGAATTAAAAGTAAACTCATTAGAATCCGCTACACCCGCACTATATCCAGAGTTATAACCCTCTGTCTTACCTTGACTATAACCACTCTCGAACCCTTCAAACTCACCCTTATTAAAACCGTCATTAAAACCACTATCACGACCAGCTTCATAACCCTCATTATATGAAAAAGAACCTAAATCAACATTGCCAAGATAATAAGTATTAGTCCAATTTGAAGAACCGAGCCAAGTGGGAATAGTTAAGCTAAAATACGAGCTTTTATCAGTATTAGAAAAAGTATAAGTTATAAGACCAATAGGAGCATAGTAATTTGAAACAGTAGAAGGAATTTTTATATCAGTAAATTTATTAGATGAATCAAAACGAAAACGAGCATTATAATTGACCGTAAGCATAGTTATTTCGGAATAGTTAGTCATTTGCTTTGAAACAAAACGATAAGGAAAGTAAAGCGGTGACGCTGCAACTTCTATCGGGTTTAACAAAGTTTCATTAATAGTTTGCTTTAAAATAGGAGTATCATTTTGATTAGTAACAGATACAACAACACCGCCCAAAAAAGTTGTAGTTCCAAGATGTTGAAAACGAGTTACTAAACTGCCACCATTTTCCCCATTATAGGCACCCTCAATAGAAAAACAAGACCAATAATTATTAATAATATCATCGGCACTTTTAAGAGGATAAGGAACAAGCCGTAATTTATATCCGTCAGTAACGAGAATATTTGAAACATTAGTGTTTAAAAAAGCGGTCAAATTAAATTTTGCGTCAATAGGATTTTGAGAAGAAACAGACCAATCAAACGAAATAGTATATTTCGCCAAAGTACTTAAATTACCAGCAGGACCGCTACCCAACTGAAAACGAGTGTGCCAAGGAATATTAAAATCATTAAAAGTATAATCATAAGTTTCGACAACACTTGCAGCTTGTGCAACATTTTTACGAGGTAAAAAAGCTATAAAGCAAAAGACAGATAAAAGCACAGCAAACAGCAAAGCAAAACAACGAATAAAAGTTTTATTTTTGAATTTTATCATAGCAACCCTCCAAAAAAGTGCGAGCAAACCTCGGAATAAAAACTATTACATCAATAAAAATATGGGATATTTCAACACTAACAAAGTAAGAAAGAAAATCAGTTACAACCACAGGAAAAGAAAGCGTATCGGTAAATATTTGCGTACATATATCAGCAACATAATTATAACGATAAGCAGATATAAAAGCAGAAAAATCGGCTGAGGAATTACGATAATTAATTATAAAAAAGATTACAAGCGGAAGAACACCGACAAGAAACCAAAACAAAGCGTCAAGCTTTTTTTCAAATTTTGTCATTTTTTACCACCTCTTTTTAAGTTAAAATAAGTTTTAAAAGATATTATATCGTCAGCTTTCAAAGTTTCAGGATAATCAAGATTATCATTTACAGGCAAATCGTCAGTAAAACTCGAATAGCAATAGCAATCAAATTTTTTCCATATCTTTTTCGGCAAGATAATGAGTTTCAATTCTTTTTCGACATCGGAATCAAAAGAATTTACAATAGTGTTATCCTCGGAAAACTTCATTTCACGCACCCAACAAAGTAAGAAAAAAGGTATAGTTTTTATAGTATGGTGAATATACAAATACGAACTTAAGCAACGCTTTACAGCATAATGATTATCGAGTATACTTTGAGTATCATAAAAGATATAACCGCCTTTTGTTTCATGAGCAAAAAGCTTATTAAGCAAAAGCAAATTTTCGTTCAAAGTCATATCTTTATAAGACATAGAATCGGCAACCAAAGAAGCTTCACAGATATAACAAACGCTACCATAAGCGAACCTTTCTTCCCTTAATAAAAGTTCTTTTGTTAAAGGCACATACGGCATTTTTAAAGGTATGTTCGAATAAAACAAAGGTTTTTCGGGTTTTTCAAAGTTCTTAAATTTTGGAATTTTAAGGACTTTTAAAAATTTACCTATAAAGCATTTTATTTTCCACTTAAATAACTGTTTTTTATATGTACGCAAAGCAAGATAAACGGATAAAGTTGACTTACCTGTCTTAATACCACCCGTGACAAGAACCATATTTCCCAAACGAGGGATTTTCCGATAACGAAAATAAAGGAACAAAGATATAATTAAAATAATTATTAATACAATAGTCATATAAAAAAAATCCGCTTTTTTTACGGAAAAGCGGTTGAAAAACCTAAAGCAACTTTAGTTGCCAAGAGAGGTAACCCAGTTAACTACCCAACGCGACAAACCGATTGCGAGAGAAACACCCGCAAAAATAATGATAAGCGCACCGAATACAGACAACGTCGTAGTTGCAGAAGCACCCTCACCTGTAGTTTCAAGGAAAATGCTTTTAGCAAGGTCGCCAAGACCAGCACCGATACCGGTTGCCATACCGGTCAAACCGCCAGTAAGAAGTTCGATAATTTCCGTTAAAACTGCTTCCATTTACTTTTCACCCCCTTTTTTCTTTTTAGATTTATCATTGTGACGATTGTATATTTCCATAAGCCACGAATCAAAGCTTTGTTGATTGTCCTTCGTCTTTTCCTTCCAAAGTTCTATCAACAGTGGTACACTCGTCATAAAGACCGCAAAAGCTATCTTCTCTTTTATTTTCATTTTCGATTGATTGTTTTTGTTTTTCATTCTGTTTTTCCTTTTTTAACCTTATTTTAGCTTTAATATCACCGACAAGTCCAACAATCTGAATAACAAAGAAAAGCAAGAAAGCAAGACAAATCGCCAAAGCAAAAAACTTCATTTTTTTTTAACCCCCTATACCCAATTCGGAACACTCCTCAACAGTAGAACGACTGGGAGAATA
>QAMJ01000022.1 GCA_003150355.1 Clostridiales bacterium | reverse complement strand
GGAAAAATAAGAGTAGAGCATAACAGAAAAATCCTTTAAAATGAAGCTGCGAGACACCACAAGAAAGGACACTGTATGCTCTATGAAAGATAATACCTCAAAACTGCTCGGATTGGAAGATGTTATCGTAAAAAATGTTTATGAAAATGAAACAGGCTGCTGCATAGAGATAGAGTTGCCGCGGCAAAAGCACATCTGCCCATGCTGTCAAAGCGAGACAGAGCGCATCCACGACTACCGTATACAACGAGTCAAGGATCTGGACATGCATGGAGTGCATACATATCTGTACCTGAGAAAGCGTAGGTATGCCTGCGGCTCCTGTGGGAAGCGGTTCTATGAGGAAAACAGTTTCCTTCCTCGGTTCCACAGAGTAACGAACCGCCTTGCCGCAAAGGTGATCTGTGACTTCAAAGACCTGCGCTCGGCAAAGGAGATCGGCAGGAAGAACAATATCTCGGCCCAGACTGCGCTGAGGTATTTCAAGCTCGTGAATTACTCCTGCAAGGAGCTTCCGGAGGTGCTGTCCATAGATGAGTTCAATGGCAATGCGGGCGGCGAAAAGTACCAGACTATCCTGACCGACGCAAAAAACAGGAAGATAGCGGACATACTTCCCAACCGCAAAAAGAGCGACCTGATCAAGTATTTCCTTACGTTTGAGAACAGAAAAGACGTGAAGTATGTAGTGATCGACATGAACCGTTACTTCAAAGAGACTGCTGAAATATGCTTTCCGAATGCCAAAATAGTGATCGACCGGTACCACGTAGTCCGTCAGGCCATATGGGCTTTGGAGAATGTGAGGAAGGCAGAACAGAAAGCGCTCTCGGCCGCGTGGAGAAAGTTCTGCAAGCATTCAAGGAGATTGCTGTGCAAAAATAAGGAAAAGCTGAAGGACGAGGAACGTGAACATCTGAGGATCATCCTCGGTTTATCTACACGTCTTGAAATAGCTTATGATCTTAAGAACGACTTCTTAGAGTTTATGCGCTCTCCGGATTCGGCAACAGCAAAAGAACGGCTCGCCTTATGGTTGTTCCATGCTGAAAACAGCCATATCCCTGAATTTGAAGCCTGCATAACCGCCGTGCGCAACTGGTCCGAGTATATCCTCAACAGCTTTGATGTGCCATATTCCAACGGCTTCACCGAGGGCTGCAACAACAAGACCAAGGTACTCAAGCGCATTTGCTTCGGCGTCAGAAGCTTCCCCACTTTTAGGAACAGGATCCTTCACTGCGCTTCATGACCGACTGGGAAAGATAATGATCGCGTTGGAATAATCCTTCCAATCGAGTTCCTGCCCGCAGCGGTCACAGAAATGCTGGTATTCTCGGTCAAGCGTCAGCTTGCAGTACGGGCACACGGGATAGCAGCCGAGTCCACAGATAAAACGGCTCTCCGCAACGGCCATGGGCAGCCTGGAATCCGACAGCGGCGGGATCCTCAGCAGTTCGTTTGGTGTAAGCTCAAAGCCCTTACACAGCTTCTCAAGGACAATGATCGATGCGTTGGTCTGTCCTCTGGCAACACTGCCGAAGTATCTTGGGCTGAGGCCACAAAGCTCTGCGGCTTTTTCGTAACTGAGATCGCGGCCGCTGCACAGCTGAAGAATGGAAGTGGATAGGTCTTTTGAAAACATCTTTTGCACTCTCTTTCTATTCAAGATGCTTTCAGCTTAGGAGCAGTATGCTGCTCCCTCAAGGAACGATACTGCCTAATTTTTACTTTTTCTCCATTTTCTTACAAAAACCTTAAAATCTCAGGTAGCTGTTTTATATACAGCAAAGGCGTGTGCGGCACGCCGCTCACGCCTTTCTGCTATTTCTTGCTAAGCTCTACCCCAACTATTGACACAGAGCCATTTTTGTTTCGTATATAAGCTTGCTGTCGATCACTTGCCGAACCAGTTGATAACATGGCGCGGGCAGACGTCGACGCAGTGACCGCAGCCGACGCACTTGGAGACGTCCACAGCGGCGAGGTTATCCTTTACGACGATAGCGTCGGCAGGGCACTCTCTCTGGCACTTCATGCAGCCGATGCAGCCGAAGTCGCACATCTTCATGACCTTTGCGCCCTTGTCCATATTGCCGCAGGCAGGCATGATCTTCTGGCTTTCGGGGATCAGCTTTATGATGCTCTTGGGGCAGGCATCGGCACAGGCGCCGCAGCCTACGCAGCGCATACGGTTGACCTTGGCAACGCCGTCAACGATATGTATAGCGTCAAACTGGCAGGCTCTGGTGCAATTGCCGAGACCGATGCAGGCGAAGGTGCATGTCTTGTTGCTCTTGCCGCCGAAGAGCATGGCGGCCTGGCAGTCGATGGGGCCGGAGTAGTTGAAGCGCTTCTCCACGTGACCCTCGGTGCCGGAGCAGGGTACGAAAGCGACCATCTTTTCCACATCGCCGCCGGAGACACCCATGATCTCTGCGATCTTTGCGGCAGCCTCAGCGCCGCCCGCAACGCAGCGGTTGGTGGGAGCTTCGCCCGCGGCGACAGCGGCGGCATAGCCGTCACAGCCGGGGTAGCCGCAGCCGCCGCAGTTCGCGCCGGCGAGGCATTCTCTTACAGCAGCCTGCTTGGGGTCGACATCAACATGGAATATCTTGGAAGCGTAGGCGAGCAGTGCGCCGAAGATAGCGCCCAGAACGCCGAGGACAAGGACAGCAAGAAGTATAGTTTTCATATGTTCATGCCCTCCCTATCAAAAGATCTTCATGCCGCTGAAGCCCATGAACGCAAGCGCCACGAGAGCCGCGGAAACAAGGCATATCGGGAATCCCTCGAAGCACTCGGGATACTCTGAGAACTCAACGCGCTCACGCACGGTGGCAAACAGGACGATGGCGAGCATGAAGCCGAGACCGCCGGTGATGCCGTAGACGAGAGACTCGATGAAGTTGTAGTGGTTCTGGACGTTCAGCAGAACGACGCCGAGAACCGCACAGTTGGTGGTGATAAGGGGAAGATAGATACCCAGTGCGGAGTAGAGGGAGGGAACCATCTTCTTGAGGAACATTTCGACGAACTGCACCAGAGCGGCGATGACCAGAATAAAGGTCAGCGTCTGGAGGAAGGCAAGTCCAAGCGGGACGAGCACAAACTGGTCGATGACCCAGCAGATCGCCGAGGCAAGACCCATGACGAAGGTAACGGCAAGACCCATACCGACGGCGGTGTCGACCTTATTGGAGCAGCCGAGGAAGGGGCAGCAGCCGAGGAACTGCGAGAAGATAAAGTTGTTTATCAGGATCGCACCAAGGGAGATTGAAATAATATTAGTAAGCATTATTCTTCAGCCTCCTTTGCAGCTTCTTCAGCAAGCTGTTTTTTCTTTGCGGATTTCTTGAGCGCGTACTGCATGACGGCGATCAGGACACCGAGGGTGAGGAAGCCGCCGAAGGGCATGATAAGGATGGTAGCGCCGAGATCCTCTGCGAAGAGCTGGATGCCTGCGCCGGTGCCGTCGAGAGTGAGGCGGAAGCCGTTTGCGATGTCGATAAGACCGCCGCCGAAACGGCCGGAGCCGAGGAACTCACGCACAACGCACATGATGATAAGCACGACCGTGTAGCCGAAGCCCTGGAAGATACCGTCGAAGAAGGACGGGCCCACGGGCATCTTCTGGCAGAACGCCTCTGCGCGGCCGATGATGATGCAGTTAACGACTATCAGCGGGATGAACACGCCGAGAGCGGAGCTCAGCGCCGGGACGAAGGCCTGCAGCAGCAGGTCGACTATCGTAACGAAGCCCGCGATAACGACGACGAATATCGCCAGACGGATCTCGTCGGGGATGATCTTGCGCATTGCCGAGACAACGACATTGCAGCAGGTCAGGATGATGAGAACGGACAGACCCATACCCACGCCGTTGAAGAGAGAGGTCGTGATCGCCATGGTGGCGCACATGCCTATCTGCTGGACAAGAACGGGGTTATTGGTAATGAGGCCTTCTCTAAACTGTTTCTTGATATTCATTCAGTGCCTCCTTAACCCAGTGATTCCACAGCTTTTATAGACTCTGCGACCGCGCCCGCAACTGCGTTGGAGGTGATGGTAGCCGCGGTGATGGAGTCTATGGTTCCGCCGTACTTGGTGAGACTGACGTCATCGCCCGTGCCGACGAACTGGCCGCGCCACCAATCGCCGTATTCGCTGGCGGCAGCTGCCTTTGCGCCGAGGCCGGAGGTCTCTGCGTGGGAGATGATGGAAATGCCGGTGCACTTCATGTCGGTATCGACGCCGACAGCCATCGTGATGCTGCCCTGAGCGCCGGAGAAGGTGGTGGTGACGACATAGCCCTTGTCGTCGGCCTTGACTATTCTGTCAATGGTCGTGAAGGTGGCCTGATCGTAATCGACGTCCGTGTAATCGGATGCTTCAAGGACTGCGGAGTAGGCCTTGGCGGTCTTGATGCGATCCTGCTCGGCGATCTTATCCTTGGTGATAAGGTTGACTCCGCCGAGAACGCCCGCGACGATCGCGCAGACAAGGAACAGAACTACGGTGAGCTTGACTATCTTATTCATTATGCGCCCTCCTTTGCCGCTTTCTTTGCGGCCTTAGCGGCGGCAAGGTCTTCCTTGGTGACGCCGAACTGCGGGCGGCAGAATGCCTTATCGATCGCCCATGTGCAGAGGTTCATGATAAGTATACCGTAGGATACGCCTTCGGGATAGCTGCCGAAGTAACGGATGAGCACGGTCAGAACGCCGCAGCCGAAGCCGTAGAGCAGCTGGCCGGGCATGGTGACAGGGCTGGTGGCATAGTCGTTTGCCATGAAGAACGCGCCGAGCAGCATACTGCCGCTGAAGACGTTGTACATGACCCAGTCGGCACGGGAGTAGCCCTCGTGGCCGAAGATGAAGGTCAGCACGACGACGGTGCCGATGAACGCGGTGGGGATGCGCCAGGTGATGACCTTGCGGATGAGCAGGTACGCTGCGCCTATCAGCAGAGCGATCGCGCTTATCTCACCGATGCAGCCGGGCATATTGCCGAGGATGATGTTCTTATAGTTCAGGTATGCGGGCATTGCCTCGCCGCTGTAGAGATAGGTCATCGGGGTGGCCATCGTGGTGCCGTCAACAACGCCCTTGAGGCTGTTGGGGACGATCCAGGTGGTCATGTGGTTCGCATAGGACGCGATGAGGAACGCGCGGCCTGCGAGAGCCGGGTTCAGGAAGTTCTTGCCGATGCCGCCGTAGAGCTGCTTGACAACAACTATGGCAAAGAAGGTGCCGATGATGGGCAGCCACAGAGGAGAGCTTGCCGGCATCGTGAGCGCCATGAGCAGACCGGTGAGCGCTGCGGAGCAGTCGCCGATGGTGCAGGTCTTCTTCATAAGCTTGCGGTAAGCCCACTCGAAGAACACGGCGGAAGCCATGGAGACGAGGCAGACGGCTATCGGATACCAGCCGAACTGGATGATGGCGACGACGAGTGCAGGCATGAGCGCGATGATAACATCGATCATGATGCGTCTGGTGTCGGCGCCGGTCCTGACCTGCGGCTGGTACGCTACGTCAAGGACGATCTTTTCTTTCTTATCGTTCATTATTTTGCCTCCTTTGCAGCAGCTTCAGCCGCGGCCTTGGCCTTTTCCTTATCGGCCTTGGCGCGGAACATCAGCTTTGCGGTCTTGAATGCGTGGGTCAGAGGCATTCTCGCGGGGCAGTTGAACGCACAGCTGCCGCACTCGAAGCAGTCAAGGATATGGTACTTTTCCATATTCTCAAAGTCGCGCTTGCTGTAGTACATATACATGAACACAGGTTCGAGGTTCATCGGGCAGACGGAGATGCACTTACCGCAGCGGATGCAGGTGGGATTTTCCACATGCCTGTCCTCTTCCTCGGTGAAGAACAGCACACCGGCCGTGCCCTTTACGGTGGGCGCGTCAAAGCTGGTGGCGCAGATGCCCATCATCGGGCCGCCGAGGACGATCTTGCGCGGGGTCTTAACGAAGCCGCCGCACTGCTCTGCGATGTGGCTGAACGGAGTACCGACGCGGGTCAGGCCATTGACCGGAGCCTTGAGGGCGCTGCCGCCGTATGTAACGATACGCTCAATAACGCTCTTGCCTTCACAGCATGCCTGATACACGGCATAGGCCGTGCGGGTGCTGACGACGTTGCAGCCGACGCCGGAGGGCAGCCCGCCGGGCTTGACCTCTCTGTTGGTGACGGCCTTGACCTGCATCTTCTCGCCGCCCTGAGGGTACTTGACATTCTCGGGGACGATCTCGATGCCGTACTGAGCGGGGTTCTTGGAGTTGAGAAGATCGATAGCATCCTGCTTGTTCTTCTCGATGCCGTAGTATGCCTTGTCTACGCAGCTGGCAATACGCACAAGCTCAATACCGCGCAGCAGCTGCTCCGGGAAATTGAGCATGGTCAGATGGTCGCCGTTAAGGTACGGCTCGCACTCTGCGCCGTTGATGATGAGGGTATCGACCTTGCCGATACCGCCGCGGATCTTGACGGCAGTCGGGAACATTGCGCCGCCCATGCCGACGACACCCGCTTCGCGGATGCGCTCGAGTATTGCCTCGGGGTCCTTCATCTGCTCCTCAGTGAGGGGCTCCATCAGATTGGGAGTATCCTGGAAATCGTTCTCGATGACCACGGACATGATCATGTCGCCCAGCGGATGGGGTCTCGGCTCTACAGCCACTACCTTGCCGGAGACAGAAGCATGAACGGGCGCGGAGACCGGAGCGGGACTCTCGCCGATCTTCTGATACATCTTCACATAATCACCCACCTGGACAAGCGGCTTGCAGGGTGCGCCTATGTGCTGTATCATTGGAATGACTACCTGTGCGGGCGGTGCGATAACGGTCACCGGGATCTCCGGAGCCTTCATGTAATTGGGGTGCACACCGCCTTTGAACTTATAGGACATTAGCTTCACCTCGTTATTTTTTGCGTAGTCATGGTTTTACTCGGTCATTCTATCACATCCTATCCTGCAATGTCTACGCTTTTTCCGTTTTTTGTGCCAAAAATTCAAGACATTTTTGTAACAATCATGTTATTTGTTTGGCAGTTTGCACATATTTTAGTTATTTTTATAACAACTTTGCATTTGGCGTTTTTTGTATAGCCGTCAGACGCGTCAGCGTAAAAACAGCCGGCGCGCAGCCTTGCGCACCGGCTGTTTTTACCCGAGAGCCACATCCAGTATCATCATCAGCAGAAAGCCCGCAACGTACCAAAACAGTCCCCTGCGGTCGTCCGCCGCCGGGATCAGCTCGCATACGACGACATAGAGCATCGCCCCCGCCGAGAAGCCGAGCAGCCACGGCATTATCCGGCTGATGCCGGAGACAGCCATGACGGCGAGCATACCGAACAGCGGCTCGACCGCGCCGGAGAGCACGCCCATTGAAAACGCCCTGCCCCGGCTCATACCCAGCCTGCGCAGCGGGAGCGACACAGCCGCGCCCTCCGGGATATTCTGCACGCCGATGCCGAGCGCGAGCGCTGCGGCAGCAGTCAGGCCGTCCGCTCCGCCCGAGAGTGCGAAAGCGAGCCCCACCGCCATCCCCTCGGGGATATTGTGCAGGGTAATGGCCGTCATCAGCATGGAGCTTTTTTCGGCGGAGCCGCCGCGGCGCAGGCGGAGGATCAGCGCATCGAGCGTGCAGAGAAAGGCCGCCCCCGCCGCCGTGCCGGCAGCTGCGGGAAGCCAGCACGGGAGTGTTCCCGCCGAGCGCGTCTGCTCTATCGCGGGCAGGAGCATGCTCCACACCGAAGCCGCAGTCATCACTCCCCCGGCAAAGCCCATCATCCCGGTCTGTGATTTTGGGAGCGTATCCTCACGGCAGAAAAGCACCGAGGCCGCGCCCAGAGAGGTCATAAGAAATATAAAGCCGACGCCGAGCGCAGCCCAGCCGACAGAAGAAAGCATAGCAGATCAACGCCTTATCAGATAAATTAATAACGGATCGCAGTGCGACCCGTTATTTCTTTCAGTATCATACTATGCCTTTGTTCTGGTATCGGTCACCCGGCGAGGGCGATAAGCTCCTTGTCGGTATAGATGCGCATATTGTCTATATCCCTGTTTGCGCACTCCTGCTCAAGCTTTGCGGCCATGAGCTCGTAATAATCCCCGTCCTCTGCATTGAGCTTGCGGGCAAGGCGCGGCAGCTCCTTTTCGCAGACGGCGCGCAGATTCTCGCCCTCCTCGGCGCAGTGGTCAAGCAGCCACTCCAGCGCCTCGCGGTCGGTCATAGTGCGGTCAATATAATACTTTTGACCATAGAGGCCGTAGAGCACACGCTGCGCGTCAAGGTAGCCGATGGCCATATCGCGCCTTGACTGCTCCGCGTCAAAATTCAGCACGAAGCCGAGGTCGGAATTTGTGTGTATGGTGGTGACGTTCACATCATCCGGCATCCTGAAGCGTCTCTCCCAGCCCATGCCGGGGATGCGCACGGCGATAATGTCCTTATATCCATTGACTACAAGCGCATGCAGGGGCAGACTGTCGACAAAGCCGCCGTCGGTATAGAGCTTTCCGCCGAGCTTTTCGAGACGGAAGCTCGGGTGATAGGCGCTGGCAAGCAGCATATCGCATATCTCGTCCTCCGGCAGATCGTTGATCTTTATTTCAAGACCCTTGCGGTCGGTCAGGGAGACAGTGGAGACAAACAGCTCCACATCGGACTTCTTGACCTTCTTCACATCGACGACCTCGCGCACCCACGCGCGCAGCGGCGCGACGTCAAGCCCGCGGTTGCGGATGATCTCGAACATCTGCGGGATGAGCTCCTGAATATCGCCAAGCTCGAGCTCGCCGTTCATGGCCTTGTGCAGATCCTCCTCGCCCTCCTTGTCAAGCTCGATGACCTTGGAAAGACGCATATCGTTCCAAGCCGTCTCAGCGCGTGGCAGGTCGCGCATCGCCATGAGCGCACCGTTTAGCGCGCCGACGGAGGTACCGGAAACGGCGTTATACTTTATCCCCGCCTCCTCCAGCGCCTTCCACGCGCCGATCTCATAAGCACCCTTGGCTCCGCCGCCCTCAAGGGCTATGGCATAGGTCTTGCTTGTGTCAAGCTTAAGCTGCATTGTATATTCCTCCTGCTTACAGGTATCTTTTTATTTTTGCATATGTTCATTATAACATAGCCACAAGCCGCGCACAAGTGTTCTGCGGCGCGCTGCAATACGCTACAACACTCCGGATATCCACAGCGTCAGCACCGCGGCGGAAGCGCCAAGCACAAACACCGCCATCGGCGGAAGTCCCGTATACCGGCGCGGCGGGAGCGCGCGCTGCGCGTGTCCCTCGGCAGCGCTCTTCGCCTGACGCAGCAGTTCCCCGCGGCTGATGCCGGGATCATAATCGTCGCGCAGGATGAACACGGCTTCGGCAAACATATCGTCCGGGGTCTTAATAACGATCGCACGGCGCATGTTCCCGCGCAGCACAGGGCGGCTCTCCGCGTCCGCTCCCGAATACGGCGCACGGAAAAGCGCCCCGACGCTGCACAGCATTCCGCGCAGGCGCTCACCAAGCCGCGCGCTCATGCCCGCTCCTCCACGCGGACGGTCACGACGGTCATGTCGTCATTGACCCCGTAGCGGCTCTCGGCCTCCTTGAGCGTTGCGCGGGCAAGCGCCTTCATATCGTCAAAGCCCTTGTTCAGAAGCTGCTTGAGCCACTCGTCCTCGGCGTCGACTATCACGCCGTCAGTCGCGATGACCGCGGTCGATCCGGGGCGCAGGCGCATGCGCACGGTGTCCGGCGCGATACCGGCTCCCATGGAGATACCGGCGGCAAGCGTCTCGCACTTTATGCGGCGGATGCTCTTGCCGCTTTTCACGTAGGACGGAGCCGCGCCGTATTTATAGAAGCAGGTCTCACCGGTGAAGAGGTCGACACACATGAGGTCGACTGTAGCATAGCCCCAGCTGTCCCCGCTGCGCAGGAGCAGAACGGAGTTGAGGATCTTCATCGCAACGGCAGGATCGACTCCCGAGCGCAGGAACTTCTCAAGAATGGCAACGACCTGTGCGCTGTCCTGCGCTGCCTCGTCGCCGCAGCCGGTGCCGTCGGCGAGGATGACGCAGAGGACACCCGCGTCGGTCTTGAAATAAGTACCCTTATCGCCGCTGACCTTCTCGCCCTTTTTCTTCATGGCCGCGATGCCGACGGACACGGCAAGGGGCTCCGCCTCGAGCAGCACGAGCTTTGAGCACTCCTCCCCCGCTGCCGCCGCGCTGCGGCACAAACGCGCCCCGACGACGGCGGAGAGCTTTTCAAGATAGTTCTCCTCCCGCAGCAGCGGCGTGAGCCGCCCGCTCTCGATGGTGACATGCAGCCTCCCTCCGCCGTCGCGGTAGACGGAGGCGTCGGCGTCGATATCCATACTGCGCAGATAGCGGATGAGCCGGCGCTCGGCCAGCGGGTCGGAGCCGTTGAGGCTGCCGAGCTCATCGGCCACGCGCGAGAGGACGTCCGCCATGTCCATGTACTGTCCCCATGCGACGCTCCGGTTCTCCGTAAGCCCGATGCGCAGCTGCTTCCGGTAGGCCTGCGCGCGAAGCTCCGCGTTCACGGCAGAAACGAAAGCCGGGAGCTTATCGCAGCGGTCGCGGAAGAAGCCGGGCAGGTCGCTGACATCAAGGCTGCCATGCTCGACCATGGCCTGCGTCGCGTCGTTCATTGCGGAGAGGGTATCGACATACTCCGCGTTCCAGCAGCGGTTCTTGTTTTTGCAGCGGACGCAGACCTCGTCCGCCGCGCGGTCAAAGATACGGGCGACATTTTCATCATTGCCCGGCTCCTCGACGCTGCGGCGCACCGTTTCAAACAGCCCCGCATAAGCCTCGCTGAGATTCCGCACGCGGTTTGCCGCGAAGCGCCGCAGCCCGGATTCCCCGCTGCCGCGCTCCATGTGCTGGAGCATGAGACCGACATGGTTGAGAAGCGAGCCCGGCAGGAGCATGAACACAACGGAGGCGCAGAAGGTCTCAAACAGGGCATTGATATGCACCTCCGCCGTCCACGCGCACACGACTGAGAGCGCCCCCGCGAGAATGAACGACAGCACAAAGATCACCCTGCCATGCTTGCCGAACACGCCCGAGAGCAGCCCCGCGAAGGAATAGGCCATGGTATAGAATGGAGCCCCGGCGCTTGAAACATCCATCGCGAGCCCGAGCACCGTGCCGACCGCGGCGCCCGTGAGCATGCCGCCCTTCATCGCCGAGGTCATCACAAGCACCAGCGCCATGAAGCGCCCGACGGAGACGGTGTCGAAGATCACAATGCGCGAGAAAGCCATCAGCGCGCAGGCCGACATTATCATCACCGACACGCTGTGCCGCAGCTCGGCGGTCTCGGTCTCGCGCAGACCGCCGGAGAGCGCTTCGCGGAAGAAATACGTCCCGCCGAATGCGAGGTTCACTTCCAGAAATATCTCCGCCGCTGCGGGCAGCTGCCCCGGCGACATGGAAAAGCTGCCGAGAAAGCCGGTCAGCCCCATGACGAGCCCCGCGGCCGTCGGCATGAAGAAGCTGCTCTTATACGCCTCCAGCTCATGGAACACAAAGGACACTGTATACACCAGTACCGCCGCAGCGATATACCGTATCCCCCACTCCAGCCCGCCGCCGAGGAGATATCCGAGCGCCGCGCCCGTGAGCGCGAACACCCCGCTTATCCCGGGTCCGGAGCATGCGACCATCGCCATGCCGAACGGCGCGCCGTCCCCAAGCACGCGCGAGCAGGACATCACTCCGCCGAGGAGCATATATATCCCGCAGCGCGCCGCGACAAGAAGGCGCACGTCCGCTCCGCTGCCCGCAGCCTTCAGGGCAGAAAGCCTGCCCTGACTCCCAACATCCATAGTTCTCTTCCTCCTGAGTTTACATAAGATATGATTATTATAGTTATGTAATGTGCAGAAGGGCGTCACTCTGCGCTGTTGCATATAATTTTATGTTCAGGAAAAATAAAAGGAAAAGAAAAAATTCGTTCATCAGGGGGCAAATCTTATCCTTGTAATAAATTTTTAGGCGTGTTAGAATAAAGGGCACGGTCAATACACGATAAATTATAAGGAGCGTCGCTATGAGCCAGATAAAAGACATCGCCCTCGCCCCCTCGGGCGAAATGAAAATAGACTGGGTGGAGCGCAACATGCCTGTGCTGCGCGGCATCGGTGAGGACTTTAAGAAGACGCAGCCTTTCGCCGGGCTGAAGATAGCGCTGTCGGTACACCTTGAGGCAAAGACGGCGTATCTCTGCCGCGTGCTCGAAATGGGCGGCGCGGAGATGTACGTCACCGGCTCAAACCCGCTCTCGACGCAGGACGACGTCGCTGCGGCGCTCGCTAACGGCGGCATGGAGGTCTTCGCAAGCTACGGCTGCACGATGGAGGAATATGAAGACTGCCTCTGCCGAGTGCTCGAGGTCGGCCCCAACATCATAATCGATGACGGCGGCGACCTTGTCCACCTCATGCACACAAAGTACACCGGGCTTATCCCCGGCGTCATCGGCGGCTGCGAGGAGACGACCACCGGCATACACAGGCTCCGGATCATGGCGAAGAACCATGAGCTGCGCTTCCCGATGGTCATGGTCAACGAGGCCGACTGCAAGCATATGTTCGATAACCGCTACGGCACGGGTCAGTCCGTGTGGGACGGTATAAACCGCACGACGAACCTCATCGTCGCGGGCAAATACGTCGTCGTCTCCGGCTACGGCTGGTGCGGCAAGGGCGTTGCGCTGCGTGCAAAGGGGCTGGGCGCAAAGGTCATCGTCACTGAGGTCGACCCGATCCGCGCGCTCGAAGCCGTCATGGACGGGTACGAGGTCATGCCGATGAAGGACGCGGCGCGCGTGGGCGATATGTTCGTCACCGTCACCGGGTGCAGCGGCATCATTACGACTGAACACTTCGAGACGATGAAGGACGGCGCGATACTCACAAACGCCGGGCACTTTGACGTTGAGGTCGACATGGCGGGGCTTGAAAAGCTCGCCGTCAGGAAATATGACGCGCGGCACAATATACAGGGCTATGTCCTGCCGAACGGCAAGACGCTCTTCACCATCGCCGAGGGCAGGCTCGTGAACCTCGCCGCAGGCGACGGGCATCCGGCGGAGATCATGGACATGAGCTTTGCCGTACAGGCGCTCTCGGCGGAGTATCTCGCGCAGCACCGCGGGGAGCTTGCACCGGACGTGATTGCCTTCCCGCATGAGCTTGACCTCGCCGTCGCGCGCCGCAAGCTCAAGGCAATGGGCGTCGAGACCGACTCTCTCAGCGGAGAGCAGGCGGAGTATCTGGGAGTATAATCTTTTTTAAATTTAAAATAAAAACCAAGGTCGGAGGTGAGTTTGTTGGAAGAGAATAAGGAAATGGAAGCAATGGACTATGAAGCCATTCTCGACAAAAAGACCGACGAGCTGACCGAGCTTCTGGATAAGCGCGACATGAAGGCGCTCCAGAAACGCATGGAGGAGCTCAACGAATTTGACGTCGCCGAATTTCTCTCCGAGATCGATGACACCAGAATGCCCATGGTGTTCCGATTGCTTTCCAAGGAGACCGCCGCTGAGGTTTTCGCGAACTTTGAAGCTCCCGAGCAGGAGCGCATCATAAACTCCATCACCGACTCTGAGCTTGCAGGCATAGTCGAAGAGCTGTATGTCGACGACGCGGTCGACATGATGGAGGAGATGCCGGCAAACGTCGTGAAGCGTGTCATGCGCACGGCAAAGCCCGCGACGCGCAACCTGATAAACCAGTACCTCAACTATCCCGAAAACTCCGCGGGCAGCATAATGACCTCGGAGTACGTCGATCTGAAGAAGTACATGAATGTCAAGGAGTCCATCGCGCGCATACGCCGCATCGGCGAGGACAAGGAAACGATATACGTCTGCTTCGTCATCTCGGCTGACCGCAAGCTTGAGGGCATAGTCACGGTCAAGGATCTGCTGCTGTCGGATGACGACACGATAATAGAAGACCTCATGGACACGAACGTCATCTTCGCGTCCACCACCGAGGATCAGGAGAGCGTTTCGGAAAAGTTCTCCGACTACGACCTTATGGCGCTGCCGGTCGTGGACAAGGAAGGCCGCCTCGTCGGCATCGTCACCGTCGACGACGTCATCGACGTCATGGAGCAGGAGACGACCGAGGACTTCGAGATCATGGCCGGTATGACGCCGTCCGACAAGCCGTATTCGAGGTCGGGCATTATCGAGATGTGGAAGAACCGCATCCCGTGGCTGATGTTCCTCATGCTCTCGGCAACGTTCACGAGCATGATCCTCACAAGCTTTGAAAACCGCCTTGCCGTACAGGCCGGGCTTATCGCGTTCATCCCGATGCTTATGGGTACCGGCGGCAACTCCGGCGCTCAGGCCTCGACCGCCGTCATACGAAGCCTCTCCCTCGGCGACACCGAGCCGCGCGACGCGCTGCGCGTCGTGTGGAAAGAGCTGCGCGTGGCGCTGCTGTGCGGCGTGACCCTCGCGGCGGTGAACTTTATAAAGATGCTGCTGATCGACAGATTGCTGCTTGGCAACGCAAACGTGACAGTGCTGGTATCGGTCACGGTGAGTCTTTCGATAGTGTTCGTCGTCATGTTCGCGAAGGTCGTCGGCTCGATGCTGCCTATTGCGGCGGAGAAAATAGGCGTCGACCCTGCGGTCATGGCAAACCCGCTCATCTCGACGGTGACGGATGCCGTATCTCTGCTCATCTACATTTACGTGGCAAAGCTTGTTCTGCATATATAAAAACAAAATCTTCTTTTCAGGTATACTATGGATTTTATTTCCCTGATCTCAAAAATGATAAGCTTCATCGCGCTGATGCTCGTTGGCTATGTCTGCGTGAAGAAGAACATTCTGGATAAGAACTTCTCCAAGGGGCTCAGCTTCCTTGTGATGAACGTTTTCCTCCCATGCACGATCCTCAACTCCGTCATCGCCAACCATCCGGACATCAGCGGCGCGCAGCTCATGCATGCCATCGCGATGCTCAGCCTTGCGATGCTGCTGCCGTATATATTCGCAGCTGCGGCGGCGCGGCTGTTCTGCCGGGGCGGAAAAAACGCGGCGGTGTTCGAGCTTTTGTGCAGCGTGATAAACACAATGTTTATCGGCCTTCCGATCCTTGAGAGCATGTTCGGCTCCATCGCCGTGCTCTACTGCGCGCTCAGCTGCCTTTCATATAATCTGCTGCTGTACACCTACGGCACATGGCGGCTCAGAGCCAGTCTTGACGGCGCGGATCATGCGCTCCATCTGAAAAGCGTTTTCACAGCGCCCTTCGTCGCAACGCTGATCGCACTGATTATCTTCGTTTTCGATGTCCCTGCACCGAGACTTGTGAGGGAGATCGTCTCCTCCGTTTCCGTCGCGACCGTTCCGTCGTCAATGATCGTCGTCGGCGCAACGCTCGGCAATGCCCGGCTTCTGGATGCGCTCAAGGAAAAGTCCGTGTATCTCATCAGTCTTGTGCGTCTCGTGCTTATTCCGGCCATCGTGCTGTTTGTATTGCGTTTCCTGACGGATGACCCTGTGCTGCTGGCAAACTGCGTCATTCTCGCGGCCTGCCCGAGCGCCGTTCTTGTGGCTATCCTTTCCCTGCAATACGGTACAGACGCCGTCTATGCCTCAAAGGGCATCCTTGTGACGACTGCGCTGAGCATGATCACCCTGCCCGTCTGGGCATATATTTTAGGATAGGAGCGGCACCATGCATATACCGAGCGGCGCAAGCCAGACAATAGATATCCTCTCCTTCACGGACGCGCTCGCCCTCTCGGGGCACAGCGGCGAATATGATGCCGGACGGTGGATATACGTCCCGGACTTCTACACGGAGTACCGATACATACTCGGCACGCGCGGAGATAACCCTCTGATCTGCATCGGCATCAACCCCTCGACCGCGGAGCCCGACAACCTCGACAACACTCTCAAGTCCGTCTCCCGCATAGCCGGCGGCAACGGCTTTGACAGCTGGATAATGTTCAATGTCTATGCCCAGCGCGCAACGCGCCCGGACGACATGGATAGGGAGCTCAACCGGGAGCTGCACGAGGAGAACATGGCGGCTTTCCGCTATATTCTCTCAAACGTCGCCCAGGGCATTTCCCCGGCAATATGGGCGGCGTGGGGTACGATCATCGAAAAGCGCCCCTACCTCCCCGGCTGCGTGCGCGACATGGTGCGCATCGGCGAGGAATACGGCGCGCACTGGCTCTGCGCCGGAAAGCGCTCGGCAAAGGGTCACCCGCATCATCCTCTGTACCTGCGCAAGGATGAGAAGACCGAAAGCTTTGATATCAAAAATTATTTGGAGAGCCTTAATTAGGTGACACGCTATGGATATACGCGAAGCGATAGAAAAATACCGCCCCTGCTGCGAGCAGGAGGCGCGCGACAAGGCCGTTATACTCTCATTCATTGATTCTGCCCCTGACGCCTTTGAGCGCTCGAACCTCATCGCGCACATGACGGCCTCGGCGTGGGTCGTGAACCCCGCGCGGGACAAGGTGCTGATGGTGTACCACAAGATCTACGACTCATGGTCGTGGACGGGCGGGCACGCCGACGGTGAGCGTGACCTGCTGTCCGTCGCGCTGCGCGAGGTGCGTGAGGAGACGGGCGTAAAGTCTGCGCGCCCCGTGACGGAGGATATCTATTCCCTCGAAGTGCTCACCGTTGACGGGCATGAGAAGCGCGGCGAGTACGTGCCGAGCCATCTGCACATGAACGTCACCTATCTTTTAGAGGCGGACGACCATGACGCGCTCACGGTCTGCGAGGCGGAGAACTCCGGCGTCGCGTGGTTCACGCTCGGCGGCGCGCTCAAGGCTTCGACCGAGCCGTGGTTCGTCGAGAGGATATACAAAAAGCTCAATGCCGGACTTGCGCGGCTTTGAGCCGAAATACGACTAAACGCCGGCTGCGGAATGCAGCCGGTGTTTTTGTTATTATTGCTTATTCCCAGCGGAAGAAACGGATGGAAAGCGCTGTGCAGAGCGCGGTAAGGCCAAGCATCACGCAGACCGGCAGCAGCATGCTACCCGTATCCGCGCCAATGAAGGCGTTCTTCATCATCGTAATGCCCTGCGTCAGCGGGAAGAGGCTAACGATCTTCTGCATCGCGCGCGGCATCACCTCAAGCGGCAGCGTCGTGCCGGAAAAGACCAGCATCGGAAAATAGAGAACGGAGGCGATCACGCCCGCCTGCTTCGTGTCCCTTGCCACGCCGCCGACCAGCATGCCGACCGAGAGCGTCGAGAGCATTGTAAGCGCCCAGCTGCCGAGGAAACGCAACAGCGAGCCGCGCAGGCGGACATGCAGAAAAGCGCAGCCGGTACGACCAGCACCGCGAGCGACACCGAGCAGTAGACGATATACATCGTCAGCTCCACGCCCAGGATAAAGACCGGACTGACCGGCGTGACGTGCAGACGCTTCAGGATCTTATACTCCCTCATGGTCGACACTGCCTGCGGCAGCCCCATGAGTCCGCCCGCGCAGATGGCGACCGCGCCGACAGCACCGAGCAGACCGAACACCGTACCGCTTTTTACCGAGAGGTTCATATAATCGCCGGGGTTCAGGCCGAACTCCCGGTAAAAAGCCCGAGTGAATGTATCCGCATTGGAAAAACCGGCATCGTAGGCCGCGTCGATGACCTTGACTTTCCCGGTGCGCAGCCGCCTTGCCGCCTGCGTGAGCCGGTATTTGCGGATATACTCCGTGGGTGTAAGGCCTATGTATTCCCGGAACAGCCGGTAGGAATACCACGGGGAAAACAGCGACGCTCCCGCAAGCTCCGAGAGGGTGATGTCCTCCGTCCGGTTCTTCTCAATATAGTCCTGCATCCGCTGAACGGCCAGCACCTGTTCCTTCACGCATTTCAACTCCTTACGTTCTGCGCTGCCCATTCTACCGTGCCGGGCGGATCTTTTCTCGACGTTCCTTGCTATTTTTGCTCCGTCTGCCCGCGGAAGTAATGGAGCGCCAGAGCCGCCACAGGGCAGAAATAGGCGCACCAGAACTCCAGCACTGCCACGCCGATCCATGCGGGGCTGTCAGCCTGAAAGACGCCGAGCATCGGCATTATCAGGCAGCTTATAAAGAACACGCCGTGGATCATCAGCAGCGCCCGCAGCCATTTGGAGGGTTTGTCCTTAGGCTCGACCGTCAGCCCGGCGAAGAAGGTTGCGAGCGACATCAGCGCGTAGCCCAGCAGGTCAAGGCTGAAAAAGAGCCCCATCTGCTTTACATCATTATTTCTCAATCAAACGCCGGTTCTACGTATTCTCGGATAAACTCTATTCTGTCATTGACCATGGGTCTGAAGCGTGAGGCGATGGCGACGACCATGTTCTTTTCGGGGCTGACGTAAATGATATTGCCGCCGTCGCCGATGGCGGCGCAGCCGTGCTCCCGTTCGAGGACCCACCACAGGTATCCGTACGGCAGGTCACGCTCCGTCCAGCGGCTATGCTCCGAGGTGCTCTCGCGCAGCCACTCCTCCGATACGATGCGCCGTCCGTTCCAGACGCCGCCATTGAGGAGCAGCTGGCCGAGCTTTGCCATGTCTATCGGCGAGAGCGTAAGCCCCCAGCCGCCGGCGTTCACGCCTGTGGGGCCTGCGGCCCAGACGCTCATATCCGTCGCCTTGTAAAACGCCATCTGCTCTTCTTTGCTGTGAAATGTGACGCTCCGCTCGACCGTGATGCCAAGCGGTTCAAACAGATTCTCGCGCGCGAAATCGAGAACGGACTGTCCGGTCGCTCTCGCGAGGATACCGGTCAGAACGTCCGGCCCGATGAGCGGCGCATACCGGAACTGGCCGATCTGCCCTTTCCCGCCGAGCATATTGAGGGAGAACGTCACCCAGTCCTCGCTCGTGAAATACTTCGTATAGGGGTTGGACTTGTATTTATACGGTGCGGTCATGGTGAGCATATCACGGAGCGTTATATGCTGAAGCGTCTTTTCTCCGCGCTTGGGCGCGTATTCCGGGTAGAAGTCCAGCACTCTTTGGTCTATCCCGCCGATATATCCATTGTCCAGCGCTATTCCGATCAGAACGGAAACAACGCTTTTCGTCACCGAGAAAACATGGATGCGGCTATCCTCCGTGCAGTTGCCGAAGTAGTTTTCATAGATGCACTCCCCGTCCTTCAGCACGACCATGCCCGCAATATTGGCATAGTCCGCGGCAATGATCCGCTCCATCGCGGCGATTTTCTCCTGCTTCATTCTGCACTCCCTGTGATCCATGCGTCGAGAAACCGCATCTGCTCCTCAGTGTGGAACCAATGCTCCCCGCCCGGCATAACTGTCAGCTCCGCGCCGTTTCTCTTTGCAAAAGACGATATGGTTTCTATGGAAGTAAGGTCATCGTGCTCACCGTACAGGATGCGGGTGGGCACGTGCCATATGACCGGGTGCTCGCGCACATAGCAGAGATAGCGCCATGAGAGCGTCTCGCCGAAGTCCGTCGGTATCTCCTGCTTTTCCTCAAGCTCACGCTCGGTCACGTTCGCCCACAGCAGCATATTTCCTATCAGCTTTTCCATATCCACAACGGGCGAGATCAGATACGCCCGATCAACATACGCTGCGTCCAGCGACATCATCGAGAAGAACGCGCCGATACTGTTGGCTATCAAGGTCAGCTTATCGCAGTGCCTGCGCTTTTCCGCAAAAAAGTGCGCAAATTCTTCCTTGGCCTCCCACGGCGTCTGCGCGCTGTAGTCAAAGCCGATGACCTCGCTGTCCGGGAACAGGGGCTTATAATGCTCCGCTTCCTCCGCAGAGCCGCCCTTGCCGTGGACATATATAACTATATTCTTTGTGTTCATCATTGTCCTTTCTTTTTATCGACCAGCGCTTGAAAGACAGCGTCACGGTCAAAGCAGCCGGAAGCGAAGCAGTGTATCTCCTTAATGGCTTTGCAGATACCGACGCTGAAGCCCGTCAGTATCTGCTCTATCTCCCGGTCGGAGTATGGGCAGCTGCCGGTCACGATCAGCGTGGAAATGCTGTGCGCCGCAAGCCACATATCGCGGAAATAGACGTCCGCTTCCTCGGCAGTGATGCGGTAAATATTCATAAGCGACGGGCGGACAAGCTCCTGCAAATGCCGCATCGACCTCACGGCAAGGCTCTCCTGCTCCTGTCCCTGCGTCAGGAACAGGAGCCTGTACAGCTCCGGTTCCTCCCGCGCGAAGCGGATATACTGCATACCTACGCCGAGAAAAGGTATCTCCTCTCGCAGCCCTGCGCCTGCGTAGTCTTTATACGCGCGCAGCGCCGCGGCATAGACCTCCTGCCTCACGCCGTCCATCGAGCCGAAGCATGTGAAGACCGGCTGCGTCGACGTGCCGAGCGCATCCGCCATGGTTTTGGCGGTCAGGCCATCGATCCCCTTCTCGCGCACAACGCGCAGCGCCGCCGCAACCATTTCTTCTTTCGTGAACTTGTTCTTCGGAGCCATAGTCTATGTCCTTTCCGCTCGGATGTATTTTGTTCGATATATATCGTACGATGTATATCGAACATTATAGTTGGGCAGAGTTGGTCTGTCAATAGCGGGGCACGGGGCGCTCATTGAAATGTTCATGGATAAACCCGGCAACATTTCAATGAACTCACCTCACCGCGGGTCTATCGGGTGGGATTCTACCTGCGCTGTGTGTGCACCCGCAGGCGCCATGCAAGCGAGCAACCGCCGAAGGCGGCTCTTAGTGAGTCGCAGGCAGGTCGGGTCGCGGCTCTCCACCTTGCCGCATTTAGCTTTTGCAAGTCTGCGTTCGCATAGCCTTGCAAAAGCTGCGGCTGCAGAAAAAGCGCCATGCCTTCATCTGCCCCCGGCAGCGGCATGGTGCTTTTTCCCCCGGCGCTCCATTCACTACCGCTCCCGTTCGAATCCCATTTACGCCAAAAATATGAGCCCCCACAAAGTGGGGGCTCATATTTTTGGAAAAGGTATCGCGTTTTGATAGAAAGCGGTCAGGGGGGTGCACTTTGTCGAGGGGGTTCAACGCGAAATACTCCGTAATGTATTCCAAAGTATACAACAGGCAGAAGGCCGACAGCCTCCCACCTGTTGTTCTACGGTATAATCGCGTTGATCAATTCTTATTGAATGTAGTTGTGGCCTCTCATGAATTCATAGCCTGCCCCGATTTCTTCCATAGAAAACCTTGGCTTAATTTCTTTGACAGATGCACAAATAGAAGATTTATCTTTCTCCCATTTGTTCGTCCCGTAAGTCCTCTGAACAAACAATATAGTGGAAAGTAGCTCCAACTCTTTTGCTGTCTTTGAGCCAAAAACGCTAACTACAGACTCAATCTGCTTATCGTACGGTGTTGTACCTTTGCCCAAAGCAGAAATAGCGTAACCGTGTATCCCATTCGGATAAACTGCCCATTTAATATCTAACAATCCATTTTGTCGAGCAAAATCGATCTCTTCCATCACATCAGAAGAATACGGACCATAAGTATAGATCTCAAAGTTATAGTTCAATGGCACTCTCTCAATTTCTTGAAGAAAGTATGTGCATTTCATCATCGCGGTTTTTCCAATGTCTGGGCGCCGTTGCGCTATGCCTGATAATACTTCCAACCGCTCATTCAATTCCATTTTATTATAGTCTCCTCTCTGCGTATAGCCTCTGAACTTGAGGGATCGCAACCATTGATTTCACAATTGATGAAAGCTCACTCAGTGATTTTACTGTGCCAGTTTGCTCCCCGTATATATCAATGTCCTTATCCAACTTATACCACTTCGTGTTAGGGTGATCCAAATATGTTTCAATTCCAGCAGTACTATACTTCTGTTTTAGTTCTTCAATCTGTTCCGTATCACTCGCAGAAGGGATCATGTCCGTTTCGTAGATACATCTGTAATGATTGCGGTTTAGGATAATGTCCCCGTGTTTTCCACCTTTTCCTCTCTTAATTCCGCTCCACATCTCCCAATCATCATATTTTAGATACGCATCGATCTGATCTGGAGTTGGATAGCATCCAGATTTTCTTCCGGTATTCTTTAGCACATCTTTTGCGGCAAGGTATATATGGCGATCATAAATTCGTCTTGTTTTATGGAAATACACTTGTGAGAACATTTGGTATCTTGCTAAGACGAGGCTTTCCGCAATATGCCAGCCGCCATCTTGGATCGCGATAATGGGTGAATCCGTCTCTGTTTTTCCCAGAACCATACAGTGAATGAGTCTGTTTCTGTCATAGATTCCATAATTGACACCTGAGTGCAGCGAGTCTCTCAAAAGGTAATCTGCACGGTCAGCATCTAATTGTCCAGAAATAAGATTTTTCCACAACAATGCAAGCGAGTTTGCTCTTACTGTCGGGTCCCCTAATAACGCCGTAACTTCCTCAACTTTAATGCCATAGTTTCTGTTAATAGGGTGATCCTCTATAAGATCCTTAAACTTGTCCTTGATGATAGCTATACTATACTCTTCGTGATCATACCGTTTGCTATCGTTTTTCGTACGCAACGGCATGAGATCCTCCCCTGCATGGGAAAAAGGGGGATGGCCAATATCATGTAACAAAGCGGCTAAACGGATCACCTTTCGCCATCGCATGATTCCGGCCTCGTCAAAGGTGAGAAGATTCTGTAACAATACGCCTGATTTTTCCGTAATACAGTCATACATGTCAGTTGCCATTTGCATAACGCCGATAGAATGCTCAAACCTTGTATGCGTTGCCCCCGAGTAAACCATGTCTGTTAACGAAAGTTGACGAATTCTTCTTAACCGTTGAAAGGCAGGGTGATTGATAATATCGCGCTCTTGCTCGTCGAATTTTACAAAGCCGTAGATCACGTCTCGAACTTCATACATCTTGTTAGGCAACTCTGCACCCCCAGTGGATTTGCTGTTTTCGATCAGTTGATAAAGTAGTATATCACTTTTTCATTTGATTGTACAGTGCTTTGTGCAGCAAAAAACGCAGATGGGTGGAAAGGAGATGCATAAAGTCCTCTATTACAATAAATTTGGACAGGAAAGCCGGGCAGCCAGTCCGGCTTTCTTTCCATCTCTTGCCTAAGCTACAATAAGGGGAGCAACTGGCTGACCAATCACCTCTTGGGCTTCTATGTCCGTTTGAAAGACTGTCAGCCATCCCCTTATTGCAGCGTTCGATTTGAGCAGGTTGAGTTATAGAGTTCGTGTCACCCAATAGATTGAATCGGCAATGAGAAAAAGATGGATTCCGGTTGCAAATTCGTATTGGAGGAATGCAAATGAACTCTCTCAAATGTAGATAGTCATATTATACTTCTTTGACCACGAAAAATCTACATTTAAAGGCCCACTTCGCAGGGGGCAATGTTGAATTTATCAGGTTCTCGCAGTATAATGACCACAGAAAACAATAAGTGGGTGAAAGCAATATGGCCGACGAAAAGAAAGTATGGGGAATTCACACACAGGATGATAGTCTTTTCCTACAAGGCAATGTGATTGCAATCGGATGGAAAGAGATGGGAGATTTATCTATTCTCGCTCCAGACCGTGAATCGTTTAGAGACAAGTACCTTGCTGTGTTCCCTGATGCAAAAAAGGGCAGCGTTGCGACCAGTTCAGGTATGCTTTTCCGCTTTGTGCATGAGATGCAAATTGGTGATTACGTTGTATTCCCGTCAAAGACTGACAGAATGGTGAACATAGGTGTCGTGGAAAGCGAGTACCAGTATTCACCAGATGCAATAAAGTACAAACAGCAACGTAGTGTTAAGTGGATAAAACACCTGCCGCGCATGTCGTTTTCTCAGGGGGCTCTTTATGAGATCGGATCATTCATGTCGCTTTTCACCGTGAAAAACTACGCGGATGAGTTTCTTTCTGCACTCGACAAGGGATTTAAAAAGAGCCTTCCAGAGGAAGATGAGAGCGTTGGTGCTACCGCAGAAGAAATAATCGAGAACACAAAGGATTTCATTCTCAAGGAAATCAGCCGCCAGCTAAAAGGGTATGATCTTGAAGAGTTTGTCGCGGACCTGCTGCAGGCCATGGGGTACCGTACAACAGTCTCCCCGCACGGTGGCGACAGCGGAATTGATATCACCGCCTATAAGGATGAGCTCCCGCCTCGAATCCTTGTCCAAGTTAAGAGTCAGGATGGGGATATAAAGGAAACGACCATTCAATCTCTCAAAGGCGCAATGCGTGAGGGCGATTATGGGTTGTTTGTCACTCTGTCCAACTACACGAAAAACGCGAAGAAGTATCTTGAAAGCACGCCGATTATTCGGGGAATCAATGGTACAGAACTGGTTGAACTCGTTTTGAAGTATTATGGCCAGCTTAGTGAGAAATACAGAAAAATGATCCCGCTGAAGATGGTTTACATACCCGTGACGCTGGACACGAACTCAAATTGAACGATTACCCTCTGTGAGAACGATTTGTCCGGGAGAGGGGTGCCGGGGACACCCGAAAAAGCAAAAAAGCCGCTGCGGAAATGACTCCGCAGCGGCTGCTTTTTATGGTCGGGCAGCGAAAAAGCCCTGAAATCAAGGGCTTTCGGGCAAAGAGAAAAGGTAGGCAATTTCTATCAAAATTACCTACCTTTTATGGCGGACAGGGTGGGATTCGAACCCACGAGCCCATTGCTGGACTACCTGATTTCGAGTCTTTTATGCAACTGTGACGGGGGTGCCCATTTTGGGGTCGTTTCTGTAAGCCCCGTACCCACCGAAAGCCGCTTGAAATCAGGCTTTTTCGCCCGGAAAGCCTTGCGGGACGGGCTTTTTTGAAAGTGGGTTCAAATCGGCATTTTTCCCGATTTTGGAGAGAAATGCGGGAAGATAGGAGAGAAAAATTGGGAGACGGCCATACACCGCAGAATAGAGCTTCCAACCGACAAAATCTATTTTTGAGGTGTTACAAATGGATGTATTCCCCGTTAACTGGGACAGCGTTCCCGAGGTAATGAACAAGGAGCAATTCTTCCGCATCTGCCATATCAGCAAGTCCACGGCGCTGCACCTGCTCAAAAGCGGCAAGGTTCCCTGTGAGTGGTCGGGTAAGAAAACCCGGTGCTATAAAATCCGAAAAGAGGATGTGAAAGCATACTTGGAGGAGCGGGCAATTTTTCCAGAACTCTATTCTGCGCCGAAGGGATGGTACGGCACCCACTATGTGGCGAGACTCTCCAAGGAGTTGCCGGAGGACACGCTGCGGCAGATGCACGGCTACTATGAAAAGCTGCTGCGCAAATACCCGGATGTGGTCACGGTAAAGGATGTGGTGGCCCTGACCGGCTACACCCTGACCACCGTCCACAACTGGTGCAGCCGGGGTTCGTTGAAAGCCTTTCAAAAGGGGCTGAAGTTCTGCATTCCAAAGATCTTTCTCGTTGACTTCTTCTGCTCTCTGACCTTTCGCTCCATTACCCGCAAAAGCCTGTGGCATATCCAAACGCTGAACGAATTCAGCAGGAAGATGAAGCATAGAAAATAAAACTTAATATATTTCTGCATCTCCTTTGTGTTTGATAGCCACAAAGGAGATGATTTTTAATAAAATACTTGCATTGCTTTCGTGATTTAGGTATAATGAATATGCTTGAGGGCGTAATACATTAAATTTGAAACATTGTATCTTAGTGTTTATTCCTGTTTATGAAAGTGAACCCGAGTAAACAAACGGAAACAAAGAATTAAATTTAATGATATATGTCTGGCATTGTCTTTCCTATTCTCACAGGGAAAGTGTTTTTGTCAGGCTATTATTATGCCTTTTGGTAAAATACATTACCGAAAGGATTTTTTTATTATGGAAAAAGAATTAGTATGGAAAATGGTGCAGGGACAAATCGGGTATGATTTTAAAAATCTTGATTTGTTGCAGCAAGCTTTCACTCGTCGCTCATATACTGCAGAGAACGGCGGTGAAAACAATGAGGTGCTCGAGTTCATTGGAGACAAAGC
>QAMJ01000012.1 GCA_003150355.1 Clostridiales bacterium | reverse complement strand
GGATAAGCCTGCGCTTGAAAATCCATCAAGCGCAAGCTAAAAATTTTTGTCGTGTGCTTGACATACGGGTGGCGCAGGTCATGGAAGCGTATGCGGGGCAGCCCTGCTCGTTTTAGGACTCTTTGTAACATGTGCAGGACACTGTCTGGGGACAGGGGGCCACCGGTTGGCGATGGGAATACCCATTCGCTGCCGCCCACCTTGCGCTTTTGCATTTTCAGTACGCTTATTGCGTCCGCCGACAGCGGCAGGGTGCGGTAGGCGTTTTTCGTTTTCAGCGGTGCTTCAACTACCTTGCCATTTTGTCTGGAGATGGCTCGCTGAATTTTCAGCACACTACGGTCGAAGTCCACGTCCCGCCACTTCAGTCCCAGCAGTTCACCTCGGCGTAGTCCGGTGGCAAGGTCGAGGTAGTAGAGCTCGTACACGCCACTGTCTTTGGCTTCTTGGAAAAAGGCACTGAGTTGGTCAGCGGTCAACGTTTTCATCTCTCTGTGTTCAACCTTTGGCAGCGCACAGCCCTGTGTCGGATTCTTGTTTACCAGCTTCTGCTCGATAGCGAGGTTGTATGCCGAGCCGATCATCTGATGGATATTCCGCACGGTCTTCGGTGCCAGTCCTTTCGGCTTCTTTTTCGCTTCGATGCGGTCTACCCGCCCGCCATCCAGCAAGTGCTTGTAGAACCGTTGTAAGTCCAGAGAGGTCAATTCCGTCAACGGAATGCTGCCAATCTGCGGCTTGATGTGGTTCTTGAGGAAGCCCTGCGAGGTCTTGAATGTGGACGGCCGCAGCTTCACCTTAGCGTAGTTATCCATCCATACTTCCAGCCAACTCCCCACGGTGTAGGTCTTGGCTCTGCCGTAGTCGATGCCTGCATTTTCCTCGATGGCTTTCTTCAGTTTCTCCTTGACTTCTGCCTGCGTCTTGCCGAGGACACTCTTGATGATGGCTTTTCCGGTTTCTGGATCGCGGCCGACGGTGTAGCGGCCCTCCCAGCGCCCGTCTTTACGTTTTCGGATATTGCCTTCGCCGTTTGCTCGTCGTTTTGGCATGGTATCAACTCCTTTCGCCAATGAACAATACCGTAACCAAGAGGGAAAAGCTACCATGAAACCGAACTGTTATCAGAAAATTATCATTTGCGTTTGGAGCCGCGCCGCCCTTTTCTTTGTTTATTGCGCCGCAATTCTTGCACCGCCGAGGGAGGCTCTATTTGGTTACAGCAGTGCAATTTTGGAACGGCGGAGAAGCGCTTTTCATTAGCTACAGCAGCGTAGAATATGTGCGCTTTGTGCTGAAAATTGCTCTTACTTGGAAAGAACTTTCTTGAGTGGTTGAAAACATCGAATTTTTCAACCGTCTGTGGAGCGGCAACCTTGAAAAGACTGCTATCCCTGGAATTTGCCGCCTCTCACGTTCACCCTTGACTGCGAAAATCTCTTCCAGGGTGCACATTAGACTGCGGCCTCAAAACCTTGAAAAGCCCCGCATTGCGGGGCTTTGTGGGCGGAAGGAGGTCGCAAGCGGCCACCTTCCTTTATCATAGTGCTAAAATCGAACGGCGATAAACATCCAGAAATCAGACTTTAAAAGTTCGAATTTTCACTTAAATCTGCTTCTACGACCGTTGCCGAAAATTATCCAAACATGCACTTATCCAACCAGCGTTCTTACGCATTTTCAACTTCGCCTACAAATGCCTCACGTTCGCTTTTACTCACGAAAGCGGGTACACACTCGAATCTCAGAGAAAAAACGCACACGGCGGCTTACACGCCGAAACACGGGGCTTCATTTTGTGCCTGCGCGGTGAGCATTTAACCCAGCCTACCTTTATGACAGAGAACAGCCGGAGGAAGCGGATGCACGCCTTATAGTGTGTGTACGCTTCCTCCGACCCCGCTGGGTTGCGCAGCTCTGTAGGCAAATTCAGTTGCAAACGCTTTTGCGTTATGGTATGCTAAATTCAGCAAATTCGAATTTAAGGAGGTTAAAATATGTGGTTAGTAATGGGCGCTGGTGCAATTATTTTTGCAATCCTAAATTTAGCTTGGGCGGCTAAACAGAAAAAATCAAATTGGTTTGGTTTCATAAGTTTATCGTTGACAGCATTAACTGCATGCTCATTTTATTCGGACGCTGCTATGCAAGTTGTCAATGAAGATTGGGGCGGTCTTATGGATGTATTGCCCTCTATGAGCAAAATGTTATGGATTTGTGTCATCATATCTATTGTGGTGAATTCTATTACGCTTTTGGGAGATAACAAGTAAGTCAATTCCAGTTTGTAATTATAAAATCCTTCTTGACCCACTTTTGCCCCAGAACAGAATTGGAGTGGGTAGGTCTGGACGGAAACAACGGAAAGTCTGCCGAGCAAACAGTGGTAAAAAGCACCAATTGGAGCCAAAACGGTTCCAATTTGCCCTTGAGACAACCTACGGACCAGAAGGTCAGGGGTTCGAATCCCTTACGGCGTGCCAATAATCCAGATACCGAATGGTATCTGGATTATTTTTTCGAGATTCGAACGGAATTTTTTATAATTCTGAACTAAAATTGGCGCACATTTAGCGCATAAGCAAAAGGAGAAAGCCGCACGGCTTTCTCCTTTGATTTATTCCATTGTTTCAAATGTACCAGTCAGCAACGGCCTTACGACAGCTTCATGTCGCCGTCGCACACCCAGCCGAGCTTCCTGAGCACGGCATTGAAGAGCAGCGAGAGCACCGCCGGCAGGACGATAGCAATGAGTGCGAGGCCTATCCAGTCGAACGCGCCCGGCGTGATCGCCGCGCCCCCGCTCGCGAGTGCCGCTTCGGACGGCTCGAACCAGCCGGTTATCACGCCGATCGGCCCGCATAAGCCGCAGGTGCCCATGCCGGAGTTTATCGGCGCGCCGTTCATCTGGAGCTTAAAGAGACAGGTCGCAAGCGGCCCCGTGACCGCTGAGGCCAGCGTCGGCGCGATCCATATCCGCGGGTTCTTCAGAATGTTGCTCATCTGCAGCATCGATGTTCCAAGCCCCTGCGACACGATGCCGCCCCAGCCGTTCTCTCTGAAGGAAATTACCGCGAAGCCAACCATCTGCGCGCAGCAGCCGGCCACGGCAGCGCCGCCGGCGAGCCCCGTCAGCCCGAGCACCGAGCATATTGCCGCCGAGGAGATAGGCAGCGTGAGCGCGACGCCCACGATCACCGACACCAGAATGCCCATAAAGAACGGACGCAGGTTCGTCGCCTCAATTATCAGCAGGCCGAGCGCGTTTGCCGCCGTCCCGATAGGCGGCGCGATGAGCTTTGCCAACGCGACGCCCACGAGTATCGTCACGCCCGGCGTGACCAGCAGATCGACATTCGTCTCTTTGGAAACAGCCTTGCCGCACTCAGCCGCGGCGATGGCGATTATCAGCACCGCGAGCGGGCCGCCCGCGCCGCCCTCGGCGTTTGCCGCCCAGCCGACCGCCGCGAGCGAGAACAGCACCATCGGGGGCGACTTCAGCGCGTAGCCTATCGCGACCGCCATCGCAGGGCCGGAGACCGCCATTGCGTAGGTGCCGATGTCCGTGATGAACTGCACGCCGAGCTGCGTACCCAGTGTCTTTATTATCGTGCCTATGAGCAGCGAGCAGAAAAGCCCCTGCGCCATCGCGCCGAGTGCCTCAATGCCGTATCTCTGCCATGTCACTGTTATGTCCTTTTTCTTCAGAAAAGCCTTGAAATTGCTCATATCGTCACTCTCCGAATGATCCGCGCTTTCGCGTGGTTTTATTTCTACGAGCATGATTATAATTCATCCGCCCACTTTCTTCAAGGACTTAACAGCCAAATATCTTAACAAAGAATTCACAGGCTTGCCATTGTGCGCAGGGGGTAAAATTTAGTATAATGGTATCATAAAAGAAATCACTGCCGGGTCATGATATGGCCGCGGCGGCAGAAACGGAGGACTAATATTGCATCTGCCTGAACTTATTTCCGACCTTGCTGTCATACTTCTGACCGGCGGCATCGTCACCGTCATTTTCAAAAAACTGAATCAGCCGCTCGTTTTGGGCTACATACTCGCGGGCTTTCTGATCGGCCCGTACATGCCCTTCTTCTTTAACGTCACCGACAGCGCTTCTATAAGCACATGGAGCGAGATCGGCATAATAATCCTCATGTTCGGCCTCGGGCTGGAGTTCAATCTCCATAAGCTCGTGAGCGTCGGCGGCACGGCTATCATAACCGCCCTGACCGAGGTCGGCGGCATGCTGCTCTTCGGCTACCTTGTCGGTCAGGCGCTCGGCTGGGGCACGATGGACAGCGTCTTCCTCGGCGGCATGCTCTCCATGAGCTCCACCACTATCATCATCAAGGCCTTTGATGATCTCGGCGTCCAGAAGGAGCGCTTTGCCCAGCTTGTGTTCGGCACACTGGTCATTGAGGACATCGCGGGAATATTCATGATGATAATCCTCTCGACCATTTCCGTCGGGCAGGGTATCTCCGGTATGGCGCTTGCGCTGAAGCTTGGCATGCTGGTGCTGTATCTCGCGCTCTGGCTTATTCTCGGTATCTACCTGCTGCCGACGCTGCTCAACAAGGCTTCGCCTCTTATGAGCGATGAGACTCTGCTGGTCGTCTCCCTCGGCCTGTGCTTCGGTATGGTGCTCCTGGCCGATGCCCTCGGCTTCTCCTCGGCTCTCGGCGCATTCCTCGCAGGCTCGCTGCTTGCGGGCACGGTACATGCCGAGCGCGTGGAGCATCTGACGCAGGGGGTAAAGGATCTCTTCGGCGCAGTGTTCTTCATCTCGGTCGGCATGATGCTTGACCCCGCTATGGTCGTGAAGTATATCGTCCCGATCCTTGTTCTCACCCTTGTCACCATCGTCGGCAAGCTGTTCTTCTCCTCAATGGGGGTGCTGCTCTCCGGGCAGAGCCTGAAGAATGCTGTTCACTGCGGCTGCTCGCTTGCGCAGATCGGTGAATTCGCCTTTATCATAGCGAGCCTTGGCCTGTCCCTCGGCGTGATTGCGGACTATATCTATCCTATCATCATCGCCGTCTCCGTCATCACGACGCTGACAACGCCGTTCTTCATCAAGCACAGCGATAATATCTATGCTTTCGTTGTAAAGCTCCTGCCCGAGAAGCTTACTCAGAAGCTCGAGCGCTACACCGATGAGGAGCAGAGCGAGAAGGAGCAGGACAGCGACTGGTCCGCTTTCCTCAGCCGTTATATCCGCACTGTCGCGCTCTACGGCGTCATAATGGCGGGCATTGGCATCATCGGCCGGTACTGGCTGCTGCCGCTGCTCGAGACCGCGCTGCCATCTGCGTCTGCCGCAAAGGCCGTCACGCTCGCAGTCATCTATCTCGGCATGGCGCTGTTTATCCGCCCCATGCTCGATACGCGCTCCCCGCAGTATACTGTGCTGTGGATGAAAAAGCGCAGCTTCCGCCTGCCGCTCATGGCGTTGTCCGGGATAAGGATACTGCTCATCGCCCTCATCGCATTCATTCCGCTTCGGAACATCGCCGGTATCGGCAGCGCGTGGCTGCTGCCGGTCATAGTCGCGGCGCTGCTGCTCGCCTCGCGCACGGGTTGGCTTGCCTCGGCATACCTCAATGTTGAGGCGCGCTTCCTTACAAACCTCAATGAACGCCAGCTCCAGCACTTCTCCGACAGCGGCGAATATGAGCAGTGGCTCGATGAAAAGCTCTGCGTGGATTCGTTCTCCCTGCCTGCCGGCTTTACCGGACAGAGCCTCAAGGATCTCGGCTGGGGTCGTCGCTTCGGCGTCAATGTTATAAAGCTTGTCCACGGTAAGCGCAGAAAGAACATGCCCGCCGGGAACACGGCGCTTGCCGCCGGGGACACGATCTATGTCGTCGGCGAGCGGGAGAACCTGCGTACGCTGCGTCTCAGCCTCGGCCTTGAGGAGAGCGCCGACGCGCCGACGCTCAGAGAGTATATCGGCTCCGAGGGCAAGGCGGAGGGCGGCCTGTATTCCTACGCGCTGCACGTTGATAAGGGCGACTCCCTTGACGGGCGCAGCATAAAGGACAGCGGCATCCGCGAGAACTATGACTGCATGATCCTTGGCCTGCAGCGCGGCAACCTGCCCATTGTCCAGCCGGATGTCAACATGACCATTCAGGATAACGATATCGTCTGGCTGCTCGGCACGCGCGTGATGGCCGGCAAGGTCCTGCGCGACGCGGACGTGTAACGTCGAAGTAAAATGCTCATAACGCAATTGAAGCCCGGATCGCTCCGGGCTTCATGGCTGTGGTTGTATTCAGTTTTCAGAGTCACTGTCACTCGGCGGCGGTTCTATTTTGCCGTCGATGTAAGCCGGGGACTTCGTCTCGGGCAGCGCGGTCATCCGCGCGCTTTCATTTATCAGCACCAGCATCCATATACCGGTGAGCATCAGTGAAACAGCTTGCTGCATTCATGTACCTCCGCATTCCGTTTTGGATCTGTCGATCGGGTATATAGACGCGCTTTTTGTAAAAAAGTTCCTTGTCAGTAAATGGTACACCCATGACTTGACTATCGGGCCAATGAGTGGTAAATTGTTATACACACCTGCCGGTGTGGTGAAATGGTAGACACAAGGGACTTAAAATCCCTCGCTGGCAACAGTATACCGGTTCGAGTCCGGTCACCGGCACCATCATGGTCAGCCAATTTTGATGACACTGCTCCCAATGCAGTGTCATCAAGGCTTTCCGGGCTTTTTCAGCTCGGAAAGCTTTTTATTTTTCCATTGATGACAACCTCTGTTTTTGAGCGACTGACCGGACTCGAACCGCCGTTTAACGGGATTTCAGAGTTTATCTGTGAGTTGGTGGATGTTGTGAGCGAGAGATAAGCAGGTGAATTGAATAGACAACAGAATCGGCGACACTGTTTACATAGACAACATCTGGACGCTGATGAAGTACGAGGTAACGGATATACAGGTTATTTCCCCAGACGATGTAGATGCGATAAAGATACAGGATGGGTGTGACCTTGTGACTCTTCTGACCTGCTATCCGCCGAATACCGGCGGGCGGCAAAGACTTCTCGTTTCCTGCGAGAGGTCAGAAGAATAGAGAACCAGAGATTTTCCAATCAGCGGTTGGAAAATCTCTGGTTTAGTTTCCATTCGTAAACAGCACACTTAAATAATCTGTGCGGGCGTCCAAGACCCGTATGATCTCGATAGTGTTTTCTATAACCTCATAGAAGACTATCTGTTTGCTTACAATCAAGTATCTATATTGTACCGTTTTATTAAGGTCGAACTTTAAGCTCAGTAATGCTCCCATATACGGGTTTTCCCGCAAAAGAGAAATGCTGTTAAAAATTCTTGAGTTCAGCTCTCTGGTCGCTGACGGATTTTTCAGGTTGTATTTGATATACTTGAGCGTAGCCTGCACATCGGCTATGGCAGCCGGTCGCCACTGAACTTTCATAGCTTATCTACATCCAGCATTTCAATTGCGGTCTCGTTGCTTATGAAATCGCCGGACTGCTTGCCTTGCTCAAGTTCACCCATGAGCTTTTTTAGTGCAGCAGCTTTGAGCAGCTCGGCGTTATCTGAAGATACCAGGAACGGAAAGCCGCCGACATTGAGTGATTGCTGGATAAACACATTTATGGCCTGGGTAAAGCTCAAACCGTTTTTAGCATAGACCTCTTCGACTTGACGCTTAACTTCGGGGTTTATGCGAAAATGATAGATCTCACTTTTAGGAGCAGCAGATATATTATGATCCATTGCGATTCCTCCTTCTGCCCTTATTATAAGCTACGACAGAAGGAAAATCAAGCATATGTAGCACGTTTGGCCTACGTTTATCAAGCGCATAGCCAACCCGCTTAAAACATGATAAAAAAGTTACCCGACTTTCATGTCAACTGTATCATCCGTCAAGTATGGAGCATACAACAACTTGCTTATTATCTTGCGTATTTTCTCGATACTTCAGCGATATACTCTCCTATTTCTACTCAAGATTGGCAGGTTCCAGGAGCAGTCGTCCAAAATGGACGGCTGCTCCTGATTTATTGTTCCACTAATACGCTTCTATTTCCTTCAGCGTCAGGTCGCGCCCGGTGAGCGGCGTGAGCTTCTCTCCACCGCAGTTCGGGCAGCGCAGCTGCTCAAGCTCGGCGATGAACTCCGCGCCGCAGTCAAGGCAGCGCGCCGTACCCGGCAGCGTTTCGACGACGAAGCGCGTATCCTGATACGCCGTTCCGTCCGTCACGGCCGTCCAGCAGTCGGAAAGATACGCCGGGATGACGCCCGAGAGCGTGCCAACCTCAACGGTGACCTTTTTCACGCACTCGAGCTCCTCGTCCTTCGCGACGCTGTCGACCATCTTGAGCAGCGCGTCGCATATACCCAGCTCGTGCATTACTTCGCGACCGCTTTCTTGACGATGCCGCCGGTGCGCTTGACGAGATTTTCCGCGACCTTGATGGGCATTGCCTCAAAGGGCTTGGCGTGCCAGTCGCGCACTTTCTTGAGATGGATCGCGTCGAACTTGCATTTTGTGGTGCACAGGCCGCAGCCGATGCAGAGATAGCTGTCGACCTTTGTCGCGCCGCAGCCGAGGCAGCGGGCGCACTCCCTGCGTACCTGCTCCTCCGTAAATGTCACGCGCGCATCCGCAAAGGTCTTGGCCTTTGCCGCGTTATAGCCCGGCTGCTGGCGGCGGTCATTGTCAAACGACGCCACATCGAGCATGACGTGCTCCTTGTCGAGCGCCCGGTACTCACGTCTGTCGCGCCCCGCGGTCAGCGTCTGGCCGGGGTGGACATAGCGGTGCAGCGATATCGCCGCTTCTTTGCCTGCGGCTATTGCGTTGATGGCAAAGCTCGGACCGGTATAGCAGTCACCGCCCACAAAGATGTCCGGCTGCGCGGTCTGATAGGTCAGGGCGTCAGCCTCGGCGGTGCCTTTCTTCGTCGTCACGAGTCTGCCCACATCGAGGCCGCCCCAGTCGACGGTCTGGCCGATCGCGCCGATCACGCTGTCAAGCTCTATCGTCTCAAACTTACCGGTGCCGATAGGTCTGCGGCGTCCCTTCTCGTCAGGCTCGCCAAGCTCCATTGCTTCGACCTTGAGCGCGCTGACCTTGCCGTCACGGCCGATGATCTCGACAGGTGCGTTGAGGAAGCGGAACTTCACGCCCTCTTCCATCGCCTCTTTGACCTCTTCGGGGTCGGCAGGCATTTCGTCCTGAGAGCGGCGGTAGATGATATAGGTCTCCTCCGCGCCGAGACGCCCCGCGCTGCGGCACACATCCATCGCGACATTGCCGCCGCCTATGACCGCGCAGCGCTTGCCGACTGCAGGCTTATTGCCGAGGTTCATCTCTCGCAGGAACTCCACGCCGCCGAACACGCCCTCGAGCTCCTCGCCGGGGATATTGAGCTTTGCAGACTTCTGTGCGCCGATGGCGAGATAGAAGCCCTTGTAGCCCTCGTCCCGAAGCTGCTGGATCGTGACGTCCTTTCCGACCTCGACGCCGCAGCGGAACTCAACGCCCATCTCGCGGAGGATATCTATCTCGGCATTGAGCACGTCCTTTTCAAGACGGAAGGCCGGTATGCCGAGCGTGAGCATGCCGCCGGGGACGGGGTTACGGTCAAACACCGTGACGGGGTAGCCCTTGTTTGCAAGGTAATATGCGCAGCTCATACCGGCAGGGCCCGCGCCGATGATTGCTATTTTCTCGGTATAAGGTCTGCCGATCTGGTTCACCATCTTGGGGATAAAGCGCGTCGCCTCGTTCATGTCATGGTCTGCGATAAATCGCTTGACCTCGTCTATCGCGACGGCTTCATCGACGCTGCCGCGGGTGCATTCGGCCTCGCAGCGCTTGTTGCATATGCGTCCGCAGACTGCCGGGAACGGGTTCTCTTTCTTTATAAGCTCCAGCGCGTCGGTGTATCTGCCCTGCGCGGCAAGCTTCAGATAGCCCTGCACGGGGACGTGCGCAGGGCAGGCGGCCTTGCAAGGGGCAGTGCCGGTGGGCATAACGTCCTCGCGGTTCTCGCGGTAGTTTTCATTGACGGCCTTGGCGAAATTGAAGGTCTCGGTGACCTTGGTGTATTCAGGTTCTGGCAGCGCGCAGTCGGCGCAGAGCTTCTGGCCGAGCTTCAGGGCGTTTCCGGGGCAGACCTCGACGCACTGCGCACAGGCGACGCACTTTGCCTCGTCCACTTCGGCGACGAAGTTTGAGCGGATCGCGTCGCGCGCGCCGAACATCAGCCCCGCGCGCAGGCCGAAGCAGGCGCAGGCGCAGCAGTTGCAGATTGCGGCGCTCTCGCCCGCTCCCTCTATGTTCGGGATATCGTGCATGAGGCCGTTTTCCTCGGCGCGCTTGACTATTTCAAGCGCTTCCTCGCGCGTTATCTGCCTTGCACGGCCGGTGCGTATGTAGTGCTCCGCGCCCTTGCCCATCTGCACGCACATATCCTCCGCGAGATGGCCGCAGCCGTCGCCGAGGCTCGTGCGCGAGGCGCGGCAGGAGCAGGGCGAGACGGAGAAAATATCGTATTTATCAAGATAGTGGCTCAGGCGCTCGTCATCGGTCACGCCGGGGATGCCCTCTATCGCACTCTCCACCGGGATAACACGCATGAGCCCGTAGCCGTCCGGCAGGATGGGTCCCATGCTCTGCATACGCAGGCGGGTATATTCCTCAAACGCACGGCCAACCTCCGGGTGCTCATGCAGAAGCTCCTGATTGTTGACCATCATTTCGAGGATGCCAGGTGCGAAGATCTGCATGAAATAGCTGTCCTCATCCGTGCCGTCGATCTTGCAGCGGCGGAAGACGCCATAGTACACAAGCCTGTCGAGCGAGGGCTGTATCTCCTCCACCGTCCTGCCGACCTTATCCGCCAGCCACTGCGCCGTGCGTTCCTTGCGAAGCCCGGCGGCAATGGCAATATCGGCCTCTTCGTCGGTCACGATATCGGCCATGCAGTAGTATTCCGGGGCATTCTCATCTATCTTGACGAGCATACCGGAGGCGCCGCCTATGATCTTTGCGAGCTTAACTATTTTGGGTCTGAGCTGTGCCATAATTACCTCTCCTATCCATTTTTTGTTTCTATCCCTGAATATGATTATAGCTGAATGTCATCATTTTGACAAGGCTTTTTGATATAAAAGCACCCGCGCGTTAGAATCGCGTAGGTGCAGTGTTTTCAATGCTTTGCGAGCACAGTCAGCAGGCGCTCACGCAGCAGGGCGCAGCGCTCCGCCTTGTCCCCGCCGGTGAGAAGAGACGACGGGTCGGCAGGCTCTGCAATGGAGAAGTCAGGCAGGGCGTTTCTGCCGAACTGCTCGCTTGCCAGATCGATGAACACGCCGCCGATGCGATTGAAGCTGTGCCGCCCGCCGCCGTCGAGCGGCAGAGAATATACCTCGCCGCCGAAGAACTCATACACCAGCGCCGCGGTGATAGTACACTGACCGACACTGGGGTTGGCCGCCGACCACTCGGGGCGGAAGCGTTCTGAGCAGGTCTCCACGCTCCACGCCTTGAGGCAGGCGAGATAAAACTCGCCTATCGTCTCAGCGCCGCAGGTCTTAACGGGGCGGATATCCTCCGCATGCTCCCAGCCGCAGAAGCGGTAAACGGGGTCATATTTATATCCGGTGTTCTCCATAAGCTTTATTGACATATCTTCAACTCCTTGATCATACAAGCATTATCGCGGTGAGCATATGATCCGCGCCGGGTCCGCCGTCATGCAGCTGCCGCCGGTGCGAGTAAAACCGGCCGTCATGGTAGGTACACAGGCCGCAGTCATATATCCTGTCCGGGCGCACGCCGCAGCGTTCGAGCGAGAGGCGTATGGCAAAATTCACATCCAGGGTATACTTCCCGTTGGGCTTCGGCAGGAAGAGCCGGGTGATATCACTCTGACTATAATTGACCCGAAACGGCTCCATCAGTTCCCCACCGACCTCATAGCAGCGGCGGCATATACATGGGCCGAAAGCGGCCATGACATTTTCCGGATCCGTGCCGTACTCCTGGCGCATTTTCTCTACGGCTTTGACAGCGATGAGAGAAGCCGTCCCCTTCCAGCCGCTGTGGACCATGCCGATGGCCTTATTCACCGTGTCGAGCAGATAGACCGGGGTGCAGTCCGACTCCATGGAGGTCAGCAGCAGCCCGCGCTCATTCGTGATAATTCCATCGGCGGGCTCAACGGGGTCGCTGCGCCAGAAAGTGTTCATCCCGGCATCGGCATGGGTGACGGGGCGCACAATGTCCGTATGCCGCTGGAAGGTGGAGACGATGTCCTTTTCCGTCAGGCCAAGGTGGCTGAGCACCTCGCGGTAGCCGCGGTGCCCATCCTCAGAGTTGCTGAGCCAGCAGCCGTGCCCCTTAGAGGTGAAGACGGTTTTCACAAGCCCCGTCGCGTCAAACGCTTCTATATTATAATAGTCCATTTTGTTTCTCTCCGTGTTGAGCTTTATGCCCATAATATAACACTAAACGGGCAAAAAATCTACATTTCGGGGCTTGAAATCGGGTTTCGGCAGTGCTATACTCTGCTCCTGCATCGAGGCTGAAACAGCCATAACATGATGTGCGAGGGAAATATGCAGCGTACGCACAGGGCTCATTACCATCACAGCCGGACAATAGAGATGACCTCAGGGTCGCTCTGGAAAAATATACTTTTCTTCAGCATACCGCTTGTACTGACGCAGCTATTGGAGATCCTGTTCAATCTCAGCGACGTCGCCGTGGCGGGGAAGTTCGCGGACTACAGGGCTCTCGGCGCGGTGGGTTCGACAACGCAGCTCGTCACGCTCTTCACGGGCTTTTTGATAGGACTTGGCAGCGGCGTAAACGTCGAGGTCGCGCGCTCGCTCGGCGCTGAGGACAAGGAAAGAACGGAGAAGAACATCCATACCTCCTTCATCATCTGCGCGGCGGTCGGCGTGCTGCTGTGCCTTATCTGCCGTGTCTTTGCAAGGGACCTACTGGTGCTGCTGCACACAAAGGATGAGCTGCTTGAAGGCGCGGTGCTGTACTTCAGCATCTACGCGCTTGGTCTGCCGGCGATGGCGGTGTATAACTTCGGCAACGGTGTGCTGAGCGCCGCCGGGGACACGAAAAGGCCGCTGCTGTACCTGACGGTATCGGGCATACTGAACGTGATACTTAACCTGTTCTTCGTCATAAAGTGCCATATGGCGGCGGACGGCGTGGCTATCGCGAGCGTTATAGCACAGGTGCTGTCGGCGGTGATGATAACGGTGCACCTCTGCCGCAGGAACGACGACTGCCGCCTGTCCCTCTCAAAGCTCCGCTTCAACGGCCAGAGCGCTTCGCGCGTGCTGATGCTTGGGATACCAACAGGCTTGCAGCATGCGATATTCGCGGTGGCAAACATGTTCGTACAGGCGGGCCTGAACACCTTCGATGCGGTCACGGTCTCCGGAAACTCCGCGTCGGTCAATGCCGACGAACTGATATTCAACACGCAGGCTGCGTTCTACACGGCCTGTTCGAGCTTCATAAGCCGCAACTGGGGCGCAGGGCGCAAGGAGCGCATACTGAAAAGCTACATTGTAAGCCTTGCATACTCTTTCGCGGCGGGCGCAATATGCGGCGTGCTGCTGCTCGGCTTTGGAAGAGAGTTCCTGTCGATTTTTGCAAACGAGCAGGCGGTCATAGAGGCGGGAATGCAGCGCATAAAGATCATGTGCTTCTCCTATGGCGTCGGCGCGTTCATGGACTGCTCGATAGCCGCGGCGCGCGGACTTGGGAAGAGCATAGTGCCGATGATAATAGTCGTTCTCGGCTCCTGCGTCTTCCGCGTGGTGTGGATATACACGGTGTTTGCGTTCTATAAAACGATACCGTCACTCTATCTGCTGTACTTCTTCTCTTGGGCAATAACCGGCGCTGCCGAGACGCTCTACTTCCGCAAAGTATACAAGCAGTGCATGGCGGGGATGCTGGCGTAGGATTTCCTTTTATATTGAGTTTATATGCTTCCGGTTTCTTCCGGAAGCATATTTTTTACAAAAATCTTCTTTTCTCCGTTGACATTTTCCGGGAGCCGGTTTATAATTCTTTATATCGCTACAGCGCTAATGCGGTAATTAGTTAAACGCAGTCAATGAAGAGATAAGGGGAAACAAGATGGCAGTTATTATAGTTATCCTGGTCATATACATGGCCGGTATGCTGGCGATAGGCTTTGCCGGGAAGAAAAAGAGCGCGACCATGACGGAATTCCTCACAGCGGGCAAGTCCGGCGGTATGTTCGTAATGGTGTGCACATACATCGGCGCACACGTAGGCAACGGCATTGTCGTCGGCGGAGCGCAGTACGGTGCTGAATACGGCATAGGCGGTATGTGGTACGGCCTCGGCGCGTGCCTGTCCTATGTGCTCTTCGCGCTGGTAATGTCAAGGCTGCTGTATACCCGCGGATATATCACCATTCCCGATCTCATCCGCGACCGTTATAAGAGCAAATTTGCTTCCGTGCTGATGGCGGTGCTCAATATCTGCGCAACGCTCGGCATCATGGCAGCCCAGATAATGGCAGGATGCGCACTGTTTGAAGCGCTCGGCCTTAACCCGACCCTCGGCGGGATCGTGATGGCGGTGGTCGTATTTATCTACTGCTCGATCTCCGGTATGTGGGGAGTTATGATAACGGACTCCGTGCAGACTCTCGTGATATTCTTCTCTACGGTTTTCTGCATCGTTATCGTTGCAATGCAAGGCGGGTTTGACGCCATATCGGCTGCACTGCCCGCAAGCGCTTTCGATCCTGTCCCGTTCAGCGGGGAGCGCCTTGTGATGATGCTCGTTCCCAGCGCGCTCAACGGGCTTATCTCCGGCGCGGCCTACCAGCGCACGGCCTCCTGCAAGGATGAAAAGGTCGCGTTTTGGTCGCCGATAATCGCGGCGGCAGCGCTGATCCCGTTTGTTATAATGCCGGTCGTTATAGGTATGTACGGAAAGGCGCTTTTCCCGGATGCGCCGACGGCTTCGATCCTCTTCACGGTCGTCCTGCAGGATATGCCCCCGATCGTCGCCGGGCTGATGATCGCAGCGGTTCTCTCGGCGGTCATGTCCACGATGGACATAGGCCTGCTCAATGTCACTGCGAACGCCGTCAACGACATTTACTTCAAGACGCTCAACCCCAAGGCAGATGAAAAGAAGCTCGGCCGTCTGTCCGCCATAGTCACACTCGTATCCGGTGTGATAGCGCCTATACTCGCTATCAGCTCTTCAAGCATACTTTCGCTGCTGTCCTCCACCTACTCGATAATGAACGCCGGTGCGCTCGTCATGGTCCTCGGCGGCATTTTCTGGAAGAAAGGCACCAAGGAGGGCGCAATCGCCAGCGCTCTATGCGGCATGGCCATGATCATTCTCAACAAGTGCGGCGTGCAGATCCCGTACATTGCCTTTACCTCTCTCATCCCGGCGCTGATAGCTTACATCGTCGTAAGCCTTGCGGCGCAGCCTAAGAACGCCGAAGCGAAGTAAACGCATGGCAGGAGGAAAAGCACACATGGAATATAAATACCCGCATCTGTTCAGCCCTATCAAGGTAGGGCGGCTGACGCTCAAGAACCGCATTGAGGCCGCGCCCGTCAACATCTCGAACCTGCCGATAAGCGGGTATCCGACGGCGGAGAACATCGCGATCTTTGAGGGGAAAGCGAAAGGCGGAGCGGCGATAGTTCACATGGGTGAATGCCGCATCGACATGAAGACCGGCATTTCACACAAGCTCTGCATCGCGCTGGACGACCCGGAGGTGCTCCCCTATCTCCACGCGGCGACGGACGCGATAAAAAAGCACAACGCCTTTGCGGCGGTAGAGCTGATACATCCGGGCACGCGCGCAAACCCCGAATACTACGACGGGCCCATCTGGGGACCGAGCGCCGGGCCGGGGCATCTCGGCAAGGATTACAGCGAGCTTGACCAGGAGACCATAGACTATATCGTTGAGCGCTTCGGCGACGCCGCGGAGATGGCAAAGCTCGGAGGGGTGGATATCGTGATGATTCACGCCGGGCACGGATGGCTGCTGCACCAGTTCCTCTCACCGCTCAACAACCGCAGGACGGACAAATACGGCGGCTGCCTCGAAAACCGCGCCCGCATCACGATGGAAGTCATCGCAAACATCCGCAAAAAATGTGGGGACGATTTCCCCATTGAGGTGCGCATGAGCGGCACCGAGATCGTCGAGGGCGGGCTGACGCTTGAAGACCAGATAGAATTCGCAAAGCTTCTGGACGGCAAGGCAGACCTCATCCACGTGACCTCCGGAACATTCCACGTCCCCTCGACCAACCAGCACATGATACCCAATGGGTTTCTCCCGCAGGGCTGCAACGTCTATCTCGCCGAGGCGATCAAGAAAGAAATGAAGCACACCCCGGTGGTCACGGTCGGCGCGCTCGGCGACCCCGAGCTGATGGAGAGCATCATCGCCGAGGGTCGGGCGGATATCGTCGCGCTGGCGCGGCCGCTGCTTGCAGACCCGGAGCTGCCGAACAAGCTCAAGGCCGGGAGGGATGACCTGATATACCCATGCCTGCGCTGCATGGCCTGCATAAGCGAGTCCTTTGTGCCTTATGTGCGCCACTGCTCGCGCATACGCCGCTGCCCGGCAAACCCCACAGCATATAAAGAAATTCCGGCAAGTCAGGTCAAGAAGACTGACGAGCCGAAACGTGTTCTTGTGATAGGCGGCGGCCCCGCCGGTATGGAAGCAGCGGCGGAGCTTGCCGAGCGCGGGCACAGCGTAGTGCTGTGCGAAAGGGAGCAGGAGCTCGGCGGGGCGATGCGCTATGCAAAGTATGTGCCTTTCAAGCAGAAGGTAGACCAGCTGATGCAGGTGATGATCAGGCGGCTGGAGCGCAGCGGAGCGGAGCTTCGGCTCGGCACCGAGGCAACGCAGGAGCTTGCCGAGGAATTGCAGCCCGACGTGATAGTAGCCGCGCTCGGCGCAAAGGCAAAACGCCCCGACGTTCCGGGCGGAGAGAGGGCGATCATGGCGGCCGACGCGCTGCGGGATATTGATTCCATAGGGCAGACTGCCGCGGTCATAGGCGGCGGGCTCGTGGGCTGCGAGATCGCATTGCAGCTCGGGATGACGGGACGAAGCGTGCAGCTCATCAGCCGCAAAAAAGAAGTCTGCCGCGATGCGGCGTATCTCTACCGCGAGGGGCTTCTGATGGAGCTGGAAAAGGTTCCCGTGACGATTCTCAACGAAGCGGACTGCGTAGCCGTTACAGGAAACGGAGCCGTGATACGCACCCCGGACGGCAGCGAGCTGGAGCTGAAAGCAGATTCGGTCATCTGGGCAGGAGGCTATCTGCCGATGGACGACGAGGCGGAGCAGTTCCGCACGCTCGCTTACGACTTCTGGAAGATCGGCGACTGCGCGCAGGTCAGGAAAATATTCAACGCAAGACGCGAGGGCTATAACGCAGGCTCAAATATTTAAACGCAGAAAAAGGGCTGTGAAGAAAAATCTTCACAGCCTTTTTTCTTATATGAACTTATCGATAGCGTCGTTGAGGTGCTGGAGACTGTCGCCGTCGCCATGGTCAGCATCGCTGATGCAGTGCTCGATATGATCCTTCAGGATTATCTTGGCGGTATTATTGAGCGCCGAGCGCACCGCCGCAAGCTGGATGAGCACATCGGTGCAGTCCCGCCCATCCTCGACCATGCGCTTCACGGACTCAAGGTGCCCGATGGCACGGGCAAGCCGGTTCACGACGGCCTTTGTCTGCGTGTGCGTATGCCCGTGACCGTGTCCATGTTCATGCTCATGGGTGTGAGCGTGGACGTGACCGTCGCCATGGTCGTGATAATACAGCTCCCCGGTATCATGCTCCTCAGGGAGAGCGTTTATATTCTCGTCTGTCATAGTTTATCCTCTTTTATAAAGGACACGCCAAAGGCGTGTCCTTGGTTATTTTATGTATTCTACATGAAGCGGCGGCGCAAGTCAAGCCCCGGTGCGCGCACGGTCGGCGCAGTGCTTCACGGCAGTGTATATCTCCTCAAGTACGCCGTCGTAATCCGTCTCCGTCTCGCCGTCTGCCGCCGGTGCGGGGTTCTGGGCGGGCGTCTCGATCGTCGCGGTGAAGTCGCTCAGCGCGGCATAGAAGCTCCTGCCGTCGAGAGACTTGTAAACATATGCAAACCAGCCGTCGGCGTCGGGTCCGAAGAGGATAGTGTCGCCAGGGATGGTCCTGACCCTGCCGATATACGGGGCGCCGAGCGCGGTGCTCATGCCGCGGATGCCGCGGTAAAGCTCCTCAACGGTCATCTCCTTAGGGCAGGTGACCATCTTCATGCCGTCGGTAGTCTCATTGAAGCTCTTGGGCGAGGCCGCGATCCAGAGAGCGCCGCCGGCGATGAGGACGATGGTGCCGATAACAACGGCGTCCTTGATAATAAGCGCGATGCCGCCGACGACCAGCAGCACACCAAGGATGCGGAGGATGAAATACTTCGCACGGCCGTGGGAGTCAAGCTCATTGACAACGGCGGCTTCATCGCGCAGCTTTCCGGCAGCCGTGGAAACCACCGAGGGCTTATCCTCGGGCAGTGCGCCGCCTTTACGTACATTGACGACATCGCGCACGGCGGCGTAGACCGCCCACACGAAGGCGACAAAGGCCGCGGGCACAAAGATAAAGAACGCTATCGCGCCGAACGCGCCGCCGGATTCCCCGTTGCCAAGCGCGGCAGGCAGAGCGAACAGGACGGCGAGAATGAGGCAGTATATGAACCAGCGGAATCTTTTAAGGCATATTTTCCAGAGCATATTGCGTGTCCCCCCCTGTATTCTGATATTCCCACTTTACATCAACGACGCGGCGAGGTCAACCGTCTGCGCACAAAAATTAATAATTCCTGACTTGAAAAGCAGGTGCAGCAAGACCATAATATTATAATTGCTATTAAATCAAAGAACAGGGTGCATCTCATGGATCAGGACAAAACCTTTCTCGGAACGGAGCCTGTCGGCAAGCTGCTTCTGAAGCTCGCAGTACCGACGGTCATCGCGCAGTTAGTGAACATGCTCTATAACATCGTCGACCGCATATACATAGGGCACATGCCCGGCGACGGCAGCCTTGCGCTGACAGGCGTCGGCGTATGCATGCCGATCATACTCGTCGTGTCAGCCTTCGCGTCCTTCTCCGCGACGGGCGGCGCGCCGCGCGCGTCGATATTCATGGGGCGCGGCGACCATGACAGCGCCGAGAAGACCCTCGGCGGCTGCTTTACGCTTCAGCTGGGCATTTCTGCTGTGCTGACGGCAGCGCTGCTGATATGGGGACGCGGCCTGCTGCTGGCCTTCGGCGCGAGCGAAAACACCATAGGCTACGCCGCGGACTACATGAACATATACGCGCTGGGCACGGTATTCGTGCAGCTGACGCTCGGCATGAACGCCTTCATCACGGCGCAGGGCTTTGCGAACATCGGCATGTACACGGTGCTCATCGGCGCGGTGACGAACATCGTGCTCGACCCGGTGTTCATCTTCGCCCTCGGCATGGGGGTGCGCGGCGCGGCGCTGGCAACGGTGATATCACAGTGCCTGTCCTGTATGTGGGTACTCGTTTTCCTGCGCGGGAAAAAGACGACGCTCACGCTGCGCGCGGAGAACTTCTTCCCCGGCGCAAAGCTCGTGCTCCCCTGCATTGCGCTCGGCGCAGCAAGCTTTGTGATGATGGCGAGCGAAAGCGTCATTTCCGTGTGCTTCAACTCCTCCCTGCTCAAGTACGGCGGGGACATCGCGGTCGGCGCGATGACAATACTCACAAGCGTGATGCAGCTGGCGATGCTGCCGCTTCAGGGCATTGCCCAGGGCGCGCAGCCGATACTCAGCTACAACTACGGCGCGCGCTCCGCCGGGCGCGTCAGGGGCACGTTCCGGCTGCTGCTCCGGGTCAGCCTGTGCTTCTCGGTCACGCTGTGGGCGCTGGTAATGCTCTTCCCCGGACTCTTTGCGGGGATGTTCTCATCGGATGCGGCGCTTATCCTGTTCACGAAAAAGGCGCTGCGCATATACTGCGGCGCGCTGTTCATGTTCGGGATACAGATAGCCTGCCAGATGACCTTCGTCTCGATAGGCTTCGCGGGCTGCTCGATAATCGTGGCGGTGATGCGCAAGTTCGTACTGCTGCTGCCGCTGATATACATCATGCCGCAGTTCATCGCGGACAAGACGACCGGCGTATATACGGCGGAGCCTGTCGCGGACATCATCGCGGTCTGCTTCACGGCAGTGATGTTCTCTGTTGAGTTCAAAAAGGCGATGCGGGCGCTTGATGATAAGAGCGCGGAGACTGCCTGAAATTCATAAGATTCCAACTCCTCGGCCACCGGCCGGGGAGTTCTATTATCACGTTACAAGCGCGCCGTAGACGAGGATGCCGAGGCAGCGCTCATAGATATCCGGGAACTGATACGTTGGCAGCGGGTTCGTGCCGAGCCCGGCTTCGATCGTGTAGCCGGGGCGGTCAAAGCTCTCGATGAACCAGTCCTTGTACCCGGCAAAGCCTGAGGCAAACGGCGTCTCCTCAAGCGTATAGCCCGAGGCCTCAGAGAATATCTCCCCGATGCGGCGTGACTGCGGCGGCTCATAGTCGAGATAGCGCCAGTAGATCACCTCGCCCTGCGTGTGCAGCGCGAGAGTCAGCGCCGGGGCGAGAGCAAGAGTGTAATCATACATTGCGCGGCTCTCGGGCGCTGTGAGCGGGGCGCTGCCGACATAGTCTGCCGGGGCGGGCGAGCGGATGCCGAGGGCGTATTTGTTCTCACGCGCCTGCTCCCAGCCGGCGGGGTACTGCAGATTGAGGTCGACGCCGCGTATGTTCGCTTTCCAGCCCGAGGGGAACGGAAAGCGCGGATAGTCCGCGGCGATGTTCTGCGCCTGACGGTAAAACTCGCCGTTTTGCAGCTCGCCGGTCACGAGATCCATGCCGTCCGGGTTCACGGCGGGGATGAGGTGGATATCCGCGTATGAGAGGATATCCGCGGCGCGCTGGTCAAACAGCGTACCATCGGTGACATAGGCCTGGCATAGCTCCTCGGCAAACTTCATCAGCACAGGCGTGCATATCCATTCGTTGGCGTGGTGCGAGGCGTTATACAGCACGCGGTTCTCCCCCGTGCCGAGGCTCAGCCGCCAGAGCGGGCGGCCCATCACGCTCTTGCCGATATCCCCGACGGAGATGAACGGATAACGCGCGGCAAGCCCGCGAACGCAGTAGCCCACGAGCGCCGACGACCAGCTTATATCTACCGGCACGACCGGAAACGGCAGCGGCACAGTGACATACTCCCCCGCGCTCAGCCGCTCCGGGACTATGCCGGGGTTCGCAGTCTCTATAGCCTCGACGCTGCTGCCGTGCATCTGCGCGATGGTCCAGAGCGTGTCGCCGCTTTTCACACGGTGCATTATATATCCGGTGTACCACGGCAGGAGCGCCCTGTGCGTGTCCCGCCCGGCGACACCGTCGGGCGTCAGTCCGTGCGCAGATTGAAAGCGGCGCAGGGCGCTGTCCGTCGCGCTCGAAAATATTCCGTCCTGACGCAGCTCTCCGAAGCCCGCGCGGTTCAGCGCGAGCTGGAGCAGCTCGACCGCGGGGCCGATGCTGCCCATGCGTAAAATTCTCATCTCTTCACCACCTGTAGAGTTTTCCTCCCATATATATGCGTGCAGAACGGCAGTATTCCCCGGCAAAGTGCACAATTTTCGGGGGCGATTTTTGAGTTGTAATATCAGGGCGCAGCCTGTATAATCATTTACAGTGGACAATAAGTCCTATTTGACTGCGTGGGCGGCACTCCACACAATGCTTCCCACAGCTTTAATGAAGGAGGAATTTATTTTCCCTGAGGCTCAGGGTGCGGCAGCGTGGAGATCTGCCGTAATGCGGGTGGCGATGCCCCTGCGAGTGCGTCTGAGGCGGAGGCCCGGCGCATAGAGTCGGAAAGAATGGCAACTGTATCACTGAGAAACGTCAAAAAAATCTACCCGTTCGTAAGCGGAGAGAACAAGAAGAAAAAGAAGAAGGACGACAAGGAAGAGGAAGGCAAGGCCAAGCTCCAGATAACCGAGCAGGGCGTTGTCGCGGTGCAGGAGTTCAGCCTTGACATCGCCGATAAGGAGTTCATCGTTCTGGTCGGCCCCTCCGGCTGCGGCAAGTCCACGACGCTGAGAATGGTCGCGGGTCTCGAGGAGATCACCGAGGGTGAGCTTTACATCGACGGCAAGCTCATGAACGACGTCGCGCCCAAGGACAGGGATATCGCGATGGTTTTCCAGAACTACGCCCTGTACCCACACATGACCGTCTATGAGAACATGGCCTTCTCCCTGAAGCTGCGCAAGGAGCGCAAGGACGTTATCGACAAGAAGGTCCGCGAGGCTGCGGAGATCCTCGATATCACCCAGTACCTTGACCGCAAGCCCAAGGCTCTGTCCGGCGGCCAGCGCCAGCGCGTCGCCATCGGCCGCGCGATTGTGCGTGACCCCGCCGTCTTCCTGATGGATGAACCGCTCTCCAACCTCGACGCAAAGCTGCGCAACCAGATGCGTGCCGAGATAATCAAGCTGCGCGAACGTATCAATACCACCTTTATATACGTCACCCATGACCAGACCGAGGCCATGACCCTCGGCGACAGAATAGTCATCATGCGCGACGGCTACATCCAGCAGATCGGTACTCCGCAGGAGGTGTTCAACAATCCGCGCAACCTCTTCGTCGCGGGCTTTATCGGCACCCCGCAGATGAACTTCTTCGATGCGCAGCTCGTGCGCGAGGATAAGAAGTTCTTCGTCGAGCTCGGCGGAAAGCGCATAGAGCTGAGCGCGGAGAAAGAAGCGCGCCTGCTTGAAAACGACATAAAGTCCCAGCCCGTGACGCTCGGCGTCCGTCCGGAGCATACGGTCATCGAAGCTCCCGGCGAGGGCATCGCAGCGAAGGTCGACGTGAGCGAAATGATGGGCTCCTCCGTGCATCTGCACGTCACTGCCGAGGGCAAGGATGTTATCATCATCGTCCCGACGCTCGACATGAAGGAGCACTACGCCATGGGCGACGCTGTCAGCTTCAGCTTTGACGGCAACGTCGCACACGTCTTCTCCAAGGAGACGGAAAAGAACCTCGAATGGTGAGGTAAACATTAATTAATAAAGGCTCTGCACCGGATCATGGTGCAGAGCCTTTTTATCGTCCGCCGAAGGCTCAGACAACTTGAAAAATATAGAATTTCAGGTAATCCGTCTCCGGGACGTTCCAGAGTATCGGGTGGTCGGGTGCCTGCTGGCGCGCCTCGATCTGCCGCAGCTCGACATTCGCGTCCTGTGCCGCGGAGAGCAGCATCTTCACAAACAGCTCCGACGGCATGAAGTGGCTGCACGAGGCCGTCGCAAAATATCCGCCGCGCGGCAGCGCTTTGAGCGCACGCAGATTTATCTCCTTATAGCCTTTCTCGGCGCGGCCGACAGTCTTGCGCGACTTTGTGAATGCCGGCGGGTCAAGGATGATAAAGTCATACTCGCCCTTCTTCACTTCCGGCAGGAGGTCGAACACATCCGCCGCAACGAAGTCCATCCTGTCCTCAAGGCCGTTTCTGCGCGCGTTCTCCCGTGCCATCTCAACGGCGCTCTCCGACACGTCCACCGCCGTCACGTGCTCTGCACCGCCGCGCGTGGCGTTGAGCGCGAAGGAGCCGGTGTGGGTAAAGCAGTCGAGCACGCGCCGCCCCTTTGCAATGCGCGCCACGGCAAGGCGGTTATATTTCTGGTCGAGGAAGAAGCCCGTTTTCTGCCCGTTCTCGAAATCGACGGCGTAGTATATCCCGTTCTCGCATATCTCGGTCACGGTGCTCTGCGGGTGCTCCTCGCCCGGCAGCTCATACCAGCCCTTGCCCTGCTCGAGCCCCTCAAGCGCGCGGATGGCGACGTCGTTGCGCTCATATATGCCGTCTATCCGCTCCCCGCTCTCACGCAGCACTTCGGCGAGCAGCGGGAAGATCACGTCCTTGAGCCGCTCCATACCGACAGAGAGCGTCTGCGTGACGAGGATGTTCGAGAACCTGTCCACGGTCAGGCCGGGGAAGCCGTCTGCCTCGCCGAAGATGACGCGGCAGCAGGACACGTCCCCGCCCATGACGGTGCGGCGGTAGTCCCACGCGTACCTGATGCGGCGCTTCCAGAACTCCGCGTCAAAACGGTCGTTCGCGTTGCGGGAGATGAGCCGCAGGCCTATCTTGCTCTCGCGGCTGTACAGCCCCGTGCCGAGATAGCGCCCGTTTTCGCTGAGTGCGTCGACAAGCGCGCCATTTTCCGGCTCGGCGCTTTTGGAGATTATCTCCTGCGCATATATCCACGGGTGACCCGTGCCGACCCATGCGCTGCCTTTCTTGGTTATTATAAAGGAGGGGTATTCTCTTTCAATCTTCATTTCAATTCCGTCCGAATAAAATAGTGTGTTATATTGTAGCATATCCGGCGGGAAAAGAACAGATACGACGCTCGATAATTTCATAGATTCGCAACATTACGAATATTGACGGAAACAGCGCGCTATGCTATACTACAGATTAATTTATTAAAAGGAGATGTGTATCCTCTTATGGATGATGGCAGTCGATTGCCTTGGATAATTGCCGCGCTGCTGCTTGTATGCGCCGCATTTTTTGCTGTTACGGAGACTTCGATGGCCTCCGCATCGCGCAGCCGCATTAAGGCGTCTGCCGAACGCGGCGACTTCCGGGCAAAAAAGACTCTCTATGTGCTGGATAATTTTGATCTGGCCATCAGCACCCTGCTTATCTGCACCAATATCGTACATATCGCCGCAGCCTCTATCGTCACCCTCGCGGTCACGAAGAAGTGGGGCGTGAGCGCCGTGTCGATAAGTACGATCATTACCACCGTCGTTGTGTTCTTTGCCGGCGAGATGCTCCCGAAGAGCGTTGCGAAGAAGTACAGCGATACTCTCGCTCTCTCCTGCGCGCCGGTGCTCTGCTTCTTTATGAAGCTTTTCGCCCCGCTCTCGAAGCTGCTGACATGGATAGGTCAGGCCGCCGCGAAACTTACCCCCGGCGACAGCCAGATCTCCGTCACGGAGGATGAGCTGTACGATATCATCGAGGACATGACCGAGGAGGGCAGCCTTGACGAGGATCAGGGCGACCTGATATCCTCCGCGCTCCAGTTCGGCGACGTCACCGTTGAGAGCGTGCTGACCCCGCGGGTCGATATAGTGGCCATAAACATAAACAGCAGCCACGCGGAGCTGCTGAGCCTTATCAAATCCACGAACCACAGCCGCCTGCCCGTCTACGAGGGCAGCATTGACAACATCATCGGCGTGCTCCAGATACGCAAATATATCAAGGCCTATCTCCGCCTCGGCGAGAATCTTGATATAAAGCCCATGCTGGATGAAGTGCTCTTCGTCCACCAGAGTACGAATATCGATGAACTGCTCCCCATCCTCTCAAGGCGCAAGCTGAACATTGCCGTCGTCACCGATAACTACGGCGGGACGCTCGGCATCGTGACGGTCGAGGATATCCTTGAGGAGCTCGTCGGCGAGATATGGGACGAGGACGACGTCATTGAAGAGCCGATGGTCGAGATCGGTGACGGCGTGTACGAGGTCGGCGCGGATGAGACCGTCAGCGACGTGTTCGATCAGATCGGCTACGAGGACCCAGAAAACGACGAGGAGCTTGTGAACACGCTCATGGGCGAATGGGCCTATGAAAAGTTTGACACTATCCCCAAGCCCGGCGACAGCTTCCGCTATCATCAGGTGCTTGTCACGGTGAAGGATATGAACCACAACCGTATAATGAAGCTTACAGTCGCCCTGCTTCCGGCAGAAGAGGAAGGCGGTGAGGCGCAGTGAATATAGTTCTTATCTCCATCGGCATTTTCCTGTGCCTGTGCCTTTCAAACTTCTGCTCCGCGTCCGAAATGGCGTATTCCTCCTGCAACGTGCTGCGCCTTGAAAACGCGCGGGATGACGGCTCCAAGAAGGCCGGGCTTGCAGTCAGGATAACCGAGCATTTTGACGATGCTCTCAGCGCCATACTCATCGGCAACAACCTTGCGAACATCGGTGCGTCCTCTCTCGCGTCCGTGCTTGTGATACTCATTACAAGCTCTGAGGACTACGCGTGGGTATCGACCGTCGTGCTGACGTTTCTTGTCATCATCTTCGGTGAGACGATACCGAAGATCACTGCAAAGAAGAACGCCAACCGCATCGCTCTGCGCCACGCCTATCCCGTGCGCTTTATGATGATCGTCCTCAAGCCCCTTATCTGGGTAGTCGTGAAGCTCATCGAGCTTATCACAAAGGGTCTGCCCGACCAGAAGGACGAGAGCGGCGACGAAGCCGTTGAGGAGCTCCAGTCCATCATTGAGACCGCCGAGGACGAGGATGTTCTCGACGAGGATCAGTCCGAGCTTGTGCAGGCCGCGATAGACTTCTCCGAGATATCCGCGCTCGACGTTATGACCGCGCGTGTCGACGTCTGCGCGATAGACATTGAGGACGACTGGGACGATATCATGTCCGTCATCGAGGAGGCCACGTATTCGCGCATCCCGGTCTATGAGGGCAGCATCGATAACATCATCGGTGTGCTGTATCTCAACCACTTCCTCAAGGCCATGGCGGATAACGGCCACGCCGATATCCGCAAGCTTCTGATGAAGCCCTGCTATGTCTACAAGACCATGAAGCTGCCCGCGGTGCTCAATCAGCTGCGCAAGGCGAAGCAGCACCTCGCCATAGTCTCCGATGAATACGGCGGCACCCTCGGTGTCGTGTCGATGGAGGATGTGCTTGAGCAGATCGTCGGCGATATCTGGGATGAGACGGACACCGTCGAGCACGAGCTTGTGCAGCGCAGCGAGGATGAATACGAGCTTGACGGCTCTATGGTCATCTCCGACTTTGCCGAGCTCATGGGGCTTGACGAGGAGAGCTTCTCCCCCGAGAGCAACACCGTCGGCGGCTGGACGCTTGAGATGTTCGGCGACTTCCCGCACGCCGGGGACAGCTTCCATTATCGTGACTTCACCGTCACCGTGCTGCGCATGACCGACGGCCGCCGTGTCGAAAAGGTGCTTGTCCAGCGCGATAAGCTCCCGGAGGATGCGGAGGAAAATAAAGAATAACCGCTTATAAAAAGATATCGGAGAAAGCCGAAGCTTTCTCCGATATCTTTTTATTCTGCCGCGAGCAGGCCGGGAAGCCTACTCAGCTCAGGGGCGTTCGACTCCTTGCTTGCGCAGGTTATCGCACCGGCGAGCTGTGCTGCGCGCGCGGAATCCTCAAGGCTCAGGCCGTGCAGGTCTGCCCAGACTATGGCGGACATCGCAGCGTCACCCGCGCCGGTCGCGTTCACGACGTTTGCTTCCGGAGACGGCATACGCAGTATGCGCGAGCCCTCGGCGGCGATCATGCCGTTCGTGCCGAGGCTGATGAACACGCGCTGCACGCCCTCGTCAATGAGCGCGCGGGCAGCAAGCTCGGGGTCAGTCTGCCCGGTGAGCGCTGCGGCTTCGAGCGCGTTAGGCTTGATGGCGCGCAGGTGCTTCATCACGCTGCGCAGTTTCATCGCCTTGACCGAGGAAACGGGGTCGGCATAGAGCGGTATGCAGGAGCTGCGGCAGATAAATTCGAGCGACTCGACCGGCAGGTTCGTGTCGAGCACCAGCGCCCCGGCCTGAATGCTGGGCAGGACGCGCTCAAGGTACTCAGGGCTTATCTCATTGCAGACGGCCATGTCGTTTACGGCAAGCTGCATATCGCCGCGCTCGTCGGTAATATAAAGATAGCTCGAGCTGCGCGCGCCGGGTACGACGCGCACGCGGCTGACGTCCATACCGAGGCCGCGGCAGCGGTCAAGCAGGAACTCACCGTTGGAGTCGTCGCCGACGGCGGAGACAAGGCTGACGTCAAGTCCAAGCAGGCAGAGGTCGTGCGCGATGTTGCGCCCGACACCGCCGGGGGTGAGCGTCACTGAGCCGGGGTTCGAGTCGCGCAGGATAATGGGGCCGGAGGGGCGGCCCCATATATCCGCGTTGAGTCCGCCGATGACGGCGGCTTTGTTCTGAAGATCCATTTTATTTCTTTACTTTACGTTCCATATCTCGTGTGCGTACTGGCTGATCGCACGGTCGGCGGCGAAGATGCCGCTCTCGGCGGTGTTCATGATGGCAAGGCGCGCAAGCTCGCTCTTGTCGGAGATGCGGTCATAGAGACGCTTCTGGCAGTCGGCGTAGGCGCGGTAGTCGGCGATGAGCATGTACGGGTCGCCGCCGTAGAGCAGCTGGCTGACAAGGTCGGAGTAGCTCTTGCCGTCGGAGAAGCCTTCGCTGAAGCGTGAGAAGATGCGGCTGATCTCGGGGTCGTTTCTTGCGATTGCGCCCGGGTCATAGCCGTTCGCGCGAAGCTGGGCGATCTCATTGGTGTGCAGGCCGAAGAGGAACATGTTCTCATCGCCGAGGCGCTCGTACATCTCGACGTTCGCGCCGTCGAGCGTGCCGATGGTGACAGCGCCGTTCATCATGAGCTTCATGCAGCCGGTGCCGGAGGCTTCCTTACCGGCGGTGGATATCTGCTCGGATATCTGTGCGGCGGGCACTATAGCCTCGGCGGCGGAGACGCGGTAGTTCTCGACGAAGTAGACCTGGAGCTTATCCTTGCAGACGGGGTCGTTGTTGATGTCGTTTGCCATGCTCAGCAGCAGCTCTATGATGCGCTTTGCGGTCTTGTAGCCCGCGGCGGCCTTCGCGCCGAACACGAAGGTGCGCGGCAGGAACTCGCGGTTCGGGTCATCGTGGAGCTGGAGCTGAAGGCTCGCGATGCTCATCGCGCACAGCAGCTGGCGCTTGTACTCATGCAGGCGCTTGACCTGAACATCCATAATGGCTTCGGTGTTGAGGGCGAAGCTGTCGTTGCGGCGGGCAAACTCGGCGAAGCTCTCCTTATTCGCGCGCTTTATCGCCAGCACGCGCTCACGCACAGCGGCGTCGTTCGCATAGTCGGCAAGCTTGATGAGCACCTCGGGGTTTGTAAGGTACTCGTCCCCGCCGGTGAGCTCCTTGACGAGAGCGTCAAGGCCGGGGTTTATCTGAGACAGCCAGCGGCGGTGATCGATGCCGTTGGTGACATAGGTGAAGCGCTCGGGTGTGATGGTGTAAAGATCGTGGAAGAGGTCGTTCTTGAGAATGTCGCCGTGCAGGCGGGACACGCCGTTGACTTTCTGGCAGGTCGCAAGGCAGAGGTTTGCCATGTGAACCTGACCGTCGCGGATGATGAGGTTGCGGCCAAGAGCCTCGCCGCTGCCGAAGTGCGCGCCGAGATACTCGCACCAGCGGCGGTTGATCTCGCACATGATCTCCCATATACGGGGCAGAAGCTGCTGGATGAGGTCCTGCGGCCACTTTTCAAGAGCCTCGCTCATAACGGTGTGGTTGGTGTAGGCGACGCTGTTCTTGACAAGCTCCCATGCCTCATCCCAGCCAAGCTCGTACTCGTCCATGAAGATGCGCATGAGCTCGGGGATTATCATCGTCGGGTGTGTGTCGTTTATCTGGATGATATGGTGCTTGGAGAAGCTGCGGATATCGCCCCATGTGCGGATGTGCTTGCGCACGATATCCTGCGCGGTGGCGGAGACGAAAAAGTACTGCTGCTTGAGACGCAGGAGCTTGCCCTCGACATGGTCGTCCGCGGGGTAGAGCACCTTCGTGATGACCTCGGCCATGGTGCGCTGCTCAAGGCTCTTGACGTACGCGCCCTCGGAGAAGAGGTACATGTCCAGAGAGTTCGGGCTCATAGCGTCCCAGAGACGCAGGGTATTGATCTCCTTCGCGCCGTAGCCGGCGATGAGCATATCGCGCGGCAGAGCGATGACGGCGGTGTAGCCGGTGTGCTCGGCGTGGTAGTGGCCGAGGCTGTCCCAGCTCGGGGATATCTGACCGCCGAAGCGGACCTCGACCTCGTCCTCATGGCGGGGGATCAGCCAGCTCTCGGCGGCGGTGCGCCAATTGTCGGCGACCTCGGTCTGGCGCCCGTTCTCAAACTTCTGCTTGAACATGCCCAGCTCGTAGCAGATGGAGTAGCCCGTGGCCTGAAGTCCCTCGGTGGCCATGGAGTCCATGAAGCAGGCGGCGAGACGGCCAAGACCGCCGTTGCCGAGACCTGCGTCCGGCTCCTCCTCGAAGATATCGGACGCGCTGCGCCCCATGTCCTCAAGCGCGCCGGTGACAGCTTCGGAAATGCCGAGGTTGTAGGCGTTCTTCATAAGGCTGCGCCCCATGAGGAACTCCATCGACATATAGTGTATCTCTTTTTCCGCGTGGCGCGGGTCCTCGATGGTGAGCAGGCGGCTCATAAGCTCGCGGATGACTATAGCTGTGGCCTGGAATATCTGCTCGTTGGTGGCGTCCTCGCCGCTTACGCTGAACTGCGCGCTGAGCTTATCCTCTATCGCGCTTCGGACTTCGTCTCTGGATATCTGATTGTTCATTTATTACCTCCGTGGAGTAGAGTATGCCCGATCATATAAGTTTCGGTAACGTTACCGAAGATCGGGGAAAAACAATGCGGCCGGAGGTCGCATTGTTTTGTCTGCCAGTCAAGAAAACTATGCTGCAAAGTAAAGAAACAGAGCAACGGGGGAGCTTGAGGGGGCAAGGCCCGCCTCAAATCGGATAAACCGCCGTCGAAAGCCTTGATGTTTCAAGGCTTTCGGTAACAGCATTTTGAATGCTTTCAAAATGCTCGGCGGAAAGCGCGGTCAAAAGAGTCCTTACAGGACTGTTTTGACAAGCGGGAAAAACAATGCGGCCGGAGGTCGCATTGTTTTATAGCAAGTTAGGTAGTTGCTGCGCTTAGATTCCTATGCCTTTCGGCACCACGATGGGCAGCTTGTCGCTTCCGGTCAGCACCGTCCCGGCGGAGAACACGACGGCCTTGTCGGCGATGACGTGGTTAAGCTCCGAGTTTTCGCCGACTGTGCAGCGGCGCATGATGATGCAGTCCTTGAGCTTTGCGCCCGCGCTGATACGCGCACCGGAGAAGACGATGCAGTTTTCAATCTCACCCTCGATGATGCAGTTATCGGCGACAAGGCAGTTGAGAGAGGAGGAGTGCTCACCGTAATAGGTGCTGACCTCCTCGCGTATCTTTGTGCGCACGGGACGGTCGGCGGGGAAAATGTCGCCGCGGTTTGCCGCGTCGAGCATATCCATATTGGCGTGATAGTAGCTGTCAACGCTGTGGATAATGGCGGAGTAGCCATGGTGGACGTATATCCCCATTTTACCCCCGTTTGCAAGATAGTAGTCTATCGCGTCCTTGTGGAAGCGGTAGAGGTTATGCTCGTGTGAATAGTCCATCAGGCGCAGCAGCACATCGCGGTTAATGATGTACGCTTCGAGCGAGGCGACGCCTTTGCTTTCGTCGCGCGGCTTTATGAGCATGTGCTTCACAAAACCGTCATCACCGGTGACGTAGCGCAGGCGGCTGCCGTCAACGCAGCGGTCGGCGCAGATCGCGGTGATCTCCGCACCGGAGCGCTTATGCTGCTTCATGGGAACGGTGAGGTCGATGTTCGCATAGAGGTTGCCGAGCATGAGCACGACGTACTTGCTCTTGATATCTTTTATGTAGGTAGAGACGGCGTTGAGCGCCTCCATCGTGCCGGTGTAGTTGCCCTTGTGGTACTCGGGCAGACCGAAGGGCGGGAGCATGCGCAGGCCGTTGTCGCGTCGGCTCATGTCCCAGGGCTTGCCGCTGCCGATATGGTCGAGCAGGGACTGATAATCGCGCTGGACGATGACGCCGACATCGAGGATGCCCGCGTTGCGCATGGAAGAGAGCGGGAAGTCTATAAGGCGGTAGCGGCCGCAGACGGGGAGCGACGCCGCCGTGCGGGATTTGACAAGCTCGCGCAGCTCAGGGAAAGTGTTGTACGCAAAGATAATTCCGTGAAAATCCTTCATTGCTCAAACCTCCTCACCGGTGTAGATCATCGCGCCGGCAGGCACGCGCGCGCCGGAGCCGATCTCGATTTTCGGGCCGCAGGTGGCGACGCCCCAGTCGTCCGAGCCGTCGGGCGCGGAGCCGACATGAGCGCCGGAATGAATGACGGTGTTCTCGCCGATAATGGCGTATTCAACGGTCGCGCCGGACTCGACGACCGCGCCGGGCATGAGCACGCTGTAGCACACGTTCGCCCCGGTCTGCACCTTAACGGAGGGGGAGAGCACGGAGTTCTCGACATGCCCGTCGATCTCGCAGCCCTCGGTGACTATCGAGTGGATGATCTCGGCGTGCTCGCCGGTGTAATGCGGCGGGCAGATCGGGCTGCGCGCGCTGATCGGCCAGTCGGGATCGTAGAGGTTAATGAGCGTGGGAGAGAGCATATCCATGTTCGCGTCCCAGAGACTCGTGATGGTGCCGACATCGCGCCAGTAGCCGCTGAAGCGGTACGGCCAGAGCTTTTCGCCTGCGGCAAGCATGTTGGGGATTATGTTCTTGCCGAAGTCCTTGTCGGAGTTCGGGTCGTTTTCATCGGCGATGAGGTATTCGCGCAGCTTCTTCCAGTTGAAGATGTATATGCCCATGGAGGCAAGGTCGCTCTTCGGCTGCTTGGGCTTCTCCTCAAACTCATTTATGTACCCGTCCGGGCCGACGTTCATTATGCCGAAGCGGGTGGCCTCCTCCATCGAGACCTGCAGCACGGAGATCGTGCAGGCGGCGTCCTTCTCGATATGCTCGCGCAGCATATCCGAGTAGTCCATCTTGTATATATGGTCGCCCGAGAGGATCAGCACGTTGTCGGGATCGTAGCTCTCGATGAAGCCTATATTCTGATAGATCGCGTTCGCGGTACCGGAGAACCACGAGCCGCGCTCGCCCGCGCTCTGGTACGGCGGCAGGATGTACACACCGCCGTCGGACACGTCGAGGTCCCACGGCTGGCCGCTGCCGATATAGCTGTTGAGCTGGAGCGGACGGTACTGCGTCAGAACGCCCACGGTGTCGATACCGGAGTTTGCGCAGTTGGAGAGCGGGAAGTCGATTATTCTGTACTTTCCGCCGAAGGGGACGCTGGGCTTGGCTACATTCTGAGTCAAGGCATACAGACGGGAGCCCTGTCCTCCCGCCAGGAGCATTGCGATGCAGCTTTTTTTCATTGTCAACCTCCTGAGTGCAATATATTTATCTGGAAAAGTTCCAATAAAAGACTTAGGAATTATTAATGCGGCGCTGCGTTTAATTAAAGCGGTTCATGGCGCGGTCGGCTCCGTCGGTGATATAGCACTCGGCAGCATGGGCGGCACGGAGCGCAGCGTCGCGCATATCGACGGCGTCCTGATCCTTGAATGCGGAGAGCACCCAGTCAGCCATATCATAGTCCGGGTGCGGGGGCGCGCCGACGCCGATGCGGATGCGCGGGAAAGCGTCGGTACCGAGCTGGGCGATGATGTTTTTGAGTCCGTTGTGCCCGCCGGCGCTGCCCTTGACGCGGATGCGCAGCTTGCCGATCGGCAGGCTTATCTCGTCCGACACGACGATAACGTGCTCAGGCGGTATCTTATAGAACCGTACCGCCTGAATGACGGCCTCACCGGAGAGGTTCATAAAGGTCTGCGGCTTCATGAGCATGACGCTCTCGCCGCCTATATCGACCGTCGCGGTGAGCGCCTTGAAGCGTGCGCGGTTGATGCTGATATTCTTTTCCTTGGCCATGGCGTCCGCCGCCATGAAGCCCGCGTTATGGCGGGTGCCCTCATATTTAAGCCCGGGGTTGCCGAGAAACACGATGAGCCAGCTTACCCCGCCGGGCTTTTTGAAAAGCATTTGTTTTCACCCCAATGCTGGAGATGTTGGAGAACTTTTATTGATAACATGATTGCCGCTCGGGCAATCGGTTTACATACTTAATGCACTGATACGCCGTGTCCCGTCAGCGCCGGGCAAACCGGCGCTGCGGGAACGGAACTATAAACCTCCGTAACTCAAATCGAAGCCCAGCGAAGCGGGTTCGATTTGAAGAGGAAGAAGGAACGAATATAGTGCAGTTTTCGCCGCCACGGCGGAAACGGAACGGTATTCGTTTCTTCTGACTTAATCAAAAAGATTGGAGATAGAGACTTCCTCGTAAATTCTTCTGATAGCCTCGGCAAAAACCGGCGCGGTGGAGATGTACTTGATCTTGCTGCACGCGGGCTTGTCGGTGGGATAAGGGATGGTATCGAGCAGGAGCAGCTCCTCGATGCAGCTGTTCTCGATGCGCTCGATAGCGGGGCCGGAGAGCACACCGTGGGTCGCGCAGGCGTAGACCTTCTTTGCGCCGCCTATCTCGCTGATAGCCTTGGCTGCGCCGCAGAGGGAACCGGCGGTGTCGACGATGTCGTCAAGCAGGATGCAGGTCTTGCCTTCGACATTGCCGATGATGTTCATGACCTCGGACTGGTTGGCCTTTTCGCGGCGCTTGTCGACGATGGCCATGTTGACGCCGAGCTTCATGGAGAAAGCGCGCACGCGCGCGGTGCTGCCGACGTCGGGAGAGACGACCATAACGTCCTCATTGCCCTTGCCGAACATATTGACAAAGTGCTTTACAAACAGGTGGGAGCCGAGAAGATTGTCCACAGGGATATCGAAGAAGCCCTGAATCTGCGCGGCGTGAAGATCCATCGTCAGCACTCTGTCCGCGCCAGCGGTGGTGATAAGGTTCGCGACGAGCTTTGCGGAGATGGGATCGCGGCTCTTGGCCTTTCTGTCCTGACGGGCATAGCCGAAGTAGGGAATGACCGCGGTGATACGGCCTGCGGAGGCTCTGCGCATCGCGTCGATCATAATGAGCAGCTCCATGAGGTTGTCGTTGACGTGGTTGCAGGTGGACTGAACAATGAAAACGTCCTTGCCGCGCACCGGCTCAAACACGGAAACGGAGCATTCGCCGTCGGCAAACTGTGCAACGTCCGCCTTGCCGAGTGTCCTGTAAAGTTCAGAGCAGATATGCTCGGCCAGTTCGGGATTGGAATTGCCTGCGAAGACCTTGATTTCCTTGCCGTGTGAGATCATTTCTCTTTTTCCTCCGTAATCGTCTTTATTCATTTTATCCTGCCCCGTTTCCGGGTGCATAATCAGTCATGTTGATTATAACACCTGTAGCGCAAAATTGGAAGAGCAAAGCCGCGGTAACAGCGCTCAAATTGCGTATAAAAAAAGCAATTTACAAGCCCTCGTTTTTTGTGTATAATAATAATCTATGAAATAAATCATTTGAAAGTGGTTAAAACAATGCTTGAATTTGAAGAATATAAAGTAAAGCTCAATAACGCAAAGCCCGGTCTTGAGGATCTGCGCGGCGCGCTGAAGCTCGAAAGCGCGCAGAAAGAGATCGAAGAGCTTGAAGCGGCCTCGGAGCGCGAGGGCTTCTGGAACGATGTGGAGAAATCCCAGAAAGTCCAGAAGCGGCTCAAGACGCTCAAGAACAAGGTCGAGAACTTCCAGAAGCTCTGCGCCGCGTGGGACGATATGTACACCATATGCGAGATGGCCATTGAGGAGAACGACGACTCGATGCTCGAGGAGCTTGAGAGCGAGTACAAGCAGTTTTCCGAGAAGGTCGAGGAAACCCGACTCGGCACTCTGCTCACCGGCGAGTATGACGCGAACAACGCGATCCTCACCTTCCATGCCGGTGCCGGCGGCACCGAGGCGCAGGACTGGGCCTCGATGCTCTACCGTATGTACAACATGTGGGCTGACCGCCACGGCTATAAGGTCAGGGTCATGGACTATCTCGACGGGGACGAGGCCGGCATCAAGAGCGCAACGATAATGATCGAGGGCGAAAATGCCTACGGCTTCCTCAAGAGTGAGCACGGCATACACAGGCTTGTCCGCGTCTCCCCGTTTGACGCTGCCGGACGCCGCCACACCTCCTTTGCCGCTGTCGAGGTCATGCCCGAGATAAGCGACGATGATAACGAGATCGAGCTGCGCGATGAGGATATCAAGATGGACGTGTTCCGCTCCTCCGGCGCGGGCGGTCAGAAGGTCAACAAGACCTCATCGGCAGTGCGTCTGACCCATATCCCGACGGGCATCGTCGTGTCCAGTCAGGTGGAGCGCAGCCATTTCCAGAACCTCGAAAACTGCCGCAACATGCTGCGCGCAAGGCTCGCCGAAATAAAGGAGCGCGAGCATCTTGAAAAGATCAGCGATATCAAGGGTGTGCAGATGAAGATCGAATGGGGCAGCCAGATCCGCTCCTACGTGTTCATGCCCTATCAGCTTGTCAAGGATCACCGCACGAACTATGAAAACGGCAATATCGACAATGTCATGAACGGCGATCTTGACGGCTTCATAAACGCGTATCTGTCCATGAAGGCAGAGACGTGATATTACAGGAAAGGTTTTGTTAAATTGAAATCCCGCGTTAGTGCGAAGGCCTGCGCCATTGCCGCTCTTGGCAGCGCGATACAGGCTTTCGGGCTGTATAATATCCACTCCATTTCCGGTGTCACCGAGGGCGGCATCCTCGGCCTTACTCTGCTGCTGCACCACTGGTTCGGCATTTCACCGGCGCTCTCGTCGCTGGTGCTCAACGCCGCCTGCTATATCCTCGGCGCGGCAGTCCTCGGCAGGAGCTTTGTTATCATGTCGGTGGTCGCCGGCGGCAGCTTCTCGGCGTTCTATTGGTTGTTTGAGCATTTCCCGCCGCTCTGGCCGGGCATTGCGGATATGCCGCTGCTCGCGGCGCTCGTCGGCGCGCTGTTCATCGGCGTCGGCGTCGGGCTTGGCGTGCGTATGGGCGGAGCCTCCGGCGGGGACGATGCGCTTGCGATGTCCATTGAAAAGCTCACAGGGATCGGCATCCAGTGGGTGTACCTCGTGGAGGATCTTATCGTCCTGACCCTGTCGCTGAGCTATATCCCGCTCCGGCGCATCGCCTATTCGCTCCTGACGGTCATCCTGTCAGGCCAGCTCATCGGCCTTGTGGCAAAGAAAAAGCCTGCCGCACCGGATGCAGGCGCCGAACCGGCGGAGGAACTTTGACACAATATCTCAGAGGGAGAACACGCAGCTTTATGTGTGTTCTCCCTCTGTTTATGGCTTTCTGAAAGAGTCATATTGAGCGTGTCAACTGATGGTGAAGCTGCGGGAAGGAAGATACGGTGAAAGAAACCCAGGAGGGGTGTCTTTCACGTCCAATAAGAAAAAATCTGAACTTTTTTGAAAGTTCAGATTTTCAAGCAGACTGGCAAAATACTTTTTTGACAGTCTGATATTCTGTTACGGTTCCTGCTTTTGACGCTCTGAAAGGATTGCCTGTATGAAGCTGTCAATAATGTCGGCGAGCATGGCCGACTGTGACGGACTGAGGACCCTGCACTTGTCTGTAAGCGCCGGCATACTGCCGCCCTGCGCTTGACCGAAAAGTATGCGGTCGCTGGATATGCCGAGAGCCACGCAAAGGTTTTTCAGCGTCGGCACCGATATTCCCACTACGCCGCGCTCAAGGTCGGAGACATACTGAGTTGACACATCTATGCGCTCAGCGAGCTGCTCCTGCGTGATGTCGGCCTGCTCGCGCGCGGCTTTGACACGCTCTCCGATCTCAATGTTTATTGCTTTCTTCTCCCTCATACGAGCCACCGCCTTTCACTATTAGTTTAACTAAAAGTGAAGTTGACAAACACAGTGCACCACTATTATAATTATCAATAGCAATGATATTATAAGCAGGGCATGAGGGACGGCAGGAATGAAGAAAGCTGTACACAGAATATCGATAAAAGGCATATGCGCATCGGCAGCGGTTTTCCTGCTGGCGGCGGCCGTCATGCTTTGTGTGCTGCGTCCGGGCGTCACAGGTACCGCAGTGAGAAAAGCGAATGAACTGCTGGACCCGAACAGGAATGATAACTGGGCTTACGCTATGGGCAAAATACTGTGCATAGGCGACAGCCTGACCGAAGGCGCGTATTTCGGCGCCGGTATGGACGGAGCCGCCATAGAGCAGAATTATCCCTACTATCTCGGGCGCATGCTGAATACGGAGGTCGTCAATGCAGGCGTTGGCGGGTACTCGGCCTCGGACTGGTACATCGAAAAAGCCGGTGACTATGATTATACCGATTATGACACGGTGATAATCTGGCTCGGCACGAATAACGGGCTGACGGATACACTGGACACAGATGTTGATCCTTTCGGCGGCTATAATGATTTTGCCGAAACGGAGACAGGGTACTACTGCAGGATCATCGAGACCGTCAAAGACGCCAACCCCGATGCGCGGATAGTGCTGATGAATATTTTCGCTACCAAGGGCGATGTGAAAACCACGAATGAAACGATAAATAAGATCGCCGCAAAATATGACCTGCACGTGATCGATACAAAGAGCCTGAGCATGGATAAGAACACAGACCTGCACGCCGGGATGAAAAATCCGCATTTCGGCAAGGGCGGCAATATTGCCGCGGCTCGGCTGATAATACGGGACATGGGCAATTATTTTGCCGAGCGTCCGCTCAGGTGTGAATACGGCGTGAGCACGGCATAAAAACGATCCCCTTCATCAGACGCGGAGTCCGATGAGGGGAATCATTGTTCACCTTATGAAATTAGTCCTGCTCCCTCTCTCGATGGCGGGGAGGGAAACTCCGGAAGCCTTCCCGGCTTCGAAGCACTTGAGCATCCATGCCATGTTGCGCGCAAGGTTGCGCATCGTCTGCATCCCCTCGGCGTCCTGCGTGACCTCGCCGGGAGTGCAGCCGTGGGCGATGTTCCAATAGCTCGACGATACGACCGGCATATTGGATATGCCGAAGTACTTGTTCACCGCGTCAAATGAAGCGGTCGTGCCGCCGCGCCGCGCTATCGCGACTGCCGCGCCGGGCTTGAAGGCGAAGGCGTCCTCGCTGCTGTAGAACACGCGGTCAAGGAAGGAAAGAATGCGCCCGCTCGGGTGGGCGTAATATACGGGTGTGCCGAAGATGAAGCCGTCGGCTTCCTTCGCCTTGGCGATGAACTCGTTCACGCCGTCGTCCGTGAAGACGCAGCCCTCATCCGTGCACCTGCCGCAGCCGATGCAGTCGCGCACCGGGGCGGGGCCGATCTGGAATATCTCATAATCTATGCCCTCCGCCTTGAGCTGTCTGCCCGCCTCCTCAAGCGCCTGATAGGTGTTGCCGTTTGCCTTGCAGCTTCCGTTGAGCATCAGTACCTTCATGTCTCTGTTTCCTCTCTCTTTTGTTTTCAGACAGCGCGGTCATATTGACGGCGCTGTCCGTAATTTCGTTATTGCCCAGCCTTATTACTTCTGGCTGGGGCCGGGGTTATAGTCACCGAAAATCAGATCATCTATATCCATGGTGTACCTCCTGTTTAGTCAGCATACAACCAATATATGCACGATGTGCCGCATATATGACTGCAAGTTAATCCGAAGTCTTACTATCAATTGACAAGGTCACGCACACAAGCTCCGGACGGTTGAGAAAGCGCGGAACAACGATCGAGTTTCCAAGCCCGCGCGAAACGATCATCACGGTATTATTCTCTTCATACATGCCCTTTTCGTATTCCGCACCGAGGCGGCGGTGAACATCGAGCAGGCCGCCGATAAACGGCAGGCGGACTATTCCGCCGTGGGCGTGGCCGCTGAGGACGAGGTCGACCGGCAGTCCGGGAAAGCCTGTGAGCGTATCATTGCGGTGATAGAGCCAGAGGACGAAGTCGTCCGGGTACTCCCCGCGCAGCCTTGAGGCAAGCTCCGGCGGCGTCTCCATATCGGCGCGGCCGTTTTTATCCTCCGCACCGCAGACGATGATGCGCGAGGAGCCACAGTATAAGGGCTCATAGGAGTTGCTCAGAAAATGTGCGCCGTGGCTGAGCGCAAGCTCCCTCACCTTATCCACGCAGTGCGCTGCCCACTCATGGTTGCCGTTTATACAGTATATGGGCGCGATGCCCTCAATGCCGTCGAGCAGACTTTTAAAGGCGGGCAGATCGGATGGGTAGGTTATCATGTCCCCGAGGATGGCGATCATGTCGGGCTTCGCGTCCGACACGGCGCGGACGAGACGGGAATTGTCCTTGCCGAAGCTCATCCCATGCAGGTCGGAGAGGACGGCGATGCGGAAGCCGTCAAACTCCGGTGGGAGATCGTCGAACCGCGCGCTGTATTCGGTTGTTTCGAGGGTGAAGCGGCTGTCCAGAACGATGCAGGCAGTCAGCATGATTGCCGCAGCCGCCGCGGTGAGCTTACGGTTCATTGGCACCTCCGTGATGAAACGTATTTATTTTAACACACATTCGTGTCGAAAACAGCATTATATTATAAAACTAATTTTAATAATTTGAGAATAGTCGCAATATGGCTTGAATCGCGGGGAGACTTGCGTTATAATACTTTAGTCTGTTCAAATGACCTACGCATTACGCGAAAATTACGCAAAGGATGAGATGACATAAGATGAGTGCATCGACCGAGAAGAAGAACCGTCAGGCCGCCCGCGAAGCCGGTACTGACAAGAAGATGCTGGCCGCGCAGGAAGAGGCCAGCAAAAAGGCGCAGAGCAAGAGACGCTGGACGCTGGGTACCATCGGCGTCGTGCTGCTGATCGCGCTTATTATTTTCCTTGACTCCGGGATCCTGTATAAGACCACGGCCTATACTGTAGGCGACAGGAGCTATTCCGCCTCCGAGCTCAGCTATCACTATGCCACGCAGTATTACAGCACCGCCAACCAGTACGGCAGCTATGCCTCGCTGCTCGGCCTTGATACCTCCACGGGCATCAGAGGCCTCGGCAAGCAGACCAGCCCCTACGGCGGCACATGGAAAGAGCAGTTCCTGACCGCAGCTGAGAATGAACTGCTTCAGGTCAAGGCTCTGTGCGACTATGCCAAGGCAAACGGCATCGAGCTCACCGAGGATGAGATAGCCGAGGTAGACGCAAACTTTGAGAACCTTGAATCTATGGCAAAGCTTCAGGGCTACGCCAGCGCCGATAAGATGCTCGCCGCGAACTACGGCCAGGGTGTGACGGTCGAGATGGCACGCAGCGCTGCTATAGACGCCGCTCTTGCCAACAAGGCAAGCACCGAGAAGCAGAATTCTCTCGAATACAGCTCCGATGAGCTTGAGGCAAAGTACGAAGAGAACAAGGATTCCTGGGATACGTTCGGCTATGCCTACTACTTCGTAGAGGCTGAGAAGACCACGACTCAGGACGCCGACGGCAACGATACCCAGACCGTCACCCCCGAAGCACTTGACGCCGCCAAGGCCAAGGCCGATGCGATAGTCGCAGCCTACAACAAGGCCGACGATAAGCTTGAGGGCGAAGAGAAGCTCAACGCCGCGCTCACCGAGGCCGGGATCGACGGCACCGCGAATGCAGTTTCCAGCATCTCCGGCAGCAGCATCAGCGTTGCGGCCGACTGGCTCAAGAACGCCAGCCGCAAGGCCGGTGACATCACCTCCGAGGTAAACAGCGGCGAGACCGGCTATAACGTCGTCGTGTTCCTCAGCCGTGACGACAACCACTATAACACCGTTTCCGTGCGCCATATCCTCATAAAGGCTGAGAAGTCCGCAGACGGCACCTACACCGACGAGGCCAAGGCCGCAGCCAAGGCGCGCGCCGAGGAGATCCTTGCCGAGTTCAACTCCGGCGATAAGACCGAGGACAGCTTCGCCGAGCTCGCAAACAAGTATTCCGAGGACGAAGGCTCCAACACCAACGGCGGCCTGTATGAGAACATCGCCAAGGGGCAGATGGTTCAGGAGTTCAACGACTTCTGCTTTGCCGGTCACAAGGCCGGTGACACCGGCATCGTCTACGGCGAGAGCAGCAGCTACGCCGGGTACCATGTGATGTACTTCGTCGGCGAGGGCGAGCAGTACAGCGATTATCTTGCCAAGAACAGCCTGCTCACTTCCGATATGAATGCATGGCTCGAGGAGCTCACCTCCGCTTATGAGACCTCCGTCGGCGGCGGTATCCGCTTTGTCGGCAAATAAAACACATATAAAGCAAACCAGAAGGCCGCCGTTGATCGGCGGCCTTTTTACCATCAGATAATAAGAGGAAAAATTATGAATGAAAGAACTCTGCGCGCGCGGATGCTGCTGGGTGAAGAGGCGATGGAAAAGCTCGCCGGGAGCCATGTGGCCGTGTTCGGGCTCGGCGGCGTCGGCTCATGGTGTGCCGAAGCGCTGGCGAGAGCGGGCGTTGGCCGCCTGACCCTTATCGATCAGGACACCGTCGGCGAGAGCAACATAAACCGTCAGCTCTGCGCTCTCGGCTCCACCGTCGGCATGGGCAAGGCAGCAGTCATGGCTCAGCGCGCGCTGGACATAAACCCGGATATAGACGTGAAGTGCATCGAGGGGCACTATGAGGCGGCGGATCGGGAGCGCTTCTTCAGTGACTATGACTATGTCGTCGACGCGATCGATCTTGTCTCCTGCAAGGTCGACCTGATAATGAGCTGCATGGAGCACGGGATACCGATCATCTCCGCCCTCGGCACGGGGAACAAGAAGGACGCATCGCTGCTGCGGATCGCCGACATTTCCAAGACCAGCGGCTGCGCGCTTGCGCGCGTCGTGCGGCGTGAGCTGCGGCAGCGCGGCGTGACGCACCACACCGTCGTGTTCAGCCCGGAGGAGCCGATGGAACCGGAGCAGCTGGAGGCTCCGCCCCCCGGACGGCGAAGTGTTCCCGGTTCGCTCGTATGGGTCCCGGCCTCTGCTGGACTGCTGCTGTGCCAGCACGTTGTCACGGAACTGATAAAATGAATATAACAAAGCACCGGAGGAAGCCTTGGCTTGCTTCGGTGCTTTTGTTTTATCCGGGCAGCATGATATATCTCCAGAGGTGTGCTTTTGCATGTCCCTATTATGGCACATCTGCTGTCCAAAATGTACCCCCTCCGTGTCCACTTTTAGCTTACCACTTCACGACGATGCGGCGCGTTTTCTATATTCAGTTCGCTGCCGCAGATCGGGCATTTCCCGTCCTCCGGTGTGAGCTTTGCCATGCAGCTTGGGCAGAAGAACAGCTCTTTCATGCGCATTTCCTCCGAATGGTATTTATGCCTAATATAATACCATGCTGCATGAACAAAGATCAATGTTTAGAGTTGCTTGTTATGCGGTTTTTGTAAAAGTGTAGGCTCTATACCAATGGCTGGAGTAATCAAATTTTTCGGATACATCCAGTTTTTAGTTCAGAGCCCAACTAAAATCAGCGCCCCGGGTGACCGGGGCGCTGAAATGGTTTATGCGATTTTTCGGCTTATTCGTAGAGAGCCTTGAGCTTGAGCAGGTGCTCGTAACGTTCCTTGGCGTTCTCCTCGGATGCCGCGAAGAGCTTGGTAGCTCTCTCGGGGAACTCGCGGGTCAGACGGCTGTAGCGCGCCTCGTTCATCAGAAACTCCTGGTAACCGCCGGCAGGCTCCTTGCTGTCGAGAGTGAAGGGCTTCTCTGCGTCCGGATTGAATCTGAACAGATTCCAGTAACCGCACTTGACAGCCTTCTCCATCTCCTTCTGGCAGTTCTCCATACCGCCCTTGATGCTGTGCATCTCGCAGGGGGAGTAAGCGATGATGAGGGACGGGCCCTTGTGAGCCTCGGCCTCGGCGATAGCCTTGAGGGTCTGGACCTTGTTTGCGCCCATTGCGATCTGTGCAACGTAGACGTAACCGTAGGTCATAGCGATCTCGGCGAGAGACTTGGACTTGATCTCCTTACCGGCAGCCGCGAACTGAGCGACCTGACCGATGTTGGAAGCCTTGGAGGCCTGTCCGCCGGTGTTGGAGTAAACTTCGGTGTTGAAGACGAAGACGTTGACGTCCTCACCGGAGGCGAGAACATGGTCGACGCCGCCGAAGCCGATGTCGTATGCCCAACCGTCGCCGCCGAAGATCCAGACGGACTTCTTGTTGAGGTAATCCTTCTTTGCGAGGATCTCCTTGGCAGCGTCGCAGCATGCGCCGTTTGCCTCGATGATGGAGAGAAGACGCTTTGCGGGCTCCTGGTTGTTGCTGCCGTCGTCATAGGTGGCGAGGTAATCCTGAGCGGCCTTCTTGAGCTCGTCGCTCTCAGCGTTCTCAGCAACTGCTTCGACGCTCTTCTTCAGGTCGTCACGGATCTTCTTCTGGCCGAGGTAGATGCCGAGGCCGTGCTCAGCGTTATCCTCGAAGAGGGAGTTTGCCCATGCGGGACCCTTGCCTTCCTTGTTTACGGTGTAGGGAGAGGTTGCAGCCGGGCCGCCCCAGATGGACGAGCAGCCGGTAGCGTTGGAGATGATCATGTGGTCGCCGAAGAGCTGAGTTACGAGACGAGCATAGCTGGTCTCGGCGCAGCCTGCGCAGGAGCCGCTGAACTCGAGGTACGGCTGCGCGAACTGGCTGAACTTCACGTTGTCGGCAACGAACATATCCTTCTTCTCGGAGACGTTCTTGACCATGTAGTTGAAGACTTCCTGCTGCTCGATCTGGCTCTCCATGGGAACCATTTCGATAGCATGGACAGCGCACTGGCTGATGCAGACGCCGCAGCCCATGCAGTCGAGCGGGGAGACGGCCATGGTGAACTTGTATTCGCCCTTGCCCTTACCGGCCTTGATGTCGGCGAGCTTGGTCTGTTCGGGAGCGGCAGCAGCCTCATCAGCGGTGAGCGCGAAGGGACGGATGGTAGCGTGCGGGCAGACAAATGCGCACTGGTTGCACTGCACGCACTTCTCGGCGTCCCACTTGGGAACGGAGACGGCTATGCCGCGCTTCTCGTATGCGGCAGCGCCGAGCTGGAAGGTGCCGTCGACGTGGTCGACAAAGGTGGAAACAGGCAGGGAGTCGCCGTCCATCTTGTCGATGGGGTTGAGGATGTTCTCGACCATCTTGACGGTCTTGGGCAGACCGGTGACGGACTCGGCAGCGGCATCATCGGTGGCCTCGGCCCAGTATGCGGGGACCTCGACCTTGTGGTACGCGGTAGCACCGGCGTCGATTGCGGCATAGTTCATGTCGACAATGTCCTGACCCTTCTTCAGGTAGGAGTGCAGGGCGGCGTCCTTCATGTACTGGATAGCCTCAGCCTCGGGCATGACCTTTGCCAGGGAGAAGAATGCGGACTGGAGAATGGTGTTGGTGCGCTTGCCCATGCCGATCTTCTTTGCGAGGTCGATAGCGTCGATCATGTAAAGCTGGATGTTGTTCTTCGCGATGTAGCGCTTGGAAGCGGCGTCAAGATGATGCTCGAGCTGTGCGAAATCCCACTGGCAGTTGACGAGGAACACGCCGCCGGGCTTGACGTCACGCACTATCGGGAAGTGCTTGGTGATGTAGGAAGGAACATGGCAGGCAACGAAGTCGGCCTTGTTGATGTAGTACGGGCTCTTGATGGGCTTATCGCCGAAGCGCAGGTGGCTGATGGTGACACCGCCGGTCTTCTTGGAGTCGTACTGGAAGTAAGCCTGAACGAACTTATCGGTATGGTCGCCGATGATCTTGATGGAGTTCTTGTTCGCACCGACAGTGCCGTCGCCGCCGAGACCCCAGAACTTGCACTCGATGGTGCCTTCTGCCGCAGTGTTGGGTGCGGGCTCTTCGGTGAGGGACATGTTGGTGACATCATCGATGATGCCGATGGTGAACTGGCGCTTCATTTCCGCCTTCTTGAGTTCGTTGTAAACAGCGAACACGGAAGCGGGAGGAGTATCCTTGGAGCCGAGACCGTAGCGGCCGCCGATAACGGTGACGTCGGTCTTGCCGGCGTTAGCAAGCGCGGTGACGACATCGAGGTAGAGAGGCTCGCCCTGTGCGCCGGGTTCCTTGGTGCGGTCGAGGACTGCAATCTTCTTCGCGGTCGCGGGGATGGCGGCAAGGAGCTTATCCGGGCAGAAAGGACGGAACAGGCGGCACTTGACAAGACCGACCTTCTCGCCATGAGCGGTCAGATAGTCGATGACTTCCTCTGCGACGTCGCAGATGGAGCCCATAGCGATGATGACACGGTCAGCATCGGGAGCGCCGTAGTAGTTGAAGAGCTGGTAATCGGTGCCGAGCTTGGCATTGATCTTGCCCATGTACTCCTCGACTATTGCGGGGACTGCCTCATAGTACTTGTTGGAGGCTTCACGGTTCTGGAAGAAGATATCGCCGTTTTCATGGGAGCCGCGCATTACGGGGTGCTCGGAGTTCAGCGCTCTGTCTCTGAAGGCCTTGACGGCGTCCATGTCGACCATGTCCTTGAGATCGTCATAATCCCAGACCTGGATCTTCTGCAGCTCGTGAGAGGTGCGGAAGCCGTCGAAGAAGTTGAGGAAAGGAACTCTGCCCTTGATAGCCGCGAGGTGTGCGACCGGGGACAGGTCCATGACTTCCTGAACGTTGGACTCGGCCAGCATCGCGAAACCGGTCTGGCGGCAAGCCATAACGTCGCTGTGGTCACCGAAGATGTTCAGGGTGTGGCTTGCGAGGGTACGTGCGCTGACGTGGAACACGCCGGGCAGCAGCTCGCCTGCGATCTTGTACATGTTGGGGATCATCAGGAGCAGGCCCTGGGATGCGGTGTAAGTGGTGGTCAGAGCGCCTGCGTTCAGAGAACCGTGGACCGCACCAGCGGCGCCGGACTCTGCCTGCATTTCCTGAACCTTTACAGTCGAGCCGAATATATTTTTACGGCCTGCCGCACTCCACTGGTCCACGAAATCTGCCATAGGGCTGGACGGTGTAATGGGGTAGATTGCTGCAACTTCAGTAAACGCGTAGGATACATGGGCGGCTGCGTTGTTGCCGTCCATTGTCTTGAAGTGTCTCTCCATTAGTTTCATCTCCATTTTCAGTTTTTGCTTGTTCTTTGCTCTTTTTTGCTCATCTATTGAATGGACACATTGTATTCTAACATCATCGCGGCAAAATGTAAACCGATTACCGCAATTTTTATGTCAAAAAAATAGCCATGCCGGGAGGAAAAACAGTCATATTAACAGCTCTTGCGGGGCTTGACGCGCAGTGGTATAATAATATAATTGACCGATGGGGATAGATATCCGCCCACGCGGCCAATAAAAGTATATCACATGGAGGGATTTACCATGACAAGAATAGACATTTTTTCCGGCTTCCTCGGTGCGGGCAAGACCACTCTTATCCGCAAGCTCATCAATGAGGGCTACAAGGGACAGAAGCTCGTGCTCATTGAGAACGAGTTCGGCGAGATCGCCATTGACGGCGGCTTTCTGAAGGACGCCGGTGTCCAGATCACCGAAATGAACTCCGGCTGCATCTGCTGCACGCTGGTCGGTGACTTCACCAAGGCGCTCAAGAAGGTCATGGACGATTATGCGCCCGACCGCATCATCATCGAGCCGTCAGGCGTCGGCAAGCTGTCCGACGTCGCAAAGGCTGTGGAGCACGTCGAGGGCGCGCACATCGGTGCAAAGGTCACCGTTGTCGACGCCGGCAAGTGCCGCATGTATATGCGCAACTTCGGTGAGTTCTTCAACGATCAGGTCGAGAATGCTGACCTCATCGTCATGAGCCGTACCGATATCACCCCCGAAGCCAAGGTACAGACCGCGGCGGACATGCTCCGCACCCTGAACCATGACGCTGGCCTCATTACCACCCCTCTCGACAAGATCAGCGGCGAGCAGATCCTTGAAGCGATGGACAAGAACGGCCTGCGTGCGCAGATGGAGGAGCTCGAGCATGAGCACGAGCATCACCACCATGACCACGACGATGACGACGATGACGATGATTGCTGCTGCGGTCACGACCATGAGCACCACCATCACCACGACCACGACGATGATGACGACTGCTGCTGCGGTCACGATCATGACCACGATCACGAGGAGCACGAGCATCATCACCACGATCACGACCACGACCACGGCGACGAGTGCTCCTGCGGCTGCCACGATCACGATCATGAGCACCACCATCACCACCATGCTGACGAGGTCTTCACCAGCTGGGGCATGGAGACGCCGCGCAAGTTCACTGAGGAGAGCCTTAAGAAGATCCTCGAAGCCCTCGATGAGAGCGCCGTCTACGGCACTATCCTGCGTGCCAAGGGCATAGTCGACGCAAGCGACGGCGACTGGCTCTACTTTGACTACACCCCCGGCGAATACGACGTGCGCCGCGGCAATGCCGCCGTCACCGGCCGTTTCTGCGTGATCGGCTCTAAGCTCAACGAGCAGGCGCTGAAGGAGCTGTTTGAAGTTGAATAAGAAGCCGAAAGAGATGCCGGTATATCTCTTCACGGGTTTCCTGGAGAGCGGCAAGACCAAGTTCATACAGGAGACGCTTGAGGACAAGCGCTTCTGCAATAAGGAAAAGACCCTGCTGCTCGTCTGCGAGGAGGGCGAGGAGGAGTACGCGCCCGAGCAGTTCGCGACGGATACCGTCGTCATCCGTGTGATTGAAGGTCAGGAGCAGCTCACGACCGAGAACCTCACCAAGTGGGCACAGGAGACGAAAGCTGACCGCGTCGTTATCGAGTATAACGGCATGTGGCTGCTCGATGCGCTCTATGCCGCGATGCCCGAGGGCTGGGTCGTCTATCAGGAGTTCATGTTCGCCGATGCCGGGACTTTCCTGAGCTACAACGGCAATATGCGCCAGCTCGTCTATGATAAGCTCAAGAGCTGCGAGCTCGTTGTTTTCAACCGCTTCAAGCCAGACATGGATAAGATGGAGTTTCACAAGGTCGTGCGCGCTGCGTCCCGCCGCGCCGACATTGCATACGAATCCACCGATGGCAAGGTCGTCTATGACGATATTGAGGATCCCCTGCCGTTCGACCTGAACGCGCCGGTAATCGAGATAGGCGACGCGGACTTTGCCGAGTGGTACCGCGACCTCGGTGAGACCCCGGCAAACTACGAGGGCAAGACCGTGCGCTTCAAGTGCCGTGCGCTCAAGCGCAGCAAGATGCCGGCAAACACTTTCATCGTCGGCAGGCACGTCATGACCTGCTGCGTTGAAGATATCCAGTTTGCCGCGCTGGTCTGCCAGTGGGACAAGGCCGACACCGTGCAGGACGACAGCTGGATGATCCTCACGGCGAAGCTGAACTTCAAGTTCAACAAGGCCTATGGCCGCAAGGGACCTGTGCTCAGCTATGTTTCGCATGAGCTGTGCGAGGCGCCGGAGCAGCCTGTCGCAACGTTCTATTGATTTTGAATGACCGCGAACCGCCGGGGATAAGCTCCCCGGCGGTTCTTTTTGGAAAATTGGTGTTCTTAATAGATTTTTTACGGTGTCCGACAACGAAAAAATAATTTTCATTTGATCTCCTGCTCAAGTATATCAAGCCCTCGCTGTAAAGAAAAAAAGCTTGACAGGGCATAGGAACGGTAGTATAATCCGTTAAGTCAAAAAGCTTGACAGGGGGGCTTTGCGTGGAAAACAGCAGATTTACAAGAAGTATGCTGCTGGATTTTTACGGGGAGCTTCTGACGGACAAGCAGAGGGAATGCTTCGACCTGCATTATAACGAGGATCTTTCGCTCGCGGAGATCGCCGAACAGCTCGGCGTTTCGCGGCAGGGCGTGTGGGATAACATCAGGCGCGCCGAGACTGCGATGGAGGATATCGAAGCAAAGACCGGACTGCTGCGCCGCTTTGAGGAGAATCGCCGCGAGCTTGAGAGCCTGCTGACAAGGCTCGAAGCGCTGACGGGTATGACTCAGGGCGAGGCGCAGGACGCGGCAAGAGCCGCGGCGGAAGAAGTCAGAGCGATCATTGCGAGAGGGTAAAACATGGCGTTTGAAAGCTTATCCGAAAAATTGAATGCGGCTTTCAAAAAGCTGCGCGGCAAAGGCCGCCTGTCCCCCGCCGATGTGAAGGACGCGATGCGCGAGGTGCGCATGGCGCTGCTGGAGGCGGACGTCAGCTACAAGGTCGTCAAGGACTTTGTAAAGAACGTCACGGAGAAGGCCACGGGCGCGGACGTGCTCGAAGCGCTTTCCCCGGCGCAGATGATCGTCAAGATCGTCAACCAGGAGCTGTGCGAGCTGATGGGCGGACAGAACCAGAAGCTCAACATCTCTTCGAAGCTGCCGAGCGTCGTGATGCTCGTCGGCCTGCAGGGCGCGGGCAAGACCACAAACGGCGCAAAACTCGCAGGCTACATGAAGAAGCAGGGCAAGCGCCCGTTGCTCGCCGCCTGTGACATTTACCGCCCCGCCGCGATAAAGCAGCTGGAGACGGTCGGCGCGCAGCTTGACATACCGGTGTTCCAGATGGGGCAGACAAACCCCGTGGATATAGCCAAGGCAGCCATAGAGCACGCGAAGAAGCACGGCAACGATATCGTCTTTCTCGACACGGCAGGCCGCCTGCACATTGATGAAGAGCTCATGGACGAGCTCAAGAACATCAAGGCGGCAGTCGAACCGGCGGAGATTCTGCTGGTGGTGGACGCGATGACCGGTCAGGACGCGGTGAACGCCGCGAACGCCTTTGACGAGGCACTCGGCATCACGGGCGTCATGCTCTCAAAGCTTGACGGCGACGCACGAGGCGGCGCGGCGCTCTCGATAAGAGCGGCGACGGGCAAGCCCATAAAGTTCATCGGCACGGGCGAAAAGCTCGACATGATAGAGCCCTTCCACCCCGACCGCATGGCCTCGCGCATACTCGGCATGGGCGATATGCTCACGCTCATAGAAAAGGCGGAGCAGAGCTTCGACCAGAAAAAGGCGCTTGAAGCCGCGGAGCGGCTCAAGAGCAACCGCTTTACATTGAGCGACTACCTCGACCAGATGGCGCAGCTCAAGAACATGGGCGACCTTGAGAGCATCATGGGGATGATCCCCGGTATGGATGCAAAGGCGCTCAAGGGCGCGAAGATCGACGAGAAGGCAATGGCGAGGCAGGAAGCGATAATCCTGTCGATGACGCAGGCTGAGCGCAACAATCCCTCGATCCTCAACTCGAGCCGCAAGAAGCGCATCGCCGCGGGCTCCGGCACCTCGGTGGTCGACGTCAACCGCCTGCTCAAGCAGTTTGAGGCAGTGCAGCAGCTCACAAAGCAGTTCTCCGGCAAGAACATGAAGAAGCTCCAGAAGAAGATGGGGCGCATGGGCGGCCTCGGAGGAATGGGCGGAGGCTTCCCCGGCCTCGGCTTCTGAAAAACGGGGAGCATAAATTTGCTTACAGACGCGAAAGCGCTTGTAATATATTAAATTAAACGAAATTACATGGAGGTGAATATACATGGTTAAAATCAGACTTCGCAGAATGGGCGCTAAGAAGGCTCCTTACTACCGCATAGTCGTTGCTGATTCCCGCTGCCCGCGTGACGGCCGCTTCATCGAAGAGCTCGGCACCTACGACCCGATGGCTGAGAGCGATAAGCTCACGGTCAACATGGAGCGTGCAAAGTACTGGATCGCAAACGGCGCACAGCCCACTGATACCGTCCGCGGTCTTCTCAAGAAGATTGAGGCCTGAAAAGGAGTTCCCGGCACATGAAAGAGCTTTTGACCTATATTGTGCAGAGCCTGGTCGATAATCCCGATCAGGTATCTGTGACCGAGCGCAAAGCCGACGGTGAGACGGTCTACGAGGTTCGCGTAGCCGACGGCGATATGGGCAAGGTTATCGGTCGGCAGGGCAGGATCGTAAAACAGATCCGCATCCTTATGCGGGCCGTCGCCCAGAGAAAGGGCAAAAAAGTTTCGGTCGAGATCATGGACTGAGATGATAAAACCCCGCTGTGACTGTGAGAGCAGCCGCGGCGGGGTTTTGTTATATCCGGATGCGGAACATAAAGCGTTGAAATCTCGGAGAGTAAATGGTATTATAAAAGAAATCTGGCACAGAAACGGAGGCGCACAGCCATGCTGAACGAGATCATAAGGCGCATATATGAGTCCGGTGAGTATGCCGGTATATACGCAAACGCCGAGGACACTTCAAAATTCATGTACGGCAGGATCGTCGCATTCGACGGGGAGTTCTTCGCAGCGTCGCTGGTGTCTCCTGACGGAGCGTTCGACGGCATAACGGTACAGGACGCGGAGAGCGTCGTCCGGATAGAGCTTGACGGCGGCTATTCCGCGAGGATGAAGAAGCTCATGGCCGGGGTATACACGGAGGAGAAGTTCGATATATCCTGCGAGGACGTGCGCGGCTCGGCGCTGGAGGCAGCGAAAAAGGCCGGGTGCATAGTGTCGATAGAGCTGCTCGGCAGCGGCGTTTCAGATGTGATCGGCATTGTGGAGGACATTGACGGCGGCATGTACCGGATAGCGCAGGTGAACGAGGACGGCAGTGGCGACGGTATATCGTACATATCTCTCGATGCGATAACGGAGCTTGGCTTTGCGTCGGCAGACGAGAGAAGAATAGAGCGGCTGCACAAGTGAGTGCAGGAAATAGGATCACAGTAAAGGGGTAATGTAAATAAGTGAAGAATACGAACAAATTCAGCTTCAAAAATATAATTATGCTTACCGTGGCAGGGATTATAAACGCCTTCGGAATCATGATCTTTCTCAGCCCGGTGAAGCTTTATGACAGCGGCATTTCGGGAACATCGATGCTGCTTGACCAGATAACGCCGGAGTACCTGTCCCTGTCAGTCTTCCTGCTGATCCTGAACATCCCGCTGTTCCTGTTCGGGCTGAAGAAGCAGGGCAAGCTTTTCACGGGCTACGCGATATATACCGTCGCGATATATTCGCTTTCCGCGTGGCTGATAACCGACGTTCTGCCGATAGACGTCAGCATGGCCTCGCCCCTTGCGGGGACGGATCTGCTGCTGTGCGCGCTGTTCGGCGGCGTGATATCCGGCATAGGCAGCGGTCTTGCGATCCGCTGCGGCGGCGCGATGGACGGCATTGAGGTCATGGCGGTCATATTTGCAAAGCGGCTCGGCGTCACCGTCGGCACCTTTGTGATGGTCTACAACATACTTCTGTACATCGTCTGCGGGATAGTGCTGCAAAGCTGGATACTGCCGCTCTACTCCATCGTCACCTACGCGGCGGCGCTGAAGACGATAGACTTCATAGTGGAGGGCATCGACAGAGCCAAGTGCGCGGTCATCATAACCGAAAAGCCAAAGGAGATATGCGCGGCGCTGGGCGAGGCCTTTGAAAGCGGCACGACCCGGCTCGACGCAAAGGGCGGCTTCTCGAACCGCGACAAGGCGATGATCTATTTCGTCGTGAACAGGTACCAGATCATCCGTATGCGGGACATCGTCCACAGCATCGACCCGGCGGCCTATATCACGATAAGCGAGATCGCCGATGTTTTTTCTGTAAATAACAACGATTAATGAAATTGCACGCATTGGGGTCGTTGACAAAGGTCTCAATGCGTGTTATTCTGTCAATGCTCCCGCCGCCGGGTGGGAGGAAATGAGCGTTTGCTTCGTATCGATAGGCCTTAGAAGATACGAATGCAGACGTATTTTTTTATTTTACCGGGAGGAAGACAAAGTGGAATGGTTATATCTTGGCATCGCGGGGGCGATGGAGGTGCTGTGGTCGACGTTCCTGAAATTCTCGGAGGGCTTCACGAAGCCCATGCCGACAGTTATCACCCTCGCAGGGCTTGCGGCAAGTATGTTCTTTCTCGCGAAAGCGGCGAAGGTGCTGCCTATCGGCACGGCCTACGGCATATGGACGGGCATCGGCGCGCTCGGCGCGGTGATAGTCGGGATCGTCATCTTCAAGGAGCCCGCGACGGCGGGGAGAATATTCTTCGCGTCGCTGCTGCTCGTCGGTATCGTCGGGCTGAAGCTCACCTCGGCTTGAGGGAAACAGGTATTGAAAATAAGCAAACCGGATGGTATTATCAAGTAAGATAATACCATCCGGAGGAATTTATCAATGATTGACATATCTGTTCTGACAGGCGAGCGGCTGACGTACATAAGCCGGGCAGCAGACATGCTGGTCCTTTCGTTCGGGGATGATATATGTAGGAACTATCGCGGCGAATGGCTGTCAAGGTACGCCCTGCACTGTCAGTGCGCATGGAGGATAACGGACGGGCACGGAAAGATCGTGCTGGCAAGGGTCGATATCTTTTTCCCGCCGGAGGGTGAGGAATTTACCGTGGACTTCGACTGGGACGTCCGCGGGAACAATGCCTTCGACCGGAAGTCCGTCGAAATACTCTCTGGCGGCGAAGTCACTGTGACCGCGGCAAGGCTTGTCAATGGCTGCGATATAAAGCTTGAGCTTTCAAACGGGCTGCGCTTCGAGAGCTTCGCGGATTCAAGCATTGAGGAGTACTGGCGGCTTGTCGTAAGAGACGAAGAGGATTCGGTACAGCTCGTAGCCGAGCCGACCGGGATAAGTGAGGTATAAAGGATATGTTAAAACTGGATTCTGTATCAACAGTTTGGTTGAAATACAGGAAAAACGGCTGCGCTCCAGAAAGGGAGCGCAGCTGTTTTTTCGGGCTTGTGCGCTAAATGTGCGCCAAATTTTCGAATGCTTTTCCCGCTCTCGCTCTTACAATCTATTGAAAGCTATGATATGCTGTCGACGGTACCGACGTCGTATCGAACGTGGCGGACGAAATTTTCAAGCTCTTTCTGTGCGGCCATGAAAAGCGCATCTGCCTCGCTACGGGTGTCGGCAGCTATGAGTTGCGTTGCTCTCGCTTGCAAGCGCTCATGCTCCCACTCCTTTTCTGGTTTCGTACTAAACTGTGCTGTTATCGAGATAGGAAGAAGCGCCGTCACGCCGGGTGTGACGATACTCGTGGGCGTCGCGCTGGCAAAGCTCATCGCGCCGCCTATCGGGACGGCGGCAAACGCGCTCGGTCTGCTGATAATCGAGGCGACGAATCTGCGCCCGTTCTTTAAAATAAACCACAAGGTGCAGCGCATCCTTTCGGATGGCTGCACCTTCTTTTTGTTTCAGAACAGTCCGGATATCTTACCCGTGCTGTCGACGTCTATGCGCTCCGCGGCGGGGGACTTCGGAAGCCCCGGCATTGTGAGTACGTCGCCCGTCAGCGCGACGATGAAGCCCGCCCCGGCGGAGACCTTGACCTCGCGCACGGTCACGGTGAAGTCCTCCGGTGCGCCGAGCTTTGTCTTGTCGTCGGAGAAGCTGTACTGCGTCTTCGCGATGCACACGGGCATATGCGCCATGCCGAGCGCCGTGAGCCGGTTTATCTGCGCGGCGGCCTCGGGGAGAACTTCAATGTCCCGCCCGCGGTAGACGCGCTGCACTACGGCGCGCAGCTTGTCCTCAATGCTGCCGTCAAGACCGTATGCAAAGCGGAAATCACCGGGCTGCTCACACAGCTTTACGACGGCCTCGGCAAGCTCCGTGCCGCCCGCGCCGCCCTGCGCCCATACATCGCTCAGCGCAGCCTCCACGCCGAGCTCGCGGCAGCGCTCGCGCACCAGCTCAAGCTCTGCTTCGGTGTCGGTCGGGAAACGGTTGATCGCAACGACGGTCGGCAGACCGTATACATCCTTCATATTTGCCACGTGCCGCAGCAGGTTCGGCAGCCCACGCTCGAGCGCCGCGAGATCCTCGTGCGAGAGCTCATCCTTCGCAAGCCCGCCGTGCATCTTGAGCGCGCGCACCGTCGCCACAACAACGGCGGCGGAGGGCGTAAGCCCCGCGAGACGGCACTTTATATCGAGAAACTTCTCTGCGCCGAGGTCGGCACCAAAGCCCGCCTCGGTCACGGCGTAGTCGCCGAGGCGCATTGCCATGCGCGTTGCGGTGACGCTGTTGCAGCCGTGCGCGATGTTCGCAAACGGCCCGCCGTGCACAAAGGCGGGAGTCCCCTCAAGGGTCTGGACAAGGTTCGGCTTTATCGCGTCCTTCAGGAGCGCCGCCATCGCGCCGACGGCCTTGAGGTCGCCCGCAGTGACGGGCTTTCCGTCATAGGTGTAGCCGACGATGATGCGCGCAAGGCGCGCCTTGAGGTCGTCAACGGAGCTTGCCATGCAGAAAATCGCCATCGTCTCGGTTGCGACGGTTATCTCGAAGCGGTCGTCCCGCGGCACGCCGCCCGTCCTGCCGCCAAGCCCGTCGCGCACGCAGCGCAGCTGGCGGTCGTTCATGTCCACGCAGCGCGTCCATGTGATACTCTCGGGGTCGATACCGAGGGTGTTCCCCTGATATATATGGTTATCGAGCATCGCGGCGAGGAGATTGTTCGCCGCGCCGATGGCGTGGATATCGCCGGTGAAGTGCAGGTTAATGTCCTCCATCGGGACGACCTGCGCCCGGCCTCCGCCGCAGGCGCCGCCCTTTATGCCGAACACCGGACCGAGCGACGGCTCACGCATGGCGATCACCGCGTTTTTGCCTATGCGGCGCAGCCCGTCGGCAAGGCCGATGGCCGTGGTCGTCTTGCCCTCGCCGGCGGGCGTAGGCGTGATGGCCGTGACGAGGATGAGCTTACCCTCGTGCTCCGCGTGCTCATCCAGCAGGGACAGATCGACCTTCGCCTTGTACCTGCCGTACTGTTCAAGATCTTTATTTTCAATGCCGAGCCTGTCCGCGACCTCCGTTATGGGGAGCATTTCGCAGGCCTGGGCGATTTCTATGTCAGATAACATGGCACCTCTCCTTTCCGGGAAACAAAAACTATAAAATTATACCACAACCTCGCCTAATACAAAAGGGGGTAATATACTAGGAACGCTTGATTTTCACGCATAATCGTAGTATTCTAACCGCTGTCAGAACACCAGGGGGCACAGGAGGGACAGCTATGACGGAAAAACATGATATCAATATCCTTGACCATATCACCGCCGCACAGCGCGAAGCGGCGGAGCTGATGATGCAGGCGCACGGGATACTTGCCGAGTGCAAGACCGGGCACCGTGATGTCGTCACGCAGTACGACCGGCGCATACAGGAGCTGCTCATGCAGCGGCTGAGCCGGGACGTTCCGGGCGCGCACTTCTTCTGCGAGGAGAACGGGCAGCAGGACCCGACGGACGCGGAGCATCTTTTCATCATCGACCCCATTGACGGGACGATGAACTTTGTCCGCGGCTTCGGGCACAGCTGCATATCCGTGGCATATATGAGCCACGGCGAGCTGCGCGCGGCGTCGGTGTATAACCCATATCTGGACGAGCAGTTCACCGCGCTCTCGGGCGAGGGTGCATGGCTCAACGGCCGCCCCATCCACGTCGAGGATGCGCCGCTGTCGGAGACGGTCGTCTGCTGCGGCACGTCCCCCTACAGTCCGGAGCTTGCCGATGAGACCTTTGATATAATCAAAAAGCTCTTCATCGCCTCTTTGGATATCCGCCGCGAGGGCTCCGCGGAGCTTGACCTCTGCTCCGCCGCCGCGGGGCGCGCGGGTGTGTATTTTGAGCAGAGCGTGTCGCTCTGGGACTTTGCCGCGGGCATGCTCATCGTGCGCGAGGCGGGCGGCATCGCCCTCGCCGCCGATGGAAGCGAGCTGCCGATGGACGGGCGCAAGAGCTCCATCGTCGCCGGCAGCGCAGGCGCTGTGTATGAGGCGCTGAGGATAATAAATGGATGACTTCGGCTTCACCCGGCTCGACGCGGAGCGTAAAGCGCCGGTGCTGTATGCGCGCAGCATAGGCTCGACCAACAACGCCCTCAAGAAACTTGCCGCGCAGGGCGCGCCTGACGGAACGGTACTCTGGGCAAGCGAGCAGACCGCGGGGCGCGGCCGGCTCGGGCGCAGCTTTCTCTCACCTGAGGGCGGGCTGTATCTGTCGATGCTCTGGCGGCCAGACTGCCCGCCGGAAAAGACCGTGAGCCTCACCTCCTGCGCCGCTGTCGCGCTGTGCCGCTGTCTTGAGGATTGGCCGGAGCTCGACGTCTCCATCAAGTGGCCGAACGATGTGCTCCTCGGCGGGCGCAAGCTCTGCGGCATTTTGACCGAGGGCTGCACCACGCCCGGCGGCTTCTGCGTCGTTATGGGCATGGGCGTGAACGTCAACACGCCGGAGTTCCCGCCGGAGCTGCGTGATATCGCCGCGTCCCTGTACCTTGCCTCGGGAAGAAAATGGGACATCGGAGAATTTTCCGCGCGGCTCATAGAGAGCCTTGATAAGATGTATGCACTCTGGCTCAAAGACCCGGAGGCATTTCTTGAAGAATACCGCGCCCGCTGCGCGACAGTCGGCTGCGATGTGACCTATACGCGCAGTGACACAGTATATAACGCCCGCGCCGTCGGCATCGACGGGGACTATGCGCTCATCGTAGAGCGCGGAGGGGAGCGCGAGACCATACGCTTCGGCGAGGTCAGCGTGAGAAAAAGGACTGATATGCCATGAACTTTATTAAGGATGAATCCAAAGCCGCCTGGAAGTATATATGGACTTTCGTCAAGTGGCTGTTTATCGCGGGTGTGACGGGCATCGTCGGCGGTTTTGTCGGCACGGCCTTCAACCTCAGCGTCAGTTGGGCGACGGGTACGCGCATGGCACACCCGTGGCTGCTGCTTCTCCTGCCGGTCTCGGGTCTTCTCATCGCGGGGCTCTACCGGCTCACGAAGATGGAGAACGAGAACACCAACGCCATCATCGACTCCATACATTTCGGCGATAAGGTGCCGCTGATGCTCGTCCCGGCGATCTTCATTTCAACGACCATAACCCACCTCTTCGGCGGCAGCGCCGGGCGTGAGGGCGCGGCGCTCCAGATAGGCGGCAGCCTCGGCTGCTATATAGGCCGTGCTTTCCGCCTTGACGATAAGGATATGCGCCTTGCGACGCTCTGCGGCATGAGCGCCGTGTTCGCCGCGCTCTTCGGAACGCCGCTCACCGCGACGCTTTTTGCCCTCGAAGTCATAAGCGTGGGCGTCATATACTATTCCGCGCTCGTCCCCTGCATCGTGGCCTCGCTCTTCGCGCTGGAGATGGCGAACATCTTCGGCATCGCCCCGACGCATTTTGACGTCGTCATCGAGCCGATCTCCGAGCTTATGCTGCTGAAGGTCTCGGCGCTCGCTATCGTCTGCTCACTCATGAGCACGGTGTTCTGCCTGTCGATGCACAAGACGGAGCACCTGTTTGCAAATCTCATAAAGAACCCGTATCTGCGTATCGCGGCGGGCGGCGCGCTCGTCGTGCTCATCACGGCGATCCTCGGCACCGGCGACTATAACGGCGCGGGCATGAATATAATCAAACGTGCCATTGAGGAGGGGCAGGCAAAGCCCGACGCTTTCTTCTGGAAGCTCATCCTCACGGCGATAACCATCGGCTGCGGCTTTAAGGGCGGCGAAGTCGTCCCGACCTTCTTCATCGGCGCGACGCTCGGCTGCGTCCTCGGCTCGCTCCTCGGCATTCCTACGGGCTTTGCCGCGGCACTCGGGCTTATCTGCGTGTTCTGCGGCGCGGTCAACTGCCCCGTCGCATCCATCGTCCTGAGCATTGAGCTCTTCGGCTCGACCGACCTTGTGTATTTTGCGCTCGCCTGCGGCATAGCCTATATGCTCTCGGGCTACTTCGGCCTGTACAGCAGCCAGAAGATAATGTACTCCAAACTCAAGGCGGAGTTCATAAATATCCACGCAAAATAAACCGGCGCATTGCACAGCGTCGATAAATATGCTATAATAAAATATAATTATACTTCGCCGGAAAGGGGCGTGTGCACATGAGCGAGAGCGCGGGCAAATACAGCATGATGATCTCCGGCGCGGCTGAGCCGCTTGCAGAAGCCGTGCACGCATCTGGGATGGGCAGGTTCGTTTCCGGCATCTCCGGTGTCCCGAAGGGCGCGAGCCTTGAGCGCGCGCTGATCCTGCACCCGGCGGATATCCTTGTCATCACCGATGAAGCTGCCCTGAGCTTTGCTCCCACGGCGTATAAAAAGGGCTGCCTTGCCGTGCTCCTGCTGTGCGACGAAGCCTTTGACCGCCGCGCCTGCGTCGAACTCGGCGTGTTCTGCGGCGCCTGGGCGCAGCTGCAAAGTGTGCTGCCGCAGCTCTTCGCCGCCTGCGGGCGGCTCAGCCGCTCGCGCAGCGAGTACGCTGCCCTGCGCGGCAAGCTAGATGACGCGCGGCTCATTAACCGCGCAAAGCTGCTGCTCATCTCCCGGCTCAAAATGAGCGAGGACGAAGCGCACCGTTTCCTTGAGCGCTCCGCCATGGACGGCTGCATGAAGCTGCGCACCGTCGCCGAGAGCATAATAAGGACTTATGAAGAATAAAAGAATAAAAAATAGGGCTGCGGCGAAAAAATCGCCGCAGCCCTATTCTTTAGCGGTTAATAGATATCCGGAGTCGTGCTGTAGGTCTCGGCGGCTGCCTGCCGCTTGAGCTTTCCCGCGCAGATCACAGCCATGACCAGCTCATAAACTGCCAAGGCATGGAAAATGATGTCCATGAGATTGAGGATCGGATCCTCCAGCAGGGTGAATGTGATAACTAAAAGTCCCACTGTGTCCAGCGAGAAAAGAACCAGCGCGGCGGTGAGCCAGCCGGGTTTCTTTTTGCCCAGCGCCCAGCACAGCAGGTAAATACCTACCGCTATGACGCTGATGACTATCGCAATGATAGTATAGGTGCCGATCCCACTGGAGAACACGGAGTCCATGCCCATTGCGAACGCCGTGAGATAATAGGGGATGGAGGCGGAAAATACGAAGTAGCGGTCTGCCTCTATAAGCAGCAGCACGATGTTTACAACGGTTAAAACTACGATCAGCAGCAGGGAAGCCCGCCCGCCTGTGATCATTTTTGCCCAGTACTCGGGAGAGTTTTTGTCCACGGAGTTGGCTTTTTTACGCATGGGAAGCACCTCATTTCTTTTTGTTTGGCCGCTTCCAGTATAGCAGAGGACTCCGGAGAAAACAATATTTATTTTATAATACCATCAATTAAAAATTTTGATATACCACGCAAGCCTCCCTTGCCGCTCACTATGGGAGAGGGAACCGGGCGCACCGCAAAAGTCTGCGGCGCGCCCGGTTTTTATTTAAGTCTTATACTATTTCGTGTCCGCGCTCAAGGAGCATCTTGTCCTTCAGTGCCATGAGCTTCGGTGAGAGATCGACATAGTACTGATGCGGATAGTCAAAGCGCTTGACCTCGGGCCAGAGCGTGTCTATCTGCTCGGCGCAGCGCTTCTTGATATCGCCGAGGGCGGGCAGGTCATAGACCAACTCACCGTTTTTGAACACCGGCACCTGCAGCTCCACCGCGCGGAAATTGCGCATGGTCTTCTTCTTCCAGCGGTCGTGCGGGTCGCATATCTCGAGCGGCTGGGTGTCGTCAACTACATCGTCGTGCATGCAGATATAGTCTGCCTCTGCCATGCCGCTCTCCCGGTCGAAGAAGCGGTACACCTTCTTGAAGCCGGGGTTCGTGATTTTGCCGACGTTCTCGCTGAGCTTGATCTTCGGGATGATCTCGCCGTCCGGCTTTTCGACTGCGCACAGCTTGTACACGCCGCCGAACACGGGTGAGCTTTTGGAAGTGATGAGCCGCTCGCCGACGCCGAAGGAGTCGATCTTCGCGCCCTGACGGATAAGCTCGGTGATAAGCCGCTCGTCAAGGGAGTTCGAGACGGTGATGGTGCAGCCCGGCCAGCCGGCGTCGTCGAGCATTTTGCGCGCGCGCTGGGTGAGATAGGCCATGTCGCCGGAGTCCAGACGGATACCGCACTTGGTGATGCCCATAGGACGGAGCACCTCATTGAACGCGCGGATGGCATTGGGTATGCCGGACTTGAGGGTGTTGAAAGTGTCCACGAGCAGGACGGCGTTGTTCGGATAGGTCTTGCAGTAGCTGACGAAGGCGTCATACTCAGAGTCGAACATCTGCACCCATGAGTGTGCCATCGTCCCCGCGGCGGGAACGCCATAGACCTGATCGGACACGGTGCATGCAGTGCCCGCGCAGCCGCCGATGAACGCGGCTCTCGCGCCGGTGACGGCGCCCATGATGCCCTGCGCGCGGCGCGAGCCGAACTCAAGCACGGCGCGGCCCTGGGCTGCGCGGCAGACGCGGCTCGCCTTCGTGGCGATCAGGCTCTGGTGGTTGAACTCGAGCAGCAGGTAGGTCTCCAGCAGCTGCGCCTGTATCGCCGGGGCGCGGACGGTGATGACAGGCTCCATCGGGAAGATGGGCGTGCCCTCGGGGATCGCCCAGATATCTCCGGTAAATTTGAAATCGCGCAGATAGTCAAGGAAGCCCTCGCTGAAGATCCCGCGCGAGCGCAGGTAGGCAATGTCCTCCTCGCCGAAGTGCAGCTTCTCGACATAGTCGACTATCTGCTCCAGCCCCGCGGCGACGGCGTACCCGCCGCTGTCGGGGACATCGCGGTAGAAAATGTCAAAGTAGCAGATGCGGTCCTGCATGCCGTCGGCAAAGTAGCCGTTGCCCATAGTCAGCTCATAGAAATCGCAGAGCATGGTCAAATTGATGCCGTTAGCGCTTTTCATATCTTACCTCCACGGTGCAAAAAAGTCGTAAAATTTTCTCTTGAACCCTATTATATATTCTGCACGTAAATAAGGCAAGGTATTTGTGCGGAGTGTTAAACAATTGTCTTGATTTGCGCAAAATAAAGCGGTTTTTATTGACTTAAAGTGAAATTTGGTATATTCTGATATATAGGAAGGATTGAGCAAATGTGCAGAACCGAGGATGTGTACATATGAAAAAAGAGCTTTTTGTTCCCGGCAGGACCGAGCTTGCCGGCAATCATACCGATCACCAGAACGGGCGGGTGCTCGCCTCGGCGATCGACCTTGGTTTATACGCCGTCTGTGAGACAAACGGCAGCAAAATGATCCATGTGCAGTCGGAGGGCTTCAAGAGCTTTGATGTCCGATGCGACCACCTGCTTGTCAGGACTACTGAGTTCGGCACACCCAAGGCACTCGTCCGCGGCGTCGTGAGCGCGTTTTCCGAGCTGGGGCTGAAAGTCGGCGGATTCAACGCCGTCATCAAGTCCACGCTGCCGGTCGGCGCGGGGCTGAGCTCCTCGGCGGCCTTCTCGGTGCTTATTGGCAGCGCTCTCAGCGCGCTGTTCAATGACGGCAAGGTCGACCCCGTCGTTATCGCCCGCGCCGGGCAGGAGGCGGAGAACCGCTATTTCGGCAAGCCCTGCGGCCTTATGAGCCAGCTCGTGTGCGCCCTCGGCCATACGCTGTATGTGGATTTCAAGACCGGCGAGATGACGCCGATAAAGGCTGATTTCAGCTCCATGGGGCTGACGCTGTGCCTGACCGATACGGGCGGCAGCCATGCGGGGCTTGACACCTCATATGCCCGCATCCCGGGTGACATGGTCTATATCGCGAACCTTTTCGACAAGGGTGTGCTTGCGGATGTCGACCCGGCGGAGTTCCGCGGCAAGGGCTGGGATCCCTCGGATCGTCCGGTGCGCCGCGCGATGCACTTCTTCGATGAGAATGACCGCGTCCCGAGAATGCGTGACGCGCTCGTCGCTGGGGACGGAGCGGAATACATGCGCCTGATGAACGAATCGGGCCGCAGCTCGGAGGAACTGCTCAACAATATTATTACCAGCGCCACCGGAGATACCAAGCTTGCGCAGGGGCTTGAGCTTTCAAAGAAGCTGCTTAGCGGGAAGGGCGCGTGGCGCGTCCACGGCGGCGGCTTCGCCGGCTGTGTGCAGGCGCTCATGCCGGATGAATACTTCGCAGAATACAGGACTGCGATGGAGAACGTATTCGGCGCGGGCAGCTGCCACAGGGTGTATCTTGTGTGAGAAAATCAGGAAGATAATAAAACCGGAGTTCGGCATATTTGCCGGACTCCGATTTTCACTTTCAATATTTTCAGTATTTACAGGCAGCGGCGCGCTCTTTCTTTGCGCCGAAGTACTGCCATGCAAAGACTGCCGCGAAGAGCACGATGCCGATAACGTCGGTGATCGCGGTCGGATCCATCATCAGCAGACCGCCTATGCAGATAAGCACTCTGCACGGCCATTCAAGCTTCTTGAACAGGAAGCCGTTCATTGCCGCGGCGACGCCGAAGATGCCGACGAGAGAGGTTATGACGATCTGGATTATGCCGAACGCCGTAACGTCAATGAGCAGCATTGCCGGGTTCAGGCAGAAGATGTACGGCACGATGAATGCGCCGATAGCAAGCTTTGTTGCGTTGATGCCGGTCTTCATCGGGTTCGACTTCGCTATCGCAGAGCCGGCGTAAGCTGCCAGCGCAACGGGCGGGGTGATGTCCGCGACGATACCGAAGTAGAACACGAAGAAGTGCGCGCAGATCTTGGGTACGCCCATGGTGATGAGGATGGGAGCGCAGGTGGAGGCCATGATGCAGTAGTTAGCCGTGGTCGGCACGCCCATGCCGAGGATAATGCAGCAGATCATCGTGAGGAACATCGCAATGAACTGGGGGTTCACGAAGGAGACCTGATTGCTGATGGACACGACGGCGCTGATGAGCTTGGAGGCAAGGCCGGTGGCGGTGATGCAGCCGGCGATGATGCCCGCCATGCAGCAGGCGACGGCGACGGTGATGGTGCCCTTGCCGCCGGCTTCGAGAGCCTCGAATATCTTGGCGGGGGTGATGCGGTTGTCCTTGTCGAAAAGGCTCACAACGATGGCGACGAGGATCGCGACGGTCGCGGAAAACTGCATCGTGCGGGTGTTGGTGGTGACGAGCCATACGAGCACGACCAGCGGGAGGAGCAGATATATCTTCCTGATGAGCTTGCTCATAACAGGCAGCTCTTCCTTGGGGATGCCGCTCAGGCGGAGCTTCTTCGCCTCAAGGTGAACGGCGATGAATATACCGGTGAAGTACAGCACGGCCGGGAGGATGGCGCGCAGCGCGACCTCGCCGTAGGTGACGTTCATGTACTCGGCCATAAGGAACGCGGCAGCGCCCATGATAGGCGGCATTATCTGGCCGCCGGTGGAGGCCGCGGCCTCGACAGCGCCTGCAAACTCGGGCTTATAGCCGGTCTTCTTCATCATCGGGATGGTGACGGAGCCGGTGGTGACGGTATTGCCGACAGAGGAGCCGGAGACCATGCCGCACAGAGCGGAGGAGATGACCGCGACCTTGGCCGGGCCGCCGGAGAAGCGGCCGACGAGGGAGTTTGCAAGGTCTATAAAGAAAGCCGCGATACCGGTGCGCTCAAGGAACGCGCCGAAGATGATGAACACAACGATGTACTTTGCGCAGACCTGGATAGGCGTACCCATGACGCCGCTGGTGGTATAGAACAGGGTATAGAGCACGCGCTTGAGCGGGGTGCCGATTGCAAAGGTGTAGATTATCAGCGCGGCGGCGACGCAGAGGATCGGCACACCGACGCAGCGGCGGCACAGCTCCATCAGGCAGAGGATGCCGATGATGCCGACGGCGATCTGGAACGGTGTGATCTTAGAAGCGCTGGTCAGGACCATGACGAGAGAGTCATAGACAAAGCAGTAGTAGAAGAAGCTCGCCGCGCCGACTATCATAAGTACATAGTCAAACCACGGAATATAGTTGTGGCGGACATGGTGCTTCGAGGCGGGGTAGGTCATATAGCCCATGATGATGACGCAGGCGATGAACGCGGTGAGGCGCTTCTCGATAGCCGCGACGCTGAAGAGCGTCGACCAGATGCAGTACAGCGAGAAAATGACCATGATGACGCGGACAACTATTCCCGGAGTACCCTCCCATGTGCGCGTGTTGGATTCGCGGTCGTACTTACGCATGACAGCTTCAACATCCGCAGCCGTGCCTACGTCGACCTCAATATCTACGCTGGTGTCGACGACTTCGTCTGCCGTTCGGATGTGAAAATGATTCTTGCTTGGCATTATGTATGCCCCTTTCCGTTCAATATTTAATAACTTCCCAATATATCATGCATGAAAGACGGCGCGTGTGCAAGTTAAGGAAGCCGCTCCGGCGTAAAGAAACCGCAAATTTGCACGCTCATGGGCTAAGAGGAAAAAAGCTGTTAACGCCGGAGCCCCATTGCTGAGGCTCCAGCGCATTTGTCTATGTAGTGCTGAGGGTAAAGCTTACTTGGTCGCGACCTCAAAGCCCTTCTCGGCGAAGTACTTCGCAGCGCCGGGGTGGTAGGGGACGCTGGTCATGGAGGAAGCGAACTCAAGGCTCAGCTCAGCGCCCTTGCCGTGCTGCTCGGAGATAGCATCGATATTGTCGAAGATGGTGGAGACGAAGGTGTAGACATCGTCGTCGGAGACATCGTCACGGACGAGGACGACTGCCGCGACTGCGACGGTCTGGACATCCTCAGGGGTGCCGTAGACGTCAGCGGCGATGGTGTAAGCGGAGTAGTAGGGGCTGCTGGCGAGGAGCTTATCCATGTGCTCGTCATCGATGCTGACGAGGTAGACCTGAGCGCTGGTGGACAGGTCAACGATAGCAGTGGTGGGAGCGCCGGCGACGATGAAGGCCGCGTCGATCTTCTTATCCTTCAGGCTCTCGGCGCTGTCGCCGAAGCTCTGGTAAACGGGGGTGATGTCGGCCTCGGTCATGCCGTATGCGCCGAGGACGTCAATTGCGTTGAAGTAAACACCGGAGCCCTGAGCACCGATGGAGACGATCTTGCCCTTGAGGTCGGCAACGGTCTTGATGTCGGGGTTCATGGTGACGATCTGTACCTGCTCCATGTAGAGCGCGGCTGCGACGGAGAAGCTGCCGACAGCGCCGGTATCGGCGAAGAGGTTGGTGCCGTCATAGGCGTAGCTCATAACGTCGGACTGGCAGAAGCCGAGCTGTACATCGCCGGCGTCGAGGTCTTCGACGTTTGCCTTGGAGCCGTTGCCGGTGATGGCGGTAACGCTCAGGTTGCTGTTATTGGAAACGTACTGGGCAAGCACGCTGCCGAAAGCATAATAGGTGCCCGCTTCACCGCCGGTGGTGAAAGTGAGCGCTTCTTTCTTTGCGCTGCTGTCGGAAGAAGCCGGAGCGGAGCTGGAGCTGCCGCAGGCGCACAGCGCAAATACCATAACAAGTGCAAGCAAAAGTGCAATAACTTTTTTCATACTGGTACCTCCTAAAAATCAACAAAAAGGAAGCTGTAATTTTGGACAGGTTTCTGAATTACTCCCTTTCTGCATTTATAATACAACCGAAAGTTTAATTTTGCAAGAGTAAATTTACATTTTCCTGTATTGACCCATAAACAAGCCCGAAAGCCCGGCAGCTTTGTGCATATAATATAATGTGAAAATCAAAACAGGACTGTCCGCTAAAAAGCTTTGACAGCGATAAGACAAGGTGCTATACTCAACAATGTATGCGGGCAAAACGGCGGACGCATTTTTCGCCTGCTGAGGCCCCATACAATGAAAAAGCGGAGCGTTTATTTATAATGGATTTTTCATTGCTGAAAAGTTTCACCGCCGTGGCCGACGAGAAAAGCTTTTCTACAGCCGCGAAACATCTGTTCATTTCGCAGCAGTCGCTGTCAAAGCAGATAGCGAAGCTGGAAGAGGAACTGGGGACGACGCTGTTTGTGCGCAGCCGTCCGCTCAGCCTCACGCCGGACGGGAAGCAGTTTTTGCAGACTGCAAAGGAGATCCTCCAGCTCAAGCAGCAGTATGAGGAGAGCTCCAGCCACAGCTTCAGCGGCTCGCATTTCATCCATGTCGGCATTGAGCACACCATCGCCCGCGCGATCCTGCCGTATGTCCTGCCGGAATACCTCAAGGAGCACCCGGATACCTATGTCAAGGTCAGCGAGGAGTCGCCGGAGGTGCTGCACAAGTCGATCATATACGACGGGGTCGACCTCGTCATCGGCTCGATAAACGGCGCGCCCGATAACTATGACACGGTGACCCTCTGCAAGAAGGAGCAGGTGCTGGTCGTGCCGAAGCAGATAATGCGTGAGCTTGCCGGGGATCAGTACGACGAGATAAAAGCGCGCTTTTCCGAGTGCGCGGACCTCACGTGGTTTGAGAAGGCACCGTTTATAAAGATACCGCGCCAGTCCTCGGGCGGCAGGGCACTCAACAGTTACCTCAAGTATTATGATATAAACCCATGCTTTGTGTGCGAGCTGACGAATGTCGAGAACGCTTTCCAGCTCGCAAACTCCGGCCTTGGCGTGCTTGTCTACGCGCGCATCTTCTGGGACATGCTCGCCCCTGAGCTTCAGGCGGATTATCTTAAAAATATCGACATTTTCCCGCTGCCCTATCTGCCGGATATCGACGATGTCTGCGCCTACTATAATAAAGAGACAGGGCTGCACGGCAAGAACAAGGAGCTGCTGGACATCTTCCGCAGGTTCTTTGATGATTACCGCAGCGGAAAAGAACCGGAGAAAACCGAAGAATAACGAACAAGCCCACCGCGTCGAACACGATGCGGTGGACTTGCTATATCTATAAAAAGCACTTGCCAAAAGCTTCGGTATAGTGGATAATATCGGTAAAGAAACGAGGCTGAGTATATAATGGGCATAAAGCTTATCGCATTTGATCTTGACGGGACTTTCCTTGACCCGAAGAAGAATATCCCCCCGGACAATATAAGGGCGCTGGAAGAGGCCGCCGCAAAGGGCGTCGTCATAGTCCCGGCGACAGGGCGGATAGTAGGCGGCGTCCCGCAGCAGATACGCGAACTGCCGTTTATCCGCTACTATGTCACGGCAAACGGTGCGTTCGTCTATGACGCGCTGGAGGATAAAGCCGTCGCGCGCGCGGAGATACCGCTTGAGGAGGCGCTCAGTCTCCTGCGCTATGAGGACGGGCTGGGCATTCCCTATGACTGCTATCAGGACGGCTGGGGCTATATGTCCGCCGGTATGCAGGCGCGCGCACGGGACTTCGTACCCGACCCCGGCATCCTGGAGCTTGTCCTCACGCTGCGCAGGAGCGTGCCGGAGCTGAAAGAGTTTCTGCGCCAGAAGGGCGGGAGCGTTCAGAAGCTTCAGTTCTATTTCACCGATATGCAGGAGCGGGCGCGCCAGCTCGAGGAGCTGCCGGGCATGTTCCCCAGCATGGCATTCACGACGTCCGTGCCCTTCAATATCGAAGTCAACAGCTCCGCCGCGACCAAAGGTCAGGGACTCGCCGCGCTGTGCAGGCGGCTGGACATCAGACCTGAGGAGGTCCTTGCCTTCGGCGATGACCGCAACGATGCAGACATGATCCGCTTTGCGGGCATCGGCGTTGCGATGGAGAACGCCATTGAGGAGCTGCGCGCCGCTGCCGACTGGGTGGCGGTCTCGAATGCCGAAGCCGGAGTCGCGCGCGGGATAGAACGCTTTGTTTTGGGAGAGTGAATTGAAATGACATTCAGTCTATGGCGTCTGCTGCTGTGTGTGCTTATGGGCTATCTCATCGGCTGCATAAGCCCGTCCTACCTTATCGGACGCAAGAAGGGCTACGATGTGCGCACCTCCGGTTCCTGCAACGCCGGGGCGTCGAACACCGTCATCATGGCGGGCAAGGCCGCGGGCATATTCGTCGCGCTGTTTGATATACTCAAGGCCACGGCCGCATGCAAGCTCGGCGCGGTGCTCCTGCCGGAGCTGGAATACGCGTGGCAGATAACCGGCGTGTCCTGTGTCGTCGGGCACATGTTCCCGGTGTTTCTGGGCTTTCGCGGCGGCAAGGGCTTTGCCTGCCTCGGCGGCGTGGTGCTTGCGCACAGCGCCAAGGTCTTTCTGCTGATGCTTGCGATCGCTGTGCTGATAGGCTTTGTGTCGAACTATATCGCCGTCTCGACCGTCTCCATGTCGGTGATCTGGCCTGTGTACTACGGCACGACGACCGGCAATTGGGCGGGCGCCGCGATCCTTGCGATCCCCTTTGTGCCGATCTTCATAAAGCACACGGAGAATTTCCGCCGCATCAGCCGCGGCGAGGAACTGAGGCTGAGCTACCTGTGGAAAAAGGACACCGAGCTTGAACGCATAGGCCGCGACGATTGACGCGGGCATATAAAATGACCGGGCTCAGCAAAAGCTGAGTCCGGTCATTTTATATGCTGTACGTTTATTCCGCGGAGACGGTATCCTTGTGCAGCTGCTTCTGGAGCCAATCCTTGCCGTCGACGTAGCGGGAGACGATGAAGGAGACGACGTAGTCACCTGCTGCGTTCACCATCGTGGCGGGAGGATCGACGAGGTTGCCGAGCGCAATGGCTATCGGGTAGGCGATGGCAAGCTGATCCGGGAAGAAGATGGAGCAGACAACAAGCTCGCCAGTACCGCCGCCGCCGGGAATGCCGGACATCGCGACCGAGGAGAACACCGCAACGATTATCGCGAGTATTGCTTCCCATGTGCCGAAGTCCTGACCGAAGATGCCGAACAGGAACGCGACCTTGACTATCGCGCTCATCGCGGAGCCGTCCATGTGCATCGTCGCACCCATAGGCAGGACGATGTCGCGCACGTCGCTGGAGATGCCGGTGTCGTCGGCAGCTTCCATGTTGGTCGGGATAGTCGCAACGGAGGAGCAGGTGCCGAAGGCCGTCATGGCCGGGGCAAACAGGTGCTTGAACATGACCTTGGCCGCGCCCTTGCCGCCGCCGAAGCGGGCGTATATCGGGGAGGAGACAAGCATATATACAAAGCACATGATATAGTAGATGATAAGGGTGCGGCTGTAGTCACCGATGAGGGAGGGACCGTAGCTTGCAACGAGGTATGCGAAGAAGCCGAAGAAGCCGATGGGCGCATAGTAGGTGATGATCTTGACGGTCTTCATAATGCAGTTGGTGATGTCCTCAAGCAGCTGCGCGGTCTTGGTCGCGGGGCCGCCGGCCATCTGTATGCCGAAGCCGAAGATTATCGCCGCGACAATCAGGGGCAGGATAGCCCTGCGGCTGAGAAGCTCCGTAAAGTCGGGCTTGGTGAAGAAGTTGATTATCATATCGGCCACGCCGAGCGTCGAGCCGACCTCGCCCTCAGTGACAACGTATGTGCCCTGAACCAGCGGGAATATGCGCACGACTATGTACATCAGCAGTGCCGCGATCGCAGCCGTGACGGCGAACACCGCGACGGTGACGCCGAGCACCTTGCCCGCGCGCTTCGCGCTGCCCATGTTCGCAATGGCGGAGGAGATGGAGCAGAACACCATCGGCACCACGACGCAGAACATCATGTTTATGAACACCGTGCCCAGCGGCTCAAGAGCGGTCGCTCCCGGCCATACCGCGCCGACGATGCAGCCGGCGACGATGCCGACGAGCATGGAGATTATGAACCAATAGCGTTTGAAGAAGGATTCTGATTTGTTCATGGCTGACACCCCTTTACAAATTTATGTGTTATATTATATTCGCTCAATTTGCAAAGTAAATTGTGCTGTGTGCTTGAAACATTGCAAAAAGTGCTGTATAATATTTATCAGAGGTGAGTGCTGTGGAAACTGCTATAAACAGAGCCGGATATCTGCGCGAGAGCTATCATTATTTCCATCTCAAGGACACTGCCGGACAGGAGCTGGACTTTCATTTCCATGAGTTTGACAAGCTCATCATCCTTATCTCCGGCAAGGTGGATTATCGCGTCGAGAGCAGCAGCTACGAGCTGCACCCGTGGGATGTATTGCTCGTCGGGCACCACACGATACACAAGGCCGAGATCGACAAGAGCGTACCCTATGAGAGGATAATAATCTACCTTGACCGCGGGCACTTCGAGCGCAGCATGCCGGGTGCGGGGCTGTTTGACAGCTTCGAGCTTGCCGATAAGCGCTCCCGTCACCTGCTGACGCCGAACGCCGAGCAGATAGAAGCACTCAAAGCGGCGATCGCGGCATACGAGCGCGCCGCCGGGGATGAGCTTTTCGGTGCGCAGACTCTGCGCGAGACGCTCATCATCCAGCTGCTCATACAGATAAACCGGCTCGCCGAAGCCGAGGAGCCGCGCGCCGGTCAGTCCGGGTACGATCCGAAGATACAGCAGGCGCTCTCATACATAAACGAGAACTTCCGCAAGGAGCTGACCGTGGATGCGCTTGCAGAGCGGGTGTTTCTCAGCCGCTATCATTTCATGCGCCTTTTCAAGGCGCAGACCGGCAGCACGGTGCATGCGTATATACGCCAGAAGCGGCTTATGAACGCCGCGCGGCTCATCCGCGAGGGCATGAGCGCGGGCAAGGCGGCTTCCGAGAGCGGCTTTGCGGATTACTCCGCGTTTCACCGCGCCTTCCGCGAGAGCTTCGGCACAAGCCCCGGAAAATTAGCCGGGAGGAAATAGCGGTAAATCAAGGCTTTCAAAGGCTTCTCCTCGATGCGTGCCGCGGAGAAAGCAATGAACATCCTGATACAGGCACAGAGAGACTGCGAGGAAAGATGCATCTCCGAGAGCGAGGACAGCGCCGCCGAATAAAAACCAGACAAACACCCTGCCGATGTGCATTACGCGCGGCGGCAGGGTGCTTGTTGTTCTAAAATTTTAATTATCTCAATTTACAAACGCGGCAATTTGGTATAGAATACATTTAAGATTTCGGAGGGCGCTGCTATGCTGGAAAAGAATTTTGTTGAAGTATATGATAAGTTCAAGCTCAATTTTTACCGCAGGATTTTTGAGCTTGTGCGAGAGAGAGAAGGCTCGCTTTCCGCGATGGAGGCGTTTTCGCTGGAGGTCATAAAGATGCTGGATGAGCCGACGGTCGGCCAGTTCGCGGACTTTCTGAATATCTCGCAGTCGAACGCTACATATAAGGTCAACAGCCTTATACGCAAGGGTTATCTCGAACGCCAGAACTCCTCTGTTGACAGGCGCGAGTATCACCTTGTGCTTTCAGAGAAGTTCTATAACTATGCGGGGCTCCTCAGCAGCTATGAAATGACCGTCATGGAGCGCATTAAGGAGCGCTTCAGCGCGGAGGATGTCGAGAAGTTCGACAATATGCTCTCCGTAATATCCAAGGAGCTTATGCCCGAATGCGAATGACCGGACGGGCACACGATAAAAATTTTGCCTGAGGTGTGTTATGAACAATACTGTTAGCGAATCCCCGCTGAAGCTCAATTACAGGAGGACCTTCCTGATAGGCTTCGCCTTTTTCGGCATCCTGCTGCTCTGGCAGGTGTATGACTCCTGGTGCCCGACCTTTTTGACGGACATCTTCGCAAGAAGAATGTACGGCATATCCTCGGCAGAGCTCAAGGCAGGCGACCCCGCGAAGATCCTCAACGTCCAGTGGCTGGTCGGCATAATCATGGCCTGCGATAACCTCGCCGCGCTCATCCTGCTGCCGATATTCGGCAACCTTTCCGACAGAACAAAGACGCCTATAGGCAAGCGCATGCCCTATATCCTCACCGGCACTGCCGTTGCGGCGCTGGCGTTCCCGTTCATCCCGCTGTTCTTCCACTATAACAACATTGCCGGTATGGTCGCGATGATGGCGATAGTGCTGATATTCATGATGATGTACCGCAACCCCGCGGTCGCGCTCATGCCGGATATCACGCCCAAGCCCCTGCGCGCCAAGGCAAACGGCATCATAAACATCATGGGCTACCTTGGCGGAGCGTTCGCCACGGTGCTTGGCATCTTCCTTAAGCTCAGCGACTATATCAACGCCGCTGACGAGGCAAGAAAGGTCTGGATAATCGAGCTGCCGTTCATCATCGCGTCGGTGCTGATGGTCATTTCGGCGCTGGTGCTGTTCTTCACGATAAAGGAAAACAAGATCGCCGAAGAAATGAAGGATGAGATGGCCGAGGGCGAGCGCCTCGCCGCGGTCGAGACCCCAATCGACGACGACAAGCCCATGTCCAAGGCCAACAAGCGCATGCTGCTTGCGATACTCGGCGCGGAATTCCTGTGGTTCATGTCCGATAACGCGATAGGCACGTATATCGGAAACTACGTTATCTATTACCTCAACTCCGCATCGAGCGCCACGATGGTGCTTACTATCGCCGGCGGCTTGGCTTCGGTCATCGGCTTTGCGATCGCCGGCGGCATCGCCGAGAAGATCGGCCGTAAGTGGACTATCTCCTGCGGCCTGCTCATCACCTTCGTCGCGCTGGTGTTCATGTCCTTTGTGACGCCGACAGGCGTCGCCGTCGGCGCGCACGGCGAATACGCGTTCCCCGTGGCGCTCTACGCGGTGTGGGCGATCAAGGGCTTCGGCATGGCGCTGGTGCATAACTGCTCGTTCCCGATGGTCGTCGAGCTGTGCTCGTCAAAGAAGATCGGCAAGTTCACCGGGTACTACTACACTGCGAGCATGTCCGCCCAGACCGTGACGCCTATCCTGCTCGGCTTCCTGTTCGACATGACCGGCGCATGGAGAGCGCTGCCCATATACGCCTGCGTTATGACCACGCTCAGTGCGATCGTATTTATCAGCCTTGTCAAGAACATCAAGGCAAAGAAAGTCGCAAACGTTGTCGGTATCGAGGCGCTGGATTCCGGAGACTGATCCGGCGTGTCGGGAGTACCGAAATAATTCAAGCGAGGTGTTTATTGCTATGAAGAAATGCTTATCCGAAAACATTGGGAAGATCGGCCTCGTTACGGCCGCGGCGGCGGTGCCGCTGTTCCTGCTCGCCCCGGGCAGGGCGACAAAGCGGCAGAAGGCTCCGTTCATGGGGCGCAACTTCGCGCACCGCGGGCTGCACAGCCGCGACATGAGCGTGCCGGAAAATTCGCTCGAAGCGTTCAGGCTTGCCGCAAAAGCAGGCTACGGCATTGAGCTTGACGTGCAGCTGAGTCGCGACGGTCAGGTCGTCGTCTTCCATGACGATACGCTCGACCGCGTCTGCGGGGTACACGCCCGCGTCGACGAGAAGAGCTATGACGAGCTGCGCGCGCTCGGGCTGTGCGGCACGAACAACCGCATCCCGCTGTTCTCCGAGGTGCTCGATGTGATAAAAGGGCGCGGCCCGCTGATAGTCGAGCTGAAGAACGGACGGCGCAACCTTGAGCTGTGCAGAAAGACTTACGCACTCCTGTCGGATTACAGAGGCGAGGTGTGCGTCGAGAGCTTCAACCCCATGATAATGGGTTGGTTCCGCTTCCACGCGAAGGACCTTGTCCGCGGCCAGCTCGCGCAGCCGCCGAAGAACTACAAGGGCGAGGTCAGCAAGCCCGCGGCATTCATCCTCGGCAACTGCTTGATGAACTTCATCTCCCGCCCGCAGTTCATTGCCTACCGCATAGGCCGCAGGCCGTTCCCGGTGCGCCTGTCCATGGCGCTCGGCGCGATGAACATCGGCTGGACCTCTCACGAGCCAAAGAACGAAAAGGGACGCGACGGCGTTATCTTTGAGTTTTATAAGCCCCAACTCAGCTATAAATAAGAAAGCTCCTGCTGCCAGAGCGCGACCGCAGCGGCAGGCCGGAGCTTGGAACAGGAGAAGCAATGATAGAGCTTACAGAACTTAAGCTTGTCACCGCAAGCAATATCATAAACCAGCGGACAAAGGCAGGGATGACCCAGGCCGAGCTCGGCGCGAAGCTCAACTATTCCGATAAGTCCGTATCGAAATGGGAGCGCGGCGAGGCGATACCGGACGCATACGTGCTCAGTGAGATGGCGGAGCTGTTCGGCGTGACGGTGGATTATCTCCTGTCCTCGCACGACAGCTGGGAGCCGCCGAAAGAGGAGAAGCCCGAGGAGGAAGCGCCGAAGTACAGCGTGGATATAATCATCGCAATAGCGATCCTCGGGATATGGACGATGTCGCTGACAGCGTTTGTGGTGCTGTGGCTGCTGGGTACGCTGTGGTGGCCGGTGTTCGCCGTGGCGCTGACAGTGTCGCTGCTGACGTACATGGTGCTGCTGTGCGTATTCAAGCGGACGAAGTATCTGCAATTTGTGATAGCGGCATTCGTGCTGAGTATTTTCTTCCTGCTGTATGTGCTGCTGCCGCAGAAGCCGTGGCAGCTGTTCCTGATCGCGATCCCGGCGCTGATAATCGTGTTTTTGAGCTGCAATATCCGCATCAAACCCGGCACACTGCCGAGACTGCACAGAAAAAAAGAATGATTCTACTGTCGGTAGAGCGTCCCGCGGGGCGCTCTACCTGCGTTTAAGGCACGGCACACAGGTGTAGAGCCGGGCGGAGAAAGCGTAGCTTGCGCCAAAGAAGCTTTGACGGTATGATGTAATAAAGTAATATACCGTCTTGCACCCGGCGGCGGTATAGAGGAAGGAGAACAACAATGGCTGATTATATTCTTAGCTGCTGCTCCACGGCTGACCTCACGAAGGAGCATTTCGAGGAGCGCGACATTCATTATGTCTGCTTTCATTACGCGATAGACGGTCAGGAATACATGGACGACCTCGGCGTGAGCATGTCCTTTGAGGAGTTCTACGCAAGAATGGCAAAGGGCGCGGACACGCGCACTTCGCAGGTCAACATATCCGAGTACGTGACCTACTTCACGCAGTTTCTTGAGAAAGGGCTGGACATCGTGCATGTCTGCCTGTCCTCCGGTATATCCGGCACTATCAACTCCGCGCGCAACGCCGCGCTCATCGTGCAGGAGCGCTTCCCCGACAGGAAGGTCTACATCGTCGATTCTCTCGGCGCGTCCTCCGGTTACGGCCTGCTGATGGACACCGCCGCGACCAAGCGCGACGAGGGTCTCACCGCGGAGGAGCTCGCCGCATGGATAGAGGAGAACAGACTGTACCTGCACCACTGGTTCTTCTCCACCGACCTTTCCAGCTACGTCCGCGGCGGGCGCATCTCCAAGGCGGCGGCAGTATTCGGCGGCCTGCTTGAAATTTGCCCCCTGCTCAACATGGATAACGGCGGCCACCTCATCCCGCGCAGCAAGATCCGCACCAAGAAGAAGGTCATCAAGGAGATCGTCGCGCGCATGGAAGAACACGCGCAGGACGGCCTTGACTACAGCGGCAAGTGCTATATCTCGAACTCCGCCTGCTATGACGACGCGAGAGCGGTTGCAGACCTCGTCGAGGCGCGCTTCCCGAAACTCAACGGCAAGGTCGAGATAAACCACGTCGGCACCACCATCGGCGCGCACACCGGCCCCGGCACGGTCGCGCTGTTCTTCTGGGGCGACGAGAGGACTGAATAATTAAATCCGACCAATGGATAGATAAATTACACCGGTCGTGCTGCGTTTCGCGGCACGACCGGTGTTTTTGATTTATGTGCTTTTGATCTGGTACTTGATCTCGTCCATCGTAAAAACACGGCCGTCATATTCACCATGGATCGGGGCGTGGAACCGGACCTGGACATAATCGCCGACGTGCAGCTCGCTGATGTCGACCTCAGTCATGCCATACCTGCCGTATACCTTGGTTTTGCCGTTCGGGCGGAACGATAGGGAATCCGTATGCGTGAGGTATGTCGGCCCCATGGCGTTCAGATTTGAAGTGTCGGGCACGACCGTGAAAACATTATCCTCAATGCTGGTGATCGTCCCCTTTAAGATGCACTCCGTGGTGTTGGCGCGCTTGTACTGCCGCAGCAAAACGCCGCCGATAAGGATGCAGATCAGGATCACAAAAACGGCTGTCAGTGTTTTCTTCTTGCTCATGTGAATCGAACCTCCTTTTTAATATCAGACAGCATCCGTTACTATAAATGCCTTTATGCTTTAGACGAACAATAAAGGAATAATGTTCCTGACTGTAAAGATTAAAGCGTCCTGCTCACAATTAAAAAACGGGCGCAGACCTCCGGCTCGGAGGGCTGCACCCATTCTTATGCGAGGGTAATGGAAATTAAACCGGGGAAACCGGCGGGAGGACTTTAGAGGTCGAAGTCGACCATGTCGTAGCGGCGCAGGAGCGTGCCGATCTCGGTCTTGTCGACCTTCTTGAGTATCGCGCGGATGACGGGCTTCGTGATGAACTTGGGCAGAGGCAGCTTCATGTCGGTCAGACGGCGGCCGTCCATGAGCTTCTTCGTGCTCTGCATGAGGACGCGCACGTCATAGACGGAGTTGAACACCTCGGGCACGCCGCGGTCGACATGGCAGAGCGTGTAGACGGCTTCCATCGCGGTACGCACGGAGTACTCGGTGGTGAACACGGTGTCGCGGAAGGTCTCGGCGTGGTTGCCGAGGAAAGCGAAGTTGACAACGCCGTTGGGGACGACGTCGGGGCGGTCGCCCTTTTTGCGGCAGATGAAGTAGGTGGTGACTCTGGGCATCATAACAGGCACACAGTTGCAGCTCTTTGCGGCCAGCTCGTCGATGCGCTCCACGGGCACGCCGATATGGTACAGCCACTCGCGGGCGATCTCTTCGCCGGTGCAGTCGCGCATGCGCTTCTTGACATAGTCGCCCATGCGGCTGGTGTACAGGCCGTATATCCAGACGACGCACTGATCCTTGGGCTGCACCTTGAAGTGCGGCTGACGGTTGACAGTCCAGCTCATAAGCCAGCCGGAGTCACGCGCTGTGACGATGCCGCCGGTCGCTACCTTGCCGCTTCTGACGTCGCGCTTGCAGATGGCCTCCATGTAGGGGATGATCTCTTCATCGAGCGTAGTGAGCGTTGCGGACTCCCACTGGGTGAGCTCGGGATCCTTAAGGAACTCATCCGGATGGCCGAAGCTGGGATCCTGACGGGCGATGTTCTGCCACATCTTCCAGCTGTCGCCGACGGAGGTATCAAAGCCGGGGGCGGTGTGATGATCGCCGATGGTGGCGTTGGAGCAGTTGGAGCCGTTGGTGAAGAACACGAGGGTGTTCTCGTCGATGTCCATGGACTTAGGCTCGCCCTTTTCAAGATACTCTATCTTTGTGGCGACCTTGCGGGCATGGTTGATGTCGAAAATAACATTGGTGCCGGTGGTGCTGAACATGAACTTCACGCCGTGACCGCGCAGGTACTTTATCATCGGGAGGATCATGGACTCATACTGGTTGTACTTCGTGAACTTCAGCGCCTTGAGCGTGGGCAGACCGCCGATATGGTGGATAAAGCGGTGGACGTACTTCTTGACTTCGAGCGCGCTGTGCTCATCCTTGAAAGCGAACATCGTGCGCCAGTAGGTCCAGAAGTTGGAGTTGAACACCTCGTCGGTCCATATCTCGTTGATGGCCTTGCCGTAAAGGTCTTCGTCTTTCATAAAGAAGAGCTTCATTATCTCCATGCAGGCAGCGTCGGACAGGCCGAACTCGCCGTCGGTATGGGCGTCCTTGCCGCGCTTCTCGGTCACACGGCAGAGAGAATAGTTGGGGTCATGCTTGTTGAGCCAGTAGTATTCATCCAGAACGGACACGCCCTCCGTCTCGATAGAGGGGATGCTTCTGAACAAATCCCAAAGGCATTCAAAGTGGTTCTCCATCTCGCGGCCGCCGCGGATGATGAAGCCCTTGTCGATGTTCAGGATACCGTCGCAGGCGCCGCCGGCTACGGGCATATCCTCCATGACGGTGATGTTCTCGCCGGGCATCTGGGCGTCGCGGACGAGGAAGCAGGCCGCCGAAAGACCGGCAAGGCCGCCGCCGATTATCACGGCGTGCTTCTTTTCAATTCCTTCGGGCTTCTCGGGGCGCGCGAATGCTTCGTAGTTGCCGTTGCTGTAATACATGACTGTTCCTCCCAAAATTTGATTTTATGTGTTTTCATTGCGGCGCAATGAAATGTACAGAATAAATGCGGGGGGATGCCGGGTATTTACTCCTCTCCGGAGCGGCCTGCGAGAGTTCTCAGCCCCGCCCGGTCGAGCAGGGTGATCCTGCCGCGGCCGGACTTGATGAACCCCGTGTGCCGCAGGTAGTTTATCTCGCGGCTGACGACCTCTCTGGTCGTGCCGAGATGGTTTGCGATGTCCTCATGGGTGATAAGGGCGCAGTCACCGTTCTGCTGCACGGAAATCTTCAGCAGGAACCCGGCGATCTTCGCGCGCAGCGGACAGAAGAAATACTCGTTGACGTTATTCAGAATATCCTGGGCGTTGCGGGAGGACGTCTCGATAATATACTCCGCTGCTGCCGGGCAGCCGTATGCCAGACGCGAAAGCTCTGCGCGGCGTATATAAGCGACGGCGGAGTCGCTCATTGCCTGAAGCTGCGGCATTATATCCCCGGGACGGGCACGGTCGGCGGTGAGGATATTGAACACATCGCCGGGGCGCATGATGAGGATCGTCACTTCTCTGCCGGTGCCGGATACCATATAGACCCGGATGACGCCGTGCAGAACTATCAGCATCCCGTCCTTTTTCTCGCCGGAAAAGGTGAGGGACTCCCTGGCGCGGCAGCGCTTGTACAGCAGACCTGACTCGAACTGCTGCTTCTGCTGCTCCGACAGGGACGGCCAGAACGGGAGAATGGAGATCACTTCTTTTGTACACTGCATATGTTGTCACACCTCGTTCTTTGCGATGGTTAAGGCATCTAACAGATGTTAATCATATTAACATCTGACGTTAAAAAAATATCAGAACGCGACAAGCAGCGACATGATGTCTGTATTTTATCAGACATCCCGCTGAGTTCTGTACCAAAAGTTACATAAACCTTGTATATTTCTGATCTTAAAAAGATTTCGTATTTTTTAACAAACTTACTGCTCGCTTTTTATATATTTTGATATGAGCGAAGCGGTCATATGCACGATGGCCTCCGGAGCGACGCCGAATGAGATGTTTTCGTACAGAGTGACGCCGGTGAAAGCGTTGAGAAGAATCTGATAGATGGCATAGATGTTGATATCTTTCCTTATGGAGCCGTCCTCCACGCCGTCCTTGAGCGCCTTGAGCGCCGGGATCGGGATCTCCTTGTCGTAATGGCTCCAGAAGACGCTGCTCATCCCGCGGTCGGCGGCTTCGTCAAGGCTGAAGCGGTAGGTGAACATCTCATGCGTGTATTTATACCAGTTCGGGAACTCCTCATACAGGGAATAGTAAGCCCTCATGCAGGCCACAAAGCGCTCGTAGCCCGTTGATGCATTCTCATCTCCGGTGTACCTTTCATAAAAATATCTGTAAAACTCCGTCAGCGCGTATTTCCATATCCGGAGAATAAGCTCCTCCTTATTGCTGAAGTAGCGGTACAGGGACATCTGAGAGAGGTTTACTTTTCTTGCGATCTGGTTCATGCTGGTCGCGGCAATGCCGTTTTCCATGAACATATCCAGCGCAGTCTCAATGACGCGCTGAATATTATCCTTTCTTTCATCGCTCTGATTCATGGCTGCCTCCGGTGTTTTTGTGTATTGTCTCGATTGTAACATATGCGCCTGGAAAAAGACAGTGTTTTTTGCTCACATATAGACAAATCCCGGACGGTTTCAGCCGTCCGGGATCTATAACTATATGCGGGTTATTAGCTTAGTCGCTCCATTTCCATTCGGCGACTTCGGGCAGATCAAGGCCGTGCTCCGCGATATACTGCTTGTGCTCAATGAGCTTATCCTTCATCTGCTGGATGAGGTACGCGCCGCGGTTGCCGAGCTGCGGCAGGTTATACACCGCGGACATGACCAGATCGAAGCGGTCGAGGCGGTTGAGCACGCGCATGTCAAAGGGCGTGGTGATCGTGCCCTCTTCGATGTAGCCGCGCACATGGATGTTCTTGTTGTGGCGCTTGTAGGTCATCTCGTGAATCAGGCTGGGATAACCGTGGAAGGCGAAGATGATGGGCTTATCCTTGGTGAAGAGCGAGTCGTACTCGACCTGAGACAGGCCGTGCGGGTGCTGCTCGTTGCTCTGCAGACGCATGAGGTCAACGACGTTGACGACGCGGATGCGCAGCTCGGGGAAAGCGTCGCGCAGGATGGTGACGGCGGCAAGGGTCTCAAGCGTCGGGGTATCGCCGCAGCAGGCCATGACGATATCGGGCTCCTCGCCCTTGTCGGTGGACGCCCACTGCCAGATGCCGATGCCCTGAGTGCAGTGCTTGACGGCCTGCTCCATGGTCAGCCACTGGGGACGCGGGTGCTTGGAGGCGACGATCACGTTGACATAGTTTCTGGAGCGGATGCAGTGGTCAAAGCAGCTGAGCAGGCAGTTTGCATCCGGGGGCAGGTAGAGGCGGACGACGTCGGCCTTCTTGTTCGCGACATGGTCAAGGAAGCCGGGATCCTGATGCGTGAAGCCGTTGTGGTCCTGCTGCCATACGTTCGATGCGAGCACGTAGTTGAGCGACGCGATCTTCTGACGCCAGGGCAGCTGGTTGCAGACCTTGAGCCACTTGGCGTGCTGGGAGAACATGGAGTCGACGATGCGGATGAAGGCCTCGTAGCTGTTGAAGAAGCCGTGGCGGCCGGTCAGCAGGTAGCCCTCGAGCAGACCCTCGCAGACATGCTCGGAGAGCATCGAGTCCATGACTCTGCCGTCGGGGGCGAGATGGTCGTCGGTGTCGTAGGCTTCGCCGTCCCACGCTCTGTCGGTCTCCTCAAAGACCGCGGAGAGGCGGTTGGAGGTAGTTTCGTCCGGACCGAAGGAGCGGAAGCTGCGCTCCTTTTCGTTGAGCTTGTAGATATCGCGCACGAAAGTGCCGAGCACGGACATATCCTGCGCCTCGACTGCGCCGGGGTAGCTGACGTCCACGCCGTATTCGCGGAAGTCCGGCATGCGCAGATCCTTCAGCAGCAGGCCGCCGTTGGCGTGCGGGTTCGCACCCATGCGGCGCGTGCCCTTAGGCGGGAAGTCGAGCAGCTCCTGCACGGGGACGCCGTTTTCATCGAACAGCTCTTCGGGGCGGTAGGACTTCAGCCACTCTTCGATCTGGCGGATATGCTCGGGGGAGTCGGGCTGGATGGGCACCTGATGTGCGCGCCAGTAGTCCTCGACCTTGAGACCGTCGACATATGCCGGACCTGTCCAGCCCTTGGGGCTGCGCAGGACGATCATCGGCCAGCGCGGGCGGACGGTGCTGCCGTTCTCGCGTGCGTCTTTCTGGAAAGCGAGGATCTCCTCGATGCACTCATCGAGCGTGTCGGCCATGAGGCGATGCATGACGGCGGGGTCCTTACCCTCGACGAAGTGCGGCTCCCAGCCGCAGCCGCGGAAGAAGTCCTCCAGCTCCTCATGGGAGATGCGGGCGAAGAGCGTGGGATTTGCGATCTTATAGCCGTTGAGGTGCAGGATCGGGAGCACTGCGCCGTCGGTCTTGGCGTTGATGAACTTGTTGAGGTGCCATGAGGTGGCAAGCGGGCCGGTCTCGGCCTCGCCGTCGCCCACGACGCAGGCGGCAATCAGGCCGGGGTTATCGGTGACGGCACCGAAAGAGTGCGCGAGCGAATAGCCGAGCTCGCCGCCCTCGTTGATGGAGCCCGGAGTCTCAGGCGCGACGTGGGACGGGATGCCGCCGGGGAAGGAGAACTGCTTGAAGAGTTTCTGCATACCCTCCTTGTCGCGGGAGATGTTGGGGTAGACCTCCTGATAGCTGCCGTCGAGCCAGTCCTGCGCAACCATGGCGTTGCCGCCGTGGCCCGGACCGGAGACGTAGATCATATCGAGGTCGTATTTCTTTATAACGCGGTTGAGGTGAGTGTAAATGAAGTTCTGGCCGGGAACGGTGCCCCAGTGGCCGACGATCTTTTTCTTGATGCTCTCCTCGGTGAGCGGCTTCTGGAGAAGCGGATCATCCAGCAGATAGAGCTGGCAGGCGGACAGGTAGTTTGCGGCGCGCCAATAGGCGTCCATGGTGGCGAGCTCCTGCTCGGTTGCCGAGGCGGTTTTTCTTTCGTCCATTACTGTACCTCCTTAAAAAATTGTGGGAAACGCTGCGCAGAGGGAAAGTCTTTTCATATTATTTTTCGGCAGCCAACGGCGATTATACATAGCCGTCCGCGGCCAACATAAGAGAAACGGCGGGATTTTCCGATCACCCTCTATGCGAGCACATAATATCAAGAAATGCTGTTGGATTCAATTGGCAGTATCACAGAATGCGCGCGGCGGTGAAAATTAAATCCGCACGTTATTTATGCTTTTTGCCCAAAAAACCGGCGAGAATATGTTACATATGACGAAAATGTGAGAATAAACAACGCCGCAGACGCAAAGCATCTGCGGCGGTTAGGCTTATTCGAATTCTATCGTGCCGGTGGGCTTCGGAGTGAAGTCGTACAGGACGCGGTTCACACCCGGCACCTCATGCGTGATGCGGTGCACGAGGTGGCACATGAGGTCGAACGGGATGTTCTCGACGGTGGCGCTCATGGCGTCGGTGGTGTTCACGGCGCGGATGATGACCGACCACTCGAAAGCGCGCTGGCCGTTCTTCACGCCGGTGGACTTGAAGTCGGGCACGACGGTAAAATACTGCCAGACCTTGCCCTCAAGGCCGTGCTTTGCAAACTCCTCGCGGAGGATCGCGTCGGACTCGCGGACGGCTTCGAGACGGTCGCGCGTGATGGCGCCGGGGCAGCGGACGCCGAGGCCGGGGCCGGGGAACGGCTGACGGAACACCATGCCGTCGGGCAGGCCGAGCTGCTTGCCGACAATGCGCACTTCGTCCTTGAAGAGGATCTTCACCGGCTCGACGAGCTTGAACTGCATATCCTCCGGGAGACCGCCCGCATTGTGGTGCGCCTTGATGCCGCGCTCGCTCTCGAGAATGTCGGGCCAGATGGTGCCCTGCGCGAGAAACTCTATGCCGTCAAGCTTGCGCGCTTCCTCGGCGAAGACCTCGATGAACTCGTTGCCGATGATCTTGCGCTTCTGCTCGGGATCGGTGACCCCCGCGAGCTTATCGAGGAAGCGGTCGGTCGCGTCGACATAGATGAGGTTTGCGTTCATCTGGTTGCGGAAGACCTCGATGACCTGCTCGGGCTCGCCCTTGCGCAGGAGACCGTGGTTGACGTGGACGCAGACGAGCTGCTGGCCGATGGCCTTGATGAGCAGCGCTGCAACGACGGAGGAATCAACACCGCCGGAGAGGGCGAGGAGAACTTTCTTATCGCCTATCTGCTCGCGCAGTTCTTTGAGCTGTTCATCGATAAAGGCCTGCGCCTGCTCGGGTGTGGTGATCCTTTCCATGGAATCGGGACGTCTGTCAAGACTCATAATTTACCTCCAGGGTATATCTGTATTTGAAATATCACTGGAAGCATATCATATTCCCGCGCGTTTGAAAAGCTTTATTTACCATCAGTTGATGGTAAGCTTGCCGTAGACATCGTCGCCGACGGGCTCGAGCCATTCGTTGGAGCCCTCGACGCCGGGGACTTCAACTGCGAGATGGCTGAACCAGCTGTCGGGCGCGGCACCGTGCCAGTGCTTGACGCCGGCCGGGATGTTGACCACGTCGCCCGGCTCCCATACCTCTTTCGCGAGGTTGAAGACAGCCCAGCCTTTCGGCCATCCGGCGTAAAACGCCGCGTGGGTGATGATCGCGGCGATCTCTTTCCGCGTGACGCCGTGCGCCTTCGCGTTCTGGAGATGGAACTTGAGGGAAGAATCGGTGATGCCCTGCGCCATGAGCGCGACGACCGTGATGATGCTGCGCGTCTTTACGTCGATATCCTGATTGTTCCAGTTCTCGCCGAAGAGAACATCGTCATTGTAATGTGCAAACTCCGGGGCGAACTCGCCGAGTGCATTTCTGCCTGCCGTCTGTACTATTTTCGCCATTGTTATTGACCTACTGATATTACAGTTTATTTCCAAGCTCGTATGCTTTGCGCATCACGTCGGCGTGCTTGGGCGCGGCGTTCGCTCCGCCTATCCCGCCGCCGGTGACGATGCCCTTGAGGCTCGCCTTTTCAAAGCAGTCCACCCAGCCGAGCAGACCGTTATAGGCCTTATCAAAGGTGGTAGGCTCGTCCTCCTCCGCCGTCGCGATCATGTAGATATCCCGGAATTTGTAATCCGACGGGAAGAGAGGGTTCATGCGGTCGAGCAGCGTTTTAAGCTGTCCGCACATTTCGTAGTAATAGATCGGCGTTGCGAAGACTATGACCTCGGCGTTATACACAGCGGCCATGATGTCCGCGGCATCGTCCTTGAGGACGCACTTTCCGGTCTCCTGACAGCTGAGGCAGCCGATGCAGAACTTCAGCTCCTTGCCCTTGAGGGAGATGAACTGCACATCGTGCCCGGCGTCCTTTGCGCCGTGCTCGCACTCCCTGGCAAGGCACTCGGAATTGCTCCCGCCGCGCAGGCTGGAGGAAATGATAAGAACCTTTTTTGACATGTCAGACAGTCCTTTCGTGAGATCGTTAGATAATTATAATACTGAAATTGTGAATAAGCCCAAGGCCTTATCCGACGGATAAGGCCTTGGGCTTATTCAAATTCTATCGTTGCGGGGGGCTTGGAGGTCACATCGTAGAGCACGCGGTTGATACCGGCGACCTCATTTACGATGCGCACGGAGACGCGGTCGAGCACGTCATAGGGCAGGCGCACCCAATCGGCGGTCATAAAGTCCGAAGTGCTGACGGCGCGAAGAGCGATCGCGTAATCATAAGTGCGGCCGTCGCCCATGACGCCGACGGAGCGCATATTCGTCAGTGCCGCGAAGTACTGGCTCAGCTCGCGCTCAAGACCGGCCTTGGCGATCTCTTCGCGGAAGATGAAGTCGGCCTCGCGCAGCATGTCGAGCTTCTCCTTGGTCAGAGCGCCGATGACGCGGATGCCGAGACCGGGGCCGGGGAAGGGCTGGCGCATGACCAGATACTCCGGCAGGCCAAGCTCACGCCCAAGCTGGCGGACTTCGTCCTTGAAGAGCATACGCAGTGGCTCGATGATCTCCTTGAAATCAACATAGTCGGGCAGGCCGCCGACGTTGTGGTGGCTCTTGATGACCGCAGCGTCGCCCTTACCGGACTCAATGACGTCTGGATAAATTGTGCCCTGGACAAGATAATCGACCTTGCCGATCTTCTTGCCCTCTTCCTCAAAGACGCGGATGAACTCCTCGCCGATGATCTTCCGCTTGTGCTCCGGCTCCTCAACGCCGTCGAGAGCCTTGAGGAAACGCTCCTCGGCGTTGACGCGGATGAAGTTTATGTCCCACTTGGAAAAGGCTTCCTGAACCTCGTCGCCCTCGTTCTTGCGCATAAGGCCGTGATCGACGAACACGCAGGTGAGCTGATTGCCGACGGCCTCGGCCAGCAATGCCGCTGCGACAGAGGAGTCAACGCCGCCGGAGAGGGCGAGCAGCACCTTGCCGCTGCCGACCTTTTTACGGACGGAGTCGATAGCGCGCTTTTTATAGTCGGCCATCGTCCAGTCGCCGGCCGCGCCGCAGATGTCATAGAGGAAGTTATGGAGCATTTCGCGCCCGTACTCAGTGTGGTTGACCTCCGGGTGGAACTGCACGCCGTAGAAGCGGTGTGCCTCGTCGCTTATGCCGACGTTCGGGCAGGCGGCGGAGTGCGCGGAGAGCATGAAGCCCTCAGGGACACGCGCCATATAGTCGCCGTGGCTCATCCATGTGACGCTCTCTTCGGGGATGCCCTTGAAGAGCGGGCAGGAGGTGTCAAAATATGTGACGGTCTTGCCGTATTCACGGGCGGAATCATCCTGCGCGGCGGTGACAAGCCCGCCGAGCTCATGGGAAAGTAGCTGGCAGCCGTAGCAGATACCGAGAATGGGAACGCCTAAAGTGTACACGCCGAGGTCGGCATGGGGGGAGCCCTCGGCATAGACGCTCTGCGGCCCGCCGGTGAAGATGATGCCGATGGGGTCGTAGGCGCGGATGGCGTCAAGGCTCATGTCATAGGGGTGGACTTCGCAGTAGACGTTATTTTCGCGGACGCGGCGGGCGATAAGCTGGTTATACTGGCCGCCGAAGTCAAGGATAAGAACTTTCTGGTTTTGCATACGGCTTTCCTCTCGCTTCTTCTCAGAACATTTTGATGTAGGCTTCGCGCTCTGCGCCGACAGAGACATACTTTATCGGGCAGTTGACGGCCTTCTCGATATAACGGATGTAGTCGAGCGCTTCTTTCGGCAGATCCTCGACGCTGCGGCAATTGCTGATGTCGCAGTTGAAGCCGGGCAGGTACTCGTACACGGGCTTTGCTGCCTCAAGCTCGTCAATGTCGGAGGGGAAGCAGTCGATGCGCTTGCCGTCAAGCTCGTAAGCGACGCAGACGGGGATCTGCTTGAGGTAGGAGAGAACATCGAGCTTCGTCAGGGCGATGTAGGTGCAGCCCTGAACGAGAGCACCGTAACGGGAGGCGACGACGTCAAAGCCGCCGACACGTCTGGGACGGCCGGTAGCCGCGCCGTACTCGCCGCCGGCTTCGCGCAGGCTGTCGCCCTCGGCGCCGAACAGCTCACAGGTGAAGGGGCCTTCGCCGACGCAGCTGGAATAGGCTTTCATAATGCCGATGCTCTCATCGAGCTTGGCAAACGGGATGCCTGCGCCGATGGGCGCGTAGGCCGCGAGCGTGGTAGAAGCGGAGGTGTAGGGATAGATGCCGAAGTCGATATCGCGCAGCGCGCCGAGCTGGGCTTCAAAGATCACGGACTTGCCGGACTTTATTGCGTCGCTGAGATATTCGGTGGTGTTGCAGATATACGGGGTGAAGAACTTGCCGTACTCCTCGAGCCACATCATCATGTCCTCGACCTTGATCGCCTCATGGCCGTAGCCCTTTTCAACGGTCAGGTTCTTCCACTCGACGATGCCCTCGAGTCTGTCACGCAGGGTGTCCCAATGCAGCAGGTCGCCCATGCGGATGGTCTTCTTCATGTACTTGTCGGCATAGACGGGGGAGATACCGCGGCGGGTGGAGCCGAACTTCTTGTCGCCGAGCCTGTCCTCCTCAAGGCCGTCGAGCAGCTTGTGGTAGGGCATGCAGATGGTGGCGCGGTCGCTGATCTTGAGATGGTCGGGGCTTATCTCGATGCCCGCCTCGCGCAGCTTCATCGCCTCGCCGAAGAGATGCTCAAGGTCGATGACGATGCCGGGGCCGAGAACGTTGACGGTCTCATCGCGCAGGATGCCGGAGGGCATGAGGTTCATGATGAACTTGCCCTTTTCATTGATGACGGTGTGGCCGGCGTTGTTGCCGCCCTGATAGCGGACGACGATGTCATAGTTCTTGCTGAGCAGGTCGACCATACGGCCCTTGCCCTCATCGCCCCAGTTAGTACCAACAATAGAAGTCAACATAGCGCTTTTTCCTCTTTCTTCTTTATACATTTATTTCGGCCTTGATGCCGAGGCTGGAATCATACTTTTTGAGTACCGGCTTTACGGTGCCGCGCAGGAAGGTCTCGCACTGGCGCTCCGCCATGCCGGTGAAGGTCGCGGGATCGGTGAGCTGCGCCATCTCCTCATCGGTGAGGGAGAATGCGGGATCGGCCTTGATGCGCTCAAGCAGATCGTTATCGCGCCCGTAGAGCTTGACCTGCTCGGCGGCGGCGACGGAGTGCCGACGTATGGCCTCATGCAGCGCCTGACGGTCGCCGCCCTTATTTTTGACGCAGTACATGAGGATGTTCTCCGTGGACATAAAGGGCAGCTCCTCATTGAGGTGCTTTGCGATGACCGCAGGATAGACCTTCATGCCGCGCACGATGTTGATGTAAAGATTCAGTATCGCATCCGTTGCGAGGAAGGCCTCGGGTATGGAGATACGGCGGTTTGCGGAATCGTCCAGCGTACGCTCGAACCACTGCGCGGAGGCGGTGACGGCGGCGTTCTGCAAATCACATATCACATAGCGGCTGAGGGACGCGACGCGCTCGGAGCGCATGGGGTTACGCTTATAGGCCATTGCCGAGGAGCCGATCTGTTTACTTTCAAACGGCTCGTCCACCTCTTTCAGATGGCTGAGCAGGCGTATATCGCTCGAAAACTTCGATGCGCTCTGCGCAATGCCGGAGAGCACCTGCAAGACAGCGAAGTCGACCTTGCGGGTGTAGGTCTGACCGCTGACGGCCTGACAGGCCTCGAAGCCCATCTTCGCTGCGATGCGCCGTTCAAGCTCCTCAACCTTTTCAGCGTCCCCGTCGAACAGCTCAAGGAAGCTTGCGCCGGTGCCGGTCGTGCCCTTGCAGCCGAGAAGCTTCAGCTGCGAGAGCTGAAAGTCGAGCTGCTCGATATCAAACAGCAGGTCGTTTATCCACAGGCACGCGCGCTTGCCGACGGTAGTCGGCTGGGCAGCCTGAAAATGCGTGTAGGCAAGAGTCGGCAGGGATTTGTATTTCTCTGCAAACTCACTCAGCGCCGCGACGGCGTTCACAAGGAGCTTGCGGATGATGAGCAGCCCGCCGCGCATACGGATGATGTCCGTGTTGTCGCCGACGTAGCAGCTCGTCGCGCCGAGGTGGATGATGGGCTTTGCCTTGGGGCAGCACTCGCCGAAGGTCAGCACGTGCGCCATAACATCGTGCCGTACCTCGTGCTCATGCGCGGCAGCGGCGGCATAGTCAATGTCGTCTATATGCGCGCGCATCTCGTCGAGCTGTTCATCGCTGATGCTGAGCCCCAGCTCCTGCTCGCTCTCGGCGAGCGCGAGCCACAGCCTGCGCCATGTGGAGAACTTGTTGTCGTCCGAAAACTGGCGCTTCATCTCCTCGTCGGCATAGCGGCCGCAGAGGGGGTTTTCGTAAAATTCGTGCATGGTATCAGCCTTTACCTTTGTATGTCACAAGCGGCTTGCGCTTATGCTCGCTGCGGTTATGGTAGCGGTCAATGACGGCCTTGTCCTGCGCGTTTACCGTGCCGTAAAGCAGAAAATCATCGATGGCTTTGTAGGTCACGCCCATCTCCTGCTCGTCGGTCTGCCCGTCGAAAAGTCCCGCGGAGGGTGCCTTATCGATGATGCAGCGCGGCGCGTTGAGGTATTCGAGGAACTCAAAGACCTCGGTCGCGGTGAGGTCAGCGATAACGTCAAAGTCGCTCGCGCCGTCGCCCCACTTGGTGAAGTAGCCCATGTGTATCTCGCTCCTGTTGCCGGTACCGGCGACGAGGCGGTTCTCCGCCGCGCCGATGGCGTAGAGCGTCGTCATGCGCAGGCGCGGGGCGATGTTGTTTATCGCGGCGGAGTTGAGCGCGCAGACCTTCTGCAGCTCCTCCATCTCGCGTTCACGCACGGCGGTGAGGTCGACGGTGCGCGTCTCGATGCCGAACCGCCCGGCGACGGCTATGCCGTCGTCCGTGTCCTGCCCGTAGTTGCGCTTGGAGGCACAGGGCATGATGATGCCGACGGTGTTGTCACACGCGGCCTTGCAGAGGATGCCGACAAGGGCGCTGTCCTTGCCGCCGGAGTTGCCGTAGACGATGCCGGAGGCACCGGCGTTCTTGACAAGCTCGCGGATAAAGGCGACGCGGCCTTCGTACTCCGCCTGATAATCTCTCATTTCTTTTCACCTTTCAGCGACGCCTCGACAAGCCCGAGGAACAGGGGGTGCGGCTTGTTCGGGCGGCTCTTGAATTCTGGGTGGAACTGCACACCGACGAAGAACGGCTTATCGCTCAGCTCGACGGCCTCGATTATGCTGCCGTCCGGGGAGCTGCCGCACAGGCACAGTCCGTTCTCGCTGAGCACCTCGCGGTAGTCGTTATTGAACTCGTAGCGGTGACGGTGGCGCTCGGAGATATCCTGCTTGCCGTAGCAGCGCTCCATGGTGCTGCCCTTGACGATATGGCAGGGATACGCGCCGAGGCGCAGGCTTCCGCCCTTGTCTATATTATCATGCTGATCGGGCAGAAAATCAATGACTTTATGTGAAGAATTTGCATTAAATTCGCGGGAGTCGGCGTCCTTGAGCCCGCAGACATTTCTCGCGAACTCTATAACGGCGATCTGCATGCCGAGGCAGATGCCGAGATAGGGCATGCCGGTCTCGCGGGCGTAGCGCGCGGCGCTTATCATGCCGCCTATGCCGCGATCGCCAAAGCCGCCGGGGACTATCATGCCGTCGCAGCCGGAGAAGACCTCAGCGGCATTTTCATCGGTGACGGTCTCGCTGTCGATCCATTTGACATCGACGGTCGCGCCGCAGGCGTAGCCCGCGTGGTGCAGCGCCTCGGCAACGGAGAGGTACGCGTCGTGTAGCTGGACATACTTGCCGACAAGACCGATGGTGACATGTCGGTCGGCGGACTTGATGCGCTCGACCAGCGCCTTCCACTGGCTCAGCTCCGGAGCTCTCGTCCAGAGGCCGAGCTCGCGGCAGACGATGAGTGAGAAGTCGCTCTTTTCAAGCATCAGCGGCGCTTCATAGAGGTTCGGGAGAGTCACGTTCTCAATGACGCAGTCGGGCTTGACGTTGCAGAACATGGCGATCTTCTTGAATATCTCGGGCTCCAGCGGCTCATCGCAGCGCAGGACGATGATGTTCGGGGAAATGCCCATCGCCTGAAGCTCACGCACGGAGTGCTGGGTGGGCTTGGTCTTGTGCTCGTCGCTGCCCTTGATAAAGGGGACGAGGGTCACATGGATGAACAGGCAGTTGCCCGGACCCTGCTCAAGGCTGACCTGGCGCGCGGCCTCAAGGAAAGGCTGGCTCTCTATATCGCCGGTCGTGCCGCCGATCTCGGTGATGACGACGTCCGCACCGGTGTTCTTGCCGACCTTGTAGATGAAGTCCTTTATCTCGCCGGTGATGTGGGGGATGACCTGAATGGTCTGGCCGAGGTACTCGCCGCGGCGCTCACGGTTGAGGACATTCCAGTAGACCTTGCCGGTGGTGAGGTTCGAGTAGCGATTGAGATCCTCATCGATGAAGCGCTCATAGTGCCCGAGGTCGAGATCGGCCTCAGCGCCGTCCTCGGTGACATAGACCTCGCCGTGCTGGTAGGGGCTCATCGTGCCGGGGTCGACGTTTATATACGGGTCGAGCTTCTGCGCTGCAACCTTGAGGCCGCGTGCCTTGAGCAGACGGCCGAGCGAGGCCGCGGTGATACCCTTGCCAAGACCGGACACAACGCCGCCGGTAACGAAAACATACTTAGTCATAACGATCATCCTCCGCAGTAGTAATATTTAAGTATCAGTACCCTCGATTGACAAGGAAGCATACAACGTCAGAAGAAGCTTGCACCGTTCCGCTTCCGCCTTGCGGCAAAAGCTGCACTATGCAATCTCCTTCTTCCTTTTCAAATCGAACCCACGTTGTTGGGCTTCGATTTGATGGAGAGAATGCCAGTGTCAACCGAGGGTAAAAAAGAAAAAAATAAAACGTTCTCCGATGCCTAAAGGGGGCACGAGGCCCCTTACACCGGCGAACGCCTGCGAAGAAAATCAAAAACCAAATTACTGAAATAGTATACATTCATTGCACCTGATTGTCAAGATACCGCAATGAAAAAATACGTTCAAAAATGTCATGGACAGACGGCGCTGTCCATGACATTTTCAACAATTCATATTTGATAAAGCTCAGTAGAGCGGATCGTTCCAGTAGAAAGAGAAGTCCGCGGAGGTGTAGCCGAACTGCTCGCGCAGCTTTTCATAGCGCGGGTGCAGGATGAAGATATAGGCCTTGTCGTTGTAGTCGACATAGCGCCAGCGTCCGCCGGTCGGGTCGTCATAGACCGTGTCGTTTACCTCGCAGTTGGGCGCTGCGGCGCGCATCTGCTCTATCTGTTCCTTGGGCACGCGGTTGTTGCTGCCGACCCACAGGCGCTCAAGCTCGGTCAGGGAATAGAGCGGGGAGATATCCTCGAGGTCGACGATATAGGCGATGTTCAGATGGCGCAGATTTTTAAGCCCGGAGAGCGGGGAGAGATCGGTGCAGAGCGTGGTCTGCATTTCGAGGTACTCAAGCTCGGTGCAGCTGGCGAGGGGGGTCGCGTCGCTCCAGTTATCCATCGCGAGGATGGCGACCTCAAGCTTCGGCATATAGGCGACGAAGGAAATATCGTCCAGCGCGTCGTTATGGCCGACGTCGAGATACTTGACGTCCGTGCAGTATTTGAGCGCTTCGGAATTGTATCGGTCGAGCATACCGCCGTGAGAGGGCTGCGAGGCAAGGATGCGCTCAACGTCCGTGCGCACACTGTAGGCGTCGCCGAACCAGACGCGCCAGATGACCTTGACGTCGGGATAAGCATCGCGGATGGCGGCCATGTCCTCATTGGAGACACCGCAGCTGTCCATGTCGACGCTGACAAGATTCGGCATACAGGCCATGGCCTGCATCACCTGCGCGCCGTCGTCATCGACCGGGATATGGCTGAGGTTGATGGTGGTGTCAACGGTGCTGAATTCCTTGCCGTAGAGCCAGAAAGTGTAGCTGACCGAAGCGTTCGGGCAGGCGTCCATTATCGCGCGGACGGAGTCCCAGCCGAGGTTTGAACGCTCGGAGCCGAGCTGGATGTCATTGACTTTCGGCAGGTAGGCGAGCGCCTGGAGCGTATCGGAAACAGCGGAGTCCGTCAGCGCGGAGAGGTCGAGGCTCTGCTCACTGCTGGAAAGCACCTGACCGTCGGGAAGCGTCACCGTGTATTTTACCTTGACGTCCGGGTGAGCCTGCGCCCACTGATAAATTTCATCGACGCAGGCGCTGCCGCTGAAATCGGCCTTCTGCAGCTCGGGCAGCTGGTCGAGCAGAGCGGTCTCACCGCTCTCAAGCGTTATCGTCAGGTCGGTCGTGCCCTCGATCTCTACCGCGCCGGCCTGAAATTTCACGGTCTTTGCGGGGAAGAGAGAGGAAGCGGGGTCGCCGCAGGCGGCAAGGAGCAGGAAAGCTGCGGCAAGGCAGATGATGCTGAGAATTTTTTTGAGCTTAGACATTGAATGATATCCTCCGGAAAATGGGTGCGCGGTGTGTCAGTACGGGCGGATGCAGAGACGGTCATTCCAGTAATAGGAAAAGTCCTCCTCATGGTAGCCAAACTGCTCGCGCAGCAGTGTATAGCGGGCGGCCTGCTGGGAATCGCCGAACTCGTTCGGTTCTTCGTCCACGCGCCAGCCGCCGTCTGTCGGATCAGCGACAGTAGAATTGACGACGCAGTTGGGGAGAAGTTCCTTTATCTTCTCGATCTGCTCAGGCGGGACAGGATCGTATTTGCCGATCCAGAGCCGCTCGAGCTGGGTCAGCCCGTAGAGCGGGGTAATGTCGGTGACGGCGAAGTTGTAGCATATGTTGAGGTGCTTGAGATTCTTGAGGTTCGCGAGGGGGCGGAGGTCGTGGAGCCTTGAGGTCATGGCCTCCAGATACTCAAGCTTCGGGCAGTTTTCCAGCGGGTAGAAGTCCTCGACGAAGGTCATGCCGACGATAAGCACCTCAAGGTCTGGCATATAGGAGACGAAGTCTATCGTGTCAAGGTAATTGTTGTGCCCGAGGTCCATGTATTTTACCTTGGTGCAGTATTTGAGGGAGCGGGTCGTCTCGGTCGTCAGTTCCCCGGCCTTGCCGGGCATTGAGGCAAGGATGCGCTCAACATTGGTGCGCACGCTGTAATAGTCGCCGAACCAGACGCGCCAGACGACCTCCGTGTTCGGCAGGGAATCGCGCAGCTCTGCCATCTTCTCGTCGGAGACACCGGCAGTGTCCATGTCGAGGAAAGTGAGATTCGTCATGCAGGCGGTGATGAGCTTGAGGAGCCTGCCCTCGTCCTTTATGCTGACGTACTTGAGATCCATTTCCTCATCGCTGAGGTTGAAGGTCTTGCCGTAAATGGAAAACTCATAGTCTATGGCGGCCTGCGGGCAGGCGGTGTGCAGCTCGTTCATCTTTCCCCATGTGACGGGGCTTTCCTCCCAACTGCCGAGCGTGACCGTTTTGAGCTTGGTCAGTCTCTTGAGCTGCGCTGCGGTCTCGCTGACAAGCGTATCATTCAGACCGCGCAGGTCGATGCTCTCGATGTTGAGCGGATAGCTCTTGCCCATGATGACGCAGGGCTCCGGCGTCGGTTCGGGAGTGGGAGATACAGCCGGGGCCTCGGTGACGGCGGGATCATCCTTTGAGGAGCAGCCGGCGGCGAACAGGCAGAAGATCAGTGCTGCGGCAAGAACGATTATTATACGTTTTTTCATTTCCCGTAGACCTCTTTTCCGTACATGCCTTTGAACTGGGCAGGGGCCTCCTTATCGCAGAGCGGATCGAGCCAGTAGAAGCTGTATTCCTGATAGTTGTAGCCGAGCTGGTTCCTCAGAAGCTCGTATCTCGGTACCCAGTAATATTTCGGGATCTCCGGGTCATACCCGGTGTAGCGCCACGCCCCGCCGTGGGGGTCGTCGGTCGTGGTGTTGATGGTGCAGCCGGGAACGGCGGCCTTCATCGCGCTGACCTGCTTGTCAGGGACGGGCGTGTCACAGCCTATCCACAGGCGCTCAAGCTCAGTCAGCCCGTAGAGCGGGGATATATCCTTGATATTCGGGCACCCGGCGATGTTCAGGTGGTGCAGCCCGGTGCTGTTTTTGAGCGGGGAGATGTCGGCGATGTTGGTGGAGTTGAGCTCCAGGTACTCAAGCTTCGGGCAGCTTTCGAGCGGGGAGATATCCCTTACGGCGGTCATGGCGATTATGAGCACCTCAAGCTCAGGCATATTCCTGACAAAGTCGATGCTGGGCAGCTCGTCATTATGGCCGAGGTCAAGGTACTTGACCTTGGTGCAGTACTGAAGAACGCTCGCGTCATATATCATCCCGCCGACGGTCGGCTTGGAGGCGAGGATGCGCTCGGTATCTGTGCGCACGCTGTAATTGGTGCCGAACCAGACACGCCACACGACGTCTATATTCGGGAACTGTTCGCGTATTTTGGCAAGCGCTTCGTTGGAAACGCCGGTGTTGTCCATGTCAAGATATGTGCAGCGCGTCATAAGCGGGAGCACCTCGGCAAGCGCCGCTGCCTCGTCGCTTATCTGCGTGCCGCGGAAATCAAGAGCAGAGTCGTTGAGGTTTATTTCGTGCCCGTATAGGGTGAGGCTGTAATCCAGCTCCGCATTCGGGCAGGCCTCGTGAATGGCACCGATGTCAGCGAGAGTGAGCGCGTCGCTCCCCGCGCTCTGTGCACCGAGCTTTATGTGCGTGACCGCAGGCAGACAGGCGAGAGCCTCAGCTGTCTCAGCGGCGGCAGCATGGCCGAGAGATGACAGGTCAAGCTCCGCGGCGCTGTTATCGAGCACCGTGCCGTCCGGCAGCGTGACAGTATATTTCAGCTCAAGCAGCGGATGCGCCTGCCCCCATTCGGCGATCTCTTTCCAGCAGCTGCTTCCGCTGAAGTCGGCGCGCGTCAGGTACGAAAGACTGTCGAGCTTTGAGATGTCCTCACTCTGGATGACGGCGGTGAGCTCCGTCGTCTCCACCGGATATGTGCCGCAGGACAAAGTGACCTCGGCGGCCGGAGCCGGGCCGATAAGGGGCTTTACGTCGGAGGGCGCTTCATGGAACGGACCCGAGATGCACACGAGAACGAGCAGTGCCGTATATATAATTGCGGGAATGGCCTTCAGCCGGGATCTTAAACGCATCTTTGTCCTCCGCAGCTCTTTGTGTCTTGTGCGGCCGGATATGGGGTTTCCGGCCGGAGGTCATAACATTGCATTTGACCATGCTGCATTAAACATAAGTATATCATTGGATGGGAGTTATTTCAAGACGATTAGAGGAAAATACTTCCGCCGCGCGCCCGCCTGACGGCAAAATCCCGCAGACTGTCTGGTCTGCGGGGAATGATGAATTTTACTTAAGCCTGCTCACTTGAGCTTGCTGCCGGCGGAGGGCTTTCCGGAGGAAGCCGGAGCGGGAGTTTCAGCGTCGGAAAAAACGAGTTCCGCGCTCGTCAGGCGCTTGTTGTACCGCGCTATTTCGATTTCGTCCCAATCGCTGGCCGTACCGCCGTAATAGACGGCACTGAGCTTTTCGCAGCGGTAGAAAGCGGCAGCGCCGATGCTCTCGACGGAGGACGGTATCGTGACGCTCTTGAGATTGGTGCAGAACTGGAAGCACTGCGTGCCGATATGGGTTACGCCTTCCTCAATGACCACGGCCTTGATATCGTCCCTGTATTTTACCCAAGGGGGAGTGTCGCCGGAATAATCCGGCATCTCGCCCTTGCCGGAGATAGTGAGCGTACCCTTCTTGTCGAGCGACCATGTGAGCTCATCCGATGCGGCGAGTGCCCCGATGCCGGGGAGCGACAGGAGCATGACTAAGACCAGGAGCGCGGAGAGAAGCTTTTTCATAATATTCCTCCATTGCAAAGTTTCCGCTTGATACCAACATTATAGTATATGTACCAGCCGCAAGTAAATAGGTGAGCGCTTGACAAGAGGCGGAGCGCGGAGTATAATCCGAGAAAAGCCCACAGAAACAATAGGAATTAAAGGACGGTGAAATAAATGCTGTGCTGCCAGTGTCGATGTTATGCAAGTGAAAATAGAATGAACGGTAAGGATAACACGGACGGGTGACGCGGCTCTGAACTGCCGCCGCGCCCGCCCGGGGCCTGTCATTGTCCGGTATGGACGCAGGACGGAAAGGACGCGGAGGATGTTCAAGGATCTTAGAGAAACCATAGAAGCATATAAAGCAAGGGACCCGGCGGCGCGCAGCTCATTGGAGGTGCTGCTGCTTTATCCGGGGATAAAGGCGGTGCTCAGCCACCGGCGCGCGCACTGGTGCCACATGCACGGGCTGAAGTTTCTTGCCCGGCTCATCTCGCAGCGCAGCCGGCACCGCACTGGGATAGAGATACACCCCGGCGCGAAGATCGGCAAGCGCCTTGTCATTGACCACGGCATGGGCATCGTCATCGGCGAGACCGCCGAGATCGGGGACGACTGCCTTATATACCACGGTGTCACGCTCGGCGGCACGGGCAAGGACGTCGGCAAGCGGCACCCGACCATCGGCAATAACGTCCTCATCGGCACGGGCGCAAAGGTGCTCGGCCCGCTGAAGATAGGGGACAACAGCCGCGTTGCGGCAAATTCGGTCGTGCTGCGCGATATCCCGCCCGACAGCACCGCCGTCGGTGTTCCGGCAAAGGTCGTGCGCGTGGAGGGCAGGCGCGTGAACTTCGCGGGCGAGGTGGATCAGATACACGTCACCGACCCCGTATGGCAGGAGCTCGCGGAGCTGAAAAAGCAGCTTGCGCAGTTAAATGCCCGTCTTGACGAAACCGCCCAAAAGGCATAAACCGTACCCCGCATACTTCTCAGAGAAAAGGGAGTGTGCGGGGCGTTGCTTTCTTAAGAAAATTTTACCTGCCGGCGCCTTGACAAACGGATATCTCGGTGATATCATTTTGATATCAAATAAACGGAGGCGGGAAAAATGACAGAAAAGATAATTGATAATCATAAAAACGGCATGCCGGTCATGCTGGCGCTCATCGCGGCCTACTGCGCGGCGATCGCTGCCATGATAGTCGGCGGGATAAATATGGACGCGGGCGGCGGTATTGTGCTGTTCGTCGTGGGCATCGTCTGGGTCTGCATCGGCTGGTTCCCTATGCTCGGCCTGAAGGTGCTCAAGCCGCAGGAGGCGCTTGTGCTCACGCTGTTCGGAAAGTACATAGGCACGCTCAAGGGCGAGGGCTTCTACTTCGTCAATCCTTTCTGCACCGGCGTGAATCCCGCGGCAAATACCAAGCTCAGCCAGAGCGCGGACGTCGACAGCGGCAGCGGAAAGGCCGTGCTCAACGCGGCTCTCAGCGGCGTGAACCCCGTGACCGTATTGAACGAGACCACGGGCAAGAAGATGTCCCTCAAGGTCATGACGCTCTCGAACGCGCGCCAGAAGATAAACGACTGCCTCGGCAACCCTGTCGAGATCGGGATCGCGGTCATGTGGCGTGTCGTGGACACGGCGAAGGCCGCCTTCAATGTCGATAACTATAAGGAGTACCTCTCCCTGCAGTGCGACAGCGCTTTGAGAAACATCGTGCGTATCTACCCCTACGACGTCGCCCCCGGTATCGACACGACCGGCGACGGTCAGGCCGACGAGGGCAGTCTGCGCGGTTCGAGCGAGACTGTTGCCAAGCGCATACGTGATGAGATACAGTCCAAGGTCGCGGACGCGGGGCTTGAGGTCATCGAAGCGCGCATCACCTATCTTGCCTACGCGCCTGAGATCGCGGCGGTCATGCTCCAGCGCCAGCAGGCTTCGGCCATAATCGACGCGCGCAAGATGATCGTCGACGGCGCGGTCGGCATGGTAGAGATGGCACTCGAGCGGCTCAATCAAAGCGGCATGGTCGAGCTCGACGAGGAGCGCAAGGCGGCAATGGTCTCGAACCTGCTGGTCGTGCTCTGCGGCAACCGCGACGCGCAGCCCGTCGTCAACTCCGGCAGCCTGTACTGATGGCGGAGAGCGCAAAGAAGCAGGTGCCGCTGCGCCTGTCGCCAAAGCTGTATGACGCTATAGCCGCATGGGCGGAGGATGACTTCCGTTCGATAAACGGGCAGATAGAATATCTGCTGACCGAGTGCGTCAAGCAGCGGAAGAAGAACGGGAAGTACGTTTCAGATACGATAGACGAGCCGATCGAGCTTGATGTCAAATAGAATACGGGCAGTAAAGTTCAAGAGCACTCAGCCGTTTTGACAGCGGCTGAGAGCCCTTGGCACAGTATGGTAAAAGGGCTGTTTACCGCACCGCAAAAAAAGAAAAATTTTTTGACGAAAACTATTGACAAAACCGCCGTTGTTTGGTATTATAACCGAGCCGTGGCCGAGTAGTTCAGTCGGTTAGAACGCCGGCCTGTCACGCCGGAGGTCGAGGGTTCAAGTCCCTTCTCGGTCGCCACGCTATATGCCCCTTATAAAGGGGCATATAATTTGCTGCTATAGCTCAGCAGGTAGAGCGCATCCTTGGTAAGGATGAGGTCCCCAGTTCGAATCTGGGTAGCAGCTCCAAAAAAGCTCCTGCATCGAAAGATGCAGGAGCTTTTTTGCGTTATATTTTCGGCTTGAATTATAGGGAATTTCAGCCCGCTTTTGGCGAAAAAGGCACACAAAATGCAACAAAAGGTTGACGGAGTTAAAAGGAACCGTACAGCAGTTTCAATAGAAATTCACAAAAAAACGCCCAGCATACCCAAATTCTCAAGATACTTTTCAAGATACCGGAGCATTTTTTGAGGGGCAAAGGTCGGGCAGTAAAAGCCCTTTGGGGGGCATAATGGGGGGACTTGCTTTTTCTGCGGCGATGCATCAAATATCCAATTCCCCGGCACAACTCAAGCACATTTTCAAGCACAGGATAAGAGCATATAGGAGTGCGATTTTCGGTTCTAAAACTAAAAGTTGGGAGTACTCGGTTTTCCGGGTCGCCCCCAACTTTCAGTTTAGAATCTTTTTTCAACAGCTTTTGCTCAAAGGCTGTTATCCGCGCTGTCGGTGTAGCTGATCTTCTCTATTGATTTATAATGACTGATCGCCGCCTCCAGCCGCTTTGGTACGGTGACGCTCTTCAGGCTTTTGCACTCTTCAAAAGCACATATATCAATGCTCTTCACGCTGTCGGGTAAAGTGACGTCCGTCAGGTGTGTGCACCTCCAGAACGCCCAATCGTGGATGCTCGTCACGCCATTGGGTATTATAACACTGCCGCCATTGCCGGTGTATTTCTTCAGCATGCCGGTTTCAATAACAAAGTCGTCGAAACCGTGTGCCTGCGCTGCTGCCTCGTCAAACCTTTCCCTGGCGACGGTTTTGACATATCTGCGGATCTGACCGAAGCCGCATAATTCCTTCGTGGTGATCCCGAGGACGCAGAGCTGGTTGAGCCACGTTATTATGGTCGGGCAATCCAGCGATTTGCTCACTCCCGCAATGCTGAACATTTTTCCCTCGCCCGCTGTCAGCTCCTCCGTTTTTGAAAAACGGGAGCCGCTGTTTTTATATGCGGCCGTCAGCTCCTTTGCTTTGCCCGCTGCTGTCATGAGCTGAACATTCACTATCGGTTAAAGGTCTGCAGCTGCTATGGAATCGGCATCTGCGAGGATATCTTTCCAGCTGTAATTCTATCCGGGCCGGAGGGACACCGTATATTGGTGCCAGCCGCCGTCTATCTGCTTATAGACTATGTCTGCTGCGTAGCTCTGTTTTTCGCTCATATGCTTCTGCCTCATTTACGTTTTTGTCCCTTGTATTATTTGACTATTTTAGTATGATATTTTCTACGTCATGCGTCAAGTAATACGGAATATTTTTCACGCACGATAGACGGAAAGCTCGCTCAGGCCGTGATGCTCTGATAAACAAAAAGCACCGGAGCCATAAGGCTTCGGTGCTTTGGATCTGAAACAAATTGAGATCAGCGCTTGCTGAACTGCGGAGCGCGACGAGCTGCTTTGAGACCGTACTTTTTACGCTCCTTCATTCTCGGGTCACGGGTCAGGAGACCTGCGGCCTTCAGAGGTGCGCGGTAGCTGTCATCGACGAGGAGCAGTGCGCGGGAGATACCATGACGGATAGCGCCGGCCTGACCGGAAACGCCGCCGCCTGCGACGGTAGCTTCGATGTCGACCTTGCCGACAGTGCCGGTGGCGACGAGGGGCTGACGGACGATGAGCTTCAGGGTCTCGAGACCGAAGTAATCGTCTATATCACGGCCGTTGATGGTGATAGCGCCGGTGCCGTTGGGGATGAGGTGAACGCGGGCAACAGAGGACTTTCTGCGGCCGGTACCGTACATGTAGGGCTTCTTGCACTTATAAGTTGCCATATTCTTTTACCTCCTCTTAGCGATCCCAGACTTCGGGCTTCTGGGCTGCGTGGGTGTGCTCGCTGCCTGCGAAGATTCTCAGGCGCTTGAGCTGCCACTGTGCGATGGTGTTCTTCTGCAGCATGCCGCGGACGGCCAGACGCATCGCGAGCTCGGGCTTCTTTGCCATCAGGGTCTTGTACTGGGTCTCCTTCAGGCCGCCGGGATAACCGGAGTGGGTACGGTAGTACTTCTGCTCCAGCTTCTTGCCGGTGAGGACAGCGTCCTTAGCGTTGATGATGATGACATAGTCACCGCAGTCAACATGAGGAGTATAATCGGTCTTGAGCTTGCCGCGGAGAATATCGGCGGCCAGTGCAGCGGTCTTGCCCATGGGCTTGCCGGCTGCGTCAAGGATGTACCATTTGCGCTCAACGGTCTCCTTGGTCAGCATAGTAGTGGACATGTTCTTGCCTCCATATAAATGATAAATGTTTTGACATTTCATGCGCGCGAAAGTACAATATATCCCAAACGCGCTTTATCTTTATATCACAAGGAACCGGGCATGTCAACAGCAAATTTGATTCTGATTTTCAAAGCTCACAAATGCTCTGAATTTCGCCCGAATGCTGCTGAAATCTAAATTCGATTTTTTCGTTTTGCCGAAGGAGAAAAACCATGAGAGACGCATTGAGTGACTTTACCGGAACCGTCCGCCGCGCCGTGGACGATTACCGCATGATACAGGAGGGCGACCGCGTGGCCGTCGGCGTGTCCGGCGGGAAGGACAGCATGGTCCTGCTCCTCGCGCTCAACTGCCTGCGGCAGTATTACCCGGAGCCGTTCGAGCTTGAGGCCGTGACGATAGAACTGGGCTTCGAGGGCATGGACTTCACGCCCGTGCGCGAGCTGTGCGAGAAACTCGATATACCGTACACCTGCGTCAAAACTGATATCAAGGAGATCGTCTTCGATGTGCGCAAGGAGGATAACCCCTGCTCGCTGTGCGCGAAGATGCGCCGCGGCGCGCTCAATAACGTCCTGCGTGAGCGGAACCTGAACAAGCTCGCGCTCGGCCACCATTTTGACGACGCAGTCGAGACCTATATGATGAGCCTGCTGTTCGAGGGGCGCATAAGCTGCTTCCAGCCCGTGACCTTCCTTGACCGCTCGGGCGTGACCCAGATACGCCCGCTCATCTACGCCGGGGAGCAGAAGATAACGAACCTCGCGCGTGAGCTGAATGTGCCCATCGTTGAGAACCCCTGCCCGGAGGACAAGGGCAGCAAGCGCTATGAGATAAAGCAGCTGCTGAAAACCATGAGCGTGCAGTACCCGGACATGAAGTCCAAGATCTTCGGCGCGATGCAGCGTCTGCCGCTCAAGGGCTGGGGAAAGATAGAACGCTGAAACTGACGAACCCACCGGGAATATCCCCGGTGGGTTTTATTTCAGCTGCCGCCGTCCCTGACCAATATGATCCCGCCGTCCGCGGCCACCGCTGTGACCCTGTCCCCGCGAGCAATGCGTCCGTCAAGCAGCATGTCCGCCGCGGTGTCCTCAAGGCTGTGCTGCAGTGTCCGTCTCAGCGGCCTTGCGCCGAAGCGCTCATCATAGCCCTCGTGCGCCAGCCACTGCGCCGTCTCCGGCGGCACACTCAGCTCAAGGCCGAGTGCATTGAAGCGCTCGGCGACCCTTGTGAGCAGCGTCTGCGTGATCTCCAGCATGTCCTCCTCGCCGAGACGGCGGAAGATTATTGTCTCGTCCACACGGTTGAGAAACTCCGGTCGGAAGGTCGCGCGCAGCTCCTCCATGACGCGGCTGCGCATCGTCTCAACGTCGGGCTCCGCACCGCAGGTGAAGCCGAGCTGCGGGCGGTTTTCGGTTATCGCCTTCGCGCCGATGTTCGAGGTCATTACGATGACCGTGTTTGAAAAGTCTATGCGCCGCCCCGCTGAGTCTGTGAGGTGCCCGTCGTCCATGATCTGAAGAAGGATGCCCCACACGTCCTCGTGCGCCTTCTCTATCTCGTCGAACAGCACAACCGACCACGGCTTGCGCCGCACCTTCTCGGTGAGCTGGCCGCCGTCCTCGTAGCCGACGTAGCCGGGCGGGGAGCCTATCAGGCGGCTGACCGAGTGCTTCTCCATATACTCTGACATATCGAGCCGTATGATCGCGCCCTCGTCGCCGTAGACGGTCGCGGCCAGCGCGCGGCACAGCTCCGTCTTTCCGACGCCCGTGGGGCCTAAGAACAGGAACGAACCGACCGGCCTGCCCGGATCCTTGAGCCCGACGCGCCCGCGGCGTATCGCGCGCGCCACGGCGGAGACGGCTTCGTCCTGCCCGATGATGCGCTCGCGCAGCTGCTTTTCCAGCGTTAAGAGCCGCAGGCTCTCGTCTGCGTCAAGCCCCGTCACGGGTACGCCCGTCCACATGGACACGACCTGCGCCACGTCCTGCGTCTCGACGGTTATCCGCTCGCCCGCGACGTGTACTGCGGCTGCCGCCTCATCGAGCAGGTCGATGGCCTTGTCCGGCAGGAAGCGGTCGTTTATATACCGCACGGAGAGCTCGTAGGCCGCGCGCATCGCCCCGGCAGTGAGCCTGACGCCGTGGTGCCGTTCAAGCGGTGTGCGCACACTGCGCAGCATCTCCATCGTCTGCTCGCGGTCGGGCTCGCCGACCTTCACCGGCTGGAAGCGCCGTTCGAGCGCGGCGTCCTTTTCGATGTGCCGCCGGTATTCCTCCGGCGTCGTCGCGCCGATTATCTGCACCTCGCCGCGGCCAAGCGCGGGCTTGAGGATGTTTGCCGCGTCTATCGCGCCCTCGGCGCTGCCCGCGCCGATGATGGTGTGCAGCTCGTCTATAAAGAGGATGATGTCACCCGCGCGGCGCACATCGCGCAGCACGGACTTCACGCGCTCCTCGAAATCCCCGCGGTACTTTGTCCCTGCGAGCATCGCCGGGATATCCAGCGACACTATGCGCTTGTTTTTTAGCTCTGCCGGTGCCTGCCCCTGCGCAACGCACATCGCCAAGCCCTCCGCGACGGCGGTCTTGCCGACGCCCGGCTCCCCGACGAGCACCGGGTTATTCTTGCTGCGGCGCGAGAGAATCTGTATCGCGCGGCGTATCTCCTCCGTCCGCCCGACGACGGGGTCGAAGGCTCCGCCTGCGGCGAGGTCGGTCAGGTCGCGGCTGTACTGGTCGAGCACGCGCGTGTCCGCGCGGCGTATCGTGCTGCGCGCCGCGCCCGTCTGAGGCTTGCTGCGGAAATCCGGGTTCCCGAACACGGCCATGACGTCGGTGTAGATATCGTTGAGGTCGCAGCCGGCCTCGCGCAGAACGGCGGCGGCTCCGCAGTCGCTCTGACGCAGCAGGCCGAGCAGCAGGTGCTCAGTGCCGATGTAGCTCTGCTGAAGGCAGCGCGCCTCCTCCGCGGCGCGCTCCACCGCGCGCTGTGCCCGCTCCGTCAGCCCCTGGCTCGGCTTTGCTGGACTGCCGACGCCGCTGCGGCGTATGATGATGCCGCGCAGCCGCTCGCCGTCGAGCCCCTGAGAGCGCAGAATGCGCGCGCCGAGGCCGTCCTTCTCCGCGATGATGCCAAGCAGCAGATGCTCAGTGCCGACATAGCCGTGACCCAGCTCACCCGCCGCTGCGCGTGCGTTTTCGATGGCAAGCTCTGCCCGCTGCGTGAATTTTTCGTTGCTTTTGATATGAACTACCCCCTCGGCGCGCCTTTTATAATAATTGATTATCACCCGTAAGCCCTGCTGAATCAGGCGAAACCGGTGATCCGCGTGAAAATTATTGCCAGTTTCAATGGAAAATATATCGTTCACAAATTTTGCGATTGATTTTTGAGCAGGATGTGATACAATACGGCATGTAGAGACCTTATATCCCCAAGAGGTGAATGGTCAAATAACATACGGAGGTAACACTATGGCTTTTGTTATCACTGATGAGTGCCTGTCCTGCGGTTCCTGCGCTGCACAGTGCCCCGCTGAAGCGATCGACATGGGCGATCTGCACTATGAGATCGACGCTGACAAGTGCGTTGAGTGCGGTTCCTGCGCTGCACAGTGCCCCGCTGAGGCTATTGTCCAGCAGTAAGGCTTGCACACAATAATAAAAGGGGCGATAAAAATCGCCCCTTTTATTATTTATACTGGTCAAAGAATCTCTTCGAGCTTCTTTGACCAAGAAGTTTGCGCTCAGACCCGCGCCTGCGTCAGAATAACACCGCAAGGTCATGCCGTGCCGCTTGCGGCGCGGCATTGACCGGCAATGTTATTCTTCCTTTTCAAATCGAACCCGCTTCGCTGGGCTTCGATTTGAGTCACGAATAGCCACCTCGACACTCTCTGAGCGAGAAGTATTTTCGCCGACGTACACGCCGCCGGCGAAAATGCATCTGAATTATTTTTTCGCCTTGCGAGGCGAAAAAACTCTGCGAGGCTTTTTACGGTTTGATCTACATCGTACTACTAATAAAGGAGGAGCTGCCGACATGCCGGGATTTGAACGGCTCTGGGAGAACGGCCCGCTTTTTGCTCAGGCCGAGCATTTCCGCCTCAGCACGGACTGCGTGCTTCTGGCGGATTTCGTGAATACAGCGGGAGCCGTGCGCGGCATAGACCTCGGCTGCGCTTCCGGGGCGATCGCGCTGCTGCTGCTTGCGCGCACGGACAAGCTGCACATGACGGGGCTTGAGATAGTCCCGGAGGCCGCGTCTCTTGCGGAGGAGAACATGCGCGCAAACGCCCTTGAAGCGCGCAGCGATATCGTCTGCGGAGATATTCGGCGGCACAGGGAGCTTTTCAAAGCCGGGAGCGTTGACCTTATAGTTGCCAATCCGCCGTATTTCCCGGTCGGGAGCGGGAAGCTCTCGCCCGACGCTGCGCGCGCCGCCGCGCGCGGCGAGACGCAGTGCAGCATGGAGGAGATATGCGCGGCCTCGGCCTTTCTCTGCCGCACCGGCGGGAGTGTGAATTTTGTCCACAAGCCGGAGCGGCTGTCGGAGCTGTTCTGCTGCATGACGGCGCACGGCATAGAGCCGAAGCGGCTGCGCCTTGTCTGCCATCGGGAGGGGGCGGCGCCGAACCTCGTCCTCATCGAGAGCCGCCGCGGCGGCAATCCGGGGCTTAAGATAGAGCCGACGCTGATACTGCGCCGTCCGGACGGCAGTGAGACCGACGAGGTGCGCAGGATCTATCACAGGTGAATATTTTGGATTGCGGAGCATACCGCAGTTGGACACTGCAAAAATCCAACTCAGAGCGTCCAACCCCGCGGAGCGACCGACAGTCAGCCCGCTCGCACAAAGCCTTTCCTCCTAGCTCACTCAAGGGTGAAAGGGCTTTTTTATTTTATCATTCTGTTCAGCTTCTCTATGCACTCGGGACACACGTACCTGCCGCCGAAAGAGACGATGTGCCTTACGCTGCCGCAGAACACACAGGCCTCGTGATACTTGCGAAGAATAATATTTTCTCCTTCAACATATATCTCAAGCGGGTCTTTCTCTTGTATATCCATCGTGCGCCTTAGCTCAATGGGCAGGACAACGCGCCCAAGCTCATCGACCTTGCGTACCATACCGGTGGATTTCACGATTCATCACTCCTTGTGTATATATGTTCCGCCCTGAGGGCGGATATCTGCTATTAAATATATCACAGGGAATGCGGGAAATAGCCAACATTCTATGAATTATAGGGAAAGGGAGTGCGCAGTGCTTATCGGACTTATCATCCTTGCCATATATGTTCTTTCCGCACTCTATGCCGCATACAGCGGAAGCGCGGCGCAGGCCGGGAGCGCCGTGCTTGAGGGCGCGGGCGCGGCGGTGAGCTTCTGCATTTCGATAGGAGGCGCGGTGTGCCTGTGGAGCGCGGTGGCCGAGCTTTTAGAGCGCAGCGGCGCGGCGGCATGGCTCTCGCGCCTGCTGCGCCCGGTGCTCATCCGCCTGTTCCCCGCAAGCGGGCAGGACAAAGCTGTCATCGCCGCCCTGTCGGAGAACGTCAGCGCGAATCTCCTCGGCCTCGGCAACGCCGCAACGCCCGCCGGGATCCGTGCCGCCAAGGGCATGGTGCGCCTTGGCGATACCCGCGCGCGGGATGAGCTGTGCCTGCTCGTCGTGATAAACACCGCGTCCTTCCAGCTCGTGCCGACGACGGTCGCCGCCGTCCGCGCGTCCTACGGAGCTGCCGCGGCCTTTGATATAATGCCCGCCGTGTGGGTGAGCTCCGCCGTGTCGCTCGCTGCCGGGATAGCCGCGGCGGCGGTCATGGAAAAGCTGTGGGACTGAATACGCTCTCGGGGCTTGTCCCCGCACTCATCATCGGCGCAGCCTGCATCGCGGGGATTTGCCGCGGCGAGGATGTTTTCTCCGCGCTGACGGCGGGTGCAGCAAAGGGGCTGCGCATCATGCGGGATATTTTCCCGGCGCTCGTCGTGCTCTTCCCGGCGATATACCTGCTGCGCGCCTCGGGACTGCCCGAGCACATCGGCGCGCTGCTGCGCCCGCTGTTGTCCGCGCTCGGCATCCCGGAGGAGACGGTGCTTCTCATGCTGCTGCGCCCCGTCTCGGGGAGCGCTGCGCTCTCCGCGGCGGCGGACGTCATCTCCCGCTGCGGGGCGGACTCTCTTGCCGGGCGCACTGCCGCCGTCATGTGCTCCTCAAGCGACACGACCTTTTATGTCATTGCCGTGTACTTCACCGCCGCCGGGGTAAAGGACAGCCGCTGGGCTGTCCCCGCCGCGCTGTGTGCGGACGCAGCGGGCTTCCTTTCCGCAGCGTGGATATGCCGCATCCTATGGGGAGCAAGTTGACCATAAAAATACAGATATGGTAAATGTTTACTCACAGCCCGCAACAAAATATTATGCTAATATATATATATATATATATTGACTTTCGCAGCACCGTCTGTTATGATACACTTTGATTCTGAAAATGGAATTTTTCGAAAACATTCCAATGATAAAATGACATGCGTACCGGTTTTTCTGAAACTTTTTCATAATATGGTGCAAATAAATTAACACATACATAGGATAAGGTGTTGCAATGCTGTATAGAAATCATAAGGCGAATAAGGCGCTGCGTATATTAGCTCTCCTGTTAGCGCTGATCTGTATATTCACAATAGCCGATCCTGCGGTCTACGCTATGGGGCAGGAAGAGAACGAGGGACAGCAGACCGAGCAGGTGCAGGAGGACAAGCAGGAGCAGGACAGCAACGCAGGCGGCGGTACAGAGCAGACCGGCGGGGATAACGGTCCCGACAAGAATACGAACGGCGACAACGGGAACGGCGACCCGGATAAGGACGACGGCGACAACGGCAGCGGCGACCCGGATAAGGACGACGGCGACAACGGCAGCGGCGATCCGGACAAGGGGGACAACAGCGGCAACAACGACCCGGATAAGGATAACGACAAAGACACCGATAGCGACGATAATGCAGACCCGGACAAGCAGGCTGGCGACGATACCAATAAGGAAAAAGTCGAGGAGAGCGAAAACGCCGCTGCAAGCGTGGAGCTGTTCCTTGCCGTGAACGGCGTATGGAAGAATGTCGGCACACGCAGCGTGAACCTTGACGCGAGCACCAAGCGGTACTATATCACCGCCGCGGAGCTTGAGAGCGTCTATGGCATCTACGGCTTCAGTGCGGAGGATATTAGTGCAGACCTGCGCATCTTCCCGCACACAGATAAAAAGAATTACGATACCATTTGGGCGGATGCAAAACCGTATCAGACCGAGAGCGGCGAGTGGCGTGTACCGCTCAGCACGAACATTGACAATTATCTGTATTACCTGCCGGGCAATGTTGACGGGAGCGCATCGTTCTTTGCCCAAAAGGCATCCCGCGATGATGCCGCCGTGCTTGCGGATAACACCTTCTACACCGTCTCCGTCTCCGACACGACCGGGACGGAGGACACTGCAACGGGAATATATTATGTCTTTACTGGGAAAGAGTTTAGCATCACCCTCATCCAGCACGACGAGCACGAGTGGAGAATAACGAACCCCGATACAGGTGACACCATTGAGCCGGATGAAACCGCACAGCAGGACGATGGGAAGGTCAAGTATACCTTCAATGCGGTCACTTGCCCGATAAAGATCATGCTCGCTGACGAGAGCAAGACCACATATACGATACACTATAACGCCGCGACGCTCGATGCGACGAAGGAGCAGCTTGGTCAGATAGCAGTCTCACAGCAGACCGTGCTGAAGGACGGCTGCATCGACGGACAGGCTGAGCTGGAGGTTACGTTAAGCCTTGGCGAAGGTGACGAATATATGCTTCGTCGCCCGGACGAGGAACAGCTCACGGTATTGGTATCCGGTGATAAGGGAAAGAAATTCATTTACTTTTTTGATGGATGGCGCGTTGCAGGCAGCAATGAACTCATCCCGGCGGACACGATACTGACAGCTGCGAATATTCTCCGCTATGAGGAGAACGGCGCTCTGACGCTCAACGCGGTATGGAAGGCGAAGGATGCGAATGGCCGTATTTCGACTGTGAACTTCTATGTCAACCTCTACTGCGAGATCGCCGATAATCTTTCCAACGGTTTTTCTTCCAAACCGGAATCAAATTTTACAAATTCTGTATACTACACTGGGATATTCGGAACGGACAATGTCCCAGTCGGCGGTGATCTCAACTGCATGCTGCTCGCGCCGGCGACTGCGGCGGAGAACGCCTATGCAACAGATACGGCTCTGCGCGAAATGACCAATACTCCGCTTGACAGCGGTGTGATACTCGAAAGCGTTCCCGGTGATGAAGAGGTATTCAGGCAGATAAGAAACAGCGGCGCCACCATCAAGGTGGAGGGCGTTGCTATCCCGAGTACCAGACTGACGACCGATCATTTCAAGGTGCGCTGGTATGTCCTGAAATATGATAAGAGCGACGGCTGGCATGTCGACGGCATCCTTGTCGCGAAGGAGGGACACCTGCGCGTCAGGAAGAGCTTCCTCGGCGACAGTGCAGGCATCGCACAGATCACCGATCCGCAGAATGATTTTGAGATCGCTGTAAGGCACACCCCGCTGACCGGGAACGCCATAACGGAGGACTATGAACTGACGCTCGTACCGAAGGCGGAGGAGAAGCGCGAGGGGAAGTTAGGCTACACGAGCTATGACGAAGCGACGAAAACATACGAATGGATACTGACAGGCAACGTCGTTGACTTTTATACTTTGAGCGAACTCAACTATACATCCAAGACGCAGAAGGAAAGCGAATGGCAGAGCAGCAGCCGGTATATCATAAGCGGCACCGGAGCAACAGCGGATGACCGCGCATGGCAGGTATATAACGGTACCGGCGTCAGGACAAGGATGGAGTCCTACGCGACCGATGTGCCGGAGGCAGCATATAAAACGCTCACATTCCGCAATACCTATGTGCGTTCCGGGATGCTCACGCTCTATAAGGAGGATTCGTTCACCCACAAGGGGCTGAGTGGAGTTAGATTTACACTTGCCGCCGCTGATGAAGGTACAGAACTTGTGCTTTACCGCAAGCCAAATACGAGCCAGTATTCCACAGATGAGAACGCCGGACTCGACGGCTACACCGCGGAGGTAACTGACAAGACACTTGAGACCGATGCATACGGCAATGTCTACCTTGAGCTTATGGAAGGCAGCTATAAGCTGATCGAGGAGGTACCGTCCGGATATGACGGCGCTGCGGAGATAGGCTTTTCGGTCGACGGCAGCGGTAACCTGACTGCACTGTCAGCCCATGATAAAGACGGAAAAGATGTCACGGACAAATATGTCAGCGGACTAAACACGGCACGCCTGACTGTAAGAAACGATTCCAAGCTCCTCACTACTGTCACTGCCGTAACTGACTGGGCAGATTCCACCCCGGAGAACCAGCGCGTTCCGGTGCAGGTAGAGCTGTGGTGCGGCGGCGTCAGGATGACCGGCAGCGAATACCGCCAGACGCTCAGCGCCGATAACAACTGGAGTTATGTATGGTCTAACCTTCCGCTCTTCACTGACGGCACAGTGGCAAAATACACGCTCCGCGAGAGTATGATCGGCGATACGGCATACGACCCCAAAACTAACGGCGACGGCTATGCCGACTATGACGTCACATACGATGACGCAAAGTACCGTGAGGGGAACGATGGTGAGTATAACGATGAGCCGACGTGGGTGGATGAACAGGGCGGCACACATTACGCAAATCATGTTCTGCTGCGCTCGCACAACAGCCTTGATAACGGGCTTGTCGATGTGAACGTCACAAAGCAATGGCGTGACGGGAACGACCAGGACGGTCTGCGCCCCGCGTCGATAACTGTGAAGCTCCTCCGTAACGGTCAGGAGACAGGCAGCACGCTCACGCTCAACGCGGATAATAAGTGGAGCGGAATATTCAGAGAGCTGCGCGCCTATGAACGCGGGGAACAGCTCGTGTATACCGTGGCGGAGGTCGCAGTGCCCGGCTATACCTCGACTATCACCGGGACTGCGGCCACCGGCTTCAACATCATGAACACCCACACGCCAGAAACTCTGACAATCAGCGGCACAAAGACATGGGCAGATGCGGGGAACGAGAGCGCTCGTCCCGAGAAGATCACAGTCATACTGCTCGCCGGTGGGGAGCAGCTTGCAGAGCAAGTAGTCAGCCCTGATGCCAACGGCAAATGGAGCTGGAGCTTTGAAAATCTGCCGAAGTACAGCGCCGGGAAAGCAATAGCTTATACGATAGACGAGCTCGAAGTGCCCGGCTATACCAAAAAGGTCGACGGCTATAACATCACGAACACCTATAAACCCGCGGTAACACCATCACCGTCGCCCACACCGACTGCCACTCCCGCACCGACGGTGTCACCCACACCCACCCCCACGCCGACGGCAAGCCCTGTGCCTACCACAGCACCGACGGACAGCCCCGCGCCGAGCTACACTCCGGCACCGACGGCAAAGCCCGGAACTAATCCCCAAACCGGCGATGAGAGCAATATTGCCCTCTGGACAGGCCTGGGTCTTGTCTCGATAGCTGCGGCAGCAGGCGTTATACTGCTGATAAAGAAGCGCGGCAAGGCAAAGTAAAGTTAATATAAAAAATCAGCACCGAAAACGGTGCTGATTTTTTATATTAACTTAAGCTGTCACAGTATCGGCTTGCGGCGGGAGATGCACGCGACGGCTATCGTAGCTGCGCCGTCGAGGATGAACACGAGGCTGACCGTCACGCCGACGGCAACGACGCTGACCCACGGATCCATCATGCAGACGATGCCGAACACCAGCAGCAGCAGGCCCGTCGCGAGGAACCAGCCCCAGCCGCGCAGGCCGAGACGCTTGAGGTCGAAAGAGCTGACAGCCTTCGACACGCCGGACAGGATCAGCCACAGCGTGAGCATGAAGGGCAGGGACATCATCGAAAGCCACTGATTGGTGAGCAGAAATAGCGAGAAGATCACCGTGATTATCCCGTCGAGCAGCAGCCAGCCCCCGCCGAGGATGAACCGTCTCGTCCCGGAATATATGACTATCATCACAACGCCCGAAGCGAGCATGAACAGGCCGAGGATAATGCCCGCGGACATCGCCGCGACGTCCTGATTGCACAGGCAGTAGATACCCGCGGCAATGAGCAGGATACCGGAGATGATATTGAGAATGCGCATGGTTCTTGAAGTCATCTAAAAGACTCCTCTCAAAATTTTATTTTAATAAAAGTATACTCAAGCAGCGCGAAATGTCAAGTGCTGTGCCGGGAGATATGGCTCTCAGCTTTCAACCTCGATATCCAGCCCGAGTTCACGCGGACGGAAACGCGGGCAGACGTTTTCGGACGCCGTTATGACGGACGCAGCAAGCCTTGTCCCGATCTCGACGGCCTCGCGCATGGATTTCTTATAGGTCAGCCCGATGGCAACTCCTGCGCAGAACGCGTCTCCCGCGCCGGTCGTGTCGCGCACCGTGACCTTCTGCGCCGGGTACACGCCCTTGTCGCCGTGCATGTCGGCGTACACCGCGCCGCGGCTGCCCATCGTGACGACCATCGACGGTATCTGCGCGCTGATGACGCGGCGGGAGAGATCGTCGCACAGCTCCTCGGGGCTCATGTCGGAAAAGTCGCTGACAAAGAGTATGCCCGCTTCCTGCTGGTTGCAGACAAAGCAGTCGATAGACTGGAGAAAATCGCGCCGCTGGGTGGCAATGCTCATGTTAGCGACCACGGCGTACACAGGCTTATGGTACTTCTCGGCGTAGCGGAACACGCGCTTTACTATCTCCTTGTCAATGTCGATCTCCATGATGATACTGTCGGCATTGCGGAAAATTTCATCGCCCTTTTCGTCGAGCATCTCGCATATCGGGCCCAGATCGGGGCGCTTGGATATCGAACCCGCGATATCGCCCATGTTGTCAAACACCGCAAGCCACATGCCCATCCCGTCCTTGACGCGGCGGATATAGTCGGTGTTCACCTTGTGGTTGCGCAGCTTGCTTATGACCTCCTCGCCCTCGGCGGTATCGTCGACAAGGCTGACGAAGGTTGGGCGCAGCTCGATATTGGCGATGTCCTCCGCAACGTTGCGCCCGACGCCGCCGTGAACGATCTCGACCTTGCCAGCATTGCGCCCGGTCGGGATATACTGATCCTCCGGAAAACCCTTGACGTCGACAAACACCGCGCCTACTACAACTATCGCCATGAGAATACCTCCCGCGCTTTTTTGACATTTTACCATAGCCCCCGCGTTTATTCAACGCCGAATGACGAAAAAGGGAGCATCGTTTTATTTACACTTCGTTATCAATTGACCGCTTGAATATGGAACCGCGTGGTGCTATTATCTGATGCGCTTTAAGGAGCATATAAATTTTCGCTCAGAGGTGGGCGTATGCCTAAGGATCTCACACAGGGCAGACCGTTTCGGGTGCTGCTGCAGTTCTCCCTGCCGGTCATTGCCGGTAATCTCTTTCAGCTTTTCTATACTCTGGCCGACACCGTCATTGTTGGGCGCACGCTCGGCGCGCAGGATCTCGCCGCCGTCGGGTCAACGACGATCGTTATCTATTTCGTTCTCTGCTTCGTGCAGGGCTTCACCGGCGGCTTCGGAATCTGCCTTGCCCAGCGCTTCGGCGCGCGCGACGAAAACGGCCAGCGCTCGAGTGCTGCGGTCTCGTGGCTGCTGTCCGCGGGCTTTGCCGTTATCATAACCGTGCTCTTCTGCGCGCTTGCTCACCCGATACTTCAGTGGATGCGCACACCGGAGGATATCTATGCCGAGGCATACAGCTATATGTTCATCGTTCTCCTCGGCACCGGGGCGACGGTGTTTTATAACATGATCTCCAACATGCTCCGCAGCCTCGGCGACAGCCGCACCCCGCTGTTTTTCCTGATATTCTCGGCGCTTCTCAATGTAGTGCTCGACATTGTCTTTATCCTGCCGCTCGGCATGGGCGTCGCGGGCGCTGCGTGGGCGACCGTTTTGAGCCAACTGCTGTCGGCCGTGCTGTGTACCATCGTCGGCATGCGGAATTTTGACGTTCTGCGCACCCGCCGCGCGGACTTCGCCGACTGGCGGCGCGCCGCGGCAAAGCACCTCGCCGTCGGCTTCCCGATGGGCTTTCAGATGTCCGTCATGTGCATCGGCCAGCTCGCCATGCAGACGGGCGTCAACTCCCTCGGCTCCGTCGCCGTCGCGGGCTACACCGCCGCGACGAAGGTCGATCAGCTCTCTGTGCTTATGAACAATGCGTTCGGCATCGCGCTCTCAAGCTTTGTCGCACAGAACTACGGCGCGGGACAGTACCGCCGCATAAGCGAGGGCGTGCGCGCCTGCCTTGTACAAATCGAGCTGTGCAACGTGCTCATGTGCGCGCTGCTGCTCGGCTGCCGTCACCTCGTCGTCCCGCTGTTTCTGGATTCTCCCACCGCCGAGGTCATCCGCTATTCCGACGGTTATCTCTTTGCCGTCTGCCCGTTCTATGTCGTCCTCGGCCTGCTGATGGTTTTCCGCACCGCCATCCAGAGCATGGGCAACAGCCGAACCCCCTTTGAGGCTTGCGTAATAGAGCTTGTCATGCGCATCCTCGGCTCGGTAGGTCTTGCCGCGCTGCTCGCGCCATACGGCCTGAGCTATACGGGCATCTGCCTGTCGCACACCCTTGCGTGGCTCGGCGCGACAGCGCTGCTTATGCCGGTCTACTTCCGGCAGATGAAGGCTCTGCCATTATCACAGTAAACAAGAACAGCCGTCCCCGGCATTAACCGAGGGACGGCTGTTTGTTCAATTTCTTCTTTACTAAGTATATAAGCACGGAGACTGTCACTGTCACGGACAGTACGGCGAGCGCATATATGAGGTCGCTCTCTATCCATATCGCTTCGCTGTGGAAGAGATCCAGCGGTATCAGCTGCACCGCGTACAGCTCCATTGATACCTTTCCCAGCAGCTCAAGCGCCCGGTTCCCGAAGCGCAGCTTCATTGTTATCAGCACAAAGCCGAGGGTGAAGAACATATTCCTCAATACCGCGAGCGTGAGATGGAACGCCGCCGTCGGGCACAGCGCATAGATGCTGTCGTACTGCGTGAATATCAGCGCGAAGCCTGCAATGCATAATACCGTCACCGGCAGCCAGCATTTCTTCACAGTGCGCTGAATGCCATTTTCGTGCAGTGCCCATACCATGCCTATAGGAAGCAGGTGCGCCGTATTATACCACCATTCGCCAAGCCCCGCGCGGCTCCCGGCAATGACGTACACTGCCCAGCACAGAGCCATCGAGGCAAGCACGGCATTCGGCTTTCCGCCGAAGAACAGCGCCGATACGGCGAAGAGGAAATACGCCCCCGCGATAACGACAAAGTACCAGAGTATGCACAGCGAGTTGCCGCTGTTTATCAGATACCCCAGCATATCCCCGGCGGACATCTCCTGACCTATGCACATGCACATGAGCTTGTATGCCACGGCCGCAAGGAAAAACGGTACCGCCACTTTTGGCAGACGGCGGCGCAGAACGCTCCTGCCGTAGGCCACATCTGAGGACAGCCTTTTCATAAGACCGTAGCCCGAGATGAAGAAGAATACCGACACCGGCATGTTCCCGAGATACTCAAACCTGTGAAACAGAAGCCCCGCCGAAGTGTACTGGGCGATATGGTGCATGATGACCGTGACGGCAAAGAAGCCCCTTGCCGAAAGACAGCTGCGCGGAGAGAGATGATCCTCCCGGAGCGCGCCGGCCGGTTTAACGATGCTGCACTTATACAGCAGCAGCCCGGCCAGCAGCACCGGCAGCAGATCGATCAGTCTGTCCATCCGGCGTCAGTCGCCGAACTCGCAGATATAACCCATCGTCCCGGAATAGAAGGCAGGGTAATCACTGCACGGATCGTCGCGGTTGTCGTTATATGCCCAGCCGTTGTTGTTCCAGAGCATCACATAGTCCTCGGAGACCTGATCGTTCACATCGACATAGCTCGGCTCGCCCTTTGCCCATCTGACAAAGCCGTCCTGACCGTTCACCCAGCTCTCCTGACCGTTCTGCCTGCGCAGGCCGATCCAGACTCTGGATATGCCGTTCTGCTCCGCCATGGATATGACCTCGTTGAGCTCATCCTCATCATTGATAACGACGAGGTGTCCGCCCAGAGCCTCGCACTTCTGCTGTGCCGCGCTCCAGCTGATGTCCTCTTTAAACACCTGATAGCTGTGCTCGACCGGAGCCGCGCTCTCGGCAGGCATGGGCGTGGCCTGAGGATCGGGAGTGGCCTGAGCGTCAGGTGTTGCCTGCGTGTCGGAAACTGCGGGAGAACCGTCGCCTATCTCAAGCCCGCCGGTGGGAGTCTCAGTACCGTCGTCGGCAATGGGCGGCATTGTGGTGTTGGCATAGGGATCGCTGCTCGTCACGGCCGGCGTCACATTGTCCGGCTGCTGCCGCGCCTGCTGGAAGTCCTTGAGCATCGCGTTGATGACTATTGCCGCCATTATCAGCACCGCGCACAGCACGAGTATCAGCGCAAGCGGCCTTCTTCTGCGTTTTTTCACCTCTTCGGCTATCTTCCTTTCGCGTTCTGCGTTCTTAGTATACTGCACTGCCGGGGTCTTGACCGGCTGCCTTACGGGGACGACCGGCTCAAGCTCCGGGTTTTTCTCCTCAGTGAGCTTAGGGACAGCGGGCGTACCCTGGTTTTTGAATTTCTTCGAGAGCATTTCGACCTGCTCGGAGCTGATCAGCCCCTCGGGCTGCTTCTGCGTGCTCTCGGATTTCTTTTGCTCGGGCTTCTTGACCTTGGAGTCGCTCTTCGGCGCAGGCTCATAGACCTTCACGCCCGGCTCCGGCTCCGCGGGAGCTTCGGCGGCAGGCTCCGCTTCCGCCTCGTCGTCATCGCCCTTTTCTATGATGCCGACCATCATCCGCTCTATATCGCTCAGGTCGTCGTCGTTCTTCTTGAAGATAGCCTCGGCGCTCGGAACGTCGCTGAGGTAAAGATTCTTGATGCAGCTGTCGAGCACGGCGCGCAGCTCGTCAAGCGTCTGGTACCTGTCGGCAGCCTTGAAGCGTATGCACTTTTCTATTATCTCGCCGAGCCGACGCCCCGCCGCCTTGGGCGCGGGGTAATCGTCCCCGCCCATGCGGCGCAGCTGCGCATCACGGCACTCGTCCTCAAGAGGAAGCCTGCCGCCGCTGACGGCGTAGTACATCAGCATGCCGACCGAGTAAACGTCGGACGCGGCGGAGAGCTGCCCGTTCCAGTACAGCTCAGGCGCGATGAACTTGAGCTCCTCGCCCTCCCACGGGCTTTTCCCAGCGGGGCCTATGGCGATGCCGCCGTTATCGTCAACGCTTATGTTGCTCGGGTATATACCGCCGCGGCGGCCTCTTGAGCCGACCTCCGCCACGACCTTGCGGCAGAGCGCGGAGACGAACTCACAGAGCTCCTGCCGATCCATTTTTGTCAGTTTCAGACCCAGTGCTCTCTCTGGGTCAAATACCGGGTTTGCCATGCTTATCCTCCTGTATAGACTGTATAAGTCAAGTACGCTTTGCCGAACCTTGGGCATACGTACGCTCTATGTCCTGTTACATTATCGTAGCACAGCGATAGTTTTATGTCAACTAAAAATCGCCTGTCAGGTATATTTTTCCATATCGTCCGACAGCTTGTTTATATCCCTGATAAAGCCCTGAAGCACCTTGTTCGGCTTTCCGTCCATGCCCTTGCAGATACGCAACAGGCGCTCCGCCGCGGCGATAAGCTCGGACACAAGGCGGCTCGCCTTGGAGACAACGGACTTCTTCTCTATCGGCTTCGGCTCGGCAACGTAGTCGAACTCGCCGCGCAGCAGGTCAAAGCGCGTGCCGCTGTATGGCGCGAAAGCCTTGTAACCCTGCTCGTCATTTAGGCAGGCGGTGAAGCTGTCGGCGGAATCCGGGTCGCCGTGGTTTACGAAGACGAGCTTCGGCTTCTTTTCAAAGCCGTGCAGCCAGCCGAGAAGGCCGTTCTTGTCGGCGTGGCCGCTTACGCCGGGCAACACACTTATCGAGGCGCACACCTCGATATCCTCGTTGAAGAGCTTGACCTTCTTTGCCCCGTCTATGAGCGCCCGGCCGGGGGTGCCGACGGCCTGATAGCCCACGAACAGCACCCGGCACTCCGGACGCCAGAGGTTATGCTTGAGGTGGTGGCGCACACGGCCCGCGTCGCACATGCCGCTTGCGGAGATGATGACCTTCGGCGTCTTATCCTCGTTTATCGCGACCGAGTCCTCTTTCGATACCGAGAGCTTGAGCCCGGGGAACATGAGCGGGTTCACACCGGAGCGGATGACCGCCTGCATCTCCTCGTCGACAAATTCAGTGTCGCACTGGAGGAACACCGTCGTCGCCTCGATGGCGAGCGGGCTGTCCACATAGACAGGGAAGTCCGCGTGTCCGTGTACGAGGCCGCGCTCCTTTATCTCGCGTATGAAGTACAGGATCTCCTGTGTGCGGCCGACGGCAAAGGAGGGGATAATGAGGTTCCCGCCGGCGTCGAGCGTCGACTGGATGAGCTTTGCAAGCTCGGAGACGTAGTCCGCGCGCTCGGCAGAGTGCAGCCTGTCGCCGTAGGTGGATTCTATCACGAGGTAGTCCGCGCTCTTAACATGCTGCGGGTCGCGGAGGATGGGCTGGTTGAGGTTGCCGATATCGCCGCTGAAGCAGATGCAGCGCTCCTCGCCGTTTTCGTGCAGCCATACCTCTATTGCCGCCGAGCCGAGCAGATGCCCCACGTCGGTCAGGCGGATGGACACGCAGTCGTTGACCTGAATTATCTTGTTGTACCCGCAGGGGATCATTCTCCCCATTATGCCCGCGACGTCGTCAAGGTCGTATACCGGCTCGACCGGCGCGCCGCCCGCGCGCATGGCCTTGCGGGATTTCCACTCTGCCTCCTGCATCTGGATGTTCGCCGAGTCGCGCAGCATTATGTCGCACAGCTGGCAGGTCGCGGCGCTGGCGTATACCGAGCCGCGGAAGCCCTGCTTATAGAGCGCGGGCAGCATCCCGGAGTGGTCGATGTGCGCATGGGTCAGCAGCACGAAATCCAGCTCGCCCGGGGCGACGGGCAGGGGAGCGTTCTCATAGAGGTTCCTGCCCTGCTCCATGCCGTAATCGACAATGCCCTTCTTGTCGCCGACTTCGATATAAGTGCAGCTGCCGGTCACTTCATGCGCGGCGCCTATAAAAGTTATCTTCATAGCCTGTCCTTCTTTCTTATATGTAGACGTGTAATATAACTATATTTTACACCAGTACCAAGACCGGTGCAAGAAATAAAAATTCAGGCTCTGTGTCAATAGTTGGGGTAGAGCTTAGCAAGAAATAGCAGAAAGGCGTGAGCGGTGTGCCGCACACGCCTTTGCTGTATATAAAACAGCTACCTGAGATTTTAAGGTTTTTGTAAGAAAATGGAGAAAAAGTAAAAATTAGGCAGTATCGTTCCTTGAGGGAGCAGCATACTGCTCCTAAGCTGAAAGCATCTTGAATAGAAAGAGAGTGCAAAAGATGTTTTCAAAAGACCTATCCACTTCCATTCTTCAGCTGTGCAGCGGCCGCGATCTCAGTTACGAAAAAGCCGCAGAGCTTTGTGGCCTCAGCCCAAGATACTTCGGCAGTGTTGCCAGAGGACAGACCAACGCATCGATCATTGTCCTTGAGAAGCTGTGTAAGGGCTTTGAGCTTACACCAAACGAACTGCTGAGGATCCCGCCGCTGTCGGATTCCAGGCTGCCCATGGCCGTTGCGGAGAGCCGTTTTATCTGTGGACTCGGCTGCTATCCCGTGTGCCCGTACTGCAAGCTGACGCTTGACCGAGAATACCAGCATTTCTGTGACCGCTGCGGGCAGGAACTCGATTGGAAGGATTATTCCAACGCGATCATTATCTTTCCCAGTCGGTCATGAAGCGCAGTGAAGGATCCTGTTCCTAAAAGTGGGGAAGCTTCTGACGCCGAAGCAAATGCGCTTGAGTACCTTGGTCTTGTTGTTGCAGCCCTCGGTGAAGCCGTTGGAATATGGCACATCAAAGCTGTTGAGGATATACTCGGACCAGTTGCGCACGGCGGTTATGCAGGCTTCAAATTCAGGGATATGGCTGTTTTCAGCATGGAACAACCATAAGGCGAGCCGTTCTTTTGCTGTTGCCGAATCCGGAGAGCGCATAAACTCTAAGAAGTCGTTCTTAAGATCATAAGCTATTTCAAGACGTGTAGATAAACCGAGGATGATCCTCAGATGTTCACGTTCCTCGTCCTTCAGCTTTTCCTTATTTTTGCACAGCAATCTCCTTGAATGCTTGCAGAACTTTCTCCACGCGGCCGAGAGCGCTTTCTGTTCTGCCTTCCTCACATTCTCCAAAGCCCATATGGCCTGACGGACTACGTGGTACCGGTCGATCACTATTTTGGCATTCGGAAAGCATATTTCAGCAGTCTCTTTGAAGTAACGGTTCATGTCGATCACTACATACTTCACGTCTTTTCTGTTCTCAAACGTAAGGAAATACTTGATCAGGTCGCTCTTTTTGCGGTTGGGAAGTATGTCCGCTATCTTCCTGTTTTTTGCGTCGGTCAGGATAGTCTGGTACTTTTCGCCGCCCGCATTGCCATTGAACTCATCTATGGACAGCACCTCCGGAAGCTCCTTGCAGGAGTAATTCACGAGCTTGAAATACCTCAGCGCAGTCTGGGCCGAGATATTGTTCTTCCTGCCGATCTCCTTTGCCGAGCGCAGGTCTTTGAAGTCACAGATCACCTTTGCGGCAAGGCGGTTCGTTACTCTGTGGAACCGAGGAAGGAAACTGTTTTCCTCATAGAACCGCTTCCCACAGGAGCCGCAGGCATACCTACGCTTTCTCAGGTACAGATATGTATGCACTCCATGCATGTCCAGATCCTTGACTCGTTGTATACGGTAGTCGTGGATGCGCTCTGTCTCGCTTTGACAGCATGGGCAGATGTGCTTTTGCCGCGGCAACTCTATCTCTATGCAGCAGCCTGTTTCATTTTCATAAACATTTTTTACGATAACATCTTCCAATCCGAGCAGTTTTGAGGTATTATCTTTCATAGAGCATACAGTGTCCTTTCTTGTGGTGTCTCGCAGCTTCATTTTAAAGGATTTTTCTGTTATGCTCTACTCTTATTTTTCCTCACATGCTAAAAGTTGGAGTGCCCAGGTTTACCCGGGTACCCCAACTTTTAGTTTACAACCAAAATTCATATTCCATAACCGGATAAATTTTTGGAAAATGCTCTTGACAAGTTACCGTTCGGTAACCAAAAGGAGAACGGGACTATGGCGGAGGACACAAAGAATCGCATATTGGAGACGGCGCTGTCGAGACGCTCCTGGATGAGCACATCGACCGCTTCATCGCCAGAGTGGAAAAAGAATATAAAAAGCCGTGAACACGGCAAATCATTTTATGGAAGAAGAGGACATTATGGACGCTATCATTTACACCACCAACACCGGGAGCACCGAGCGCTATGCGCGGCTGCTCTCGCACGAGACCGGGTTGCCCGCGTACCCTGCTGCAAATGCGGGGGAGTATATCCCCGCGGGTGCGGAGGTCATCTATATGGGCTGGATCATGGCCGGTTCCGTCAAGGGCTATGCCGCGGCGGCGCGGCAGTGAAGATCGTGACGATGGAGCTTGCGAGGTTATTTATGAGATAAGACGAATAAACAAGACATCCCCGCTGTCCAACGGATAGCGGGGATAGTTCATTCTATTCTATATTATATAGTACATAGCTTACGCCTGTTCGGCGGCGTTCTTTCTGACGACGCTGCGGATGACGAACAGCGTTCCGATGGTCATTGCGATGCCGATGATGAGGCAGATGACCGCGTTGCGGATGAAGCCCGCGAGGATGAAGTTCACAAAGCAGATCGCCGCGACGGTCAGTGCGTAGGGCAGCTGAGTGCTGACGTGCTCGATGTGGTTGCAGTTTGCACCGGCGGAGGCCATGATGGTCGTGTCGGAGATGGGGGAGCAGTGGTCGCCGCAGACAGCGCCGGCAAGGCATGCGGAGATACCGATCATGAGCAGGTCGGGAGCGTCAGCAAAGACGGGCAGCACGATGGGGATCAGGATGCCGAAGGTGCCCCAGCTGGTGCCGGTGGCGAAGGCCAGACCAACCGCGACGAGGAAGATGATCGCCGGGAGCATGGAGAACAGTCCGTCAGCCGCGCCCTGAACGAGACCCGCAACGTACACATCAGCGCCGAGAAGGCCGGTCATGTTCTTGAGTGTGAGCGCGAAAGTGAGGATGAGCAGCGCGGGAACCATCGCGATGAAGCCCTTGGTGATGCAGCCGGTAGCATCCTTGAAGGTGATGACGCGGCGCAGGAGCAGGTACGCAAAGGTGATGAGCAGGGCGATGATGCAGCCCCAGGGCAGACCGACGGAAGCGCTGGTGTTCGCGAAAGCATCAATAAGACCTGCGCCGTCCCAGAAGCCGCCGGCATACATCAGGCCGACGATGCAGAATATAATAAGTACGATAACGGGAATGAGCATATCCCAGATGCAGGCGTTCTCAACGTGATTCTCTTCATCGTTGCCGAGGGAACCGAGCTCGCCCTGAAGCGCCTTCATCTCGGCCATGGCCATGGGGCCGTAATCGAAACCCATGACGGTGATGGCGATGACGAACACGATGGTCAGCAGGGAATAGAAGTTATAAGGAATAGCCTGAACGAAAAGCTGGATACCGGAAATGCCGGTGTCAAGATCCTGCGCGGTGGTCGCAACGGCAGCTGCCCAGGAGGACACGGGGGCGATCATGCATATAGGCGCGGCAGTTGCGTCAATAATATATGCGAGCTTTGCGCGGGAGACGTTGTGGCTGTCGGTAACGGGACGCATGACGGAGCCGACGGTCAGGCAGTTGAAATAGTCGTCAACGAAGATGAGCACACCGAGGAAGAAGGTTGCGATTATCGCACCGGCGCGGGTGTGAACATGCTGCGCAGCCCAGCGGCCGAACGCGGCGGAGCCGCCGGCGGCGTTGATGAGCGCGACCATGATGCCCAGCAGAACGAGGAACATGAAGATACCTGCGTTGCCGCTGTCAGAAAGGGCGGCAATAAAGCCGTCATTGATCATAGTGTCGAGCGAGCCGACAAGATTGAAGCCGCCGACAAAAAGCGCGCCGACAACAATGCCGACAAACAGAGACGAATAAGTCTCCTTGGTGATAAGGGCCAGAACGATGGCCACAATGGGAGGCACGAGTGCCCAGAAAGTACCGTACATCAGTTCTTTCCTCCTAAAAAAATAAAATCATGAACAGAGCAGATACTGTTCATGACCTCGAAAATAATCACCAAGGTGGCCTGACAGCTCTCCGCTTACGCGACAGTCCGCCGGATATTCTCCGACGACCCAGATATACCGGATCAGGAAGTCCGATACTCTTCGGCGGCTACTCCTTTCGCCCCAACGGTTCCTGCCGTATTTCAAGGGGGCTACTCTTAACATCCGCGCCTCTATCATGCTTTGTTCAATTGCCTGCATTATAGCACGCTTTCGGCGTATGTCAATAGAAATATACAAAAAAGTCAGATTTTTATACAATCCAAACGCCGGAAGCGGAATAACCCGCCTCCGTGCCGGAGGTAAAATGGACGCTTTCCTTGATTTTTCAATAGTCCCGGGCTCGGAGAGGGCGTTCGGACTCTTCTCCCCGCTGCATATCCTGTGGCTGCTGGCCGCGCTCGCAGCGTGGCTTCTGCTGTGCAGGAGATATAGACGCTGCACTCCTGCCCGCCGCGTCCGTATGCGCCGCGTGACAGCGGGCGCGGCGCTCGCGATAGAGCTGCTGCGCTCGCTGCTGCTGATGCTCGCGGGAGAATACGGCATAGGGCGGCTGCCGCTGCACCTGTGCGCGCTCGCGATATATATAAGCTTTCTCCACTCCCTGCGCGGCGGGGAGCTCACCGGGCAGTTCCTCTATGCCTTCTGCATGCCGGGAGCCGTGTGCGCGCTGCTCTTCCCGGATTGGAGAGCCTACCCCGCCTTTCACTTCATGAGCGTGAACTCCTTTACGCTGCACATCCTGCTCGTTGGATATACGCTGATGCTCGTCGCGGGCGGGGAGCTCCGCCCAGATACGCGCCGCGCCCCGGCCTGCCTCGGCATAATGCTGCTCATCGCGGTGCCGGTCTATGTCTTTGACCGCCTGATGGGCACCAACTATATGTTTCTCAACTGGCCGTTGCCCGGCTCGCCGCTGGAGTGGTTCGCTTTTCTCGGCCGCCCCGGTTATCTGCTGGGCTATATCCCGCTCCTTGCCGCGGCATGGACAGTGATATACGCACCGTTCGCAAAAAAACGCCGCGCCGGGTGAACCGGCGCGGCTTGATTTATTTGAATCACTTCTTATGATACAGCTTCTTTGCCTGATACCTCGGCTCGAAGGATATATTGACGCCGAGCTTCTTGAACATCTCCTCGTCGACGTGGGAGAGGATGACGGAGGAGTGCGCCTCGCAGCCCTTGAGGCTGTTGATTTGGTCGATCGCGTAGCCCGCCATCGGGTTCATGACCGAGCATATAGTCAGCGCGATCAGCATCTCATCTGTGTGCAGGCGCGGATTGTGGTTGCCGAGGTGCTCGACCTTGAGGTGCTGGATAGGCTCGATGACGCCCGGAGCGATAAGCTGCAGCGGCTTGTCTATCCCGGCAAGCTTCTTGAGAGCGTTCAGCAGGCAGGCCGAGGACGCGCCGAGCAGGGAGCTTGTCTTGCCGGTGATGATAGTCCCGTCATTGAGCTCCAGTGCGACGGCGGGCGCGCCGGTCTCCTCCGCGCGGTCGAGCGCGGCCTTGACTACCGGGCGATCCTCAATGGAGATACCGGCGGAGTTCATGATAAGCTCGATCTTGCGCAGCTCGGCGGCGTCGCTCAAGCCCTGACGCACGGCGCAGGCGGCGGCATAATAGCGGCGGATGATCTCCTGCTTTGACGCTTCGCAGCAGACCTCGTCGTCGGTGATGCAGTAGCCGGCCATGTTGACGCCCATGTCCGTCGGGCTCTTGTACGGGCTCTTGCCGTAGATGCGCTTGAAGATCGCTTCGAGCACGGGGAATATCTCAACGTCGCGGTTGTAGTTGACGGTGGTGATGCCGTAGGCTTCGAGATGGAACGGGTCTATCATGTTCACGTCGTCAAGGTCGGCGGTCGCAGCCTCGTAGGCGAGGTTCACCGGGTGCTTGAGCGGGAGGTTCCATACCGGGAAGGTCTCGAACTTCGCGTAGCCCGCGCTGATGCCGCGCTTGTGCTCATGGTAGAGCTGGCTCAGGCAGGTGGCCATCTTGCCGCTGCCGGGGCCGGGCGCCGTGACGACGACGAGCGAGCGCGTCGTCTCGATATATTCGTTCTTTCCGAAGCCCTCATCGGAGATTATGAGCGGGACATTCGAGGGATAGTCGGGGATGATATAGTGCAGATACACCGCGACGCCGAGCGCCTCAAGGCGCTTCTTGAACTGGTCGGCAATGGCCTGACCGCGGTAGTGCGTGATGACGACGCTGCCGATATAAAGCCCTATCCCGCGGAACGCGTCGATAAGGCGGAGCGTATCGTCCTCATAGGTGATGCCGAGGTCGCCGCGGCGCTTGCTGCGCTCTATATCGTCCGCGGATATGGCGATGACTATCTCCGCCTCGTCCTTCATCTCGAGCAGCATCTTCACCTTGCTGTCCGGCGCGAAGCCCGGCAGCACGCGGGATGCGTGGAAGTCGTCAAAGAGCTTGCCGCCGAACTCCAGATACAGCTTGCCGCCGAATTTGGAGATACGGTCGCGTATGTTCTGCGATTGCAGCTTTACGTATTTGTCGTTATCGAAGCCTATCCTGTTCATATGAAGATCCCTCTGTTCTCTCTCGGTGCAGCCCGGTAGTATTTTCGATGAAATATTTTAGCACACAAAATCAGGCAGGACAAGATTATACTTTTTTTATTCACAAACTTGTGCTAATATATACCTTGAATCAGTATCTACATTTCTTTTTTCAGGAAAGGCATACATAAATGGGAATTTTCAACAAGCTGTTCGGTAGCTATTCCGACCGTGAGCTTAAGCGCATCTACCCGATAGCAGACAAGATAGAAGCACTCTCCGATGAGTACGCCGCAAAATCCGATGAGGAGCTGCGCGCGAAGACCGATGAATTCAAGCAGCGCCTTGCCGATGGCGAGACGCTGGACGATATCCTGCCCGAGGCCTACGCCACCGTGCGCGAGGCCGCGTGGCGCGTGCTCGGCATGCGCCCGTTCCGGGTGCAGCTCATCGGCGGCATCGTCCTGCATCAGGGGCGCATCGCCGAAATGAAGACCGGCGAAGGCAAAACGCTTGTCGCTGTGCTCCCGGCCTACCTCAACGCACTGACCGGCGAGGGCGTCCACATCGTCACCGTGAACGATTACCTTGCCAAGCGCGACAGCGAATGGATGGGCAAGGTGCACCGATTCCTCGGTCTGAGCGTCGGCCTTATCGTCCACGGGCTGAATAACGACGAGCGCCGCGAAGCCTATAACTGCGATATCACCTACGGCACGAACAACGAGATGGGCTTTGACTATCTGCGCGATAACATGGCGCTCTATAAGGAGAACATGGTTCAGCGCGGACATGCCTTCGCCATCGTCGACGAGGTCGACTCCATCCTCATCGATGAAGCCAGAACTCCGCTCATCATCTCCGGTCAGGGCGACGAGAGCACCGACCTTTACCGTCAGGCGGACGACTTCGTCAGCCGTCTGAAGAAGGTCGTCTACGCGAGCGTTGACGAGAAGGAGGAGGAGAGCGAGGATCTCGACGCGGACTATGTCGTCGACGAGAAGGCCAAGACCGCGACGCTCACCGCCCGCGGCATCGCCAAGGCAGAGCGCGCCTTCAACCTTGAAAACCTCGCCGATATCGAGAACGCCACGCTCTCGCACCATATAAATCAGGCGCTCAAGGCGCACGGCATAATGAAGCGCGACATTGACTATATCGTCAAGGACGGCGAGATAATCATCGTCGATGAGTTCACCGGCCGTCTCATGCTCGGCCGCCGCTACTCTGAGGGTCTGCATCAGGCGATCGAGGCCAAGGAGCACGTCGATGTCCAGAAGGAAAACAAGACCCTTGCGACCATAACCTTCCAGAATTACTTCCGTCTCTACGGCAAGCTCTCCGGCATGACCGGTACCGCCGCGACCGAAGCTGAGGAGTTCAGCGCAATATACCAGCTCGATATCATCGAGATCCCGACAAACAAGCCCGTCATAAGGATCGACCACCCCGATGTTGTGTATAAGAACGACGTCGGCAAGAACCGCGCGATAATCGAGCAGATCGTAGAGTGCCACGAGAAGGGTCAGCCCGTTCTGGTCGGCACTATATCCATAGAAAAGAGCGAATATATCTCCTCCCTGCTCAAGCGCCGCGGTATCCCGCACACGGTGCTGAACGCCAAGTACCATGAAAAGGAAGCCGAGATCGTCGCTCAGGCCGGTAAATTCGGCGCAGTTACGATAGCGACGAACATGGCAGGCCGCGGCACCGATATCACCCTCGGCGGCAACGCCGAGTTCATGGCCAAGGCCGACCTGCGCAAGGCAGGCTATGACGAGGCTACCATCGCCGAAGCCACCGGCTACGCCGAGACGGACGATGAGAACATCCTCGCCGCGCGTGCGCTGTTTGCCGAGCGCATGAAGGTACACAAGGCTGAGACGGACGCGGAGGCCGAAAAGGTGCGCGCCGTCGGCGGCCTGTTCATCCTCGGCACCGAGCGCCACGAGTCCCGCCGTATCGATAACCAGCTGCGCGGCCGTGCCGGCCGTCAGGGCGACCCCGGCGAGAGCCGCTTCTACCTTGCGCTGACGGACGATGTCATGCGTCTCTTCGGCTCCGACAGGCTCACCGGCCTTATGGACACGATGAAGGTCGATGAGGACACCCCGCTTGACCATAAGATGCTCTCCAACGCCATCGAGCAGGCGCAGCGCACAGTCGAGAGCCGCAACTTCCAGACCCGTAAGAGCGTCCTCGAATACGATGACGTCATGAACCAGCAGCGCAACATCATCTACGGCGAGCGCCGCAAGGTGCTTGACGGCGAGGATATCCACGCGCAGATCATGGGTATGATAAAGGAGTTCGTCTCCTCAACCGTGGCCGACGGCCTTGCCGGGGGCGTGGCGGAGAACCAGACCCAGCTCGATAACGCTCTCCAGCCCTTTGAGAAGCTCTTCATGCGCCGCGGCACGTTTAAGATAGAACAGTTCGGCGGCAGTGTGCATAATGATAAGCTCAGCGAAGCTGTGAACGAGTTTGCCGAAAAGGTCTATGCCGCAAAGGAAGAGGCCTTCGGCGAGGGGCCGAACGGCCTGCCGCTGATGCGCGAGATAGAGCGCGTCATAATGCTGCGCGTCGTCGATGAATACTGGATGGATCATATCGACGCGATGGCCGAGCTCAAGCGCGGCATCGGTCTGCGCGGCTACGGCTCGGTCAAGCCCATCGATGCCTATAAGCAGGAGGGCTTCGACATGTTCGAGGCCATGGTGCGCGGCATACGCGAGGAGACGGTGCGCCGTCTGTTCATCGTGCAGGTGCGCAAGGAGCAGACCATCGAGCGCAAGGCCGTCTCGAAGAACGCGGCGGCAAACGTCGGCGGCGAGCCGGTGAAGAAGCAGCCCGTCAAAAAGGTGCCGAAGCCCGGGCGCAACGATCCCTGCCCCTGCGGCAAGATGAAGGCCGACGGCTCCCGCAGGCTTAAATACAAAGAGTGCTGCGGCAGAAACGAGTAACGAAAACAAAGACAAAGCAAATGCTTTGTCTTTGACAGGAGACTTCCATGTCCTTTACAGAGAATAACCATAACGGGCTCATCTATATGAGCTCGGATAAGATCGGCGCGCGCCACGCGTTTACCACGCGCTATGGCGGCGTGAGCACTGGGATATTTTCCTCGCTGAACCTCGGCTCCAACCGGGGCGACGATCCCGAGGCCGTGCGCGAAAACTACCGCCGCGTGTGTGAGCTTATGGGCGTCGGCATCGACGATATGGCCGTGACGCAGCAGGTACACAAGGCCGATGTGCGCATCGTCACCTCGGCGGATAAGCACGTGTGCATGTCGCATGTACCCTATGAGGCCGACGGCATCGTCACTTCTGAGCGCGGCCTGCCGATAATGTGCATGGTGGCCGACTGCGTGCCCGTGCTGCTCTATGACGGGGAGCACTCCGCCGCCGGGGCGATCCACTGCGGCTGGCGCAGCTCCGTCGGGGACATCCTCAAGAACGCGCTTGACGCTATGGCGTCTCTCGGCGCGAAAGCGCAGAGCGTCCACGCCGCGATAGGCCCCTCGATAGGCCGCTGCTGCTTCGAGACGGACGACGATGTCCCTCAGGCGATAGAGTGCTACCTCTCCGGGGACACGGACGGCCTGTTCGACCGCCGCCCCGGCGGCAAGACGATGGTCGACCTGCGCGCAGCAAACGCGCGGCGGCTCATTCAGCTCGGGGTCCTGCCGGAGAATATTGATATTTCTGATGAATGCACCTACTGCCGCCATGACAAATACTGGTCGCACCGCTATACCCACGGGCAGCGGGGCAGTCAGGCGGCGCTGATAGTCCTGGACTGAGGAGATGACCATGAGAAAGAAAAAGAGACTGTGCGCGCTGCTGCTGTGCATGGCTATGCTGTTCGGCTGCACCGGCTGCGACAGCAGTACGAGCAGCGGCAATAACCCGAACGACCTTGTGTCTACCGCCGGTAAGGACGTGACCCGTGCCGCCGCGGCGGATAATGTGTTCTCCCTCAACTGCAATAACGACTACAGCTTCAACCCCCTGATCGCGACGAACCACTCAAACCAGCTCGTGTGCAGCCTTGTGTATGAGAACATGGTAGAGCTGGATAATAACTTCGAGGTCATCCCGAACCTGCTGACGAGCTGGAGCTGCAACGAGGAGGCCACCTACTGGACCTTCGAGATCGCCGAGGGGCACTATTTCAGCGACGGTACGCCCGTCACCGGGCGCGACCTGCGCTATTCGCTCGACGCCGCGATAAACTCCGACCGTTTCCGCGGCCGCTTCGCGAGCTATCAGGGCTCCGGCTATGACGATACCCGCTTCTATGTCTCTCTCGGCATTGGCGACACGCAGTTTGTAAAGCTGCTGAATATCCCCATCGTCAAATACGGCACCTACGGCGACCCCAAGCCCATCGGCAGTGGGCCCTATATGTACAGCGAGGATGAGACCTATCTTGTCGCGTCGCCATATTACCCGGATTATGAGAACCTCCCGATAGACACGGTGTTTCTCGTGAAGTACACGGACGCGGCCAGCCGCATCACCGCCTTTGACGACGGCATCATCGACGTTGTCACGAACGACCCATCGAGCTACACGAACCTCGGCTATGCCAGCACCAGCGAGATCCACAACTATGCCACCACGAACTATCACTATGTGATGTTCAACGAGGAATCCAATATCGGCCGCTTCAACGGCTTCCGTCAGGCGATGAACTACGCCTTTGACCGCGCGTATTTTGCCGAGGAGCTGATGCACGGAAACGCGGCCGCCTCGGCCGTGCCGATGTACCCCACCTGCGCGGACTATCCTCAGCAGTATGCCGACAGTCTCGCGTATAACCTCGAGACCTGCCGTCTTGTCCTCGAGAACTCCGGCATAAAGGATTACGATAACGACGGCAAGCTTGAATACATGTCCGGCTCCGCGCAGAAGATAGAGCTCAAGTTCATCGTCTGCTCCGACAGCAGCGCGAAGACCGGCGTTGTGCGCAAGTTCGCAAGCGATATGGAATCTCTCGGCCTGACCGTGAACGTTCAGGAGCTGACATGGGAGAATTATCTTCAGGCGCTTGAAGACGGGGACTTCGACATGTACTACGGTGAGGTGAAGCTGCGCAATAACTTTGACGTCACAGAGCTCCTCGACCCCGACAGCGACCTCAACTATTCGCGCGGGAAGGACAGCAGCTTCGTCGGCTATATAAACGACTATCTCGCCGCCGGGGACACCTCGCGCTCTGCTATGTTCCAGCAGATGTGCCAGTATATCGCCGGGACGGGCTCGCTCATTTCCATCGGCTTTGAGACGCACCAGTTCATAAGCCACCGCGGCGTCATCAAGGGCGTAAACCCCAACGCAGGGAATCCGCTGTATGATTTCCCGAATTGGGAGATAATGCTGGACTAAAGTCCTCAACAAAGCATAAATGCTTTGTTGAAAAGCGCTCAGACCCGCGCCTCGCTTCGCTCGACACTCTCTGAGCGAGAAGTATTTTCGCCGACGTACACGCCGCCGGCGAAAATGATCAGAATCATTTTGCCTGTCGGCAAAATTACATAACTTGGGAGAAACTAAAATTACGATACAGGAGGAATATCTATGACTGACAGAGAACTCATGTCAAAGGCAAAGCAGGCGTCGCTCAATGCCTATGTTCCGTATTCGCGCTTCGCGGTGGGCGCCGCGATCGAATGCACCGACGGCACTGTCTTCACCGGCTGCAATGTTGAAAACGCCGCCCTCGGCAGCACTATCTGCGCCGAGCGCACCGCCTGCTGCAAGGCGGTCAGCGAGGGTCACCGGGACTTCAGGCGCATCGCCATCTATGCCGACAGCGAAAACTGGTGTACCCCCTGCGGCGCATGCCGCCAGTTTCTGGCGGAGTTTTCACCGGAGATGGAGGTGCTCTGCGCCAAGGCCGGTGACCGCTATGTGAGCTATAAGCTCTCGGAGCTCCTGCCCTACACCTTTAATTACTGAGATGGAGCTTGAACAGCTCAGGCACTTCACCGCCGCGGCGGAAGCCGGGAGCTTTTCCGCCGCGGCAAGGAGCCTGTACATCAGCCATTCGACTATTTGCCGCTCAGTCTCCGCGCTGGAGGAGGAGCTTGGCGTCAGGCTGTTCGAGCGCTCGAGCCGGGACTTCCGCCTTACGGAGGCCGGGGAAGCGCTGCTGCCTCAGGCGCAGAGTCTGCTTGACGCGGCGGAAAAAATAAAGGACGGCATGAAAAATGCCCGCCCAGCCAACTGAACAGACGTGATAACAGGGGCTGCCTCGGAATGACCGGAAGCGATCATTTCGGGGCAGCCTCCTGCTGCGCCCAAAATTTTGTGTATGACGGTACTCGAAACGTTGGCTTGAACGATGACGGCCAGTGCGATGTCTCCGGCTGGACTGATATCATCGCCGTGAGCGCCGGCAGCTATAACACCGTGGGTCTGAAATCGGACGGCACGGTGGTCGCCGCCGGCAGCAACGAAAACAACCGCAGCAACGTCACCGGCTGGAAGGATATCAGGCTGCCGAAGGCCGCCGGAAACGCAGACAATGACGTGATCGAGGCAGGTACCCTTTAAAGGTACCTGCCCCGTTTAATTTATATCCTATTGAACCTTACCCGAGGACTCCGTTTACGAAGCCCACAAGCCCGGCCTCGACCTCGTCGCGCAGCTCAAGCTCGTTGTGTGTCTCGTGGCGGTAGCCGCTGTAAGCCTTGACGCTGACCTTGTTCCCACTCTCAGCCAGCAGGTTTGCCACATGGTACAGCCCTTCGCCGTAGTTGCCGCAGGGGTCGCAGTCGCCGGAGATGAGATACACCGGCAGCGAGGAGGGCACCATCTCCGCCCACTCGCGGCGCTCGATGAAGCCGTACAGCTCCACCAGATCCCACACCAGCTCCAGCGTTACATCGAAGCCGTTGAACATATCGCCCGCGTGGTCGGCGACGATATCGGGATTGCAGGCGATCCAGTCAGACGGGCCGTTGGGGTTTTCAATCCTCGCGGTCATATCGAGGAAGACCTTGCCGAACCAGTCGCCGACCGGCTGATACGGGTCGGCGGTGACGGCGGCCTTTATCGCCGGGTCGTGCAGCTCGATCTCGCAGCCCTTGAACTGCGATACAACGCCGCAGAGCATGAGACCCTTGAGGTCATCGCCATAGAGCGCGGCATAAGCGCGGCCGAGCATAGAGCCCCAGCTGTGGCCGAACACGAAGTACGGCAGTCCGGGGTAGTCCTTGACGGCAATGTCGTGCAGCGCCTTCTCATCCTTGAGGTAGGTCATGTAGCCGCCGGAGTGCGGGTCGCCCATCGTGCCGCTGTCGTAGGCGGTCTTGCCGTGGCCGATGTGGTCGTCCGCGTAGACGACGAAGCCCGCGGCCTGGAATTTGCTTATCATGTGCAGATAGCGGCGGGAGTGCTCGCCGAAGCCGTGGATGAGCTGAATGACGGCTCTGGGCTTGCCGAGCGGGGTATAGGCCCATGCCTTGATGGTGTCGCGCCCGTTGGCGGATGGGAAGCTGATCTCTCTTATGGACATGCTGGTTCCTCCTTGTGAAAAAATTTTTCGTATTGGGTATTTCTATAATACCATAAACCACAGTGAAAGAAAATGAAAAATCCGCAGAACGTCCCTCTTGACAAACAAATTTTCATGCGGTACAATCCACTCAAGCTGAATATATATGCTTCCTTCACCACCGGGTGGAGGGTCAAAGGCATCCGTGACTGAACCGTAGGTATTCCGGCGCAAGCTGGATAAGGTTCGGCCGCGGATGCCTTTTTTCGGGTAAGCACTGAGCAAATGACGGCATTCATTCAGCGCTTACTGTAAATATCTATCAAGTCAATACTAATTTTTAAGGAGGAAATCCCCAATGAAGATCAAGCCCTTTGCGGTAGAGGAATGGATGAACGAGTACGAGGTCGGCGCAAAGTACAACATCGCCGAGACCTGCGTTGACTCGGTGTCGCTCGACGAGCTGTTCGAGCTGACCGGGGAGGATAAGGAAGCCTTCCTGCGCGAGTTCTGCGCGCGGCGCCTGACCTACGGCGATATATACAGCCGCCCGGATTTCCTCGACGGCATCTGCGGCCTGTATAAGACCGTGAAGCCCGAGAACATCATCACCACCCACGGCGCGGCGGGCGCGAACCACCATGTGTTCTGCTCCCTCGTCTCCGAGGGCGACCGCGTCATCAGCATCATGCCGACCTATCAGCAGCTCTATTCTATCCCCGAGTCCATCGGCGCTGACCTTGCCGTCATGCACCTTAAGCAGGAGAACGGCTACCTTGTCGACCTTGACGAGCTGCGCGCCCTTGTCACCCCGGACACGAAGATGATCTGCATCAACAACCCCAATAACCCCACCGGCGCGCTCATGGGCAAGGAGCTTCTGGAAGAGATAGTTAAAATCGCCCGCAGTGTGGACGCGTACCTCCTCTGCGACGAGGTCTACCGCCACCTCACGCAGGAGGACGTCTGGAGCGAATCCCTCGCCGACCTGTACGAAAAGGGCATTTCCGTCAGCAGCATGTCCAAGGTGTTCTCGCTTGCCGGTCTGCGTCTCGGCTGGATCGCCACGCATGACGAGGCCGCGCTTGCCGCCCTCCGCTCCCACAGGGACTATGACCTCATAAGCTGCGGCATGTTCGATGAGGCTGTCGCCGCCATAGCGCTCAGCCATAAGGACAAGCTCATTGCGCGCAACACCGGCATCGTGCGCACGAACCTCGCCATTCTTGACGATTGGGTCAATTCCTCCGAGCACTTCTTCTATACCAAGCCTCAGGCGGGCACTACCGCTCTTGTCTATTACGATTTCGATATCCCGTCCTACGATTTCTGCACCCGTATGTACCATGAGACAGGCGCATTCGTCACGCCCGGCGACTGCTTTGAGCAGCCCCGCAGCATGCGCATCGGCTACGCCAGCGACACCGAAACTCTCAAGGCCGGCCTTGCCGCGATCACGGAGTTCGCGGCGAAGCTCGAAGCAAAATAATTTGCCGGAAACACAGTAAAAACTTGACACCTGCGCGCGCAGATGTTATTATACACCAGTATGCGCCCGTGCTCTCAGCGCCGGGGTCATGCCGCTATCGCGGTAACCTTTCCGCCCGCTGCCGGGACACCGGGTATAGTAACATTTTGAAAGGGGTATAACACCTATGATCACCAAAGAAGTCAAGACCCAGGTCATCGCTGACAACGCCACCCACGAGGGCGACACCGGTTCTCCCGAAGTCCAGATCGCTATCCTCTCCCAGCGCATCCGCGAGCTGACCGAGCACCTCAAGAATCATCCCAATGACGACCACAGCCGTCTGGGCATGTACAAGATGGTCGGTAAGCGCCGCCGTCTGCTGGACTACCTTGCCAAGAAGGATATCGAGCGTTACCGCGCAATCATTGCAAAGCTGGGCATCCGCAAGTAATTTTCAGCTCTGCGTACCGAGGTTTATGAAGTTTTTTGCAGAGAGACAAGTTAATATTGTCTCTCTGCTTTTTATTCAAAAAGAAAGCTAACGCTTTCTTTTTGAGAAAAGCTTGCACTCCGCTCGCTGCCTCGCTTCGCTCGACACTCCCTCCGTGAGAAGTATTTTTTGCGAGGTACACGCCCCCGCAAAAAATATATCAGAATTATTTTTCGCCCTGCGGGGCGAAAAACTCTGCGAGGCTTGGGCGCAAGTTGCACCAACAATGTAAACTATGTGCTTTCCGGTAGCTTAGTATTTGAAGAAGCGCCGCCGTGCGCGGTCTTTCTTCAAGTGCTAAGTGTCGGAAAGTGCAGGAAATATAAGGAGATAGCATATGATAATCACCCATAAGGAATTTCCGAACTACAAGAAGTACGAGATCATGTACGAAGGCCGCCCCCTGTCCATGGAGGTTGGCAAGCTCGCAGAGCTCTGCAACTCCGCGGTCCTCGTAAAGTACGGCGAGACCACCGTTCTCGTCACCTGCACCGCCTCCGCCCGCCCGAAGGACGGCATCGACTACTTCCCCCTCTCTGTGGACTTCAATGAGAAGCTCTACGCCGTCGGCCGCATCCCCGGCAGCTTCATGCGCCGCGAGGGTAAGCCCAGCCTGCCCGCAGTTCTGGCCTCCCGTCTGATCGACCGCCCCATGCGTCCGCTCTTCCCGACCGACCTGCGCAATGACGTTGTCATCGCCTGCGAAGTCCTGAGCGTTGACCGTGACTGCTCTCCCGAGATCACCGCTATGATCGGTGCCTCCGCCGCAGTCTCCATCTCCGATGTTCCTTTCAACGGCCCCATCGCCGGCATCGTCCTCGGCTGGGACGGTGAGAAGTACCTCTTCAACCCCACCAAGGAGCAGCGCGACAATGGCAACCGCATGATCACCACCATCGCCGCCACCCATAAGAAGATCGTCATGATCGAGTCCGAGGCCGATCAGGTCCCCGAGGATGTCATGTACGAGGGCATCGTTCAGGCTCATGAGCATCTCCAGCCCGTTCTCGACCTTATCGATAAGATGGTCGAGGAGATCGGCAAGCCCAAGTTCGAGTATGAGCACGCCTCCTTTGACGATGTTCTCTTCGAAAAGCTCGTCAATAACGAGTTCGAGTCCATGGAATACTGCATGGACACCCCGGACAAGAACGTCCGCGAAGCCCGCGTCAACGACTGGATCACCATGGTCGAGGAGAAGTACGGCGAAGAGCATCCCGACATGATGAACTACATGGACGAGATCCTCTACAAGCTCCAGAAGAAGGTCGTCAAGAAGTGGCTGCTCGCCGGCAAGCGCGTTGACGGACGCAAGATGAACGAGATCCGTCCTCTCGCCGCCGAAGTCGGCGTCCTGCCCGTTGTCCACGGCTCCGGCCTCTTCACCCGCGGCCAGACTCAGGTTCTCTCCATCGCCACTCTCTCCACGCTTACCGACGCCCAGAAGCTCGACACCATCTGGGAAGAGGATACCAAGCGCTTCATGCACCACTACAACATGCCCTCCTACTCCACCGGCGAAGCCCGTGCCAGCCGCTCCACCAACAGACGTGAGTACGGCCACGGCGCACTGGTCGAGAAGGCTCTCGAAGCTGTCATCCCCGATGTTGAGGATTTCCCCTACGCTATCCGCGTAGTCTCCGAGGTTCTCTCCTCCAACGGCTCCACCTCTCAGGGCTCCATCTGCGGCACCACCCTCGCCCTCATGGACGCAGGCGTGCCCCTCAAGGCTCCCGTTGCCGGTATCTCCTGCGGCCTGATCCAGGACGGCGATGATTTCACCACCTTCATCGACATTCAGGGCGTTGAGGACTTCCACGGCGAGATGGACTTCAAGGTCGCCGGTACCAAGGCCGGTATCACCGCCATCCAGATGGACCTCAAGAACGACGGCCTCAAGCACGAGATCGTCAAGAACGCCTTTGAGATCACCAAGGAAGCCCGTTACCAGATCCTTGACGAGGTCATGCTCAAGGCCATCCCCGCCCCGCGCAAGGAGCTTGCCAAGTCCGCTCCCAAGATGATCCAGATGAAGATCAACCCCGACAAGATCCGTGAGGTCATCGGCTCCGGCGGCAAGGTCATCCAGAAGATCACCGCTGACACCGGCTGCAAGATCGACATCAACGATGACGGCACCATCTTCATTGCCAGCACCGATATCGACGCATGCCGCGTTGCCCGCAAGACCATTGAGGACATCGTCTTTGAGCCCATCGTCGGCGCTCTGTACTTCGGCGAAGTCAAGCGCATCATCTCGAACCTCGGCGCATTCATCGAGCTTGCCCCCGGCAAGGACGCTATGTGCCACATCAAGGACCTCGAGTTCAAGCGCACCGAAAAGGTCGAGGACGTTCTCAACATCGGCGATAAGACTTGGGTCAAGTTCACCGGCATCGATGAGAAGGGCCGCTGGAATATCTCCCGCAAGGAAGCCATTAAGGAGCTTGGCGAAGACAAGGTCAACACCAAGTGATCTGAGCTATAGAAACAACACACCCGGCTGTTCAGCTGAACAGCCGGGTATTTTTACCTCGCGGCACCTCACATCTTCTCCATCATGCATCCGCCCTCGCGCCGTATCGAGAGCACGTGGCAGCTGCCTGCGCCGAGCACGGAGTCGATCCCCGCGCGGAAGCCTGCAAGCATATCCTCCGGAACAAAGGCCTGCACCGTCCCGGCAAAGCCCCCGCCGTGGACGCGGAACGCCCCGCGCCCGCCGAGGAGCCGCTCACACAGCAGCAGCGCGAAAGCCAGCTCCTGCCGCGCCGTGCTCCCCGTGGGTATCACGTTCTGCAGATACATCCATGACGACCGCCCGGACTCGGACACAAGCTGCAGAAAGCGTTCAAAATCTCCATTGCCGAGCGCCGCCGTCTCCACCGCGCAGCGCTTATTCTCATTGAACACATGCGCCGCCCGCAGTGCCGCACGGTCGCCCGCCGCGCGGCGCACCTCGGCAATACGCGCATAGAACTCGTGCTCATCCACCTCGCGCAGGTGTTCCTTGCCGAATACACGGCACACGGCCTTCAGCTCGTTCGTTATCGCGGCATATTCCTCGGTCAGCTCCGCGTGATCCGCTCCGCTGTCGATGATGCACAGCGCGTACCCGCACTCGGCAAAGTCGAACTCCACCGGCGTAATTACCGGCGCGCCGGGATCGGCAAAGTCGATGGCCACTATCCCGCCAACGGCGGAAGCGGTCTGATCCATAAGCCCGCTGGGCTTGCCGAAGTACTCGTTCTCTGCGTACTGCCCTATGCGCGCGATCTCCGCCGGGCTCAGCGCGCCGCCGGACAGGGCATTTATCACCGTCCCGATAAGCACCTCAAAGGCTGCGGATGAAGAAAGCCCGCTGCCCGGCAATACGTCCGAGACGACATACGCGTCAAAGCCGCGAACGCCGTACCCGCGCCGCATAAAGCCCGCGGCGACTCCGCGCACCAGCGCGGCGGTGGTGTTCCGCTCCTCGGGATGCTTTTCAAGCTCGTCGAGCCGCACCGTGACCGGCGCGTAGCCCTCGGATATGACGCGGATGCAGCCGTCATTATTTTCAGCGGCGGCGGCCTTTGTGTCGAGCGTTACCGCCGCGGCGAGGACAAGCCCGTGCTGGTGATCCGTGTGGTTGCCGCCGAGCTCCGTGCGCCCCGGCGCGGAGAAAATGTACTCCGCCGCCCTCCCATACTGCCGCTCAAATTTTGCCTTCAGTTCCCCGTACATAAGTGCTCCTCTGAAAAAGCCCCGGAATACTCCGAGGCTTTTTGCTTTTTGGCTGTCTTGTTTTATTTCGCGCCGGGCTTGCCGAGCATGCGGAACATGTTCTTCTTGTATTCCTCAACGCCGGGCTGGTTGAAGGGGTTGACGCGGGACATGTACCCCGATATCGCGCAGGCCATCTCGAAGAAGCAGACGAGCGCTGCAAAGCCCTCCTCATCGCGGCGCTGCACCTCGATGACGATGTTCGGTACGCCGCCGGTGATGTGCGCTTCCTTGACCGCGTCCGCCGCGACAAGGCTTATCTCGCTGAGCTTGCGTCCGGCGAGGTAGTTGAGAGAGTCGGCGTTGTCCTCCTCAAACGGGAACACGAGGCTGCTGCGGCTCTCGGTGAAGCGCACGACGGATTCCATCAGCGTGCGCGGGCCGTCCTGTATGAACTGCCCCATGGAGTGCAGGTCGGCGTTAAACTCGACGGAGGCGGGGAAGATGCCCTTGCCGTCCTTACCCTCGCTCTCGCCGTAGAGCTGCTTCCACCATTCCGCCATGAAGCGGAAGCTCGGCTCGTAGCAGGCCAGCAGCTCGATGCTGTAGCCCTTGCCGTAGAGCAGCTGCCGCGCCGCGGCGTACTGCCATGCGGGGTTCTCGGGAGAGCGCAGGTCGAGCGCGTCCATCTCCGCGATAGCCGCGTCTATCACGCGACGCACGTCGATACCCGCGACGGCCATCGGCAGCAGGCCTACCGCGGACAGGACGCTGAAGCGCCCGCCGACGTCGTCGGGAACAACGAAGCTCTCCCAGCCGTGCTGCTCTGCAAGGCCGTGGAGCACGCCCTTGTGCTCGTCGGTGGTGGCGAATATATGCTCGTCCGCCTTGTCGCCGTACTTCTTCGCAAGTATCTCGCGGAAGATGCGGAAGGAGACTGCGGGCTCAAGCGTCGTGCCGGACTTGGAAATGACGTTTACGTCAAAGTCCATGTCGCCGAGCGCGGCGATCGTGTCGCATATCGTGTCGGTGGAAAGGGTGTTGCCCATGAAGAAGACCTTCGGGTCGTCCTTGCCGGGCATGGGCTTGAGCAGCTCTATCGCGCCGCGCGCGCCGAGGTAGGAGCCGCCTATGCCGATGACGACCAGCGCCTTTGAGCGGCTGCGTATCTTCTCCGCGGCGGCGACTATGCGCTCAAGCTCAGTCTCCTTTATGCGGCGGGGCAGCTCCACCCAGCCGGTGAAGTCATTGCCGAGACCGCTTTTGTCGGCAAGCGTCTTGTGCGCGAGCGCGGCAAGCTCATAATCGGGACCTGCTGCGGTAAAGAATCCGGCAGCGCCGGTGAGATCAACTTTAACCATAATAGCCTCCTGACGGTATATGTATCATAGTGGTGTGCTTTGAAAAACCAACACTATTATATACTATCTTCCGCGGATTTCAACTGTATATTTCTCCTGCACACCCCGCGGAATATCAGCCGCGTCAGCGGCCCCGCAGCGAAGAGGTTCCACAGCAGCGCCATCGGGAAGTTCTTCAGCACCGTCCCGACCCATATCGCCGGCAGCTGCACGACCGGCGCGCCGCCGAGGCAGATGTTGAACAATATGCTGGCGGCAAGGCTCATCGTCGGGCACATTATGAGCACCGTGCATCCGGATATCATCAGCGTTATAAAGAACGGGTTATCCTTCTCCGGGCGGATAATGCGCGATGCCAGCGCGTGCCCGATGCGGTTGCCCCAGAGGTTAGAGAAGATAAAAACGAATATCCACATAAAGGCCGCTTCCTTGAGCGCGTCGGGGAAGACGGCATTTGTCATGTTGCTCAGCCCACCGGGCATGGCGTTATAGCCCATCTTGAAGGCCACATTGTATACCTCCATGCCGAGCGCCATCAGCACCGACATGAGTATTCCGAAGAATATCTTTTCTCCATTTGTATTCGGCATTTTATTTCACCTCGTTCTTCTGTGCCTGCCTTAGGGCATACGACAGGGACGACGGGTCGTGCCTGCCCCAGAAAACGTACATCAGCACCGATATAATGTTCGCCGCCGAGAGCACGAGGAACATGTTCTCATAGCCCGCCGCCGTGATGAGCCACCCGGCAATGCCGCCGCCAAGTCCAATACCGATGTCGTATGCGCAGAGGAACGTAGAGTTAGCCGAGCCGCGCTCCGCGGGCGAGGATGAGTGTACCGCCATCGACTGCAATGCCGGCTCAAGCCCGCCGAAGCCGTAGCCCGCAAGGATCGCCGCAAGTATGAACGTCACATTGTTCGGCGCGAGCGAGAGCAGCAGAAAGGCCGCGAACATCGCTGCGTTGCAGGAGTAGACGAACATACCCTCGCCCTTTCTGTCGGCGTACTTGCCGAGGGTAAAGCGGACTATCAGCAGCATGACCGCCATTATCGCGAAGAACAGCCCACCGGAGGGGAGTGCCTTTTCGGCGGCGTATTTTGCAAGGAAGTTTTCAAGCGCGCCGAAAGTCAGCATGAATACCAGTGCGATCGCCGAAGCCGGTACAGCCGACTTTGAAAACAGCGCCCTGACATTCAGCGGGTGCGGCGTCGCCCCGACGGGCTTGAGCCTGAGCAGCAGGAACAGAATGACCGCAATGACTATCGAACCCGCGGCGCGGAGGAAGAGCACCGTGTAGCTGAAGCTGTTCATCAGGTAAAGGCCGAGCGCCGGGGCGCAGGAGGTCGCAAGCGCCGTCGCCATGCCGAACATTCCCATGCCCTCGGAGAAACGGGAGCGGGGGATTACGTCGGAGGCGATCGTCGCCGTCGAGGTGTTCGACAGCGCAAGCGCCGCGCCGTGCACCATTCTGAACACAAAGGCGAGGAAGATCACCGACGCGGCCATATAGCCCAGCGGCATCAGCATCATCCCGCAAAGACCTATCGCGAGGATCGTTCTGCGCTTTCCGTTGTCGAGCATCCAGCCGACGAGCGGGCGGCAGAGTACCGCAACGAATGAGAACAGCGTCGCCGCAAGCCCGGCCAGCGCTTCGCTGCCGCCAAGGCTCTCGATGTAAAACGGGAAGGTCGACAGCAGCATGATGTGGTTCATAAACACAAGAAAGTTGATAACAATGATGAGCACGAAATTCCGGCTCCAGAGCTTTTCTGATTTTTCCATTTCAAATATCTCCCTGAAAAAATAAAAAAACAACGGGCAGCTGACAACCGGAATTACGCTGTCAGCTACTCGTTGTTGCGTTTATTGTATCAGATTATGCCACCAAAAGTCAAAGGACAATTTGACAAAATCGCCGCGGGAAACAATGTTACTTTATATACCGTTTTATGAACCCGTCTAACTTCTCCGCATAGCCCTCGGGGTCGACATGCATGCTCTCCACGTGCCGCGCGCCGGGGACGAGCAGGCAGTCCTTCTCCGTCGGGCAGAGCTTGTACAGCTCCTCGCCCATGTGAAACGGCACCGTCCTGTCCTCCGTCCCGTGGAAGAACAGCACCGGCTTGTCCGTGCGCCTGAGGTTTTCGCGCACATCGGTGTCGTCCATGTCGTAGCCGGATATCACGCGGTTCATCAGCCTGAACAGTGGGTACGCCGCGCCGATCCTGCCGCGCAGTATATCAGCGCCGCTCGTGAAGCCGCTGTCGGAGACGATGAACTTCACCTGCTCCGGGCAGCTGTCGCTGACCTTCAGCACCGTCGCCCCGCCCATCGAAAAGCCGTGGAGGATTATCTGTATATCCGCCCCGAAGCGTTTCAGCAGCACGTCGAGCCAGAGCTTCACATCCCGGCTCTCGAAGATATCATAGCCGTAGCGCCGCCCGCCGCTCTCACCGGCAGCCGTGAGGTCGCAGGTGAACAGGTCAAAGCCGCGGCTCTTATAGTAGTCATAGTACATACCCGCCGTCTCAAGATGCTCCGAGCGGTAGCCGTGGACGATAAAGGCGATGCGCCCGCAGGGCGCGCCGGAGCAGGGGTAGTAATAGCCCTCAAGCGTGTCACCGCGGTCGTTCGTCAGCTCAAGGCGGATGCACCTGCACCGGCGCAGCCGCTCAGCGTCCCCGTCGCGGTGGAGGTAATAGTCCTCCTTGTGCCCGCGCGGCTCATGCAGCCGCCCGATTATCCCGGAATTGCGGCAGAAGATATAACGGTAAACCTCGCCCGCCGCGAATGCGGCAGCGGCGGCGCCTGTGAGCGCCGCGATCCTTCCCGCGCGCCTCATGTTACAGGGAGCACGGCGCCGACCGTCGCAAGCAGCGAGCAGCAGGCAATGAGTATCTGGAACGGCAGCGCGCCGAAGCGCCCGAGCAGCGCCGAGGAACCGGTGCGCTTGCGCGAGAGGTTATAGGCAAGGATGATGCCCAGCCCCGTCACTACCTGGATTATGCTCGCAAAGCGCGTGAAGCCGACGAAGCTCGAAAGCCCCATGAACGCAAGTATCAGGCAGGGCGCGGAGGCCGCAAGCCAGCTCAGGCGTGTCGACCAGCCCGTCTGCTCGCTGACGATGTCGCGCAGGTTCAGGGTGTTCGCCCAGAACGAGGTCGCGAGCGCCAGCAGCGTGAACACGTAGCCCACGACGCTGACCCAGCCGCCGAGGCTTGCCGCGAGGTCGACGAGCGCGCCGTCCTCGGATATGTTCGTCCCCGCGCCGAGGAGCGTCGTTATCGTGATGAAGAGGATAAGCCCGGCGTTCACGGCAAGGCCGGTCATTATCGCGGCGCGTATGCGCTTCGCGTCGCCGTTCAGCCCCTTGACGACCTGCGGCGTTGACATGACCGCCGACAGCGAAAAGGACACCATCCCGAACATCGCAAGCGCGTTGTTGAAGCCGCGCCAGCCCGAAGGCAGCGGGCAGGTATCGCGCATGATCGTCGCGACGAACAGCACCCCGACGACCGCGACCATCGCACCGACGGAGAACTTCTCGCATATGCCGACAAGCTTCATCCCCACGAACACGACGCCCGCGCCAAGCACGTAGAAGATGAGTATCCCCGCCCAGTCCGGCAGACCGAACCATGAGCGGAACACCGCCGCCGCGCCGGTCAGAAAAGCGCTGACGTTCACGATGACGGACACGCCGAGCAGCGCAAATGCCGTCCATGTCAGCACTGTCTTGAGCTTGCCCGCGAAGAGCTCCGACTCAAAGCAGCTCACGAACTGTGCCCCGCCGTTATTGAGCGAAAGCTCCGCTATCAGCAGGTGCAGCAGAATGTTGAAAAGGTAGCAGAATGCGATTATCAGCAGTATCTCCCGCAGGCTGTTGTGCGCCGCGAGGTACGGCACGGAGAGTATGCCCGCGCCGACGCCGTGGCCGACGATGATGCTGGTCGCTTCAAGAAAGCTCAGCGAGGATTCGGATTTGAGCTTGTTCATCATGCGCCTACTTTCTGTGTTTTAATTTTGTGAAAAAGCGGGGAGCCGCCTGACCCGCCCATGCAACGAAGTGAAAGGCCGCATAGTTGAGCGTAACGCTGCCGCTGCGCATCACCGCGCTGAGCAGCTTCACCGCCGCGCCGCCGAAGGGCTTGCGGCTGCGCTCACGCAGCTGCTCATTGGTGATGATGCCGCGGATAACGTCTCTCTTTTCATTGCGGTTGAGCCTGCATCCGGGGGAAAACAGCGTCGTCAGGCAGGAAAACACACTTTTTGCGAACATATATCGGAAGTCCTCGTCGTCCTCCGCGCCGAACCTGCGGCAGAGCTGCTGCGCGCGGGTGTCGGCTGCAAGGCAGACCTCGAACTTCTTGTCATAGTAGCTGCTTATAAGGCTCTGTCCTGGGTGCATGATGTAGCTGTACTTGCACTCCGGCAGCACGGCAACGCTCCCTGCGCGCTCAAGGCAGTCAAAGATGAACAGCCTGTCCTCGCCCCAGCGGTAGTCCGGGAACCTGATGTGCCCCTCTTTTATCATCGCGGCGCTGAATAGCTTTGCCCATACCTGGTTGAGCAGGTTCGCCTTGTACAGCCGGCCGAGGTTTTCACCCAAGGCCGCGGGATCTAGATGCTGCTCCGGTTCGCAGTAGGACGCGGTGCTGCCGTCGGTGTTCTTTATCGAGAAGCCCATCAGCACAAGGTCGGCACCCCGCCCCTCGGTGAGGGCGTATTCCAGTGCGTCACTCTCCAACAGATCGTCAGAGTCAGCGAACATTATATATTCCGCATCCTCCGGTACAGCGTCAAGGGCGAGGTTTCGCGCCTTGGCAGGGCCGCCGTTCGGAACGGTCATCGGTATAAGCCGCTCATCCTTTGCCCGGAGCCGCTCCAGCACCGCTGCGGTGTCGTCCGTCGACCCGTCGTTCACTACGATGAGGACAAGGTTTGACACCGTCTGGTTCAGGATGCTGCGCACCGACGCCTCGATCGTCGCACCGGAATTGTAGGCCGGCATGATGACGGCGGTTTTCGGCATAGTGTTATTCTGCTGCATTGCCTGTCCCCCTCGGCGCGGGCCGTCCTGTCTCCGGGCAGGCCCTGTATATCTCCATGAAGTATTCGTACATCGGCATAAGCTCCGCATAAGCGGAGACGAGTATCTCCGGCAGCTTCTGACTGAAAGCGTCCCCGCCGAGGTCAAAGCTCTTTTCAAGGCCTATGCGCTTGCGGTTGTACCAGCCGTCTATGAGCGCGTCGCCGCGCAGCTTCTTTGGCCGCTTGTATTCCTCGCCGTCGAGCTTATATCCGTGGCGCTTCACGCCCTCCGCGATGCGGCGGAAGCGCTCGGGATTCGCGTCGATGCTGCGGCGGAACGCCTCCATCTGCGCGGGCGTTGCACTGTAAAAGCCCATGCCGTAGCTGTAATCCGCCGCGCCGACCTCGAACCAGAACATCGGCCCCTCGAGCAGCACCTGGCTTGCCTTTATCGAGAACCAGAGATGGTCCTTATACGGCCCGCGGCCGAAGAGCCGCCGCGCATCACGGTAGATGCGCGAGACGTGTACCCGGCAGTCGAGCGCGGGGTAACGCTGCTCCATGAGCGCGAAGCACTCCCCGGCAAGCGCCTTGAACGGAGCGTTCACGTGCTCCTCAAACTCATCCTTGTGCGCCAGAAACCACGGGCGCTCATTATTAAAGGCAAGCTCCCAGAGAAACTCGCCGGTCTTTTTGCTGAAGCCCTGAAACATGCTGTAATTCCGTCTTTCTAAGATTAATATACAATCTATTTTAGCACACTTTTTCGGCCATATCAACAGCGCTGATGTCTGTACAAGAGCCATAAAAGATGGTATAATCCAATTAATTATTGGCATTTTACGGCGGAGGTAAAAGAAATGAAAATTATAATTGCCGGGGCGGGCAAGATCGGCTACTCTGTTGCGAGCATCCTTTCCGACGAGGGGCATGACATCATCGTTATTGACAACAACCCCACCGTGATAAATAACCTTTCAAATAACCTTGACGTTATATGCGTCGAGGGCAGCGCCGCGAACCCCGAGACGCTGACCGAGGCCGGCGCTGCGGACGCCGACCTCATCATGGCCGCCATGCGCAGCGATGAGATGAACATGGTCTGCGGCATCTCCGCGCGCAAGCTCGGCACGAAGCATGTCATCGCCCGTATCCGCGACACCGGGTACATGAAGCAGACGGAGTTCCTGCGCGAGGCGCTGGGGCTTTCCGTCATCGTGAACCCCGAGCTTGAGTGCGCAAAGGAGATATCCCGCATTCTCCGCTTCCCGAGCGCGATAAGGGTCGACGCCTTTTCCAAGGGCAGCGCCGAGATAATCGAGCACCGCATACTGCCAGACAGCAAGCTTGACGGGATGCAGCTCAAGGACATGGTCGGCAGCTTCAGCGCAAAGGTGCTCGTCGGCGTCGTCGAGCGCGGCGGCGAGGCCATCATACCGAACGGCAATTTTACCCTCAAAGCGGGCGACCTTATCAGCGTCACCGGCGCGTCACAGGAGCTGAGGAAGTTCTTCGTCGCGGCGGGGCAGTACCGCAAGAGGGTCAAGAACACGATGATAATGGGCGGCGGCAGGATCGCCGTCCACCTGACGCGGCTCCTGATGGAGTCGGGAATATCCGTCACGATAGTCGAGGCCGACAGGACCCGCTGCGAGGAGCTGTGCGACCTTGTCCCCGGCGCGCGCATCATCTGCGGTGACGCCACGCGCGGCGATATCCTGCTTGAGGAGGGCATCAAATCCTCCGATGCGTTCGTCGCACTCACCGGCGACGACGGCGATAATATCATCACCTCCATCTACGCGAAGCAGAGCGGCGTCGGCAAGATCGTCGTAAAGGTGAACCGCGAATATTATTCCGATATACTCGAAAGCTCCGGCATCGACTGCGTCGTGACGCCCAAGACCCTGATAAGCCAGCAGCTCGCCCGGTACGTGCGCGCAATGAGCAATTCCGTCGGCAGCAGCATGGAGACGCTCTACCGTCTTGCCGACGGCAAGGTCGAGGCGCTGGAGTTCAAGGTGGCGGAAGGCTCGGCCTGCGTCGGCATCCCGCTGAAAACGCTGCGTCTCAAGCCGAACATAATCATAAGCGCGCTCGTGCGCGGCAGCAATACGATCATCCCCGACGGCGAAACTGTTATAAAGCCCGGCGACCATGCGGTCATCGTGACGCGCGCCGGCCGCCTCAAGGAGCTTGACTCCATCGTCGAGGGACGCTGATGAATACAAGGATGATAGCCCGTTCGCTGGGGCTTATACTGCTGTGCCTTGCCGTGCTGCTGCTCCTGCCGCTGATCGCGGGGCTGTACTATGGCGAGAGCGTCCTCGGCTTCATCGTCACGATAGCGATTTCCGCCGCGGCGGCCTTCGTGCTCACGCGCTTTAAGCCCGGGAGCACGGATATTTCTGCGCGCGAGGGCTTTGTCATCGTCGGCATGGGCTGGATACTGCTGAGCGCTATCGGCGCGCTGCCATTTGTGATAAGCGGGGATATTCCGAATTATATAGACGCGCTGTTCGAGACGGCCTCCGGCCTTACTACGACCGGCGCGACGATAATGACAGACATCGAGGCCATGTCGCGCGGAGGCATGTTCTGGCGCATGTTCACGCACTGGATAGGCGGTATGGGAGTGCTGGTGTTCATCATGGCAGTGATGCCGATGAACGGCGCGCACTCGATGCACCTGATGCGCGCGGAGGTTCCGGGGCCGACGGTCGGCAAGCTCGTCCCGCGTGTGCGGCAGACGGCGAGGATACTCTATCTCATATATTTCGCGCTGACTATCATCGAGGCGGTGCTGCTCCGCTTCGGCGGCATGAGCAATTATGACGCGCTGCTCCACGCCTTCGCGACCGCCGGCACCGGCGGCTTCTCAACTCGCGCGGCGAGCATCGCGGCCTTTGACAGCGTCTATATCGAAATGGTCATAGCCGTGTTCATGCTGATCTTCAGCGTGAACTTTAACCTCTATTATCTCATCCTGCTGGGCAGGATACGCGACGTGCTGCACGATGAGGAGCTGCGCTGCTATCTCGTCATCGTCGCCTTCGCGACGGTGACGATGGGCATCAATATCGCCGATCAGTACGGCGGCTTTATAAAGGCGCTGCGGTACTCGTTCTTCAATGTCCTGACTATATCCAGCTCCACCGGCTTCGGCACGGCGGACTTCACGCGCTGGCCGCAATATTCGCAGAGCCTTATCGTTATCCTCATGCTGATAGGCGCGATGGCCGGCAGCACGGGCGGCGGCATAAAGCTATCGCGCGCGCTGATATTTATAAAGACCACGGCCTGCGACTTTATGAAGATCGTAAGCCCCCGCATGGTGAAGCGCGTGGCCATAAACGGGCAGCGCATAGACCGCGATACTGTCCGCGCCGTCTATGTTTTCTGCGCGCTCTACGCGCTCATACTCGTAACGGGGACGCTTCTCGTCTCCTTTGACGGCTATGACATGACGACGAACTTCACAGCGGTCATCTCGTGCCTGTCGAACATCGGTCCCGGCCTTGGCCTTGTAGGTCCCGCGGGCAGCTTTGCGATATTCTCGCCGGTGTCGAAGCTCATTTTCACGTTTATCATGCTTGCGGGCAGGCTTGAGTTTTACCCGCTGCTGGCGCTTTTTGTCCCCTCGTTCTGGAAGAAATAAAAACATTTCGGAGATAGAGAATGAACTACAAGATGGTGGGCCGTGTGCTGGGTATGGTGCTGCTGTGCCTGACCGGGCTGATGCTGGTGCCGCTGCTGGCCGGTATAATATACGGGGAGAACGTGCGCCCGTTCGTGCTGTGCATCGCGCTGAGCCTCGCGCTCGGGCTGGGGCTGGCCTCCATAAAGCCCGATTCGACCGACCTGTTCGCGCGCGACGGCTTCCTTGCGGTCGGCCTTGCGTGGATGCTCATGTCGCTCCTCGGCGCGCTGCCCTATATCCTGAGCGGGGATATACCGGATTTTGTCGACGCTCTGTTTGAGTCCGTCTCCGGCTTCTCGACCACCGGCGCAACGGTGCTGACCGATGTTGAAACGCTCAGCCGCAGCTGCATGCTGTGGAGGCTCCTGTCCCAGTGGATAGGCGGCATGGGCGTGCTGGTGTTCATGCTTGCGGTAATGCCGATGAGCGGTGAGCACTCGATGCACATCGTGCGTGCGGAGTTCCCGGGGCCGACGGTCGGCAAGCTTGTCCCGCGCGTGCGCGAGACGGCGAAGATACTCTACCTTATCTACGTCGGCATGACGCTTCTGGAGTTCGTGCTGCTGGCCTGCGGAGGCATGAGCATCTATGAAGCGCTCGGCCACGCCTTTGCTTCTGCCGGCACCGGCGGCTTCTCGACGCGCAATGCGAGCCTCGGCGAGTTCAACAGCCTGTATATCGAGGTCGTCGCCACGGTGTTTGAGCTGCTCTTCAGCGTGAACTTTTATATTTATTACTGCATCCTCACCGGCAGAGCCAAGTCTGCGCTCAAAAATGAGGAGCTGCACTGCTTCGTCGGCATCGTCCTCTTCGCGGTCGTGTCGATCGCGATAAACCTCTATTCGCGCGGCTATTACGGCAGCATCGCAACTGCGCTGCATCAGGCTTTCTTCAACGTCTCCATGAGCATAAGCACCTCGAGCTTTGCGACCGTCGACTATACTCTCTGGCCGCAGTACTCCAAGTGGATGCTGCTCATGCTGATGCTGATAGGCGGCTGCGCCGGCAGCACCTGCGGCGGCCTCAAGCTCTCGCGGGCAATGATCCTTGTGAAAACGGCGCTCTCCGACCTACGGCGTATGGCGCATCCGCGCAGCGTGAACCCCGTGCAGATAGACGGCAAGCGCGTCGCGCCCGAGACGGTCAAGGCCGTGCACACCTATTTTGTCCTGTACATATTCATCATCCTCAGCTGTACGCTGCTTATCTCGCTTGACGGCTTTGACACCGCGACGAACTTTTCCGCGTCGCTTGCCTGCCTTTCAAATATCGGCCCCGGCCTCGGCGTCAACGGCCCATACGGGAACTACAGTATGTTTTCCGACCTGTCAAAGCTCCTGCTGTCCTTCGTGATGCTGCTGGGCAGACTTGAGCTCTATCCGATACTCGTTATGCTCATGCCCTCTACGTGGAGAAGATAACGCAAATACGAAAAAAATTCCTCGTACCAGGTCGGTACGAGGAATTTTTATAGGTTCAGGTCAGCTTCGATTACTGGAGCTTTTCCAGATATTCAACGATGCGGCGCACGGTGTCGAGCTGGCTTGCGTCGTCGTCGGAAATGGATATGCCGAACATATCCTCAAGGGACATGATGAGCTCCACGACGTCGAGGGAGTCAGCTCCCAGATCGTCTACAATGCTGGTGTCCATGGTGATGGTCTCGGGGTCGATCTCAAACTGCTTTGCGAGGGCATCTCTTACATTTTCGAATATCATTTACAATTACCTCCGATGTGCCGGGCACATAAAGTTATTAAATGAAGTGATCAGGCCCACTCTCTGCTCTGGGGCTTGTTGTCAGATTTGTCGGGCTTAACGTAGGACACGACCACGCGGCGGTTGGGCTCAACTCCGGTGGAGCTTGTGGTGACGCCCTCGTAATTCTGCAGTGCGGTGTGGATGACATGGCGCTCGTAGGAGTTCATCGGCTCGAGAGCCATGCTGCGCTTGTACTTGATCGCTTTCTCAGCCATCTTCTCGGCAAGGCGTGTGAGGGATTCCTCGCGCTTGCTGCGGTAGCACTCGGCGTCGACGCTGATGTGCAGGCGCTTCTCGCTCCCGCGGTTGACAACGTAATTGGTCAGGTGCTGGATCGCGTCGAGCGTTTCGCCGCGGCGGCCGATTATCGCGCCCATGCCGCTGCCGCTGAGGTTCACGTTCACGCCGCCGTTCTCGCGGGGGCTGATCTCGATATCGGCAGTGACGCCCATGCGCTCAAGCAGTCCGGTGAGGAACCTGCGGATCTCAGCGTAGTCCTCGTTCTCGTCGACGACGGCTGCGGCAGCTGCCTTTGCAGGCGCGGCAGGAGCCTCAGCCTTAGGCGCGGCAGCGGGGGCTGCGGGCTCATCCTCGGCCTCATAGCTGACGCGGATGACGGCGGGGGAAGCGCCTATGCCCAGAAAACCGGACTTGGCTCTCTCCACGATCTCCACGGAAACATCGTCCCTGTCCAGACCCAGCTCAGCAAGGGCGGCGGCAATGGCCTCGTCCTCGGTGCGGGCGGACTTTTCCAAAGTTTTGATCATATTGTTAAATTCTCCTGTAAGTCATTCCTCGGTCTTGGCGGAGCCGTCCTCCGCTGCGCCCTCGGATACCTCTTCACCGGCGGCTTCGGCGCTTGCTTCCTCGACTGCTGCAGTCTCCTCAGCGGCGGTCTCTTCAACTGCTGCGGGGATATCGTCGGGGATGGTCTCGTCTATCGCCGGGGCGAATTCGGACTCGGCAGCGGCGGCGAGCGTCTGCTCCTCGGCTGCCTCGGGATTGGAATAACGATCGGGCACGTAGGCACGGCCGCGTGCGTAGCGGCGGTTGCCGACCTGCGATGCGGGCATCTCGGCCTCCTGGATGCCGAGGCGCTCACGCCTTGCGGCGCGCTCGGCTCTCTCAAGAGCGGCCTTGCGCTCCTCGTTCTTCTGCTTCTCGCTTGCGCGAAGATTCTTCTTGCTGGTGTTGGCGTTGACCTCGGTCTTGCCCTCGGCTCTGAGGCGCTCGGTCTCAAGGCGCTTTGCCTCAAGCTCCTTCTCGCGCTCGGCGCGGATGGCGGCCTTCTCAGCGTCCTCGATGTCAAGCTGCTTCTTGTACTTCATGGTGAGCACATAGTCGCGGATCATGCCGAAGACGGAGTTCGCAATCCAGTAAATGCCCATTGCGGCGGGCATGATGAAGCAGATCCAGATGGACATGAGGGGCATCATGATGTTCATGCTCTTCATGGAGGCTGCGGCCTGCGCATTGTCCACGGGGTTTGCCATGTTGCTGATCTTCATCGACAGCCAGGACAGGCCTGCCGAAATGAACGGGATCAGGAACAGACCCAGCGCCGGACCCCAGACGGAAGGATCACTCCAGTCGGTGTGGGAGAAGAAGTTCCACTCCGGCTGCTGGCCGAGATTGACGCCGAGGAAGGTAAAGTCGATATTCATCAGGCCGTCGATCTTCCCTGCGAGTGCGGACTGCACCTCGTCCCAATGGGTGTGGGTGATCTCGGCGAGCGTTATCTCGACGTAGCCGTCTGCCTTCTCAGGGATGATATACCAGCCCTGCTCGACGAAGAAGCTCTGCAGGGTGTCGACGACCTCCTGCGTGACGAACATCATCCTCGTCAGAGGACGGCGGATGACGCTGTAGAGTGCGATAAGGATGGGGAACGGGATCAGGGACCAGAGGCAGCCGGACATGGGGTTGACGCCCTCTTCGCTGTACAGCTTCTGCATTTCGGCATTGAGCTTCTGGGGGTTGCCCTCGTGCCGCTTCTGAAGCTCCTGGATCCTGGGCTGCAGGCGCGTGGAACGCATCATGCTCTTCTTGCTCTTCGCCATGAAAGGCGTCATGAGGAGGTTTACAAGAAGCGCGAAGAACACGACGGCGAGGCCGTAGCTGCCGGTAAGCTCATAGAATTTGACCAGCGGCCAGGCAAAGATCTTGCAAATAAATTCGCCCATGGGAATCTCCTTGTTGTTTCTTTAAGTGTGGCGGATATTGCGGTGCTATGGTACGGGGTCATAGATGCCGCGCCGCCCGTGATAAAACGGATGGCAGCAGCAGATACGCCGGAGCGCGAGCACGCCGCCCTTGAGGGCGCCGTACTTCTCAATGGCCTCCATGGCGTATTGGGAGCAGGTCGGAATAAAGCGGCAGCAGGGGGGACGGTTCGGAGATATCCTCTTCCTGTAGAAGCGGATGGCGGCAAGCATAAGCTTTTTCATTCCGCCGTCTCCTTCATCAGGCCGAGCTTTTCGCACGCTGAGAGAAAGGCCCTGTCCATCTTGGCATACTCCGCGCCGACGCACCTTGTGCGTGCGACAATGATGATGTCGTAGCCCGTTTTCAGGGCAGGGGCATTGAGCCGGTAGATCTCCCGGAGCCTGCGGCGCACCCTGTTGCGGATGACGGCGTGCCCGAGCTTTGTGGACACGGTGTAGCCCGTGCGGTTGTGCGCCTCGCGGCTGCGGCGGCAGTACACCACCATATACGGCGTGACCGCGCTTTTGCCTTTGGAGTAGAGCCGGCGGAAATCACTGTTCTTTTTTAGCGTGCATCTGGCGTCCAAAAGTCGCTCTCCTGCCTGTCTGCCCGGTTATCCGGACAAACACCTAAAGGGCGGATCACTCCGCCCTAAAAATTATTCTCGATAAACCTGCTTCACCGGGGGTGTCTCAGTAGCTGAGCTTTGCTCTGCCCTTTGCTCTGCGGCGGGCAAGAACCTTACGGCCGTTAGCGGTCTTCATTCTCTTGCGGAAGCCGTGCTCCTTCTTGCGCTGGATCTTCTTGGGCTGGTAGGTACGAAGCATGATGTGCACTCCTTTCAGGTTGATACTCAACATCGGGCAAAGCCCGAAGTAGTTGACAAAAGTAACCACTCGGCGGACAGTGCCGCCGAGTGGTTATTATATACTAAATTATCTCAGCCTGTCAACAGAAAGTTTTCGCCGCGGTATCGCTCCCCGGCATGCGGCACAGCAGTGCCGCCATTATGCCGCTCTCAAGGCTTATGTGTGCCTCGCCGCGCCACTCGTTGCTCGTGCCGATAGGGAAGCGGTTTGTTATCGTCGCGTGCTCGACCGGGTACTTGACACCTGTGATGCTCACGCCCGTGCACCGGTCGGAGAGCGACAGCACCGACAGCGAGCAGCCCGCGCGCGCCGGGATGCGGACGCTCCCGCCGGAGAAGATATACGCTTCGCAGCCCCGGCTGAACAGCTGCACCGGCACTCCGCGCTCCGCCGCATAGGATGCGGCCTGGAGGTTTGCAAGCATATGGTCGAGCCGCCCGCCGAGCGCGCAGTAAAGGCTGATGCGCGTAAAGCCCAGCTCCAGCGCACGGCGTACCGCGTGCATCGTGTCCGTGTCGTCCTTTTCCCGCGGCAGGCGTTCGACTGCCGCGCCCTCGGGGAGCTTGCCCGTGTAGGAGTCAAAGTCGCCGAGCAGCAGGTCGGGGACAATGCCGCTGCGCTTAGCGTAGCTGTACCCGCGGTCGCAGGCGATGATGTACTCCGCCGCCTTTATATCGTCCATCGGCGAATATTCTCCGCCGGAAATTATCGCGCACAGACCTTTCATGCAGTCTCCTTTCTTGGCCAAGACATAAAAATTTACCGGCCATATAATACCTGTTGAGGGTATTATAGCACATCACGGCCGGTAAATGTAGAGATAAGCGGTATTTATTTGCTCAGCGCTTCGATATCCTCGCCGCGGATGTATTTGCCGATCAGCGTGTAGGCGAGCCAGCCGAGGAGCAGGCAGAAGATCATGTCGATGAGCATGTAGCTGCCGTTATAGAGCGCGGAGTAGAACCAGGGCGTTGTCATCGTCATGCCGAAGAAGGTGTCCGGCATATATTCGCCCCACACCGTCGCGCCGACGATGTAGTGCACGAGGAAGCGCGCCGCGCAGCCGACTGCAGTGCCGATGAGCAGGCCGTACTTGTTCTTGTGGAAAAGCCCTGCAACGCCGAGCACGGAGTAGGCGATGATATAATCGCCGAGGACGGACTGCCAGCCGATGGCAAAGCCGCCGTCGAACATCAGCTGCAGGAAGCTGTATACGATGCTCGCGAGCATACCGGGTCCAAAGCCCCAGCGTGCGCAGTAGATGAATATCGGCAGCATGCCTATGCCGACCGAGCCGCCCTGCGGCAGCTCAAAGAGCTTGACATAGCTGAGCACCTGCGCCAGCGCTACCATGACAGCGCCCTCGCACAGGGCGCGGAGCTTGAGATGACTTTTGCTTTTCATTTTTTCTTTCCTCCAATTCTTCCATCGGAAGCAGGGACGTAAAAAAGCCGCGGGATATCGATCCTGCGGCTTTGGAGAGCATCTCTGTTTCCTACGCCGGCATTACCCGGATCAGGTTCATGGGTTTTGAGATTCATGTTTATCTCATCTCAGCCGGGCCTACCCAGCTCCCCGTGTTCAATTGCACGCTTAGAATACTACTCCGCATGCCCCGTGTCAATAGTCAGTTTCACAGTGCCCAATTGCCAGTCACTCCGCAGGCATCCCTTGCCTCTCCATTTTGGCGTACCGTGCGAGCCCCCTTGCCTCTCCCTCTGGGAGAGGTGGCCGAGCGCAGCGAGGTCGGAGAGGGCAAGCAAAAAATCCAACTCAGAACACCATTCCCCGTGTTTTATGAATATATTCCCCGCACTGGGAAAAACTGTTTCGTATAAGGCTTTGCCGCACCGTGCGGCCTTGCCCCGACTGTTTTTCACGGGAGAATATCATGGACAGTATGAACCTTGCACCCTATATAGATAATGAAAGGCTCGCCGATTACGCCGTGTCCTGCGCGCGGCTCCTAAAAAGCACCGGCACGCAGTCCGGTGCCGAGGCCGCGCTGCGTCTGCATGAGAGCATCCGCGAGCTGCGCCGCTGCCGGGACGCGCTCCACCGCCGATATACAGGCGCCCCTGCCGTCCCCTCGGGCTGCGAGTGGCTTCTTGATAACTGGTATATGGTCCAGCGCGAAGGCCCCGCCGCCGAGGATGAGCTGCGCCGTGCGCGCTCCCTGCGCCGCTGCCGCGATGGACTCATCGTCACCGAGCTTTGCCGCACCCTGCTGCAGTCGGGGCATGGGAGACTCACCGAGCAGCGCTGCCGTGTCTTTCTCGAAGCTTTCCAGAGCGTCACGGTGCTGCGCCGCTGCGAGCTGTATCTTTTCCCTGCTGCCATGCGCGCCGCGGTGATACAGGCTCTTGCCGCCGCCTGCCGGGATATGCTTAATTCCTCGGACGCCGAAGCCTACGCACAGGAGCTTGAGGCGCTGTTTTCCTCCCTGCGCCTGCTCTCCTCCATGGACATGGAGCGCCTGCTTGATTCAGTCGATGTGTGCAGCGCTATCCTTTCCCGCGACCCCACCGGGGATTATTCCAGAATGGATCGCGAGACAAAGACCGAGTATCTTCGCCGTCTTGAAATAATGGCCGCGCGGCGCGATGTTGAGGAGCATACCCTCGCTTCCGGGCTCATCGAAAAGTCACAGGCGGAAAACCGCCATGTCGGCTTCCTGCTGCTGCGTGAGCCCGGCAGGTGGGGCGCGGCGCTGTATATCGCTGCGAATGTCCTGCTCACTCTTTTTATAAGTCTCTGCATTTCCTTTTCCCTCGGCAGCCTTTGGCTTGCGGCGCTGCTGCTTCTGCCGGTGTCGGAGCTCGTGAAGGCCGCGGTGGATTTTCTCCTCATGCGCGTGGTGCGCCCACGGCCTATGCCGCGTCTCGACCTGAGCGATGGCGTACCCGAGGAGGGAAAGAGCATCTGCGTTATCTCCGTCATCCTCGGCAGCTGTGATGCGCAGCGCCTTGAAGCCCTGCGCCTTGCCAGCCGCCGCGAGGGGAAGAATCTCAGCTTCGGTCTGCTCGCCGACCTGCCAGGAGCCGCGACAGCCGAAACGCCGCGCGATGCGGAGCTGCTGCGCGATGCGCAGAGCGCCATTGACGCGCTGAATGAAAAATACGGCGGCGGCTTCTATCTCTTCACCCGAGAAAGAAGCTATAACGGCGAGAGCTACAGCGGGCGTGAGCGAAAGCGCGGCGCGCTCATCGAGCTTGCAAGGCTCCTCTGCGGGGAGGACAGCGAGCTCTCCGTCACCGGGGATGAAGCCGCCCTGCGCGGTACGCGCTACATCATCACCCTCGATGCCGATACCCGCATATACCCCGGTTCACTTTCGCTGCTGATCGGTGCGGCGATGCACCCGCTCTGCACGCCGGTGATCGACGAGGGGTCAAATGTGGTCGTTTCGGGTCACGCGATCATCCACCCGCGGATAGAGACGGAGCTTGAGAGCGCAAACTCCACGGACTTTTCCCTGATCTTTGCCGGGGCCGGCGGCTGCGATCCGTATTGCAGCCTCTGCGGTGAGCTTTATATGGACGCCTTCGGCAGCGGCGGCTTTGCCGGCAAGGGGCTCATCGACCCCAAGGCGCTGCTGCGCTGCACGGCAGGGCGCTTCCCGGATGGGCGCATCCTCTCCCATGACGCACTTGAGGGCGCCTATCTGCGCGGTGCGTACATGAGCGACGCCGAGTTTTCCGACGCCTTTCCCGATAAGCCTCTTGCCTATTTCAAGCGCCAGAACCGCTGGATCCGCGGCGATTGGCAGAACGCCCGCTGGATATTTGCCCGCGAGCTTTCGGATATCGACCGCTTCCGCCTGTTCGATTCGCTGCGCCGTTCCCTCGTCGCGCCGCTGACATTTATCGCGATCCTCTGCGGATTTTTCTTGCCCGCGCCGGGGCTTGCCCTCGCAGCGTGGGCGGCGCTGCTGGCGCTGTTGAGCAGCCTGTTTCTCTCGTTTATCGACCGCAGCCTTTCCCGGCGCGAGCATGTCCGCCTGAAGCGGCACACAAGGCTCCTGACCGGCGCGGGCGGCGCTATCGTGCGCACCTTCATGCGCCTGTGGCTGCTGCCGTTCGAGGCGTGGGTATCCGCCGCGGCGATACTCACGGCGCTCTGGAGAATGCTCATAAGCCACCGGAAGCTTCTCCAGTGGCAGACCTTTGCGCAGACCTCGGGCGGTGAGCAGCTCGGTGAAAACGTCCGTGCAATGTGGGTGTCCGTTGTGACGGGCGTGCTGCTCATGGCCTTTTCCCCGGTGATAATCGGCAAGAGCGCGGGCTTCATGTGGCTGCTCTCCCCGGCGGCCGCGGCAGCACTGGCGCTTCCTGCCTATAAGGGCGCGGCTATTGCCGCGCGTGACCGCGAACTGCTGCGCTCCGCGATGGCCGCCTGCTGGCGCTATCTCAAGGACTTTTCCGCGGCGGAGGACAACTTCCTGCCGCCCGATAACTTTCAGGAGCAGCCGCCGACAGGCGCCGCGCACAGGACATCGCCGACAAACATCGGCCTTGCGCTTGCCGCGGCGGCAGTATCGGCCGAGTGCGGGATAATTCCGCGCAAGGAAGCGGCGGGCTATATCTCCCGCGCTGCGGCGACGCTTGAGAAAATGCCGCGCTGCATGGGGCACTATTATAACTGGTACGATACGCGCACTCTCGCACCGCTCTCCCCGCCGTATATCTCCACGGTCGACAGCGGGAATATGTACGCGGGGCTCCTCTGTGCGGCAAACGCGCTCGACACATGGGGCGAGGCGGAGCTATCCTCAAGGCTGCGCGCAATCATGGCCGGGATGGATTTCTCACCTCTCTATGACAGGGTGCGCGGCCTGTTCTATATCTGCTATGACACCGTGAACAATGCCGGCAGCGGCGGCTGGTACGACCTCATGGCAAGCGAAGCGGTGCTGACAAGCTACATCGCCGTCGCAAAAGGCGATGTGCCGATGCGGCACTGGCGCGCCCTGAGCCGCGCACAGCTCCAGAAGGACGGCTACCGCGGCCTTGCGAGCTGGACGGGGACGATGTTTGAATACCTCATGCCGGCGCTGTTCCTGCCGCTCTACCGGGCAAGCCTGCTCTTCGAGAGCAGCCGCTTCTGCCTGTATGTGCAGAAGCGCCGCCACTTTGCGGGTAAGCCCTGGGGCATATCCGAAAGCGCGTTCTATTCGCTCGACGCCTCCCTGTGCTACCGCTATAAGGCGCACGGCTGCCCCGACCTTGCCCTCAAGCGCGGGCAGGAGAGCGACATGGTCATCTCCCCATACAGCAGCTTTCTCGCCCTCGCGGTCGACCCTATCGCCGCGGTGCGCAATCTGCGCCGCCTGCGCGATATCGGGGCCTACGGGCGCTGGGGATATATAGAGGCGCTGGACTTCACGCCCGGACGCTGCCGCCGCGCGGACGGAGAACAGGTGCGCTGCTACATGGCGCACCATGTCAGCATGAGCCTGCTCGCCGCGGCGAACGCGGCGGACGGCAGCTGCGTGCAGAAGCTGTTCATGGCCGATGCGTCAATGGCGGCGTACACCCTGCTGCTACAGGAGAAGCTGCCGGATTCGAGTGTCGTGATGCGGCGGGACAGCTCCCCCGTACCGGAGCGCCCGCGGCAGCATGATAAGAGCCGCTGGGAGCTTCGCGGGGGCGAAGCGAACGCCGGGGCTCATGCCTGCCTGCTCTCAAACGGGGCGTACAGCATCCGCGTCACGGACGATGGGAACAGCGCCGCATTCTTGGGCGGCTGCTGCGTATATGACTGCAGGCGCCCTGATGACACGCTCTGCCTCAGGCTCAACGGCAAGAAGCTATTGCCTTCCAGTGGAGAATACGCATGGACGCTGAGCGAGGATCACGCCGCATGGAGCTTTGAACAGAACGGCGCGCAGTACGCCGTGACGCTTGCGGCCATCGACGGCGAGCTTGGAGAGCTTACAGAGGTGCAGCTTCGCGGGGCGGGGCGCGCGGAGCTTGAGCTCGGCTTTCGCCCGGTGCTCGCCGCGCCGCGCGATATGGAGAGCCACAGCGCGTATTGGAAGCTCGGCATGACGGCACAGGAGGGTGAAAACTTCATCCTGCTGCACCGGCTGCCGAAGGGCGATAAGCCGGGGATATGGCTGTGCCTTGCCTGCGATCACCCGGCCAACTTCACGGCCGACGAGCAGGGCGGCGCAAAAGCGCTCGTCTCCCCGTATCTGCGCGCGTCGGTGACAGTGCCGCAGACCCGCGCGGGTCAGGCGGCCACACTGCGTTTCGCCCTCTGCATCGGGACGGACGCACAGTCTGCCCGTGACGGCGCGGCGCGCATATTAGCTTCCGGAGCCTACGGCGGGAGCATGCCCGACGCGGCGGCGATACACCTCGGCATGAACGCGGCGGAGCTTGGCGCGGCGATGGAGCTAGTGCTTCCGCTGTGGAGAAACGTGCTTTCAAATGCCGCGCCGCAGAGCAAGCTTTGGCGCTACGGCATATCCGGTGACCTGCCGATAATATGCTGCGACGGCGGGGCGGTGGAGACGGAAAAGCTATTGCGGCGCTTCTGCCTGCTCAAAAGCTGCGGGCTCGACGCGGAGCTTGTTTACCTCACGCGTGAGCAAGGCGAATACCTCCAGCCGCTGCTGCGGCACATCGGGCAGGTGCTCGCACCGGTCGGGCTGGAAGCGCTCATCGGCAGTCCCGGCGGCGTGTTCACAGCGCCGCTTGAGGCCGCCGAAACGGTGAAGAGCCGCGCCGCTGTTGTCATCGGGGAAGCGCAGAAGCAGTATCACCCGCTGCACGAACCGGAGCTGAGTGCCCGCCGTGACGTGGACGCTGTTCCGAAATACAGCTGGGACAACACGGAATTCACATTTGAAGTAAACAACACTCTCCCTGCGCGGATATGGCAGCACATCATAACAAACGGCAGCCTCGGCGCGATAGCCGCGGACATCGGCCCGGCGGGGCTGTGGTACAAGAATGCGCGGGAAATGCCCCTTATCGCACCGCCGGGGGATATATACGATGCAGGCAGTCCGGAGCGGCTGTACGTCATGCATGGCGGCAAGCCCGTCAGTCTATTTGCCGCAAACGACGGCTTTGCCTGCCGCGTAAGCTATATCCCGGGATGCGCGGAGTGGGAAAAGGAGATCGGCAAAAATAAAATCAGGACGCGCCTGTTCATCCCGCAGGGGCTGGACGCGCGCGTGCTGCTCATCGACGGGGCTGACAGGTTGCCGCTCATCTGGGAGCTTGAGCCCGCACTTGGCGGGAAAAACGGAGCCTGCCTGCGCATTGAGGAAGAGCCGGGGCTTATCCGGCTCTCAAGCCCGGATTCATATTATCCCGGCCTGCAAATGCTCATCGGGAGCAGCGCGGAGCTTGACGCGGAGACTGATTTTATTCCTGCCGCACTGCGCATAAAGCTAAGCGCCGGTGCGGAGACCGTGCTCTGCTGCGGCTGCTGCACGGAGACGGAGCTTCGGGAGCTGTGCGTACCGGACACTACGCGCTCGCTCCTGAGCGCCGTATCCGCGCGCTGGGCAAGACTCCTCGGGGCGTTTTCGCTGCGCTGCGGAGACAGTGCGATGGAGCACTATATGAACGGCTGGGCGGTCTACCAGACCGTCGCCTGCCGCCTTGAGGGGCGCAGCAGCATATACCAGAGCGGCGGCGCGCTCGGCTTCCGCGATCAGCTTCAGGACAGCATAAACCTGCTGCTCATAAACCGCGGCTACGCGAGGGAGCGCATACTCGACTGCTGCCGCCATCAGTACGCCGAGGGCGATGTGCTGCACTGGTGGCACCCGCACCCTGACGGCGACCGCGGCGTGCGCACACGCTGCTCTGACGACCTGCTATGGCTTGTATGGGCGCTGTGCGAATACGTCGAGGCCACGGGAGAGGAGGAGCTGTGCTTCATTGAGGAGCCGTATCTCTCCTCCCCGCCGCTGAAGGACGAGGAGCACGACCGCTATGAGCGCCCGGAAAAGTCCGTAAAGAGCGCAGCAGTGCTTGAGCACGCCCGCGCGGCATTGGAGTGTTGTATACACCGCGGCTTCGGAAAGCACGGGCTGCCATACACCGGCAGCGGCGACTGGAACGACGCGCTCGACAGAGTCGGCGGAGAGAGCGTGTGGCTGGGCTGGTTCTTTGCCTACTGCGCCGCGCGCTTTGCGGAGCTGCTGGAGCGGCTCGGCGCCGATGGCGCGGCGCACTACAGGCAGTACGCCGCCGAGGCCGGCAGCGCGGCGGACGCGGCCTTCAACGGGAAATGGTACCTGCGCGCCCTCTATGCCGACGGGGAAGCGCTCGGCGGCGGGGAGCGCATAGACTCTGTGGCGCAGAGCTGGGCGGTGCTCTCGGGCTTCGGCTCAGAGACGCGCGCTGCCTCGGCGATGGATTCGGCGCTGTTCCGCCTCTGGGACAGGGAGCACAGGCTCATAAGGCTGCTCGACCCGCCATACTCCGACCGGGAGAGCAGCCCCGGCTATATCACCGGCTACGGCGAGGGCTTCCGCGAAAACGGCGGGCAGTACACCCACGGGGCGATATGGCTCGCCATCGCGGCGCTGCGCCTTGGGAGAAGCGCCGAGGGTACGGCGATGCTCGAGACGCTGCTGCCGGAGACGCACGAGGAGCGTATCTATCAGGCGGAACCCTTTGTACTCCCGGCGGATATCAGCACGGCGAGGGGGCACGAGGGGCTTGCGGGCTGGACATGGTACACGGGCTCCGCGGGCTGGTACTTCCGCGCGGTGACGCGGGAGCTGCTGGGTCTGCGCATGAGAGACGGGAGACTTTATATAGAATCCCCCGTGCTGCCGGAATTTTCCGTATGCTGGACAGACGACGCAGGGCGCACTCACACGATAGAGCGCAGCCCAGACGGGATCACCGTGGACGGTAAAAGCTACGACGGCGGTGGGCTGCCTTAAATTTCCTGTAATTAACAAATAGTTCTACCATTTCAGGGCTGCGGGTGGTATAATTATAAGAAAGAAAAATCGCGGAGGTGCCACATGGAATTTAACAGAACCGAGCTTATGCCCGGCGTGTTTCTGAGTCATCTGCGTTCCGACAAATTCAAGACCGCCTGCATGAGCGTCACGCTGCTCACGCAGCTGCGGCGCGAGACCGCGGCGATGAACGCGGTCATACCCTTTGTGCTGCGCCGCGGCACTACGCGCTACAGAGATATGGAGCAGCTGTCGCGCAGGATGGATGAGCTTTACGGCGCGGCGGTGGAGCCGGTCGTGCGGCGCATCGGCGAAATTCAGTGCATCGGCTTTTACGGCAGCTTCCCGGAGCCGGACTATCTGCCCGGGGGCGAGGCGCTTCTGGGCGGCACCTGCGCGCTCATGGCGCAGCTGCTGCTCGACCCCGTCACGCGCGGCGGCCTGCTGCTGCCGCAGTATGTGGACAGCGAGCGCGAAAAGCTCCTTGACATCATCCGCAGCCGCATGAACGACAAGCGCAGCTACGCCCTCACGCGCTGCATCGAGGAGATGTGCTGCTATGAGGACTTCGCCGTCAGCCGCTTCGGCAGCGAGAGCGAGGCCGAGAACATCCATTATAAGAAGCTGACCCGGCACTACCGCGAGCTTATCCAGACCTGCCCGGTCGAGATATTCTACTGCGGCAAGACGGACTTCAAGGCAGTCTCCGCCGCGATGCGCGATGCGTTCTCAGCGATGCCGCGCGGCGAGATAGATTACGACATCGGCACCGACCTGCGCATGAATGCGGTGGAGGATCACGTCCGCTTCGTGGAAGAGGAGATGGACGTGACGCAGGGCAAGCTCGTCCTCGGCTTCCGCCTGGGCGAGTGCATGGAGGAGCCGGACATCCCGGCGCTCTATGTCTTCAACGCCGTCTACGGCAGCGGCGCGACGAGCAAGCTATTTATGAATGTGCGCGAAAAGCTGTCGCTGTGCTACTATGCAAGCTCGGCAGTGTACCCGCACAAGGGGATAATGCTCGTTTCCTCGGGCATCGAGTTTGACAAGCTGGACGCGGCGCGAGATGAGATACTCGCGCAGCTCGACAGCGTCCGCCGGGGCGAGATCACCGACGATGAGCTGCGCTCGGCGAAAAAGAGCGTCGCCTCCGACCTGCGCGCGGTTCAGGACAGCATAGGCGAGCTTGAGGGCTTCTACCTCTCGCAGGCGCTTGACGGGCTTGACTACGGCCCGGCGGAGCTTGCGGCGCTGGCAGAGGACGTCACGAAGGAGGACGTTCAGGCTATTGCAGAATCGATAGAGTGCGACCTTATATACTTCCTCAAGGGAAGCGGAGAGGAGGACGGCAGCGATGATGAAACTGCATGAATACCCTGAGATCGGCGAGAAGCTTTACAGCACGGTGCTCCCAAACGGGCTTGAGATAAGGGTGATACCGAAGAAGGATTTCTCCACCTGCTATGCCGCGTTTATGACAAATTACGGCGGGGCGCACCGCCGCTTCACGGTAGACGGGCGCACCGTTGACACGCCCGCGGGCGTCGCGCACTATCTTGAGCACAAGATGTTCGACCTGCCGAACGGCGATAACGCGCTGAGCATACTCTCGGCAAACGGCGCCGACCCCAACGCCTTTACTTCAAGCGGCGTGACCTGCTATTACTTCCAGTGTACCGAGGGCTTTGAAGAGAACCTGCGGATGCTGCTGCACTTTGTATCGACCCCGTACTTCACGGATGAGACGGTCGCAAAGGAGCAGGGGATAATCGCGCAGGAGATACGCATGGGTGAGGATAACCCCGGCATGGTCGTCTACTATAACCTGCTTGGGCTGCTCTATGACCACCACCCGATACGCGACCGCGTCGCCGGGACGGTGGAGAGCATCTCCCATATCACGGCGCAGACGCTTTACGACTGCCACCGTGTTTTCTATGCTCCGTCGAACATGGTCCTCTGCGTGGAGGGCTGCGTCGACCCGGAGACCGTCGCGCGCATCGCGGAGGAGGAGCTGCCGAAGGAGCGTGCCGAGATCCCCACGGCGGACTTCGGCGAGAAAGAGTCCATGCTGCCGCGCGAAAGGCTCTGCCGTGTGCAGGGGGAGGTCTCCGCACCGCAGTTTTTCATCGGCGCAAAGCTCGACTGTGCCGGGCACGGCGAGGCCGCGCTGCGGCAGCACCTTGTCGCCGCGCTGTGCCTGAGGATGCTCTGCGGTTCGTCCTCCCCGTTCTACACGAGGCTCTACGCCGACGGGCTTCTCAGCGTGGACTTTGACTATGAGACGGACTTCTCCGCCGGGACAGGGACGGTCATCATCGGCGGCGAGAGCCGCGAACCGGAAAAGATACTCGAAGAGTTCTCCCGTGAGGTCGAGCGCATCGCAGCCGAGGGCTTTGACGCCGGGAGCTTCGAGCGCGCAAAGCGCGCGTCCCTCGGCGCGAGACTGCGCGGGCTTGAGGATTTCGACAATGTCTGCGTCTCGATGGCGATGGGGCTTCTCGACGGCTACTGCGCGCTCGACGCTTTCCGCCTGCTCGAATCGGTCACGGCGGAGGAGTGCCGCCGCTTCGCCGCGGAAAACCTCTGCCGCGAGAGACTTGCGATGTCGATAATTGAACCCAAGAGCGCTCCTACAGGAACAGAAGAAACAGAATAAGAAGGTAAAAAAGCTATGCAGCCCCTTGTGCAAACAATCCAGCGTGATTCCGCGATAACCTTCCCGATGTTCGGGAACCTCACGATTAACCCGCCGTCCTACTTCACGGTGTTCGGTATGGACATTTATTTCTACGGCGTCATCATCGGCCTCGGCTTCATCCTCGGCATACTCTACTGCTCGCACAACAGCCGCCGCTTCGGCATAGATCAGGACAGCGTATACGACGTGATGATATGGCTCATCCCGACGGCGATCATCGGCGCGCGGCTATACTATGTGCTCTTCCGGCTGGATTACTACGTCCAGCACCCGAACGAGATATTCGCCATCCACAACGGCGGCCTTGCCATTTACGGCGGGGTCATCGCCGGGATAATCGCGATATGGCTCGTGTGCCGCAAAAAGAAGATACCGCTCGGCGCGATGCTCGACCTGCTGTGCTACGGCCTGCTGATCGGGCAGATACTCGGCCGCTGGGGCAACTTTATGAACCGCGAGGCCTTCGGCGCGGAGACTGATATCTTCTGCCGCATGGGGCTTATCGCGCCCGACGGCAGCACGATATATGTACACCCGACCTTCCTTTATGAGAGCCTGTGGAACCTGTGCATTCTGATCTTCCTCATCATCTTTGAGAGAAAGGGCAAGCGCAGCTTCGACGGGCAGTGCATCACGCTCTATTTCCTGCTCTACGGCATCGGCCGCACATGGATAGAGGGGCTGCGCACCGACAGCCTTTATATCGGCGCAACCAACATACGTGTTTCGCAGGGGCTTTCAATAGCGCTTGTGATAATAGCCCTGGCGTACCTCATCATTCAGGGACGCCGCGAGCACCCGCCGGAGAAGCTCTATGTCAATATGCGCGCGGCGCAGGAGACAACGGAACCGAATGGCGGCGAGGAACAGACAGAAGCAGACAACGAAACGGAGGAAAAATAACATGGCAGATTATAAGGACATCATCACCGGCACTCTCAGCAATATCGTCGGCAAGGTCAAGGAAGTCGCGGACAGCGGCGCTATCAAGGACATATATGAGCACGGCGCAAACCGCGCAAAGTCCTATGGCCAGATGGCAAAGCTCTCCCTCGAAATAAACGGCGACTCCGAGGAGCTCAAGCGCGTCTACGCCGAGATCGGCCGCCTGTACTACGATCAGGCGAAGGACGCTCCCGAGGGCTTCTTCGCGCCCCTGTTCGAGCAGGCCACCGCGCTCGTCGAGAGCATCAACTCAAAGCAGGCGCAGATTCAGGCGATGAAGGACGAATTCGCCGCCGAGACCGCTCCCGCCGAGGACGCGGACTTTGAGTCCGTCGTCGACGCCACCGAAGACGACGGCACCGCAGCCGGCGACGAGGACGGCATCGAGATTGAGATCACCGTCGAGAAAGACGACGACAAGGAATAAGCGATAACTCAAGCAAAGGGCACGCTGCGGCGTGCCCTTTAGTTTTGCATATACTGAATGCAGCATTCATATTTTGCATGATTCATACTTGAAATCAGGCTGAGAATGTGCTTTAATATATAAGCAGAGATAAGCAAAATATATATCGTAAGGAGTAATAGCAATGGTAATAGACACGTTAGCTCAGCTTGAAAGCTATGCGGCGCTTGACGCGCGCTTTGGCGAAACGGCAAAGTTCATTGAAAAATGCCGCACCGAAAATCTTCCCGCCGGGAGATACGAACTGGATGGAGACAGGCTTTATGCAATGGTCATGGACTATGTTCCCGAAGAAAAGGCCGAACCGCTCTACGAAACGCACGATAAGTACGTGGACATTCAGTGCATGCTTGAGGGCAGCGAATACCAGTGGTATGCTCCGCGCGGAGAGCTTAAAGAGAAAATCGCCTACAATACCGAAAAGGACATCAGCTTCTATGAATTCAGCGGCAGCGGCAGCAGGCTGCATCTCACAGAGGGGAGCTTTGCGGTCTACTTCCCGCAGGACGGGCATCTTCCCGGTATGGCCGACGGCAGCTGCAGGAAATGCAGAAGGATCGTGGTGAAATTGAAATGGTAAGCTCTGCCGCAAAGGAAACGACCGGCCTTACCCTGAGCCTGTGCAAGGCTTTTGATATACTGAGCTGCTTTACGCCGGAAACGCCCGCGCTGCGCGTGACCGACATTACCAAAAGGGTCGATATGACGCAGAGCAATGTCTCCAGGCTCGTCGCAACGATGACGGCCTACGGCTATCTGGAGAAGGATGAGGATTCGGGCTACTATCAGCTCGGCAAGCAGATCATAACGCTCTCGTCGATCGCGCTGAACCACAGCGAGCTGCGCAAGCAGGCGCTGCCGGAGCTGTTCCTGCTCGAACAGCAGTTCGGCGTCGGGGCAAACCTCGCCGTGCTGTATGATGACAGCATGTACTATCTTGCCCATGTTGACAGCCGGACCTCACCGAGAATGTACACAATGGTCGGATATTCAAATCCGCTGCACTGCACGGCGATAGGCAAGGTGCTCCTTGCTGCGATGACCAATGATGAGATCATGGACATCATCGGCAGAAAGGGAATGAAAGCCTATACATACAACACAATCACGTCCCCGGAAGTTCTGATGGAGCAGATCGACAGGTGCCGCCGCCTCGGCTACAGCACGGAGTACGGCGAACACGCCTTGGGCAGCGCCTGTGTCGCCGCGCCGATACGCGACCGCACCGGCAAAGTGATCGCCGGGCTGAGCCTTTCAGGAAAGTTCCGCGGCAGCAGCATCCAGGAACACGAGGAGGAAGTCTCATCGATCGCGATGGAATCCGCTGCGCTCATTTCCAACAAGCTGGGCTGCCTTTGATTTTAATATGTACAGGGAGCTGCCGGACAGGCAGCTCCCTGTTTCTTTGCATGAAATTTGCGGTGTGACGATCAAGTTGCACAAAATTCCACGTCCGTCTTTTATACTCCATCTAATTATTTCGGGTTTCTTATCTATTTTCTAAATGAGTATTGCAAAATATGAATCAAAGGCCTATAATGCAGATGCTGAATTCACTTCAGATAAAATCCATAGGAGGATCCAAATGAAAAAAACATTAGCAGTAATTCTTTGTGTATGCATGATGCTGGCGCTCTTCGCCGGATGCGGCGAGTCGGCAAGCACCCAGCAGCCGGCCGCAGCTCAGACCGAAGCTCCCGCGGAGCCGGCCGATGAGAATGCACTTCCCGAACAGTACGACCTGATAATGACCTTCGGCGCCGAGACCGGCTCCGTCTATGCAATGGGCATTCAGATCGGCGAGTACATCAACTCCATCGCTCCCGACATCACCTGCACTGTCAAGGTCGGCGCGGCGGCATCGAACCTCGCACTGCTCAGCACCGGTGAGACCGTCATTGCCCACTCCCAGTCCGATACCATCCATGAAGCCATCGTCGGCGAAGGCAACTTTACTGAGCCCGTCACCGGCATTTACGGCGTCGCTTCCGTTATGGAATCTGTTCTCCACGTCGCAGTCCCCGCGGATGCTCCCATAAACTCCTTCAAGGATATCGTTGACCAGAAGTACCCCATCAAGGTCTCTGTCGGCGCTCAGGGCAGCGGCATTGAGTCCCTGTTCCGCAAGGTTCTCGCATACTACGGCGCAAGCTATAATGATATCGCTGCATGGGGCGGCAAGGTAGAGTACCTCAACATCGGCGATGCGTCCACGCTCTTCACCGACGGCCAGCTCAACGCGGTTTCCGTTCTTGCCGGTATGCCTTATTCCACCATCTCCGAGATCGCAGCCTCTAAGGACATCAAGCTCCTCACCCTTGAGCAGGAGGCAGTCGACGCTCTCTCGAGCCAGGGCTATCTCGCAAAGACCATTCCCGCCGGTACCTACACCGGTCAGGATTCTGACGTGAGCACGGTCGGCGTTGTGATCACCGTCTGCGCAAGCGCGGATGCAAACGAGGCTGTTGTGTATGAGATCACCAAGTTCCTCAATTCCGAGGAGGGCATCTCCATTCTCGGCAATGTCAACTCCGGTTTTGCAAACTACATGACCGGCCCCGAGAGCGGCATTGCGGGCATCGAACTTGAGCTCCACCCCGGCGCGGCACGCTACTACAAGGAAGCCGGCGTCGCCTGATAGCAAGAGCAGACTAACGGCGCGGAGCTGCATATTATTTATGCAGCTCCGCACATGCTTATGAAAGGAATTGCCAATGTCAGAGTCTACAAAGCTCGATAATAAGAAGTCGCTGGCCGATATCACCGCAAAGATAATATTCGTTATCGGCCTTGTCGCTTCCTGCTTCCATCTCTATGTTTCTGCGACCGGTATTCTGGAAGCCTATAAAATGCGCACCACGCATCTGATGTTCCTGCTCCCGCTGGCTTTCCTCATATACCCGATGCGCAAAAAGGGACGTTTTTCAAAGATAGGCGTTATCGATTATATCTGGTTCGTCCTCACGCTGGCTGCAATGACATACATCAGCCAGATATCCTACTCGCGCCTTATCGCGCGCATACCCTTTGTGTCACCGCTCACCACGCTTGACTATGTTGTCGCGGTGTTTATAGTTATCGCCGTTCTGGAGGCGACGCGGCGTGTCGCCGGTATGGGCATGGTCATCGTCTGCCTTGTCGCCATTGCGTATGCGTTCTTCGGCAAATACCTGCACGGCAAGATCCGCCACACCGGAACGACCGTAAAGCGCATGGCCGAGCAGATGAGCCTGAGCACCAACGGCATTTTCGGCTCAACCGTTGCGGCGTCCGCGACATTCATTTTCATGTTCACGCTCTTCGGAGAATTCCTTGAGTATTCCGGCGCGGGACAGTTCTTCATCGATCTTGCCTTTTCGCTCACCGGCAAGGCAAGGGGCGGCCCGGCAAAGATGGCGGTCATCGCCAGCGGCCTTATGGGCATGATCTCCGGCAGCTCGACCGCGAACGTCACCTCCACCGGCGTGTACACCATCCCGCTTATGAAAAAGACCGGCTACCGTTCCGAGTTTGCCGGTGCGGTCGAGGCCTCCGCATCCACCGGCGGGCAGATAATGCCGCCTGTCATGGGAGCCGCCTCGTTTCTGCTTGCGGAATACGTCGGCATTCCGTACATAAAGCTCTGCGCTGCAGCTGCGATACCAGCGATCCTCTACTATGTCGCGATCTTTACTGCGGTGCATTTTGAAGCGGTGCGCACAGGGCTCAAGGGCGCGGCTCCGGATGAGAACGCAAAGTCCTGGCAGTGGCTCCTGCTGCATAAGGGCTATCTTTCCGCGCCTATATTCGTGATACTCATCACGATGATCCTCGGCTTCTCGGCATACAAAGCGGCGCTCTACGGCATCCTCTCGATCGTCATCATCATGTTTGCGGAAAAGCGCGGGAGGATCAACTGGCGCGCGCTCGTCAGAACGCTCGCCCGCGGCGGCCGGAATGCTGTTCTTATCGCAGTCACCTGCGCGGCGGCCGGTATCGTCATAGGCGTTTCCAACGAGACGGGCATAGGCGTCAAGTTTGCCAGCATCATAATAAGCCTCGGTCACAACAATCTGTACCTGATACTCCCGATGGTAATGCTGGCCTCCATCGTGCTCGGCATGGGGCTTCCGACAAGCGCATGCTATATCATGGTTGCGGCGATCGCCGTACCGGCGCTTATAAAAATGGGCTGCAACACGATGGCAAGCCACATGTTCGCGCTGTATTTCGGCGTGTTCTCCGGAATCACGCCGCCTGTCGCGATCTCCGCATATGCGGCGGCAGGACTTGCAAAGTCCCCTCCGATGAAGACCGGATGGCTCGCGGTCGGACTTTCACTGCCCGCGTTTATCATCCCGTATTCGTTTATCTACAACCCCTCGCTGATCCTTGAGGGGACCATCGCCGGCACGGTATGGGTGATTTTCCAGTGCATAGTGGGTATCTTCGGCATGGCTTCCGGCGTTATCGGCTGCGCGTTCAGACCGGTCGCCGTATGGGAGCGCATAGTGCTCGTTGTGCTCTCCGCGTTCATGGTGGTGTCCCCGAACGTCATCGCCTCCGTGGTCTGCATGGTCATTGTCGGCGGCCTGCTCATCACGAACAGGATCCGCGCCAAGGACTGGACGGCGCCTGAGAAAGGAGCGATAGTCTGATGCAGATAGAGAAAATAGAAGTATTCCCGATAAAGATAAAGAAGGATCATGTATACCTCGGCAGCAGCTCCGGTCTGGATACGGACTATGATTATTACCTGCGCCCGGAGTACAGGTGCCCGTATTCCAAAAATATGGAGACACTGCTTGTCAAGGTGACGTGCAGCGGCGGCATAAGCGGCTGGGGCGAAGCCCTCGCACCGGTACTGCCGGATGTGGCCGGGCGCATAATCAGCGAGCTGTTCACGCCCGTACTGCTCGGGCGCGACCCGCTCGACCGCGGCGTCATATGGAACATGCTCTACGGGCTCATGCGCGACCGCGGCTATTACAGCGGCTTCATGGTGGACGCTATATCGGCGGTGGACTGTGCCCTGTGGGACATCGCGGGAAAGCATTTCGGCGTGCCGGTGTATAAGCTCCTGGGCGGCGCATACCGCACGGAGATACCGGCCTATATATCCGGCCTTCCGGTAGCGGGGCTTGATGAAAAGGTCGCGCTTGCGCTGAGCTGGAAAGAGAAGGGCTTCAAGGCCATAAAGCTCCAGATAGGCTACGGAATGGACGAGGACATCAGGATAATGCGCGCGCTGCGCGAGGCGCTGGGCGCGGACTTCAAGCTGATGATAGATGCGCACTGGAACTACACGGTGGCTCAGGCCGTCAAGCTTGCGCACAGGCTCGAAGAGCTGGACGTGGAATTTCTCGAATGCCCGCTCAATCCGGAAAACCTTGCCGGTTACAGCGAGCTTGCTGCAACTGTCAGCATCCCCGTCACCCTCGGCGAGGCGGACAGAACGCACTGGCGCTACAAGGATATTCTCGACCGGAACAGCTGCGACATTGTCCAGCCCGATGTGGGGCGCTGCGGCATAAGCGAGCTTATGCGCATATCGGAGCTTGCCGAGCTTTACGGCAAGCCTGTCGCTCCGCATCTGAGCGTCGGTCAGGCAGGATGCATTGCGGCTACTCTGCACTGTGACGCGGCTATATACAACTTCTATGGGATGCAGGAATACCAGCCCAGCATCCTCCCAGTAGCAAACGAATTCCTTATCGATCCGATAAAGTGCGAAAACGGCGCGTTCTCTATCCCGGAGGGCGCGGGCCTCGGCATAGAATTCGACGAAGACAAAGTCAGGTATTATTCATCTGAGAACAAGTGAAAGGCAAAAAAATGCAGAATATAAATGAGCGGCTGTCCGGCGTATGCCCGATCCTCCCTACCCCGTTTTGCGAGGACGACACCATCGACTGCGGCAGCCTGGAGCGTGAAGTAAACTTCCTCCTCGATTCCGGGGTCAGCGGCATTGCTCTCTTCGGCAACGCAAGCGAGGCTTTTGCCCTCACCGCGGCTGAAAAGCAGCAGATCGCAGAGCTTGTCGTGCGCGTAAACAACGGACGCGTACCGCTGGTTTTCGGCGCGGGCGGCACGGGCATAGAGCCTGCGATCGACAGCGCACAGTGGGCTTACAAAAACGGCGCGGATGTGCTTATGATGATGCCGCCGTACATGATAAAGCCCGACGCACAGCGCATATATGATTATTACGCCGCTGTCGCAAAGGCTGTGCCGCTGCCGATAATGATCCAGGATGCGCCCGGCGCCTGCGGAGTCAATATCCCGATAGACACCATCGTGCGTCTTGTGAACGACTATGACAATATCCGCTTCGTGAAGGCCGAAGCCCCTCCCACTTTCCAGAAAGCAAAGAAAATAATCGAGGCGACGGGCGGAAAGGTCACCGTATTCGGCGGACTGAACGCGACCTTCTTCTACGAGGAGCTGTGCTCCGGCGTTGTCGGTACGATGCCGGCCGGTGAGTTCCCGGATGTGCTTGTCAGGGTATATGAGCTGTATACCTCCGGCCGGCACGAGCAGGCGCGCGAGGAGTTCTACCGGTATCTGCCGTTCATACGTCTGGGCTCTGTGCCGGGCGGAATGGCGATGGCCGTGCATAAGGAGGTCCTGGTAAAGGGCGGCATATTCCGCACCGCCAAGGTGCGCAACCCCTATGTCCCCGCATCTCCGGAGCTTCTGGAGCTGGTCTGGCAGGCGCTCGAAACGCGCCCGCTCAAGGCACTTGAATACGCAAAAGCATAACACATTAAAAGGGCACGCTGCGGCGTGCCCTTTAGTTTTCTTCATATTGAACCAAAACTGTTGCGAAACGGCGGGAAATGGATTATACTGTTAATCTGTATTATAATGCTATCCTTATCGGAGATATAAAATGAAAGAAAAATTCCGCCGCTGTTGGGCGCTGGTGCTTGTTTTTGTGATCGTCACGGGAGTGTGCTTCCTGTTTGCCGGGCGCAAATCCGGAATGTTCATTGACGAGATATATGCCTACGGCCTGTCGAACAGCCACTATGCCCCGTTCCTGACCGACATAAAGGACGGGGAAATGGTCGGCAAGACCTTCACCCGGCAGGAGCTTTTCGATTACGTCGCCGTGACGGACGGGGAGCGCTTCGACGCAGGCTCCGTCTATTATAATCAGGTGCATGACGTTCACCCGCCGCTGCACTACTGGCTGCTGAACGCCGTCTGCTCCCTGTTCCCGGACACTTTCAGCAAGTGGACGGGGCTTGCGCTCAACTACGTGCTGTATATGCTCACGATGTTCGCGCTGTATAAGACCGTGCGCAGGCTCGGCTGGAGCCGCGGCTGCGGCACCGCTGCGGCTGTGCTCTATGGGCTGAGCGTGATAGGCATGTCGACCTTCGTGATGATACGCATGTACATGCTCCTGACGCTCCTCACGATCGTGCTGATGTACCTGATCGTATGCCTGATGCGGGAGTTTAAGCCGAAATACTGCATCCTGACCGGCCTTGTGCTGCTGGCAGGGCTCATAACGCAGTATTACTTCGTGTTCTATGCTTTCTTCCTCTGCGCGGCGTATGTGATATACGCGCTTGTGAAGAGGGAATACAAGGCGCTCGCGTGGTTCATCCCCTGCGCGCTCGTCGGAGCGCTGAGCCTGCTGCTCGTGTTCCCGGCGTGCCTTGACCATCTCTTCGCTGACAACATCGTCTCCGGCGGGAACGCGATGGAGAACTTGCGCAACTTCGCGCAGTACCCCGTTAGGCTCAGGACCTTTATAAGCTTTGTGACGCATGGGCTCAAGGCGGCGATTATCATTGCGCTGCTGGCCATCATTGCACTCGGAGTGTATTTCAGGAAGTTCAAAGCGGCGGCAAAGGACAAAAGGCTCGACCTGCGCGCGCTGGTGCTCATAGTCCCGGCGTTTGTCGTGCTTGTGATCGTCGCGCTCATCTCACCGGTGGACGAGCCGCGGTATATCTATAACCTCGTCCCGGCCTTCGTGCTGGCGGCGTGCCTGCTGCTGTACCTGCTGGAGGAGAGCCTCGGCAGCTTCGAGCGGGAGGGGCTTATAAAGACGGCGGCGCTGCTTTGCATCATGGCTCTGGCGCTCTGGCAGGCGCGCTGCGCCCCGCCGGATTATCTCTACCCGGAGTACGCGGAGTATGATGCGATAGTCGCGAAACATTCGGATGATAAATGCGTCTACTTCTCCGACAACAGGTTTGAGGCCATTACACAGGATCTGCTTCAGCTTATGGCCTTTGACGATTTCTATGTGAGCGACGATACCGAGCTCACCGGCGCGCTCGACTATGTCGGCGGCGCGGACGAGTTTGTCGCATACGTGGATATAAGCGAGTTCTGGTCGAGCGGCTATGACCCCGATAAAATTATCTCCGCGCTCGCGGACGCCTCCGATTATGACAAGGCGGAGCTGCTGTACCAGAACGGCCTGAGCGCGACATATCTGATTTCCAAGTGAGGTGCAAAAAATGCTTTCCGTGATCCTGCCTTCCTATAATGAAGAAAAAATGATCGCCAAGGCGACAGCGCGCATGGCGGAGATACTCCAGCCGGAGAAGATCGACTATGAGCTGCTGTTCATTGACGACGGCTCCCGTGACGGCACATGGGCGCAGATAAACGAGGCCGCCGAAAAGGACAGCCACGTCGTCGGCGTACACTTCAGCCGCAACTTCGGCAAAGAGGCCGCGATGTTCGCGGGGCTGGAGCAGGCGAAGGGCGACTGCTGCGTCGTCATCGACTGTGATCTGCAGCACCCGCCGGAGAAAATAGTCGAGATGTACCGGCTCTGGGAGCAGGGCTACGAGGTCGTCGAGGGCATCAAGGAAGACCGCGGCGAGGAGAGCGGGCTGCACAAGTTTGCTGCCAACAGCTTCTATGGGCTCATCAGCAAGGCCACGGGGATGGACATGTCCTCCTCGTCGGACTTCAAGCTCCTTGACCGCAAGGTCGTCGACACGCTCAACAGCCTGCCCGAGCGCAACGTGTTCTTCCGCGCGCTCTCGTTCTGGGTCGGCTATAAGAAGACCAGCGTCAGCTACTGCGTGCAGGAGCGCACCGAGGGCGTGAGCAAGTGGTCGACAAAGTCGCTCATCAAATACGCGCTGACGAATATCAGTTCCTTCTCCTCCGCACCGCTGCATATTGTCACCGTGCTCGGTTTCATCATGCTGGCAGTGGCGTTTGTGCTCGGCATAATCGCGCTGGTGCAGAAGATATCCGGCGTCGCCCTCGGCGGGTTCACGACGGTCATACTTCTCCTGCTGTTCTCGGCAAGCGTAATTATGATAAGCCTCGGCATAATCGGCTACTATATCGCCCGCATCTATGACGAGATAAAGGGCAGGCCGAGATACATCATTTCCCGTATCTGCGGCAGGGAGGACAAATAAGGATGATCGAGAAGATAAAGGCGCTGTGCGTCAAGTACCGCGAGTTTCTTGTATATTTCATCGTCGGCTGCCTTACGACGCTTGTCGCCGCCGCCGCGCGCTTCGGCTTCAACTTCCTGTTTTTCGGCGGGACGCTGCACCCGACCTTCGCGCAGAACACTGCCCTTGCAATAGTCGACTGGGTCGCGGGCGTCGCCTTTGCGTACCCCACGAACCGCAAATGGGTCTTCCAGAGCAAGAACCCGAACATCCTTGCCGAGGCTGGCGGCTTTGTCGCTTCGCGTCTCGCGACGCTCGGGATGGACTGGGCGGTAACGCAGCTGCTCGGCACGGTGCTGGGCATAAACGTATATGTGACGTGGTTCATAAAGTCCGTGCTCGTGTTCCTCGGCAACTACATCCTCAGCAAGCTTTTTGTTTTCAAGAAGAAAAAAGAAGAATAAATCGAAGAATAAAAAAGGTTTCCCCCCGCGCGGGGGAAACCTTTTTTATTCTTCGGGCGCTTGACCCAACCACTCTTTAAGCATGCTGCACCGCTCTAACTTATAACCGATGGGATACACGCTGTCAGGTATCGGCCCTTTTTTGGGCTTCCACCATCTGCGCGCCAAGGAAGCTAACCAAATATCGCCGATGCCCATTTCATCGATCAGCGCTTTATCATACTGCCCGGTAACGGCGTATACGCCATATTGGGTGAAGCCCTGGGCGATGCCGTCCTTGCCGTAGATCGACGCGATACCTATCCCGGTTATGTCTGCTTTGGCGCATCTGCGCTTGAAGATAAACCCCTGCACCATTTCGTTTTCAGTCAGCACGATAGGCCGGCACCAGAGCGCGAACAATATCACCGTGCTCAAGATGATGAGTATTAAAACAGGCACCATTATAAGCACCGCGAGTATGGATCCGACATAGTCGAGCACGATCGGCTGCTCCGGCAGCGGAATAAATCCTATAACCATGTACAGTGCATAAATCCAGAACGGAAAGAAAACACAGGTGGGGAATATCCAGCCGGCCGCCGGGATAAAAACAATTTTTCTCTTTTTATTTGCAGCTTTCATTGTTACCTCCTTTGGGGTGAGCCGTCTCTATGCGTCAGCATCCCGCGTCTATGTATACGTTCGCCGCGGCTGAGCAGACGGCTATTTTACCTGACAGTGATTCCGGGATTATCAGCAGGCACGGCCTGTCTGCAATCAGTTCATCGAGCATGGCCTGATCGCACACAAAACCGTAGACATACCGACAGCCCTCAAAAACAGTCTGCACCCAGCTGCTCGTGTACTTCTTCATGCCGTTCCGGTGCAGCCCATCCAAGGCTGCATCCAGCGGAGTTTCACGCAGGATAGAGACGGCGTACTTGTCTTTGAGTATGTGGGTCCGGTTCCCGACTGGCGTGGGCACGGTCAGCGGAGGGCAGATATCCGCGTATGACACCACTATGGTGATGTCCGGGGGCAGGTCGATAGTTCGGCTTTTCCCGCCGCGAAAGACCGTGACAGAGCTGCGGTTCAGAATAAAGCTCTCGCGCTGCGGGGAAAGCACCGCCCACAGCCGAACCGCGGCGAATACCGCCGGTAAAACTGCCATCCAGCGCGGCAGCGCCAGCGCCAATGCCGCTATTGAGAAAAGCAGCCACAGCGCAATGACTCCCCATGACGCGGTGTAGTCGCCGAGCCTGAATTTTCCATATCGCCGATTCTTCATACCGTCTGCTCCATTATATATCCGTCATTCGGTCCCTGCTTTCGGTTCGTCTTTGTGATAGATGCTGAGTTCCCGAAGATTGTGATTGCAGTAGTGTTTGATCATTTTCGATTCAAAGGTTTCATCGAAGTGTTTCCACCAAATGACCCCAATGTTGACTTTCACATGAGGAATGAACTCCTTTTGAGGGCGGGGCGCATCCGGGAAATTACCCACATAGATCAGATTCTTGGGAATGACCCTTTTTGAGGTGTTGAGCAGCGTTAGCCTGTATTCCGGCAAATAGCCATATTCATCCACTTCGTAAGTAAGCTTGGATTTTTCTTCAAAATCTTCCTTAGGCCGGCTCATATTGAGCGGAAGAAAACGCCACTCCCACTTTGTGAACCCTGTCTGGACGTATTCTGCTTCATTATATTCTTCCTCTGTTGACGGAAGCTTGGTATCTCTGGTTAGTTTCACGTATATGATCGGGACTATATGCCCGGGATACCATGTGCCCTCGTCAACTTTCTGGATCAGGAAATACCGTCCGTAAAGCCCTCTTTCCTTGGCAAGCTCGCTTTCCAATTGGTAGGCAAAGACGTCGCCAATTTTCCACTCGCACTTGTAAATCCTCTTCTTTTTCGGCTTTTTCACCGGCGGCAGCGGCGAAAGCAGCTTTGCCTGCAAGGTTTCCAGCGATTTCTTCTGCTTGGCTTCGTCCGGAGTATCCGCTGTCTGGATCTTCAGTTCATCGATCCAGCGCAGAGCGTTCTCTTTGACGTCCGGCAAAAGCACTCCGAACTTCCACTGCGTATCCGCCAGCGCGAGCCAGAACAGCGGCGCTTCATCGGCGCAGTCCATTATGCTTTCAAACTCTGCCGTCAGCCCGTCGGTAATCTCCTGAACGCCCTTGCCGTCGTTAAACAGCTTCTCAAATTCATCTTTTACATCCAGCGCTGTATCATTCTGATACAATCCGGATCCCCATGCTCCCATTTTTCCACCTCCGTAATTATTTTTATCTGTTGACGATTTTGACCATGTTGTATATGAACAATCAGCGTTCGTCCGCCGCGATGCGGATGTCGTAAAGGATAGCAGCGTGTATCTCTGCGCAGAAGCTAATGAAGCGCCGGTCGAGATAGACCGTGGGCATCTCGCCGCGGTGTACGCACCCCGCGAAGCGGACTGTCCATCTCCCGCCGCACCCGGCGGCGCGCTCTGCCATGCGCTCCTTTTCGGGCAGCGCCATGGAAATCAGCTTCTCAATCAGCGTTTCGGCGTCGTCAGCCTCTGCTTCGCCGGTCGAAATGCTCCACACGCTTTCTTCACCCGCGGTGAGTGTCAGGTCGATCCTCAGCCGTGCCACGGTCAGCCCCTCCTTCAGATGAGTAGTCATAGGATATATCAATAACGTATTGGAAGATCGCGCCTATTGCGGCGCAGAACTCGACAAAGTCCGGCGGCAGCAGTACAGTCGGCGCGTCGCCGCTGTGTACGTACCCGTCGAGCACTATTGCCCATTTGCCGCCGTACTCATCGGCAAGCTCCCGCATGACCGTTGCCCGGCTCTGGAACATGGCCGCCGCCTGCGCGATAAGCTCCCCTGCGTCATCAGCGGATATATGCCCGGTGTCCCATTCCCATGAGTTGTATTTATATAGCGCGTCATGCCCCGGATGCATCGGCGTGCCGAGCTTTCTGATTTGCGTCGGTTCGACACCCAGCCGCCGTGTCACAGCGTCCGTGTCAAAATCATGCTTCGCTTCGAGCGAAACGCTCAGATACATATCTGTCATTCGGTTCCCGCTTTCATTTCAGCTTTTCATCAAAACAGCTTGCAGCAGCTTATGCTCAGGCTGTTTTCCTGTACCTTGAGCGTATAGTCTATCCCTGTTGCACCGAAGCTCAAGGATAATGACCGACTGTAAGAACCGTCGTCCTTGTGCCGAACTTCGCCGACTGTGAAACCGGGCTGCTCTGCGTATTCTTCTTCGATAAGTGCCGCGGCCTGCGTGAACAGCTCGTCTGCCTGAGCCGCGCTCTCCGCCGTAATATAAATATCCGCTTCGGTAAGATACCGGCCATACAGAAAATAGCATGTTATTTCTGCGTTGCTGCCCAGTATGGCGGCGTTATAGCGGATGTAAGTTTCGGGCGCATACGGCAGTTTTTCTTTTGAGGCAGCCGTAGTGCCGAGCTTTCCTGAGACCTCCGCTGGGGTATCGCCGTAGAATATGCCGTGATCCGAAAGCACGGGAATTTCATACTGCGACCTCTGGACAATGTATCTCTCGAATACCATCACCGCCAGCGTCGCCGCAATAATTGCTGCCAAAATTATTATTCCGAATATTTTTGCAATTTTCTTTGTTGACATGCTGTTGCTCCTATTAAGCATTAAGCAAAAAGACCTGTTCATTGACGCTGTTTGAAACGAGCCGCCGCTGTTCATCCATTGCTCCCCCTGGAAGAAATCAAAGGAAAACCGCGCACGGTTTCTCTTTGCCGGTTCAAGGGTGGAGGTTTTTAGGAGGCGGGGAAAGCGGAATCCCCGCCTCTTAAACGTGCCTTTGGTGACTTTCTCCACGCTGAGAAAGTCACCCCGCGGAGCGACCGGCAGCCGGTCACCGCAGGAGAGCCGAATACAATCGGCATTGAGCGCCGGGCTTTGCTGCGAAGTAAATATTTCGTGCGCAGTAAACACCTCATCCGGTTCGCTGCGCGAACCACCTTCCCCTCAAGGGGAAGGCTTTTAAGCCTGCCCTTATCCCGCGGTTATCAATCGTAAACCGGCTCAAAGCTTATGAGTATTTTTGACAAATTATAGTATGTAACTTTCAGCTTCTGATCCCGTCTCTGATTTTTCATTTCTTCAAGAAGCTCGCTGTTTTTGATATCCGGTACACGAAGCCTGAGTATGTCGTTGCTCCCATAGTAAAATTTCCATTCAGTATAGCTGCCTCTGCTAAAAAAATCATATCCCCAAGAAATAATTTTACCCGAAAGATATACTTCTTTAGTTACACTGCCTTTGAATACATCAATCAATAAAGCAAAAAGCGGACTGCACTGGCTTGCGAGACACGTTATAAGGATGGTCTCAAAAATGACTGTTAATACTATATATCTTTCGAATACATATATTCCTATTCCAATGGCGATCCCGAATAGCAAATATAGAACTTTATCAATAACGAACTTTCTCATTTGACTCTCTATATTTTCCTCAGCTTGCTTTTAGCGATATAGTACATCGGGTCCAGTCCGTCGGGTCTTGGCTCCAGTGACTTATACGCATACATGAAGCCATCCTCGTTATGGAAGAGCCTGTACGCATATTCCTGCGTGTAGCCCGCGGGCTTGAACTTGCCAGATCTGGTTTTTGCTTTGTACGAGAGCTTTTCGCCCAATATGGCTTCACACATCAGCCCAGACTCATCATACTCATAATCTTCTGCCTTGAATAAACATGAGTCCTTGTCGGCATAGCAACTCCCGTCATCTCTGCAATATGCGGCCATGCACAGCCGCCTGTATGCGCGGAGCTTTTCTGCCTCATAATCGCACAGCGATGCGGAGTACATATGGATGTAGCCTAAAAAATAATCCAGTTTATACTCCACGGATGTTTCAACATTCTCCCCGTGGAAAATAAACTCCCTTGTGTACAGAGTTTTCCTGCCGTCCTCCCATGTGGCGAAAGCATCGACCATAATGATCTGACGCGCTTCGTTCAGATAATAGATATAGTCATAGTTGACCGCCGGGCGCCGCTTCAGGAGTCTGCCGCGGTTCACATTGCCTACGAGCAAGTCTATCACGGGGCTGGGGCAGTAGTAGCCTCTGTGCGTGCCCTCTCCGCCTTTGGAGTATTCCCTATAGCAGGTCTCCGCCAGCGCCTTTTTCCGGAGCTCATCATAGCTGTAAAGATACTTGTCATACAGGTCGAATAATCTTTGTTCCATATAGTCCATGTTCACGCGAAGCTCCTTTCTGTTTGTTCTGATATCCATTATAATATATTTCCGAAACTCTTTCAAATCATTTATTCTGTCTGCGGCTTTTTTCTTGTACTCGCGGCGCAGTTGTGGTATCTTATTGGAGATATCTATTTCTCTTTGAAAGGAAGAATCATCCTTGAAGATCGTTGTTTTAGGCGGCGGGATAAGCACCGAGCGCGAGGTCGCTCTCGTCACGAGCACCTCCGTGTGCAAGGCTCTGCGCAGCCTCGGCCATAAGGCTATATTCGTCGATATGTTCATGGGGCTTGAAAATTATGACGGCGCGCTTGAGGACGCTTTCGACGTCCCCGACGGCTTCTGCGGCAGCGTCGCGGTCGAAAGAAAAGCGCCAGACCTTGAAGCGGTCAAAGCCTCGCGTAAGCTCAAGAGTCCGAGCCGCCTCGGCAAGAACGTGCTTGAGATATGCGCGCTTGCGGACTGTGTCTTTCTCGGTCTGCACGGCGCTGACGGCGAGGACGGCAAAATTCAGGCCGCGCTCGATCTGCTCGGCGTTCCCTATACCGGCTCCGGTCCGCTCAGCAGCGCGATGGCAATGGATAAGGCCGTTGCCAAGCGCGTCATGGACAGCTACGGCATCCGCACCGCACCGTGGCGCGAGGTTGTCTACGGTGAGGACGATATACCCGGCCTCCTCGATACGCTGCCGCTGCCCTGCGCGGTAAAGGTCGTGAACGGCGGCTCGTCCATCGGCGTGGAGCTGCCTGACACGCGCGAGGAGCTGGAAGCCGCCCTGCGCAATATCCTTAAGTATGGCGACCGCATCGTCGTCGAGGAGAAGATACACGGCACCGAGGTCACAGTCCCCGTTCTCGGCGACCGCTGCCTGAGCCCAATCGAGATCGTCCCGCCCGAAGGCTCGACCTTTGACTATGTCGCCAAGTACCAGAGCGGCGACGAGGGCGCGCGTGAAATTTGCCCCGCCCGCATCAGCGAGAAGGACAGACAGACCGTCTGCGAAGCGGCGCTGAAGTTCCACAACGCACTTGGGCTCTCAGTCTATTCCCGCACCGATTTCATCATCGACAGCGAAGGGTGCGCATGGTGCCTTGAGGTCAACACCCTGCCCGGAATGACGCCGAACAGCCTCATCCCCAAGGCTGCAAAGCTCGAGGGAATTGAATATCCGCAGCTGTGCGAGGAGATAATACGCCTGTCGCTTGAGTGCAAAAGCAAAAAATAATCCGAAAGATCAGATTCTTAACCGAAGTTAACACTTTCTTGATGTTTTGCATACGCATTGTGGTAAAATGCTCTCTTAGAAAAAAGACAGACAATGCCTATGAAATCAGCGAAGGTGGATTATGAGAGAAAAAATTGCGCGCTTCATGGCCGGGCGCAACGGCAACGACCAGTTAAATCGTTTTCTGCTGCTCGTCGATATCGTGCTGCTGTTAATCGCGGCGATATTCAAGGACGGGGTAGGCAGATATGTATATCCGCTTGTATTCGTGCTGCTGGCGTACGCATACTTCCGTATGCTCTCCCGCAACGTTTACAAGCGCCGCGAGGAAAACGGGAAGTATATCCGCGCAAGGTACAAGGTCTCCGCCGCGCTCAGGGTGCGGCACGAGCGCTGGGTGCAGCGCAAGGACTATAAGTTCTTCACCTGCCCCAACTGCAAGACGGCGCTGCGCGTACCGAGAGGGCACGGCAAGGTCAATATAGTCTGCCGCAAGTGCGGCACGTCCTTTACGGGGAAGACCTGATATGTTCGGGTATCTTGTCGCAGCATCGGAGCTGCTTGAAGAGGAACAGCAGCAACGCTATAAGGAGTGCTACTGCGGGCTGTGCCGCAGCCTTGACCGCTGCTTCGGCTCCGCCGCAAGGCTCACGCTCAATTATGACCTGACCTTTCTTGTGCTGCTGCTCTCCTCGCTCTATGAACCGGAGGAGGAGCACGGGGAGAGCGTCTGCCCGCGCCACCCGGCCAAGCGGCAGCAGTGGATGACGAACGAGATAAGCGATTATGCCGCGAACATGAACGTCGCATTGGCTTATCTCAAGTGTCTGGACGACTGGCATGACGACCGCAGCCTCACGGCCTACGCCGAGGCGAGGACGCTCAAGCGCTGGTACGAGGAGATCTCCGAGCGCTATCCGCGGCAGTGCGGCGTGATGCGCCGTTCAATCGAAAAGCTCGGAGAGATAGAAAAATCAGGGCTCTGCGAGCCTGATGCCGCCGCCGATACCTTCGGTGAGCTTATGGAGCAGCTCTTTATCTATAAGGACGACCGCTGGGCTGATACACTTGGCCGGATGGCTCACGCGCTGGGGCGCTTTATATACCTCTGCGACGCGATCATCGACCTTGAGGACGACGCTGCTTCCGGAAGCTATAACCCGTTCAGGGACTATGCCGGGCGGGAGGATAACGAGCAGCGCTTCAGGGACATACTGAAGATGCAGCTCGGCGAGTGCGTGTTCTATTTCGATAAGCTCCCGCTGGTGCAGGACGCGGGACTGATGCAAAATATACTTTGTGTAGGGCTGTGGGCACAATTCAATAAGAAATACAGCAGAAAGGACCTGTAAATGTATCAGGATCCATACAAGGTTCTGGGCGTCTCTCCCGACGCATCGGACGAAGAAATAAAAAAAGCGTACCGCGAGCTTACGAAGAAATACCACCCCGACCTTAACCCCGGTGACGAAGAGGCCGCGCGGAAGATGAACGACATCAACACCGCATACGACCAGATAAAGAACGGCACCGCCAAGGCAGGCGTTTATGGCCAGCAGGCCAATAACGGCTACGGCGGGGCTCAGTACGGCCAGTATGAGCAGTACGGCTGGAACCCGTGGACGAGCTGGGGCGACTTCACCGGCTGGTCGAACGCGCAGCAGAACCGTCAGACCGAACGCAGCGAATACACCGCCGCGAAAAATTACATTCGCAACGGCATGTACCGCGAAGCGCTGAACGCTCTCTCCGGAGTTCCGATGTCGGAGCGCGACGGCAAGTGGTACTACCTCTCCGCCGGGGCGAACATGTACATGGGCAACAAGGTCACGGCGCTGGAGCATGCCAAGCGCGCGGTAGAAATAGAACCGGGCAACGAGGAATACCGCCGCCTGCTCGAACAGCTGCAGAGCGGACGCGATTTCTATGACAGCTACTCCACCGGCTACGGCCACCGCGTGAATCTCAGCCCGCTGTGGTTGGCGCTCTGCGGCTCTCAGCTGCTTTGCGGCCAGACCTGCGGCTGCCCTATGATCTACTGCTTCTGAATATTATAAAATTATATCGCCGCTCATTTGAGCGGCGATGTTTTTGCTATCGAAAAAATTAAGATTTCGGCGTATTGACAGAGAAGCAGGGGAGTGGTATATATTAACTGTATTAATTAAATTAGTACAGTTGGCACAGGGGGAATATGAATGATACAGCTGAACTACCGCGATTCGCGGCCAATATATGAGCAGGTCAAGGACGGCCTGCGTCAGCTTATCATAAACGGCGTGCTCACCGAGGGCAGCAGGCTGCCGTCGGTAAGGGAGCTTGCCGTCAGCCTGACGATAAACCCGAACACGATCCAGCGCGCCTACCGGGAGCTTGAGGCGGAGGGCTACACCGTCTCTGTGCCCGGCAAGGGCAGCTATGTCAGCCGCGAGAACGACGCCGCCAAGGCACATAAGGCGGAGCTTATGGAAAAGCTCTCGGCGCTGACGGCGGAGCTGCACAGCCTCGGCGTGAGCGAGGAGGAAATGCGCGCCATGATACAAGGAGGAGAGACAGATGATAGAAGTCAGATCCCTGCGGAAGAGCTTTGACGGCTTCACCGCACTCGACGGGCTGGATATATCCGTGCCGGACGGCGCAGTCTACGGGCTTGTCGGGCCGAACGGCGCGGGCAAGTCGACGCTGATACGCCATTTGGCCGGTATACTCCGGCAGGATGAGGGCGAGGTGCTGTATGACGGCGAGGCGGTTTTTGAAAACCCCGCGGTCAAGGCGCAGATAGCGTACATCCCGGACGAGGTGTTCTACTACCCCGGCGCGTCGATAAAGGACATGATGCTGCTCTACCGGCGCATGTACACAAGCTTCAGCGAGGAGCGCTACAATAAGCTTGCCCCGGCCTTCGGCATAGCCCCGGAGCGGTCGTTCAAGCGGCTCTCAAAGGGCATGCAGAAGCAGGCGGCGTTCTGGCTGGCGCTGTCGCTCTGCCCGAAGTACATGCTGCTCGATGAGCCGCTTGACGGGCTTGACCCGGTGATGCGCAGGCAGGTAATGAAGCTGCTGCTCGCGGACGTCGCCGAGCGGGGGACGACGGTGCTTGTCTCCTCACACAACCTGCGCGAGCTTGAGGACGTGTGCGATCACGTCGGCATAATGAACAAGGGCAGGATGCTTCTCCAGCGCCCGCTGAGCGAACTGCAGGACAGCACCGTCAAGGTGCAGCTCGCGCTCCCGGACGACAGAGAGCTGCCCGAGGGACTTGAGATACTGCACAAGAGCGTCACGGGGCGGCTGTACCAGCTGATAGTGCGCGGGACGGCGGAGGAAGTGACGAACATTCTGGCCGTAGCGCAGCCGTTTTTCATAGATGTGCTGCCGCTGACACTGGAGGAGATATTTATTTATGAGCTTGGAGGCGCTGACAGTGAGATCAAAGATATCATTCTTTAACAAGGCCGTTGCGCTGAATCTGCTCAAGCGCTTCTGGCCGCTGTGGACGGCGTATTTCGCGGCGATGATATTCGTGTTCCCGGTGAACCTGCTCAGTAAGCTGCGCTTTAACCTCCGCGGCAGCCTGCTCGAAATGTACGGCGTGAACCGCCACGTTCTCGAAACGTGCAGGTTTGAGTTCCCGGTCACGTTCGTTTTCGCCGTGCTCATCGCGATGGCGGTGTTCAGCTATCTGTACGATACGCGCAGATGCGGCCTTGCAAACTCCCTGCCGCTGCGCCGTGAGACGATGTACTGCACGGCCTTCATCACGGGGCTTGTGCCGATGCTCATTGCCGATCTGCTCGTCTGGGCGGCGGCGTGGATCATCCTCGCGGGAACGCCGAACGTTATAGCAGGATATATGCTGATACGGCTTGGGACGTCGCTCATGTGCAGTACGGCCTTCTTCGGGCTTGCCGCTTTCTGCGCCGCACTGACGGGGAACCTCTTGGTGCTCCCGGCGCTCTACAGCGTTATAAACATTGCGGCGGTGCTTCTGGAGCACACGGTGGAGGCGCTGCTGTCCGTGTTGGTCTACGGCTATGCCTACGACGGCTCGGTGCTCGACTTCCTTTCGCCGGTCAAGATGCTTTTCATCAACGGCGACGTCATATCCACGCTGGTACCCGGTGCAGAGGACGGCGTCTATACCTACTCCGTCACATGGTTCGGATACCTTATCGGTTTCTGCATAGTGGGGATAGTGCTCGCCGTACTCGGACTCGTCATAGTCCGCAAGAGACGCATGGAGCTTGCCGGGGCCGTTGTGGCCGTGAGCTGGCTCAGACCTGCGTTCAAATACTGCATGGCCATAGGCGGGGCGCTGACCTTCGCGTGCGCGGTATATTATTGGTTCTTTGACTATGTGCTCTACGGCGTACCGGCGGCGGTACTCGTGATCGCAATGCTGCCGGTGGGAGCGTTCATCGGCTGGTTCGGCTCGGAGATGCTGATGCAGAAAACGCTGAGGGTGTTCTCCAGGGGCTGGAAGCAGTACGCCGCAGTGTGCGGAGCACTCATTGTGCTCGCGCTGTGCGCGGAGCTTGACGTCACGGGCTACGAAAAGTACGTCCCGCCGCTTGACGAGATAGACTACATAAACTTCTCCGAGGGCAGCACCGGGCACGAAAATCAGCCGGAGACGCTGGAGCTTTACCGCGAGTTTCACCAGAAGCTCATAGACTCGAAGAGCCTGCCGGATCGAACCGACGGCGACTACTACATCGAGCCGCTCAATTATTACCTCAAGGACGGCACGCACGTCTGCCGCCTGTACATGCTGCCATACAGCGACGGTATAGAGAGCGACCCGGACTCCGCGATAGGCGCGCTCGACAGGCTGCTCAACTGCCCGGAGCTTATCGCGCAGCGCGTTTATCCGAGCATCCCGGTCACGGAGGACAGCATAAGCACAGCCTATCTGAGCATCGAGAATATCGGGGATGACGGCAGCTACCTTAACGACACCGTTCGCCTGACACCGGCGCAGGCTTATGAACTGTACACGGAGTGCATCGTGCCCGATGCGGAGGACGGTACGATCGGCCTGCGCTTTGCATCCGACACCGAGGAGATACGCCTGCGCACGACAAATGTGTGGATATACATGGAGATGTCGGAGTTTGTCGGCCGCAGCGCGAATGTCTACAGCGACTACGTCTATGACTACATAAGCCTTAATCTGCTCACGGACTCGGCGCGCACATACAAGTGGATAACCGAGAACACCAGCATCGAGCCGACAGACGGGTACCTCAGCATAAACTACGGAAAATACTGATACCGGAGCGGGTTCATACATTGTATTCATCTTGTTTAAAATTTCTTGGGACTTTGTTCATTACAACGTCATAAATGCCATGTATAGTAAGGCACGTAAACAAGAGAAGTACACAGCATGTACCTTTCCAAAAGAAGATAAGAAGGTCCCGATTATGTATTATCCGTATGATGATGAACATCCGGAGCAGGCAGCCCCGGAAAGCACAAATTCTTCCCCACAGGCCGACACGACCGACAGAGTCAACGGCGAATATCATTACAAAAACGGATATACCCAGAAGATTTATTCCGATGCGCACTATGTCCGCGAGGATGAAAGCACCGTTCCTCCGAAATACTACACTCCCCCAGAAAAGCCCGTCAAGGAAGCCAAGGAGCCGAAGGCTCAAAGCTCCGGCAGCGGCTGGGTAAAGATAGTATGCGTCGCGCTCATATGCGCACTGCTCGGCGGCTTCGCCGGCGGCGCGATAATGAGCGGCAAGTACTCCAGCAGGATGGATCAGCTTGAAAGCCAGATAGCAGAGCTTAACAAGGAAGAAGAACAGCTGGTCATCAACACCGGCAGCGCACCCGCGGTGAGCAGCACCGCAAGCGGCAAAATGGCCGCATCGAGCATATATGACCTTGCCTGCCAGCAGGTCGTCGGCATCTCGAGTGAGATCACCTACAGCAACTTCTTCGGCATGACAAGCTCCGCCGCTGTCAGCGGCTCCGGCTTCATCGCCTCCTCCGACGGCTACATCATCACGAACTACCACGTGATACAGAACGCCTACGAAGGCAATTTCGACATCAACGTCATGACCCATGACGGCACCAAATACATCGCGACCGTCGTCGGCACCGAACAGGACAACGACATCGCGGTTTTGAAGATAGATGCTGAAGGACTCAATCCTGTCACCTTCGGTGACAGCGACGAGCTTGCCGTGGGCGACACAGTGTACGCCGTTGGCAATCCCCTCGGCGAGCTTGAGTTCTCCATGAGCACCGGCCATGTCAGCGCTAAGGACAGAGCCATCACCACCGAGGAAAGCACCACCCCGATAAACGTGTTCCAGATTGACGCGGCGGTCAACTCCGGCAACTCCGGCGGCCCCGTGTATAACGATCAGGGTCAGGTAGTCGGCGTTGTCAACGCCAAGTACAGCGCCACCGGCGTTGAGGGCATAGGCTTCGCGATACCCGCGAACGACGCGGTCTCCATCGCGAACGACCTTATCACCAAGGGCTACGTCACCGGCAAGGCCTATATGGGCGTCGAAATAGACACCCGCTACAGCTCCATGTACAGCCAGTACTATGATATGCCTGTCGGCGCATACGTCGGAGGCGTCACGAGCGGAAGCTGCGCGGATAAAGCCGGCATCGAAAAGGGTGATATAATCACCAAAATTGACGGCGAAGAGATCACGAGCTACACAGATCTCAAGAACGCCGTCAGCAACCACTCCGCAGGCGACACCGTTGAGGTCGAGCTTTATAGAGCCGGCGAGAGCCGCACCGTGAGCCTCACCTTCGATGAGAAGGGACCTGACGACGGCGCGCAGACAAGCGGATCGAGCCAGCAGAGCACTCTGCCGGGACTCGGAAATTAATTTGCTACTACTCTACTCCTATAAATCCTCTCTTTTCTCCCAAAACGGAGAGCCCTGCACGAAAGTGCAGGGCTCTTTGTTTTGAATTGTCAAAAAAATGCTTCAATGTTGGATAACAGAGCAGCAGGGGAGCTTGAGGGGGCAAGGCCCGCCTCAAATTTGATAAACCGCCGTCGAAAGCCTTGATACATCAAGGCTTTCGGTAATAGCATTTTGAACGCTTTCAAAATGCTCGGCGGATAGCGCGGTCAAAAAAGTCCTCACAGGACTTTTTTGACAAGCTGAGAGCCCTGCACGAAAGTGCAGGGCTCTTTGTTTTTTGGGATTTTTTGCTGTTTGGCTGTTCACTCGCTGCTTTCAGCGTTGTCGGCGGAAGCATCCGGCTCCGGTTCCGCGGCGATGCCTGCGCCGTGCATTTTGAACGCGGGCTCGGTGAAGAGCGACCACAAGAGCATCAGCACCGCCGGCATGAACGCAAGCGGGAAGAGCCAGCGCACACTCAGGCGCGCAAGCTCCGCCGTCATCAGCACGAGGATCACCGTCGAGGGCAGGTGCCCCACGGCGAGAGTCAGCGCCGTTTTGTTCAGCGCGCCGAAGCCAAGCTCACAGCGAGAGAGGATCGGGAACACCCAGCATGCCGCGCCGAGCGGAAGCACCAGCGCGACATAGTATGCCGCGCCCGCCGCACCGGCGGAGGGCGACACGGCGCTGTACTGCCGCAGCAGCGTCAGCATCCAGAGCCCGAGTGCCGCGACGGCGCCCCACATGAGCGTCAGCAGTATGCCGGGGATGAGCTCGTTTTTAAAAGTACGGAAGAAGCGGGCGTAGGGCTTCGGCTGCTTATAGCGTATGCAGCGCACGACGCTGTCATAGAGCGCGGTCGTCGCCGCGCCGAGAGTCAGCACGGGGAGAGAGCACAGGAGCCACAGCACGCTCAGCGCCATGATATCCGTCAGCGTATTGAGCACCCGCCAGAGCCCGCCCTGATAACGGAAGACGCGCCCCAGCATTATGTCAGCTCACGCACCAGCGGCGCGAGCGCTTCGGCAAGCTGGCTGTGCCCGCGGCGGCTGAGGTGCATATAGTCCACGGTGTTGAACTCCGCGACGCCCTCGGCGTCGAGGAACGCCCAGCCGTGCGCGGCGCATTTCTGGCGGTACTGCTCCGCAACACCCATCGATGTCGCATGGCAGGACGCGCCCATGGCGGGGTCGTTGTGCCCCGCGCCGATGTGCGGCGGGGCGACGATGAGGATATTCGGCCTGCCGCCGCGCCATGCGCCGACGGTCTCCGCCTTCATCGCAAGGCGCTCCATGCCGATGCCGATGCAGGCGGGGCTTGCGTTGAAGCGCTCTTTTGTATCGTTTGTGCCGAGCATGATGATGAGCAGATCGACCGGCTCATGCGACATGAGCGTGGAGTATATCACGTCGAGCCCGGACATGCACTCATGCAGCGGGTCGCGGAAAACAGTAGTGCGCCCGGAAAGCCCCTCCTCGAGCACAAGGTAATCCTCGCCAAGCGCCTTTTGCAGGAGGCAGGTCCAGCGCTCGTCCTCGGTGAAGCGGTCGGTGTGGTCGGCGGTATCGTTGGGGTCTGCGCAGTAGCCATGGGTGTTGGAATCGCCAAAGCAGACAATGTGTTTTTTCATGTGCGCGATCTCCTTACTTCTTAATTTCCGGCAGGGATGCGGCGGCGGCGGACTGGCCGACGCGGCGGAACTTCTCATCCGGCAGGGCGAGGTGTATCTTTTCCGCAAGCTCGCTGTATTCATCGCGCAGGACGCGCTCACACTCGCTGATGATGAGCTCGCCTCCGCGCCCGGACATCACGCGCCCGAGCAGCAGCACATGGCGGAAGTGATACATATCGTGGTAGAGCGCGAGCGAGTGCGCCAGATACACGCCGATGCTGCGGTATATCGCGGCGGCGCGCCCGTCGCCGTCGTTCATCAGCGCCTGCACGGCCTTGAGCTTTTCCGCCGGGGAGAGAACTTCGTCAAGCTCGATGCCCGCCGCCGGGGCGAGCTTTATGACGCCGTCCTGCGAGAAGTATTTCACGCCGCAGCCGATATCGAGCGACCACTCGTCACGCATCGCGCCGGGGTTTGCGTCCACGGGGATGAAAGCAAGCTCGTTGAGCCAGCCGGTGATGTATCCGTTTTCATCGACATAACCGCCGGCCTCGCTCGTACCCATAGCGATGCCGAGGATGTTCGTATCCTCAAGGCTGATCGCCCCGGCAAGCGCGGTGACGTCCCCGTCGTTAAAGACGCAGAAGGGCACGTCGCCGAAGGTATCGGTAATGGCACGGATGTAGATGTCCTTGACCTTCGCGTCGAAAAGCTCCTGCGGGACTTTAAGGAAGAGCGAGGCGTTCATGGTGCGGTCGTTTATGTACACGCCGGCGCTCGACACACCGACCGCGTCCACGCGCGGCATGTGTGCCGCCGCCGACTTGAGCGCGGCGACGATGCCGTCATAGTGGTAATCCGGGTCGGAGTTCGTCTTGGGAAACCACACGACCTCCTCGGAATACACGGTCTCACCGTCGATGACGGCGGAGACCTTGCGGTCGCTGCCGCCCGCGTCAAAGCCTATGCGGCAGCCGTCAAAGTGCCCGCCCGCGGGCTTGGGCGAATCCTTCGCCTCGGGCAGAGTGTCGGTATAGACGACCTCAAAGGGGCGCTCATATATCTTGGAGAAATAGTCCCAGTCAAACTCCTGGCAGCCGCCCGCGCTGAAGCAGCCGCGGATGTATTCATACATATCGCCATCGCCGCTGATATACACGCGCCAGCCGCCCTTCATCCAGAGCAGCGTCTTGACAAGGCGGCGGATGTAATACCGGTCGGCGTCAAGCATATCGGCAGTGCCGTGGATGAACGTGTGAACGGCGGCCATCTCGCCGCCGCTGCGCTCCACGGCGACGCCGAGGGGCTTCTTTGCCGAGGCAAGAAAGGCGTGGTTGAACTTATAGAGCGGGAAAAAATCACGGTCAAGCTCCGGAAGGTTCCTGACGCTTGCCTCAATGCCGAGATAGTTCATGCTCTGCGTCCTCCATTTATACAGAAATTTTTACGATGTTACTTGGATATAGTGTATTATATCACGCCTTGGAGCGGCTGTCACCAAGAAAATAAAAAAATGTTTCAAACAAAAATACTCTTGAAAATTATTTTCTTTAATGCTACTATATGAAATATGGAACCCGGATGAATGAACAAGCCTGAAAGGGGAGAACATCATGGACAAACAGAAACTGCGCGGTGCGAGGGAATGGATACAGTCCGAGCTGAAAAAGAGCATAGACTTCTGGCTCAAGAACGGCATGGACGAGGTAAACGGCGGCGTCTACACCTGCCTTGACCGCAGGGGCGAGATATACTCAACGGATAAGAGCGTGTGGATGCAGGGGCGCTGCGGCTGGATATTCGCGTATCTCTGCCGTGTGTACGGCACGCGCGAGGAGTGGCTGCGCGCATCGAAGAGCTGCCTTGACTTTATGGAGGCGCACTGCATAAACCGCGCGGCGGGGGACAGAATGTACTTCACCGTCACCGCCGAGGGCGCGCCGCTGCGCCAGCGCCGGTACTGCTTTTCCGAGGCATTCTATGCCATGGCGAACGCCGAGTATTACGGCGTGACCGGCGAGCGGGAGCACCTTGAACGCGCCCGCCGCGCCTATGATCTCTATTGGAACCTCAACCACGGCATGCCCGACCCCACGGGGCTCGGCCCGAAGACGGAGCCCGAGACGCGCACGGGGCGCGCATTCGGCATACCGATGATATACCTCAACGTCACGGCCGTGATGCAGCGCGCCGACCCGGAGAACGCGGCGCTTTATGCCGAGCGCGCCGGGATATGCGTGGATGAGATATTCCGCTACCATGTCCACCCGGAGCTCAAGTGCGTGCTGGAAAACGTCGCGGTTGACGGCAGCGCGAGATTGTATTACACTGAAGGGCGCGTCGTAAATCCCGGGCACGATATAGAGGGCGTGTGGTTCCTGCTGGAGCACGCGCGCCGCACCGGCGACAAGGAGCTTGTAAGCCGCGCGGAGGAGATATTCAACTGGGCGATAAACGCCGGCTGGGACAAGGAATACGGTGGACTGCTGTACTTCGTCGACGCCCTCGGCAGACCGCCCGAGGCCTATGAGCACGACATGAAGCTCTGGTGGCCGCATGACGAGATACTCATATCCTCGCTCATGCTGTATAAGGACACCGGCAAGGAGGAGTACCTCGACTGGTTCTACACCACGCTGGATTACTGCAAGGCGCATTTTGCCGACAGCGAGTACGGCGAGTGGTACGGCTACCTCCGCCGCGACGGCAAGCCCACCGAGCCGCCGTGCAAGGGCTCGACCTTTAAAGGGCCGTTCCATCTGCCGCGTATGCTCATTATGACAGACCTCATGGCAGGGGAATTGCTCGCGGAATAAAAGTTTTACAGGAGAAGTGTATGGGGCAGAGCAGCACAAATGTATTTGAGCGGATAAGCGCGGAGTATTATAACCTCACCCCCGCGGAGAAAAAGGCGGCGGACTATGTGCTTTCGCATCAGAGAAAAACGCAGGACATGAGCATAACCGAGCTCGCCGCGGCAAGCGGCGTGGCGGAGGCGACCGTGTCGCGCTTCTGCCGCAGGCTCGGCTGCAAGGGCTATAACGCTTTCCGCCTCGCTATCGCCAATTCCATCGCCCAGCGCCCGGAGCAGTCAAACCCGCTCTCGGGCGAGGTGCTCGATGACGACAGCTTTTCCGACGTCTGCAAAAAGCTCTATACCGCAAACATCAGCGCCATGACGCAGACGCTCGAGCTTGTCCGCCCGGAGGATTATATCCGCGCGGCGGATCTTCTTGAGCAGGCGGACAAGGTGCTGTGCATGGGTCAGGGCGGCTCGATGATAATCGCGATGGAGGCGGCGCACCTGTTTTCCACCGCGAGCGGGAAATACTTTGCCGTGACGGATTCGCACATGCAGATGATCGCCGTCACCACCGCGGGTGAAAACGATGTTATCCTCTTCTTCTCCTATTCCGGCGCGACGAAGGACCTTGTCGAGACGCTGACATACGCGCGGGAGCGCGGGCTGCGCACTATCCTTGTCACGCACTTTGCCAACTCTCCCGGCGCGGAGCTTGCGGATGTGACGCTGCTGTGCGGCGCGGATGAAAGCCCGCTTCAGCTCGGCTCCATCGGCGCGAGGATCGCGCAGATGTACCTCATGGACGTGCTCTTTTCGGAGCTGTGCCGCCGCAATCTTGACCAGTGCCGCCAGAGCCGCGCCCGCATCGCCGACGCGCTCGCTGAAAAGCACATGTGAAAATTATTTTCTTATTTCTCTTTTCTCTGATATCCCCCGGACAGCCTGCCGCTGCCGGGGAATATGTTTATTGAGACTCTGCAAAAAATCTTCTTAATGCCAAAATGAAGAAAATTTTTTTCAAAAATCTCTTGACATCTGCGGCGGCTTTGGTTAATATGATGGTGGAAAGAGTGAAATCATCGGTGAGAACCGTTGAAATATTAAAACCGGAACAAAAATTTTTAAGGAGGCACAACATGAAGAAACTGCTTGCAATGCTGCTTGCGCTGTGCATGGTGTTCGCACTGTGCGCCTGCGGCCAGACCGCCGCTCCCGCTGTCGACCCCGCACCCGCTCAGACCGACGCCGCACCCGCTCAGACCGACGCCGCACCCGCGGCAGAGCCTGTGAACATCACGCTCTGGACCTACCCGATAGGCGGCTGGGGCAATGCCGACACCGTCGACGCGCTCATCGCAGCGTTCGAGGATGCAAACCCCGGCATCACTGTCACCGTTGAGTACCTCGACTACACCAACGGCGACGATCAGGTCAACACCGCTCTCGAAGGCGGCTCCGCTCCCGACCTCATCATGGAAGGACCTGAGCGTCTCGTCGCAAACTGGGGCGCAAAGGGCTACATGGTCGACCTCTCCGATATGTGGGACGCCACCGATAAGGCCGAAGTGAACGCTGCCTGCGTCGCTGCCTGCTTCACCGCTGACGGCGCCTGCTATGAGTACCCCCTCGTCATGACCGCGCACTGCATGGCCATCAACTATGACGCCTTCGTCGCGACCGGCGCAGACAAGTATGTCGATATCGACAGCCACACCTGGACGACTGAGGACTTCATCGCCGCGGTCGATGCACTGTATGCCTACTACAAGGAGCCTGTCGGTGACGTTTACTGCTCCGGCCAGGGCGGCGACCAGGGCACCCGCGCCCTCGTCAACAACCTCTACGGCGGCACCTTCACCAATGCCGAGCACACCGCCTATACCGCTGACTCCCCCGAGAACATAAAGGCCCTCGAGCTTCTCCAGAGCATGGACGGCATCTACTTCAACGCGGCCGAGAACGGCGGCGAGGAGATCACCGCTTTCCGTCAGGGCATACTCAAGATGGCGTTCTGCTGGAACATCGCCCAGCAGCTCAACTCCGACAACAATGACGCCGAGCTCACCAACGACGGCGAGAAGATCGTCTTCATGAGCTTCCCCTCCGAGACCGGCGAGAGCAAGCTTCAGGGCGGCATCTGGGGCTTCGGTGTGTTCGATAACGGCGACGCTGCCAAGATCGACGCTGCCAAGACCTTCATCAAGTACTTCGCCGACGGCGAGGGCACGCCTGACGCAGTCAAGGCCGCCAACTACTTTGCCGTGCGCGACACCGCTGAGGGCATCGACCTCACCGGCATCTGGGCTGACAACGCCATCATGAACGAGTACACCAAGCTTATGCCTTACCTTGGCGACTACTATCAGGTCACCTCCGGCTGGGCGACCGCCCGCACCGAGTGGTGGAATATGCTCCAGCGCATTGGCGGCGGCGGTGACGTTGCCACCGAGGTCGCAGAGTTCTGCACCAACGCGAACGCCGCGGCAGCAGGCTGATGTGATAATCTGAAATACACAAGTATCTCCTTTGAATCAAAGCGCGCACCCTCTCTGTGCCCCAGCGCAGAGAGGGTGTGATGATAACTACATGATCCGCAAGGGGGGATCGACCCTATGTTCAAGTCCAACAACGGCATGAGCCGCGCGCTCGTGCGGCGGGAGACGATAGCGGGCTATCTGTTTTTGCTGCCAAGCCTGTTCTTCTTCGTCACATTCGTGCTCTATCCCATGTTCATGTGCATATACACCAGCTTGTTTGACTCCAATATGGGCAAGAATGCCGTGGACGTCTTTGTCGGGCTGGATAATTATAAGGAGCTTTTCCATGATGAGCTCTTCCTCGGCGCGCTGAAGAACACCGTCGTCATCGTCGTTGTCGCCGTGCCAACGGTGTGCGCGTTCTCGCTCTGGGTTGCCACCGCGATATATGACATGAAGCCCGCGCTGACCTCGGCTTTCCGCTGCATCTTCTATCTGCCCGTCGTCACCGGCTCCGTCGCGGTAACGGTCGTGTGGAAGTGGATGTACAACAACCGCTACGGCGTTTTCAACTATCTTCTCAAGAGCACCGGCATCATCGACCAGAACATAAACTGGCTGGGCGACGCGCGCTTTGCGCTCTGGTGCATCATCCTCATCCTCTTCACCACCTCTGTCGGCCAGCCGATCGTGCTCTACGTCTCGGCGCTCGGCAATGTCGACCATACGCTCGTCGAGGCGGCGCAGGTCGACGGTGCGAACCGCCGTCAGGTATTCTGGAAGATCAAGTGGGCACAGATCATGCCCACCACGCTCTACATACTCATCATCACAACGATAAACTCCTTCCAGTGCTTTGCGCTTATCCAGCTGCTCACCTCCGGCGGGCCGACGCACAGCACGGATACGATAATGTACTATATCTATTACACCGCGTTCAAGCTCTACCGCTACGGCTACGGCAACGCAATGGGCGTTGTGCTCATGGTTATCATCGCGGTACTCTCTGCCATCCAGTTCAAGCTGGGGCAGTCGGATTAGGGGGGGGCAGGACACATGCAGGGTAAATCAAAAGCGAACCGCATCATCACCCTTGTGATAATCATCATCCTTGCGCTGCTCTTCACCTTCCCGCTCTATTGGATAATCACAGGCTCATTCAAGACGGCCAGGGAGGTAAACTCCGTCACGCCCGTCTGGTGGCCGAGCGAGTGGACGCTGAAGAATTACCAGACGCTTATGAGTAAGCTCAAGGCTCCGCTGTGGGAGTTCTATGTCCCGTTCAGCCAATATTTCTCGGCAGATGGGAATCCCGTGGCGTTCTCCGTCGGGCCGACCGTGCCCGGCGCGATCCGCTGGATGCTCAACACCGTGTGGATGGCTGTGGCGGCGATGCTCCTCACCTGCGTGACATCGGCGCTTGCGGGCTACGCGCTGGCGAAGAAGCGCTTTGTCGGGCGGACGCTCATCTTCACGCTTATCGTCTGCGCGATGGCGCTGCCAAAGCAGGTCATCCTCATCCCGCTCATACGCGAGATGTCCTCGCTCAAGCTCTATAACACGCTCAGCGCGGTCATCTACCCGATCGTCGGCTGGCCGTTCGGCGTGTTCCTCATAAAGCAGTTCGCCGAGAGCATCCCCGGCGAGATACTTGAGGCGGCGAGGATAGACGGCGCGGGCGAACTCAAGACCTTCAACCAGATAGTTTTCCCCATGATAAAGCCCGGTGTCGGTGCGCTTGCGATCTTCACGTTCATTAACTCATGGAACGACTATTTCATGCAGCTCATCATGCTCTCAAGCACGAAGAACCTGACCATTTCCCTGGGCATCGCGAAGATGCAGGCGGAAAACTCGACGGACTTCGGACTCATCATGGCGGGTGCAGCCTTTGCCGCCGTGCCGATCATCATCGTGTTCCTCATCTTCCAGAAATATTTCACGAGAGGCATCACGATGGGTGCTGTCAAGGGCTGAGACAAGGGCAAATACAAGGAGTGTACAATGAAAGCAATAGACCTTACGAAATATCAGGGCATTATCCCGGCGTTCTACGCCTGCTATGACGACGCGGGCGAGGTGTCGCCCGAGCGTGTGCGCGCGTTTACGGAGTATCTGATAGGCAAAAAGGTGACGGGCGTGTACGTCGGCGGTTCCTCCGGCGAGTGCATCTATCAGTCTGCAGCCGAGCGCAAGGCCGTGCTTGAGGCGGTCATTGAACAGGCCGCAGGACGCATCACGGTCATCGCGCACGTTGCCTGCAACAACACGCGCGACAGCATGGAGCTTGCCGCCCATGCCGAGAGCGTGGGCGCGGACTGCATCGCCGCCATCCCGCCAATATACTTCCATCTGCCGGACCGCGCGGTGGCAAAGTATTGGAGCGACATCGCCTCCGCCGCGCCGAATACGGATTTCATCATCTATAACATCCCGCAGCTTGCCGGTACGGGGCTGAACAGCTCCCTGCTGCGCACGATGCTCTCCGTGCCGAACGTGATCGGCGTGAAGAACTCCTCCATGCCGATACAGGACATTGAGATGTGGCGCGACGAGGGCGCAATAGTCTTCAACGGCCCGGATGAACAGCTCCTCTCGGGGCTTGCGGCGGGCGCGGTCGGCGGCATCGGCGGCACCTACGCTGCCATGCCGGAGCTGTACGAGCGTATATACGCTCTTGTCCGCGCCGGGGACATCATCCCTGCGCGCGCTATACAGGACGCCTGCTGCCACATTATCTACAAGATGTGCTCAGGGCAGGGGAACATGTACGCAATGATAAAAGAGATCCTCCGCCTGCGCGGAGCACCGGATATCGGCAGCGTGCGTGCGCCGCTCTATCCGCTCCAGCCGGGCGACGAGGCCATCGCCTCCGACTGCGCTGCGGATATCGACGCCGCGATAGCGAAGTTCTGCGAATGAGGGAACGATACGGTACGGTATAGAAAGAGCGCTCCGTCCGGAGCGCTCTTGGCTTGCACATTTTTAAAGAATAAAAGAAGCCGCCGCAAGCAGATACGCTTGCGGCGGCTTGGCGCAGAAGGAGGGATTTGAACCCTCGCGTGCTTTTTAGACACCTACTCCCTTAGCAGGGGAGCCCCTTCGGCCTCTTGGGTACTTCTGCATGCCGATGTTGCTGGATAATGATAGCACACACGGGGGCTAATGTCAATAGCAAATCGGTCAAAATGCGCGGTTGAACTCAGCCCATATCTCCGAGCCGGTCTGTCGGCTCCGCAAGCTCGCGGTCGAGCGCGGAGTAGAACCGGGAGATATGCAGCCCGTCAACAAGCGCGTGATTGCACAGCACCGCAAGCGGGAGCAGCACCTTGCCGTCCTGACGGAAATACTTTCCCCAGTTTATGCGCGGGTTTGAGTCGGCGGGGGAGGGCGTCGGCTGGATGACGGAGGTGAAGCTCATCCAAGGGATGCTCGAAAAGAACAGCAGCGAATCCGCGTCCTCTCCGTCCTCAATCGAGGAGGCCGCCTTCGCGCGCTCCCATGCTTCCGCGGCGAGCGGCAGATACTCTTCAAACGGCATGCGGCAGTCGAGCGTGCAGTAGCAGTAGGTCTCATCCGGCAGGGCGACGGTATGCGAGCCGTGGCACCAGTCGTATTCTATGATGCCGTCCCCGTGGATGCGCCGCCGGAACTCCGGCACGCTGTTTGCCGCGCGGGTCACACAGTAGGCCAGCGCCAGATAGAACGGCAGCCCGAGCCGCTTCTGCTGGGCGAGGAATCCCGTTATATCGACATTGACCGTGAAGCCGACATACGGATAGGCAAGGCCTTTGAAATATTCAAAGTGCGCGCGGCGGTGGAAACTATCCATGTCTATCGTTTTATAATTCATGCTGCATCACTTTCCTACGCAGAAGCGTTCAAATATCCTGTTCGTCACATCCTCGCGGACGCTGCGGCCGGTGAGCTCGCCTATGGCGGACATCGCCTCCTCCGTCTCGGTCAGGACAATGTCGGGCGTGCAGCCCTCGCTCATGGCGGCAAAGGCGGCGTCCATGCTCTCAAGCGCCCGGGATATCGCCTCGGCCTGACGCACATTCGTGAGTATCTCGCCAGCGGGCACCTGCGGCAGAGGGAAGAGCGCCTTTATGGCCGCTTCCAGCTCGTCAAGTCCCTGACCGGTGACGGAGCTCACTGTGACGCAGGGAAGCTTAGTCTCGGGCGGCGGGCAGACATGACCGAGGTCGGCCTTTGAGAGCACGACCAGACCTTTCCTCGCGCGCTCCGCGGCGCGGATAATCTCCATATCCTCATCTGTAACATCCCCGCCGCCGTCCACGACGGCTATCACAAGCTCCGCACGCTCCATGGCCTCGCGGCTGCGGTGTACGCCGAGCCGCTCGACGGCGTCCTCACTGTCGCGGATGCCGGCGGTGTCGCACAGGCGCAGCGTCAGCGAGCCGAGACGCAGCTTTTCTTCGATGGTGTCGCGCGTCGTGCCGGGGATGTCGGTGACAATAGCGCGCTCATAGCCCAGCAGGGCATTGAGCAGTGAGCTTTTCCCCGCGTTCGGCCGCCCGACTATGGCTGCCGGGATGCCCGAGACCATGAGCTTGCCGCGCTCAAAGCTTCCCAGCAGCGCGCGCAGCGAGTCCGCGGCGGAGCTGAGCTGCTGCTTATAGTTTTCAAGACGGAAGTCCTCAATGTCCTCGTCCGGGTAATCCAGCACCGCGTGATAGTGCGAGCTTATATCGGTGAGAGTTGAGTATATGTTATCAGCCTTCACGGCGACCGCGCCCGAAAGCTGGGCTGCGGCGTTCTTCGCACACTCGATGCTCTCCGCATCGATGATGTCTGCAACGGCCTCGGCGGAGCTAAGCTCCATGCGGCCGTTGAGGAAGGCACGCTTTGTGAACTCGCCCGGCAGAGCCTGACGCGCCCCGGCGTGGAAAAGCTCCTCCAGCGCGGCGCGCAGCACCGTGGGCGAGCCGTGGCACTGGAGCTCTGCCGTGTCCTCACCTGTGTAGCTGTGCGGGGCGTGGCTGACGGTACACAGGCAGAGGTCGAGCAGGTCTCCGCTGAGGTCGGTCAGTCTGCCGTAGACGAGTTTTCTGTCCTCGTATTCAGACATAAGCTTGCCGGAAGCCGGGCGGAAGAGCCGGTCAACGATCGGCAGTGCTTCTGGACCGGATATGCGTATTATGCCTATGGCCGCGACCTGTGCGCCGGTCGCAATCGCAGCGATAGTGTCAGCCATTCCAAATCTCCTTATCTGATGCGTCAACGACCGCGAGCAGCTCAAGCGGCGCGCCGATCACGGCGGCGGGGTTCTTTGCTGTGCCGAAGCCGTAGGCCGCATGCACGAACGGGCAGCCGACAAGCGCAGCGCTCTCCTCATCGGAGGCGGTATCGCCGACGTATATGTACCGCTTCAGGCCGCTGCGGCGCGCGATAAGGGCGATGTTGTCCGCTTTCTTCATGCCGGTCACGCCCTCGCACTCGAAGTCCTTTATATATCCGCCAAGGCCGGTGCAGCCGAGAAAGCACTGGATATAGCCATCGATGCAGTTGCTGACGATGTACAGCCCGCAGCGCCCGGAGAGCCTGCCGAACAGCTCCTCAAGACCGGGATAGGGCGTGCCGCCGCCGTGCGCGGCAATGTAGGCATTCTCCTCACGGAGGCAGTCGGTACATATTTCGAGGGCGCGTTCACCGTATCCGGAGAAGAGCCGTTCGGCTATCTGCGCGACGGTGAGCCCCATAATGGAGCGCGTCTCTGCCGCGGTCGGGACGCTCTGCGCGCCGTACTTTGTGCGCAGAGTATGCCCCCAGCTCTCGGCGACGATGCGGCAGGAGTCCCACAGTGTGCCGTCAAGATCGAAAATTATTCCGTCTATGTTCATGGCTGTTCCTCTCTCCCGGCGCAGCCCGGGGAGTTATCGGTTCAAAAAAGGCATTGACTGCGTCAATGCCTTTTTTGTCCATAATGTTATAATGCTTACTGCTTCTCGGCTCTGGCGGCCTTGGCGGCGTTCTCGTCTCTGCGCTCGGAGACAAAATAGCTCAGGGACAGCAGACTGTCGGAGAAGTGGATGTTCTCAACGATGGTGCTGCTGTTCGGCTCGGTGAGCTCGAGATTGGTGAAGTTCCAGATAGCGTCGATACCGTTGTCGGTAAGGCGCTTGGTGACGGCAATGGCGGCCTCCTTGGGAACGGTGAGAACGGCAACGTCAACATGGTTCGCGGCGAGGTAGTCCTCAAGCTCGTCCATCGCGTGGATGGGGACGCCGTTAAAAGTGGTGCCGATTATTTCGGGCTTGATATCGAAAGCGGCGGCCAGATTGAAGCCCCATTCCGCAAAGCAGAAGTTATCCATCAAAGCATGGCCGATGTTGCCGACACCGACGAGGATGGCAGTGAAGCCTCTGTCCATACCGAGGATAGATGCGATCTGCGCACGCAGCGCGGGGACATTATATCCATAACCTTGCTGGCCGAATTCGCCGAAGCAGCTGAAATCCTGACGGATCTGCGACGGGGTCAGCCCAAGCTGATGACCCAGCTCGAAGGACGAGATACGGCTGATGCCGATTTCGGTAAGCTCATCCAGCTTGCGGAGGTAGCGGGGCAGACGCCGAATAACATTATTTGAAACCTTGAGTCTCTTCACGTGATTCTCTCCTTACTGATGCCTGAAGATTTTACACAATCTTAGCTCATTATATATGTCTTAATTCTAACACACGAAAAGCACAATATCAAGTGAAAAACTATCCAAAAAGTATACTTTGTTGAAAATAAAAGACGGACACGGTGCACTGTTTACGCGCACCGTGTTCGTATTTATCAATATATTGCGTCACTGCACGGGACGCGGGGGCTCCTGCGCTGCGGGAGAGACCTCCGGCGACGGGGACGCTTCGGGGAGAATGAAGGGCTTTATAAAGTCCTCAAACTCCTTGACGCTGCACTCGGCACGGAAGACCAGCTCGTCGCCGTCATCGGAGAAGACTATCCAATAGATGTCCTCGCCGAAGATACAGACAGACATGAAGTCCTCTTCCTCTTCCTCTTCCTCTTCTTTCTCCTCATCCCTGCACTGCGGGAACAGGATCTCATATACATAATCGGGATCCTGCGCAGGGAGCGCTTCTTCCGCTACGGCAGCGGAGGGAGCGGGGCTGGGCAGAGCGGATTCTGCCGGCTTCTCGGGCTTTATGGATTCCGCTGGCTTTTCGGGCTTTGCGGATTCACTTGGGGCAGGGCTTGAGTCAGCCCCCTCAAGGACACGCATAAGCTCGCCGCGCTTGGCGGCGGTCTTTATCTCGGCAAAGATGACCTTGCCGCTGTCAGCCGCGGCTGACGCTTCGGGTTCATCCATCGACTGAACAGCGACACCGTTATCCTCCGCAGGAGCGGAGCTGCCGGAAGCGTCCTCAGCCGGAGTGTCGGCCGTAAGAGCGGGGGCGTTCTTCAGGAAGAACGATCTGAATCTGCCGACGGGCTCTTCGGTCTCCTCAGGTCCTTCGGCCACTGCTGCGGGAGCGGAGCTCTTATCCGGGACGGACTGAGACGATGCTTCCGGTGCTGCCGTCGGAACCGGCGTGGGAGCCGGAGTCGGCACGGCGCGGGGCTTCTCCGTCTCCACTACGGGCGGAGCCTGAGTGGGGACGGGGGTGGAAACCGGAGCTGCGGCGGGAGCGTTGCTCGGCGCGGGACGATTTTCGGAATTATCAGCAGCGGAACCGCCGCTGTATTTGTCCTCATCAGTACCGGCGCTCTGAACCTCGGGAGAGGCAGCGGGCGCGGCGGTAACATCGGGAGCCTGAGTTGCCTGAACGGAACCGGCAGCCTTCGGCGGTATCGCCGGGGTGGGCTGCGGCGTCACGGCGGCGGTGGCCGCGGGTGCCGCCGCGGCTGCGGCCTCGCTCTCGCTCATGGCGGAGGTGTCGTTCATCTTTTCAGGCAGCATGCCCTTTGCCGCGAAGATCACAACGGCGGCGCAGGCCGCGGCGGCAATGACGTTTCTGAAGGGCTTCGGTATCACAAAGCGCCGTCTTTCTTTAATGTTCCGCTGCTTGATGGCGCTGCGGCGGATATCCGCCATAATATTTTCATGCAGACCCTCGGGGAGAGGTTCTGTGTCCTGCCCGATGATCTCGGACAGATTTGAGAAAACTGCGTACATGGCGTTGCACTGAGAGCAATGCTCCATGTGCGCGGAAAGGGCAGCGCGTTCTGATTTTGTCAGCTCCTCATCAGCCATCCTGCTGATGAGCTCCTGATATCGTTCGCACTCTGTCATTGACTCTCACCGCCTTTCATTTTCCCAGACGATGAAAAATCAGAAATGTTCCCGTCGTCGATCAAAAAAGTGCAAAGTCTTTTTCTGGCTCTGAATATTCTGGATTTGACTGTGCCGACCTCAAGGCTGAGCGCCTGAGCTATCTCGTCATAGCTCAGCCCCTGTATCTCCCGCAGCAGCAGTATCTGCCGGTAATCCGGCGGGAGCGAATCGAGCCCGCGGCGCACACTGTCACGCGTGAGCTTCCGGTCGAGCAGCAGCTCGGGCGACTGGCTCTCGTCGGCCACGTCGAGCTGCGCATCCTCGCCGTCGTCATCCTCGACGGACAGCGAGACGGTCGGCCTGCGGTTTTTGCTGCGCAGGAAATCAAGGCAGACGTTTGAAACGATCCTGTACAGCCAGACGGAGAACTTACTGTCGCCGCGGAAGGACTGCAGGGAATTGTAGGCCTTGATGAAGGCCTCCTGGGTCATGTCGGCCGCGTCCTCACTGTTGCCCGTCATGCGCAGGGCTATGTTGTATACGTTTTTTTCATATTCAAGTACGAGCGTTTCAAAGGCGTTGGCGTCCCCGCCGAGCACCTTGCGTACTATGGACGCTTCCTGTTCCCGTGTCAAGCTGTCACCTCCCCGGTGTCAGGTCAGATCATGTTTTATCCCTATCGCGATCTTTCTTATATCTTCCAGAGTATCGACATGTACGAGCTGCTGCTTATAGTAGCCCGAATGTGCCACGCCGTGCAGGTACCACGGCAGCTGGTGGCGCGCCTCCATGCAGGCGTTGCGCTCACCGGCGACGGCGGCAAGCTCCTCAATCTGTGCGACTGCTGTGTCTATCCGCTCACCGAGCGACGGCAGCGGCGGGATGTCCTCACCGTCTATCGCGGCCTGCCCCTGCCGGAACAGCCATGGATTGCCGAAGCTGCCGCGGCCTATCATCGCAAGCTCACAGCCGGTGTAGCGCAGGATATGCGCCGCGTCCTCGGGCGCGAAGATATCGCCGTTTGCGATGACCGGGATGCTCACGGCCTTGCGCACCTCGCGGATAATGTCCCAGTCCGCGCGCCCGGCGTACATCTGCGCGCGCGTCCTGCCGTGTACGGCGACAGCGGCTGCGCCGCTGTCCTCGCACATGCGCGCAAAGTCCACGGCGTTGACGCTGCCGTTGTCCCAGCCCTTGCGGAACTTCACCGTGACGGGGCAGCCCGCGCTCTTTACGACGCTCCTGATTATTTCCTCTGCAAGCTCCGGTGTGCGCATGAGCGCGGAGCCGTCGCCTGATTTGACGACCTTGCCGACCGGGCAGCCCATATTGATATCGATGATATCCGCCCCGGATATTTCGCGCGCCATGACCGCGGCCTCGGCCATAACGTCCGGTTCATGGCCGAATATCTGCGCGGCGCAGGGGTGCTCGTCCTCCGGGATATAGAGCAGAGATTTTGTCTTTTCGTCTTTATATACCAGCGCTTTGGCGCTTACCATCTCGGTAGTTGTGAGCGCCGCGCCGAGACCGCGGCAGACGCGGCGGAAGGCAAAGTCCGTCACTCCCGCCATCGGCGCGAGAGTCAGGTTCCCGCACAGCTCGATATCGCCTATCTTCACCATGACATGTCAAGCCCAACCGGGCAGTGATCCGAGCCGGTGATCTCAGGCAGGATATACGCGTCCTTTATGTTATCGCGCAGCCGGTCGGACACGACAAAGTAGTCGATGCGCCAGCCGACATTGCGCTCCCTTGCCGCGGCACGGTAGCTCCACCATGAGTACGCGTCGCGCCGGTCGGGGTAGAGGTAGCGGAAGCTGTCGGTAAAGCCCGCGGCCAAAAGCTCGGTGAACTTCGCGCGCTCCTCATCCGAGAAGCCGGGGTTGCCGACGTTCGCCTTGGCGTTCTTGAGGTCTATCTCCTCATGCGCGACGTTCATGTCCCCGCAGACGATGACGGGCTTTGTTTTATCAAGACCGCAGAGATATTCTCTGAACGCGTCCTCCCAGCTCATGCGGTAATCAAGACGCTTGAGTCCGTCCTGCGCGTTCGGCGTGTAGACGCAGACAAGGTAGAAGTCCTCATATTCAAGCGTTATCGTGCGCCCCTCGGTGCCGTGCTCCTCAATGCCGATGTTATAGGAGACGGAGAGGGGAGTGTGCTTTGTGAATATTGCGGTGCCGGAGTAGCCCTTCTTTTCGGCGTAGCACCAGTAGCTCTCATAACCGGGAAAGTCGATATCGATCTGGCCCTCCTGAAGCTTCGTCTCCTGAATGCAGAAGAAGTCTGCGTTCAGGCTCAGAAAGATATCGTCAAAGCCCTTTTTCCGGACTGCGCGCAGTCCGTTAACGTTCCATGAAATAAATCTCATTCATGCTTCTCCCCGGCGTTTGAGTTCATGCTGTCCTCATAGCCGTGCGCGTCGGTCAGCGCCGCCTTGTACATGCGCGGCGCGGGGCCTGCGGCCATACCCTTGGTCGCTTCCGTCTTCACCGCGACGACGCGGTTTATCGGGAAGCCCTGCGCATGGAACTTCGCCTCATAGTCCGTCATGACGCCGACGGGGCCGTTCGCGTGCAGGTCATTGGTCTTTTCCGATAGCGCCCAGCCCTCGTTTTCAAACTGCTCGAGCGACCAGCTGAAGAGCGGGGTATTGTCGGTCTTGAAATGTATCTCGCCGCCGAGCGGGAGCACGTCCGCGTAGAGACGCAGGAAGCCCGGGAAGGTCAGGCGGTGCTTTGCATCGCGGCTCTTCGGCCACGGGTCGCAGAAGTTTATGTATATGCGCGCGGCCTCACCCGGGGCGAACATCTCGGCGAGCTTGATAGCGTCGCCCTCGATGAAGCGGACGTTCTTTATGCCGCGTTCGCGTACGCGCTCCATCGCGAGGATCATCGCGTCGGGCACCTTTTCCATTGCTATATATAATGTATCGGGCATCAGCTCCGCAGTGTCCGCCGTGAAGCGGCCCTTGCCGCAGCCGAGCTCAAGATAGAGCCTGTCATAGCCGGGGAAGCTCTCCAGCCATTTCCCACGCAGCGCGGCGGGATCGTCTATAAGATATTCTGCGCACTTTTCCATACGCGGGCCGAGATTCGACCGCTTTCTCATCCTCAAAAGAATCACACTCCTGTTCAAAAGAATACCACAACGGAAATAAAACATCAATCTATAAAAGCTGAAGTTGACTTAAGATTTTTTGAATAAAAAAACCGCCACTCGGCCAAGTGACGGTTTTTAACGTTGCTATAAACTATTCTTTCCAGAGCTAACCGCTTGCCGCATCTTACAGCATCACGAGTGCCGAGACGCCCACGGCGATCAGCAGGCACACCGAGCCGAGGATGAACTCCTTCGGCGTGTGGCGCTTCGTCTCGACCGAGGCCCAGAATATCAGCGCGTAGGCAGCCGCGCAGCCGGGGATCCACTTCGCACCGAAGAAGATGCACAGCAGCAGACCCGGGCCGGAGACGCTGCACGAATGCCCGCTGGAGCGGATGTGCAGCAGGCGGTTAAACACGATGAGCATGATGACCGACATGAAATAGGTCATGCACACAAAGCGGAACTCATTGCCGTTAGGGCAGATAAGGCTCCACACGAGAAGGATCCCGTAGGACAGCAGCGAAATGTACATCGCAATGACGCGCTGCTTCTCGCGTCCTGTGTGCAGTGCGGCGGATATGGGGTAGGCCAGCACCGGGCCGACACTCAAACCGAGCAGACAGGCGACGAGCTGATCGCGCCGGACTATTGCCCCGGCAGGGTTAAAGTAAAGTATGAGCGCAAAGGCTGCCGCGGCGAAGGGCGGCGCTGAGATAACACGTATTGCCTTTGCGAGCTTCTGACGAAATTGCATGTCCTCACCTCGGGGAAGATTATAATCCGTAGGGCAGGTAGAGGCAAGCTATGCCGTCTATTCTCCGACTATACTTATAGCACTATACTCACTATAGAGCAGTAGAGCCGACTCTACACTGACAAACTCCGAACCGGTGCCTAATATTTTTTAAAAAATTTCAAAACGCCTATTGACAAAACTGTATTAACGTGTTATTGTACTAATCGCTTAATACAGCGACACAAGGAGGCAAGACATGGAATGGCATTTTGACGACAATATGCCGATATACACACAGCTTGTGTATCAGATAAAGTTCGCGATCGTTTCCGGGGAGCTGTCCCCGGGCGAGAGGATGGCGGGCGTGAGGGATCTGGCCGCGGACGCCGGGGTCAACCCGAACACGATGCAGCGCGCCCTGCAGCAGCTTGAGCGCGAGGGGCTCGTGTTTACCCAGCGCAGCAGCGGCCGCTTCATCACAGAGGACACCGCCGCCATAGGCGAGGCCAAACGCACGCTTGCGCGGCAGCATATCGAACAGTTCATGGCGTCAATGAAAAAGCTGGGATATACCAGGGAAGAGATCATAGCGCTGCTTGAAAGCGGCGAAGAGGAGGACAAAAATGGAAGCATGCTTTGAATGCAGAGGACTGAGCAAGCGCTTCGGCAATGTTCAGGCGCTTGACGAGGTCAACATTTCTATCATGCCGGGGCGCGTTGTGGGTCTGCTCGGCCCGAACGGCAGCGGCAAAACAACGCTTATTAAGCTGGCAAACGGCCTGCTGACGCCGGACTCGGGCGAGATCGACGTCTGCGGGTATAAGCCCGGCAAGGAGAGCAAGGCGCTCGTGAGCTATCTGCCCGACCGCCCCTGCCTGCCGGAGTGGATGAATACCAGGCAGCTCATGGATCTCTATGCCGACTTCTACGCGGACTTTGACCGTGAGCGCGCCGGGAAAATGCTCGAGCATCTGAACATACCCGAGAAGCGGACGATAAAGCAGATGTCCAAGGGCACGCGAGAGAAGGTGCAGCTCATCATGGTCATGAGCCGCCGTGCAAGACTCTATCTGCTCGATGAGCCGATAGGCGGCGTCGACCCCGCGACGAGGGACTATATCCTCGACACCATCATCAGAAACTATGACGAGAACGCAAGCGTCATCATTTCCACCCATCTCATAAGCGACGTTGAAAACGCGCTTGACGAGGTCATCTTCCTCAAGGACGGCAAGGTGAACATGCAGTCGAGCGTTGACGATATAAGAGAGCAGTACGGCAAGAGCGTCGACGCTCTGTTCAGGGAGGTATTCAAATGCTGAGTAAGCTTATAAAACATGAGCTGCGCGCGAGCAGGCGCATTATGCTGCCGTTTCTCGGCGCGGTGCTGGCACTGTCGGTGCTGGCAGGTATCTCGACCACGGCGATGGAACATCAGGTCGATTACAGTTGGCTGAACGTTGTATACGGGCTCATCATTTTTGCGTTCGTCATGGGCGTGATGGCGGTGTGTGTCGTTGCCGTTGTCATGATGATCCAGCGCTTTTACAAGAACCTCCTCGGTGATGAGGGCTATGTGTCCTTTACCCTGCCCGCGACAGTCGATGAGCATATCTTCGCAAAGCTCATTTCGTCATTTATCTGGTTCTTTGCCACCGCCGTCGTGGTCGTGCTCTCGACGTTCATCATGACTTCTACGAGCCTGAACGCCATGTTCACCGGAGAGGGCGTCATCAGCATCGACGGTATGCTCAATGAGGTGCACTTCTGGGACTTCTTCACCGGCTGGGACATCGCGGGCTATGTGATCGAGGGCATCGTACTGCTGTTTGTGTACTCCTGCTCCGTGTGCCTGCACTTCTACGCCGCCATGGCCATCGGCCACAGCTTCAATGACCATAAAGGGCTGCTGTCGGTAGTGTCCTTCTTTGTGCTCAGCGCCGCGATGACCATGCTTGCCGTTCTCAGCGCGAGCATCACCGGCAACTCCGGGCTGTTCGACCTCGTCGGGAACATCGACACTCTCGATATAAGCACAGCCACGCACGTGGTGATGCTTATCTTCATCGCGATTGAAATGGTGAAGGCCGCGCTGTACTACATCCCGACCACGCTTTGCCTGAAAAAGTGGCTGAATCTCGCGTGAGGCAGGAGACGGTAATTTGAAATTTATCCGGGCGCGTAAACCGCGCCCGGATATTTGACTTTTCGCAGGTGACACACCGTGTCCCATGCGGACATTGCTCGCTTTGTGTCCTGTTGCCGCGGGGACAGCCGTGCTATTATCGAGCCGTAAACGAGGGAGGCAGAAATATGAATCGGATCAAAATAGGAAATTTCATTAAAACCCTGCGCCGGGAAAAAGTAAAATAAGCAAGCTGATGCGGCGGGAGAATATCCCGCCGCTGTTTTTACATTGCCATTGTTGAAAACTTTTTCGGCGCATGGTACAATATCACATCAAAAATCTTTGAAGGAACGCGGCATGAGCGAAGAGAAGAAAAACAGCTTCTTTGAGGAAGTGTATAAGGTCGTCGCGCGTATCCCGGCGGGCAAGGTCATGTCCTATGGGCAGATCGCCCGCGTGCTCGGCGCGCCGAGAGCGGCGCGGCAGGTCGGCTGGGCGATGCGCTGCTGCCCGGATGATATACCGTGGCAGCGCGTCGTGAAGGACAGCGGCGAAATAGCCGGCGGCGGGCACGCGGATTTCCGCCGCATTCTGCTTGAGGAGGAGCGGGTGAGCTTCCTGCCTGACGGCAGAGTCGACATGGAGAAATGCCGGTATGTCCCTACTATAGAATTATTGCTCACGGAGGACGAAGAATGAACATCACAGTGTATCTCGGCGCGAACGAAGGAAACGCCCCTACGCTCAAGAGCGCGGTGCGGGAGCTCGGCACATGGATAGGCGAGAGCGGCAACGCCCTTGTGTACGGCGGCTCTAAGGCCGGGCTCATGGGCGAGCTTGCCGAGAGCGTACTCATGGCGGGCGGCGAGGTGACAGGCGTCGAGCCGCAGTTCTTCATCGACGCGGGCTTTGAGTATGACGCGATAACCCGCCTTATCGTGACAAAGGATATGCCGGAGCGCAAGACGAAAATGATGGAGCTGGGCGATGCGTTTATCGCCTTCCCCGGCGGGACGGGTACGCTCGAGGAAATTTCCGAGGTGATGTCCTGCTCCGCACTGGAAATGCTCAAGGCGCCGTGCATACTATACAATTTAAACGGATACTATGACGGGCTCAAGGCACTGCTGGGGCACATGATAGATATGGGACTTTCGACCACCGAGAAGCAGCGCGGGATATATTATGCCTCCGACCTCGCAGAGATCAGGGCGATACTGGAAAAGGCATGACGGAGACGGAAACCAGCCCTGTGCTGTACAGCGCGGAGCGTCCGGAGTGGCTCGATGAGTTCTGCGCCCTGCCAGAGATGCAGCGGCTAAAGCACGTCGGCATGAACTGCGGCTGTGAATATACCTCCTTCCCTCGCTTTCGAGGTCTGCCGAAATATTCGAGGTACCGGCACAGCGTGGGCGCGGCGCTCATCGTCTGGCACTTCACCGGCAGCATGGCGCAGACGCTCGCGGGGCTGTTCCACGATATTGCGACACCGGTGTTCGCGCACACGGTGGACTTTCTGTACGGCGACTATATGGCGCAGGAGCACACCGAGTGGCGCACCGGAGAACTGATACGCGGCTCCGAGGGCATAACGCGCCTGCTCGATAAATACAATATAGACCCGGACGCTGTGACGGATTATCACATCTACCCCGTCGCGGATAACGACAGTCCGCGCCTTTCGGCGGACAGGCTCGAATACACGCTCGGGAACCTTGCGGCATATACCGGGAGGACTGCAGCGGAGCTTCAGGCGTATTATGACGATCTATGCGTCGCGGTAAACGAGCACGGCGAGACGGAGCTTTCATTTACCGATGCCGACACGGCGTACCGCTTCGCGCATGACGCGCTCGAAATGTCACGCATATACGTTTCAGACGAGGACAGATACGCGATGCAGATGCTCTCGGAGCTTCTGTGGCGGACGCTCGAAAAGAATGTACTTAGCGCGGAGGAGCTTTATCTGACGGAGGAGACCGTTATAGAAAAGCTCATGTCCGACGCGGAGACAGCCAAACTGTGGCGCGGCTACTGTGCGCTGCATGAAATAGTCACCGACAGGGAAGCGTTCCCTGATGGCGCGTGGCGCGTGATCGGCGCAAAGAAACGGCGCATCGATCCGTTCGTGCGCGGCGCGGGGCGGCTGTCTGAAATAAACGCACAGTTTGCCAGAGAGATAAAGGACTTCATGGACACGCCGCTTGACAGGGCGATATGCTCGCGAACACAACCTACGACCGGGCGAAGGCTGTGGCCGACGAGATAGCGGCGCCGCCGCATGTGACCGGCGTCACCTTTGACGATTCCACGGCGCACTTCGTAAGCTCCGCGGCGCTGCTGACGGTGTCCTTCGACGGGGACGAGACCGAGCTCTTCCCGACCGAGTATGACGCGCTCATCGAGGCGCTTGCAAAGTCCATCGTAGAGATATCCTCCTCCAGCCTCACGACCATCGCGGGGCTTGTCGCGCTGATGCTGATGCAGTTCCGCCTCGGCTACGACCTCGGCCTTGTGCTGTCGAAGAGCATAGTGTGCAGCCTTATCACGGTGTTCTTGCTGATGCCGGGGCTTATCGCATACTGCCGCAAGCCGCTGCGTTCTTCGTGGTAAGGAAAAAGAAAGCCGCGAAGAATAAAGCAGAATAATATCAAAAAAGGCATACTGCCCGCGCAGCATGCCTTTTTATAATGAAACTTTTTCCCATCGGAACATGTCATTATTATAGAATAACATGATAGGAGTGACTGCCATGAAAAAGCTGCTGACGCTCATGCTCGCGCTGTCCATGCTCCTGACGCTGTGCGCCTGCGGAGAAGAAAACGCGGAGCCTGAAAGCCCGGAGGAGACATATTACTGGCGCACCGAGGCGGTGAGCCGCTATCCGTTCGGCCTTGACGGCACGATAAGCGCAGCTGCGGCGGACGGGGAGCACATCTTTTTATGCGGCGTCAGGGACGGCACGCCCTGCCTTGCGCGCATGGACTATACGCTTGACGGCGGACTGCGCATCGGCGAAGCCGCAGTGACGGCGCTGCCGGGAACAGGCAGCCCCATCTCCCTTGACTGCGCCGCGGGGCGCTTTCTCATGCTGTGCAGCGAGGAAGCGGACGGCGGGATGCAGTATACTGTGAGCGCCTATCTGCCTGACGGCAGCTTGACCGGGACTTACCCCGTGAGCATCGATGCGGGGGACGAGGCGCGGAGCATCCTTGCCCTGCCCGACGGCGGCTTCTGGCTGCGCGGGGTGCACAATATCCGGCGCTATTCCGCTTCTGGTGAGGAGCTTGAGATCTTCACGCGCGAGCGCGTCGAGTTCTGCCCGCCGCTGCTGATAGGCGGCGAGGCGGTCTTTCAGACTATCGATACCGACAGCCACAGGTCAAAGCTCAATAGATACGACGCGGCGGGGAAACTCATCCCCATCGACTGCGATATAGACCTGCGCGCGCCGAGTGCGGTGTGCCGCAGCGCTGCCGGTGAAGCGCTCATGTGCATGGGCGGGACGCTCTTGAGCATAGGCAGCGACTTCACCGCGGAGCGCACTGTGGAGCTGGACGAACTCTACAGCGTGCAGGCGCAGTATAGGGAAGTCCTCAGCCTTGACGGGAACACTTATCTTTTAGTCCCCGAAAAGGCTGATACTCTCCCATCGGAAAACTCCGGGGAGCTTGTGTGCCTGACGCAGGAGTGGACGATAGACAACAGGCGCACGGTGAACATTGCCTTTTACGGCCGGGCGTCCGGAATGCTGGCAGCGTTGAAGACACAGTACATGCAGCTATCGCCCGACCACCGCGTCGAATGCCTTGATTACGGCGCGGATGAGGAGGGGCTCGCGCGCCTGCTGCGCGACATATCGACCGGGGAGGGGATAGACCTCATTGTCTCCGACGGGTACTCGATCGATACCGCCGCCGGTTTCACCGACCTCTACCCGTTCCTTGATGCCGACCCGGAGCTTTCGCGCGAAAGCTTCGTGCCGGGGCTGCTGCCGGGGACCGAGCGCAATGGGCGGCTCAGCGAGATATGGAGCGGCTTTTCGATATATACCTTCGCATCAGACGGCGCGCTGCGCGATAAGCCGGGCGCGCTCAGGCTCGCGGAATGTCAGGCGTATCTGGATTCTATCGGCTGCACCGAGCCGCTGTTTAACGGCTGGATGACGAAGACGGAGCTGCTGCGCTGCATGACGCCCGGAATATTCGCGCGTGGGACGGCAGAGCTTGGCTCCGACGGTGTCCGCGCGCTGCTTGAAATATGCGCGGCAAGACCGGCGGAGGTCGACACCGAAGAGACGGAAACCCCGGAGCTGACGTACACAGACCTTCAGCCGGACTATCTGAATCGCGCCATGGAGTCCGGGCGCGCGCTGCGCCTGCTTGACGGGAGCGACGGCGGGGATGACTTCACAAGCCTTGTCTGCGATCCGCGCGGCTGCTATATGATCCCCGAGACCTGCCCGGATAAGGAGAATGCGTGGAGCTTCCTGCGCCTGCTGCTCATGGAGGGGCAGCAGCTGAAGGACTTTGACCGGCGGCGCATATGCTATCCGAGCAATGCCGCAGCGCTCGAGGCAGTATTGGATTCTTATGCGCTCCCGGAGCTGGGCGGGACGGTCATGGCTCTTATTGACGGCGCGCCGGTGTACACTCAGGAGAGCGCCGGGATGGAGCGGATATTCATCGAGAGCATGCAGCCCTATCTGTACGGGGACTCCGACATGGACACGGCGCTCAGTATCGCGCGGGGCAAGCTTGAGATATTCGCGGCTGAACACAGTGCTTGACATATTTCTGTCGGCACGCTATATTGTACCTGATAGTTAAAAAATTTTAACTATCAGGTCAGACTGTCAAAAAATTTCGCTTTGAAGCCAGAGAACTGAGCAGCGGGGGAGCTTGAGGGGGCAAGGCCCGCCTCAAATCGGATAAACCGCCGTCGAAAGCCTTGATATATCAAGGCTTTCGGTAACAGCATTTTGAATGCTTTCAAAATGCTCGGCGGAAAGCGCGGTCAAAAAAGTCCTGTAAGGACTTTTTTGACAAGCTGAATTTTAGTTTACGGAAACGGAGATGCAGATAAACATGAACAAGATCGCTGTAGTCACAGGCGGCAGCGGCGGCATAGGCCGCTGCACGGCGGCTTCGCTCAAGGCAGCGGGCTGCACCGTTTATGAGATATCCCGGCGCGATATCCCGTCCGACGGCATCATACATATGAGCGCGGACGTCACGGATGAGGCGCAGGTGCGCCGTGTCATAGACGAGATCGCCGCGCGCGAGGGGAGGATCGATATCCTCGTCAACAACGCCGGTTTCGGCATATCCGGGGCGGCGGAGCTGACGGAGAGCCGGGACTCTCACGCGCAGCTCGAGCTGAACGTGTTCGGCACGGATAATGTCACGCGCGCGGTGCTGCCGCATATGCGCGCTCAGGGCGGCGGCAGGATAGTTTGCATGAGCTCCATCGCCGGTATAGTGCCGATACCGTTCCAGCTCTGGTACTCGGTCAGCAAGGCGGCGATAATCGCCTACGTCCTCGCGCTCCAGAATGAGGTGCGGCCTTTCGGGATAAGCGTCTGCGCGATAATGCCGGGCGATATCGCCTCGGGCTTTACCGACGCACGGCACAAATCCGCCGCCGGGGACGATGTTTACGCCGGGCGCATCGAGCGCTCCGTCGCCGTCATGGAGCATGACGAGCGCACCGGCATGACGCCCGAATACGCGGGCAGCTTCGTCGCAAAATACGCGCTGAAGAAAAGCTCGCGTCCGCTCGTCGCAATGGGCTTTGCCTACAAGGGCGCGGCCGCGATCGCAAAGCTATTTCCGCGCCGTCTGTCCAACTGGATAGTCGGGCAGATATACGCGAAGTAAGGGAACAGAAAACGCTTCGACATGATATGTTTGCATTGCCGGGTGATTTGTGGGATAATACGAAGCATACCTTACGTATTTGGAGCGCGCCCGGAATGAAGACAAAACACAGATGGTATATCATCGCCGCCGCAGTGCTGCTTGCAGCCGCGGCGGCTGTCGGAATATTGGGGTATTTCCGCTATGGCTCGCTCGTGCCCGGCGCGGGGAGCGGCAATAATGCCGGCAGGGAGCTTGTCCTTGAGCAGAACTATGCCTATGCGCGCCGTGCCCAGCAGGCGGGGGACTATGAGACCGCGCGGCGGATGTTCACGGAGCTTGGCGATTATAAGGATGCGCGCAACCTTGAGCTTGCCTGCCGAAGCCTTGAGGCGCGGCAGCTGATGGACGACGGGGAGCTGCTCGCCGCGCTGGAGCTGTTCGAATCCCTTGGCGATTATCCCGGCACTGACGCTGGGCTTGATACAGTCAAGGAGAAGCTATACCAGCGTGCGCTCGACTGTGCCTGCGCAGGGGACTATGAGCAGGCCTGCGGGATATGGCAGCGGCTCGAGGACTATGGCGACAGCCGTGTGCTCGAATGGCGCTGCGAAAGGGTGCTCGGATGGAGCCGGGATGAGTCTGCCGCGCCGATGTTCAGCGAGGAGAACCGCTTTACGAACTCGTACTGGAAAGAGGTCTATGCCTGCGAGGCGGGCTATGTCGTGCTGCCGGAGGAGTGCAATGCGGACACGCGCTTTTTCATATACTTCCCCGGCGGGCGCGACACGCAGATATACGAGGACTTTCTCTACTATTATATAATGAACCCTGCGCCGAATACGATAGCGCTGTTTCTCTACACGAACGGCCTTGATTATGTGGAGGAGAAAACGAAGCTCGCAGTGGATGAGCTCGACCGCACGGCGGCGGAGTGCGGAGTGTTCGCGCATGACGTTATGATCTGCGGCTCGAGCCTCGGCGCGTATCCCGCGATGCACGCGGCCATATACTGCAAGGAGGACTTCGGCATCACCGTGCCCTGCGTTCTCTCCCTTGATGCGGGGAGCGACTGGCAGGAGACGGAATACACGCTCAGCAGGGAAGAATGCTTGAAGACCGCGCAGCTCGGCACGCAGTTCTATCTGTTTGAAAGCCCCTTTGTCGGCATGGACCGTGCGCCGATAAGGGAAATGGTGCTGACCGGAAACGACGTCACGATAGTCGGCTGCGTATATGACCAGCATGAGCGCATATCCTTTGACGCGCTCGGCATGGGCGTTATAGACTGGGCGCTCGGCGACCGCAGCGAACCATATATGTCGGATATATACAGTTTTAACCGCCTCGCGCCGTGATTTTTTTGCCGGAAACTTTAGCCAATTGCCAAATTGCTGTATTGACACGAATACAGAAAAAATGTATAATGTGTTAAAATTATACTCATGGCGGCAAATGAACGACAAAAGGCCCGCGCGAAAAACAGGGCCCTGTTTTTTACACTTTGTTTCAAAGTGTAATGGGGCTTGGCTTTTATGCGCAGCCGGACGGAGGCATTCGGCGTCGGGTATAAAAATTTTAAGGAGGACAAACATGAAGAAATTTATCGCACTGCTCATGGCTCTCTGCATGGTATTCGCTCTGTGCGCATGCGGCGAGTCTGCTTCCGACAATGCGACCACTGCTCCCGCAGCCGATACTGCAAAGGCTGATGACACCGCAGCTGACGACACTGCTTCCACCGGCAATGTCCACATCGGCATAGTCACCGGTTCCGTCTCTCAGTCCGAGGACGACCGCCGCGGCGCCGAGGCTTTCCAGGCAATGTACGGCGAGGATATGGTCAAGCTGGCCATCTACCCCGACAACTTCACTGAAGAGCTCGAGACCACCATCCAGACCATCGTTAACCTCTCCGATGACCCCGACATGAAGGCCATCATCGTTAACCAGGCTGTTCCCGGCACCACCGAAGCTTTCCGCCGCATCAAGGAAAGCCGTCCTGACATCCTCTGCATCGCAGGTGAGTCTCACGAAGACCTGCCCGAGATCGGCTCCGCTGCTGACCTCGTCTGCAATAACGACTTCGTCGCCCGCGGCTACCTCATCATCCGCACCGCTCACGAGCTGGGCTGCGACACCTTCGTGCACATCTCCTTCCCGCGCCACATGTCTTACGAGACCATGAGCCGCCGTGTTGCCATCATGCAGGCTGCATGCGAGGAGTTCGGCATGAAGTTCGTCCTTGAGACTGCTCCCGACCCCACCTCTGACGTCGGCGTTGCAGGCGCACAGGCCTACATCCTTGAGAAGGTTCCTGAGTGGGTCGAGAAGTATGGCCAGAAGGCTGCTTACTTCTGCACCAATGACGCTCACACCGAGCCTCTGCTCAAGCAGCTGCTCGAGTACGGCGGCTACTTCATCGAGGCTGACCTGCCCTCTCCCACCATGGGCTACCCCGGCGCTCTGGGCATCGACCTGACTGCTGAGGCAGGCGACTATGCAAAGATCCTCGCAAAGGTCGAAGAGGCTATCTGCGAGAAGGGCGGCGCTGACCGCTTCGGCACCTGGGCATTCTCCTACGGCTACACTGTTTCCGCCGGTCTTGCTCAGCATGCTCTGAACGTCATCAACGGCGAGAGCGAGCTCTGCGACATCGACGATATCGCAAAGGCCTACGAGGTCTTCTCCCCCGGTGCTGCTTGGAACGGCTCCAACTACACCAATGCCGAGACCGGCGTCAAGGCTGAGAACACCTTCCTTGTCTACCAGGATACCTACATAATGGGCAATCCCGGCCACTACATGGGCTCCACCTCTGTTGAGGTCCCCGAGAAGTACTTCACCATCAAGTAATAAAGCATAAGCCTATAACAAAGGGGGAGGAAAAATCCTCCCCCGACATTTCTTTTTTTTGTTCCGACAGCGGATCGGCAGTCCCTCTGCGTAAAATGACGGGAGCGCTCAGCGGAAGCGGCGCTGCTTCTGTGATCTCCCGGTTAAGTTAGGATTTGAAAGATATGATAAATGCCAATGCTCCATTGCTGGAGATGAAGAACATCAAGAAGGACTTCTTCGGCAACCAGGTTCTGACGGATATCAACCTCACGCTCATGCCCGGCGAGGTGCTCGGCCTCTGCGGTGAGAACGGCGCCGGTAAGAGCACGCTGATGAAGATACTCTTCGGTATGGACGTCATCAGAGAAACAGGCGGATACGGCGGAGACATTCTCATTAACGGCGAGAAGGTCACCTTCAACACGCCCTTTGACGCGCTTGCCGCCGGTATCGGCATGGTGCATCAGGAGTTCTCGCTGATTCCCGGCTTTACCGCGACCGAGAATATCCTTCTCAACAGAGAACCCAAGAAAACAAATGTGCTTTCTCAGGTGTTCGGCGAACGTCTGGACACCCTTGATTATAATGAGATGAACGGCCGCGCCGCGGCCGCGATCGACAAGATGGGCTTTTCCATTGACCGCAGCATGGTCATAAACGATATGCCCGTCGGTCACAAGCAGTTTACCGAGATCGCCCGCGAGCTTTCAAAGGACAATCTCAAGCTCCTCATCCTTGATGAGCCTACCGCCGTCCTCACTGAAAAGGAAGCGGAAGCTCTGCTCGATTCCATAAGAAGCATGTCCGAAAAGGGCATCGCCGTTATCTTCATCACGCACAGACTGCATGAGATCCTGTCCGTGTGCGATACCGTTGTTGTCATGCGCGACGGCTACGTTGTCAAGAACGTCCCCGCGAAGGACACCAACGTCTCCGATATCACGAAATGGATGGTCGGCCGCAATGTAAGCAGCGCCGCCAATAATGATATAAGGACCCTGCCGGATGCAAAGACCATCATGAGCATACGCAAGCTCTGGGTCGATATGCCCGGTGAAATAGTCCGCAACGTCGACCTTGACATCAAGGAGGGCGAGATCCTCGGCATCGGCGGCCTTGCCGGTCAGGGCAAGCTCGGCATCCCCAACGGCGTCATGGGTCTGTATGAAGCCGGCGGCACCGTCGAGTTCGAGGGCAAGCCCATTCCCCTCAACAGCCCGCGCAGCTGCCTTGATGCGAACATCGCTTTCGTATCTGAGGACAGGCGCGGCGTTGGACTCCTGCTCGATGAAACGCTTGAATGGAACGTCGCCTTCCCCGCAATGCAGGTGCAGGATAAGTTCCTCAAAAAGCTCCTCGGCGGGCTTATCAAGTGGAGAGACGAAAAGGCCATCAGCGAAGTCACCGATAAATACATAGAAGAGCTTATGATCAAGTGCACCGGCTCCAAGCAGAAGGCGCGCGAGCTCTCCGGCGGCAACCAGCAGAAGATCTGCCTTGCCAAGGCTTTCGCTCTTGAACCGAAGTTCCTCTTCGTTTCCGAGCCTACGCGCGGTATCGACGTCGGCGCAAAGTCGCTGGTGCTCGAAGCGCTCAAGAAATTCAACCGTGAGTCCGGCGTCACCGTCGTCATGATCTCCTCCGAGCTTGAGGAGCTGCGTCAGGTGTGCGACCGTATCGCCATCGTGTCCGGCGGCCGCATCGCGGGCATACTCCCCGCGTCGGATTCCTCCGAGGACTTCGGCATGCTCATGGTCAGTCAGGTAAAGTGAGGTGGAAGGATGAACAGACAATTATCCGGCGAGAACGCCACATTCATGGACAGGCTCAAAGCTGCTGTCAACTCCTTCGGCCTGCCGAGACTCATCATCGCATGCTTCCTCCTGCTCCTGTTTATTGCCGCTCCCTTTGTCGGCGCGGACTTTGCGACCCAGATCACCAACACCATTAACCGCTTCAGCTGGAACGCGATCCTCGTGCTCGCGATGGTGCCGATGATCCACTCCGGCTGCGGCCTCAACTTCGGCCTGCCCCTCGGCATTATCTCCGGTCTTCTCGGCGCGACGCTCTCTATAGAGTTCGGCTTCACCGGAGCCATGAGCTTTGTCATGGCCATTGTCATTGCCACTCCCTTTGCCCTGATCCTCGGCGCAGGCTACGGCTGGCTGCTCAACAAGATCAAGGGCGGCGAGATGATGATCGCGACTTACGTCGGCTTCTCGTCCGTCTCTTTCATGTGCATGATGTGGCTGCTGCTGCCGTATAAAAGCCCGACAATGGTCTGGGGCTTTGCCGGCAAGGGTCTGAGGACCACGATCTCCCTCGAGGGCTTCTATGACAAGGTGCTTGCAAACTTCCTGCAGATCAACATCGGCAACCTCTCCATCCCGACCGGCACTCTGCTGTTCTTCGCGCTGCTGGCTTTCCTGATGTGGGCTTTCCTCCACACCAAGACCGGCACCGCAATGACCGCCGTCGGCTCGAACCCGACCTTCGCTAAAGCCGCAGGCGTCAATGTCGACAAGATGCGTATGCTCTCTGTTATTATGAGCACATGGCTTGCCGCCGTCGGCATCCTCGTCTATGAGCAGGGCTTCGGCTTCATCCAGATCTACACCGCGCCTTTCTACATGGCGCTGCCCGCCGTCTCCGCCATCCTTATCGGCGGCGCATCGGTCAACAAGGCGTCCATCGCTAATGTCATCATCGGTACTTTTCTGTTCCAGGGCATCGTCACCATGACGCCGACCGTAATGAACTCCATGATCCACATGGACATGAGCGAGGTCATCCGTATCATCATCTCCAACGGTATGATCCTCTACGCTCTTACCAGAAAAACGGAGGGCTCGAAATGAAAAATAAAAACGTAAGCAAGGAAGCCGTCCCTTTCGGTAAGAGAGTTCTGGGCTTTGTGCAGAACAACTCCGTGCCGCTCATGTTCGTGCTCATCTGCATCATCTGCATCCCGATATCCGGCTTCTCCGTCGGCTATCTTATAAATGAGATCGTCACCCGTATGGGCAGAAACATCTTCCTCATCCTCTGCCTGCTCTTCCCGATAATGGCCGGTATGGGTCTGAACTTCGGCATGACCCTCGGCGCAATGGCCGGCGAGATCGCACTGATCTTTGTGGCTGACTGGCAGGTGTGGGGCATCCCCGGCGTAGTGCTGGCGATGATCCTGTCCGTGCCGTTTTCGGTTCTCCTCGGCATGCTCTGCGGCAAGCTCCTCAACATGTCCAAGGGCAGAGAAATGATAACCAGCTATATCATCAGCTTCTTCATAAACGGCGTGTATCAGCTGATCGTGCTGTACATGATGGGCTCCATCATCCCCATCAAGCACTTCTCGCTCAAGCTGCCCCGCGGCTACGGCATCAGAAACACCGTCAGCCTCCTCAATATGCGCCAGTGCGTTGATAACCTGCTTGCCGTGAACATCGGCGGCGTCAAGATCCCCGTGCTCACCTTTATCATCATCGCGCTGTTCTGCCTGTTCATCGTCTGGTTCAGAAAGACCAAGCTCGGTCAGGATATGCGCGCCGTCGGTCAGGACATGGAGGTCGCGCGTGACGCCGGCATCAAGGTCGAGCGCACGAGAATAATCTCCATCGTCATGTCCACCGTGTTCTCCGGCTTCGGCATGATAATCTACCTGCAGAACATGGGCAACATCGCCACCTACTCCTCGCACTCGCAGATCGGCATGTTCTGCATCGCGGCTCTGCTCGTCGGCGGCGCATCCGTTGACAAGGCCTCGATCGGCAACGTGTTCCTTGGCGTCATCCTGTTCCATACGATGTTCATCGTCGCGCCCTCTGCCGGTGCGAAGATAACGGGTGACTCGATGATCGGCGAATACTTCCGCGTGTTCGTGTCCTACGCGGTCATCACCGTCGCGCTCATCATGTATGAGACGAAGAAGCGCAAGCAGAAGAGCCAGCTCGGCCAGCAGTTAGCGCGGGAACAGCTTGAGGAGGAGAAGAAATGAACAAGACAAAAACCCTCCTTATAAGGATCATTACCGTTGTTTTCTTCGTGGCGCTGGCAGTGCTGATGTACTTTCTCGGCCGCGGCCACACCGTGTATATCGACAACAAGAAGCTCGAATATAACGGCACGACCTATGACACGCCGTATAAGGTCGAGGTCTATGTCGGCGGCGAGCGCATCGCGAAGCTCTATGACAAGGAGCGCGGCGCATCCACCTGCATCGGCGCAAACTTCTCCATGGATCTTGTCGTCACTCAGGAAAAGGGCGGCAGCGAGGAGAGCTATACCTACTCCATCAAGCTCCCCTATGACAAGGACGGGCTTATCATCAACATCCCCGCCCTGATGGCAGGGATCGGTGAGGACGCATACATGACCGAGTTCATCTCCACCGCTCCGGAAGAGACGGTCGATGAAGAGGTCGTCACCGACGAGTTCGGCATCACTATGGACGAACCCTCTGCGGAAGAGACCGCCGCGGGCTGAAAAGAATAAGCATAAAAATAAGACGGAGCATGGCTCTGTCTTATTTTTATAGTTGCAAAGACAACAGACAGTCGCTATAATGCTTTTATAAACGGTGAAAGGGGAAGCATCATGAGAAAAAGATCAAAGCATACCGCGCTGCTGCCGCATCGGGCAAAGCAGGAGAAGACCAATGCCCTGAGCCTTGCCGCCCCGAAGGGGATAGCCGGTCGCGCCGCGATGCAGGCGATAAAAAACATCGACGCGAAGAAGGCCGCGACCGTCGCGGGCGGCGTGGTGCTTGCGACGAGCGTTATCAGCCTTGCCGGAAAGTACAGATTCTATAAGGGCATCGTCGCCGGTGAGCTTAAAAAGCAGCTTAACGCAGTGAACAAGAAGCTCGACGCTCTCCAGAAGCAGAATGAGGAGCTTCAGGAGGAAATAGCCGAACTGAAGGCCGAGCAGAAAAAGCAGAACAGATGATAAAATGAGCGCCGAAATTTTTCGGCGCTCATTAAATTTAGGTAATTGACACCGTAAATGCGGAATGCTAAAATGACACGCATAAAAAGGAAGTGTTGCTCTATGCTCAGCGGAAACATCAGCAGAAACTCCGGCGGCGCGCTTTGCTTCGCCGGTCATGATACGGCAAAATTAGCGGAAAAATACGGCACCCCGCTGTATCTCATGGACGAGGGGCGCATCAGGGACAATTGCCGCATGTACCTCCATGCGTTTAAGGACGCTTTCGGGGAGCGCGGCAAGGTGCTCTACGCGAGCAAGGCGGCGTCCTTCAAGCGCATGTATGAGATAGTCGCCGAGGAAGGGCTGAGTGCCGATGTTGTGTCCGCGGGTGAAATACGCACGGCACTGAAGGCCGGCTTCCCCATGGATAGACTGTATTTCCACGGCAGCAGTAAGACCGACAGTGAAATAAGCTATGCCGTCGCATCGGGTGTGGGCTGCTTCGTCGTAGATAACGTGGAGGAGCTGCACGCTCTGAACCGCGAAGCGGGCAGCGCAGGCATCCGTCAGAGGGTGCTGCTGCGCGTCACCCCCGGCATAGACCCGCACACCTACGATGCGGTGAGCACCGGCAAGGTCGACTCCAAGTTTGGCGTCGCGATCGAGACCGGGCAGGCCAAGGAATTTGTGAGCGAAGCCCTGCGGCAGGAAAATCTCGAACTGTGCGGGCTGCACTGCCATGTCGGCTCACAGGTTTTTGATGAGGACGTCTATGAGCGCACGGTGGATATAATGCTCGCCTTTATGGCGGAGGTGCGGGACAGCCTCGGCGTGACGCTGGATGAGCTGAACCTCGGCGGCGGCTACGGCGTGCGCTATCTCGAAAGCGACAAGCACATCGATATCCCCGCAAGGATCAGGACTCTCGGGGAGCACATCAAGGCGCTTGCCCGGAAGCTCTCTTACCCCATGCCGGTCATCCTCATGGAGCCGGGGCGCAGCATCGTCGCCGACGCGGGCATGACGCTCTATACCGTCAGCTCCGTCAAGCGCATACCGGGCTACAAGAGCTACGTCGCGGTCGACGGCGGCATGACCGATAACCCGCGCTACGCTCTCTACGGCTCGAATTATACCGTGCTCGACGTTATGGCTCCGAAGAAAACGGAGACCTTTGACCTCGTCGGCCGCTGCTGCGAAAGCGGCGATATCATCCAGCCCAATGTCAGCTTAAACGCGGAGATAAAGCGCGGCGACCTTGTCGCCGTGTGCACGACCGGTGCGTATAACTATTCCATGGCTTCAAATTATAACCGCGTGCCGCGCCCGCCGATCGTAATGCTCGGCGAGGGGGGCGATTACCTTGCCGTCCGCCGCGAGACGCTCGACGATATCGTGAGCATGGATGTATAAATATATAAGTATATAATGCAAGAACTCAGGAGCAGCCCGCCGGGCTGCTCCTGAGTTCTTTTCGGCTCTGTGTTAAAATCAGGATAGTAGGATTTTAACAAATTTTGCTGCTTTGTTATGACTTTTTTAAAACCTGTATCGAATGTAATTTTCTCTATTACATTTGAGATGATTTAATGTTATAATCTGGTACACGTATTATATGGCACGTGGCCTGTAGAACAAGTAATAGGAAAAGAAAAACGCATCATGAAAAGATCTCTCCAAAAGGTTTGGAACGTAATCAGCACTATCATCGTCGCGATCGTTGTGATCCTGGCGCTGCTTCTGGTCGGGGCGCGGGTTGTCGGCCTGCAGGTGTTCACCGTGCTCTCCGGTTCTATGGAGCCTACATATCACACCGGTTCGCTTATCTATGTCAAAAAGGTCGACCCGTACACTATCGAGCCCGGCCAGCCCATCACCTTCATGCTGGATGAAAACACCATCGCGACCCACAGGGTCGTGGGCATCGTTCCCGATGAGGAGGATCCCACGGTCATCCGCTTCCGCACGAAAGGCGACGCGAACGACGCCGAGGACGGCTCGCTCGTACATTATAAAAATGTGATCGGCACGCCTGTCTTCTCCATCCCGTATCTTGGCTACGTTGCCGATTATATCCAGCACCCGCCCGGGATGTACATTGCCATCTCTGCCGGCGCTGTCCTGCTCCTGCTCGTGTTCCTGCCTGATATCTTCGCCGAGGAGGACGATAAGGAGAAAGACAAGACCAGGGAGAAGCGCGCGAAGAAATCCGCCAAGCGCGGCAAGGCCGCGCATGATACGGCAGTCAAGGCTGCCGAACCCGCAGCGGTCGAGGCCGCCGAGCCCGCAGCCCCGGAGGAACCCGCAGACGCCGGCCTGACGGACGCGCCCACCGAGGAAAACGATGACCTGCTCATGGTCGATGATGTAGACGCCATCTGCCGGGAATTTGAAGCGGGCCGCTTCGGCAAGGACTGACGAAGCGGGAAGCGGTGCGCAGCGCGTTCCGCATTGATGCAAAGGGCAATGCCGCAAGGCTCCCTATATAACATTTTTAGGAGGTTTTCGTAATGAAAACAAAAAGCAAGGCTCTGCTCCTGACTCTGTGTGCGGTATTGCTCGTCGCCGCCTCAGTAATGGGAACAATGGCGTACCTGACTTCCACCGACAAGGTTGAAAACACTTTCACCGTCGGCAACGTGACGATCACTCTGGACGAAGCCAAGGTCAACACTGACGGCACTCCGGCAGCTCCCGCAGAGCGCGTCAAGGCCAATGAGTACAAGCTGCTGCCGGGTCACACCTACACCAAGGATCCCACTGTCACGGTTATAAAGGGCAGTGAGAGCTCCTACGTCCGCATGAAGGTCACCTTCAATAATGCAGCTCAGATCATCGCAATGTGCACTGATCCTGATTTCGCAGACGAAATCACCGGCGTTGAGAACGCATTTCCGCTGATCCGCATGGTCAATTTTGTTGAAGCTAACGCGGCGAAGTGGAATGGTCTGGTTCCTGATAACATGACTGAGGCCGAAGAGATGCTGGGCAACACAAAGTACTTCGTTTACGACAAGACTGCCGACACTCTTACCTATTACTTCTACTACACCGAGACTGTCGCAGCTCCTACTGCTGACGTTGTGCTGCCCGTTCTGTTCGACAGCATCACCGTTCCCGAGTGGGTCACCGGCGACCAGCTTGCAAAGCTCGATAGCTTCAAGATCACCGCAGTTGCAGAAGCCATCCAGGCTGACGGCTTTGCCAACGCTGACGCAGCATGGGCTGCCTACGCAGGCTGACTTCCTATGATTCCAACAAGCCGAAAGAATAAAACTTCCGGTGCCCTGTTGAAATAAATTCCCAATAGCAAATTCTGAGGAAAGGAGGGAAACGACGTGAAGAAGAAAGGTTTGGCAATGGTGCTGGCGCTGGTTCTGCTGGCTGTCTGCGCTGTTTCCGGTACTCTGGCATGGCTGACTGCAAAGTCTGATACGGTTGTCAATACGTTCACCACGAGCGATATCAAGGTTGAACTGAAAGAGACCACCGGTACGGAGTACAAAATGATTCCGGGCTACACCATCGGCAAGGATCCGAAAGCCACTGTTCTGGAAGGCTCCGAAGAGTGCTACCTGTTCGTGAAGCTGGATAAGTCCACGAACTTCGATGACTACCTTGAGTATACTATCGCTGACGGCTGGACGAAGCTCGACGGTGTTACCGATACGGTCTACTACCGCAAGGTACTGACCAAGGATATCAACACAGCCTACAGTGTTCTGGCAAACGATCAGGTCACCGTTAAGGGTTCTGTCACCAAGGAGCAGATGAACGCTCTTGACGCAGAAGGTGTTGCAAAGCCCACCCTGACCATCACGGCTTATGCCTCTCAGCTCTACAAGTCCGCAGGCGTGGAATTTACCGCTGCAGAAGCATGGGCGAACGTCACTCCTTGACCTCGTAACTCTGTGATCCATCTGCGCGGAGGCGCAGTACATTACATATTTGTTTAAGGAGAAGAGTACATGAAAAAGAAGATCACCGCGATATTCCTGTGCGTAGCACTGGTCGCTATCGCAGTAGTAGGTGCATCTCTCGCCTACTTCACCGACACTAAATCTGCCACGAACACTTTCACGATGGGCGATGTCAAGATCAAGCTCGACGAAACCAACGTCACGGAACCGACTGGCGACCGTGTCACCAGCAACGCGTACGATGTATATCCCGGTGCAGTTGTCACCAAGGACCCGATAGTCCACAATGTTGGCAAAAACGCTGCTTACATCCGCGCTACTGTCAATGTCAGCAACTGGATGAATCTGGTTGCCGCCTGTTATCCCGACTTCAAAGAGACTTTCCCCAATGATGGCTACAAGGCAGCTCTGAACCTGCTGGTCGGCGAGTTGGGCGAAGGCTGGAGCGTTGTCGGCGTTGAAGCTGGCGATGTTTTCACCATTGGTCAGTTTGATGCGAAGTTCATCCTGAAGTACGACGGCACTTTGGCCGCTGGTGCTGATACCACCGCTATGTTCCAGACCGTTACCATCCCCGCTGGCCTCGACAATGCCAGCGCAGCTTCTTTCGATGAGGTTAAGGTCGTTGCTCAGGCCATTCAGGCTGACGGCTTCGATACTTGGGAAGCTGCTTTCACAGCATTCGACGCTAAGTGATTTGATCTGACAAATAATCACTAAACACAAACGTTTTCTTATATGGTCTGCACCCTTTGCGGTGCAGATCAGCAGATCATATGAGAGCATCCGGGGATATTCGGGATGTTCTCATATGATCTGGTAACGATCATAGAATTATGTAAACATCCCTTTTGGGAGTAATAGCAATTTCAGCTTGAGAGGAGCACGGACTATGAAGCGAAAACTGTTGATCCTGTCGGTACTGGCGATATGCGTCGCCATTGTCGCCGCCGGGACTCTTGCGTACTTTACTGCGGAAGACACGGCGCACAACGTCATCACTTCCGGCGGCGTTGACATCGAGCTCAAGGAATGGGCGGATGAAGCGAAGCAGACGCCGTTTGAGGACGTGACCGGCATCATGCCCGGCGTGACCGTTACCAAGATTGCCGAGATCAAGAACACCGGCGCGTCAGAAGCATGGGTCCGCGTGCTCATCACGAAGGACATCCAGCTCGCGGGCGACGGCGAAGTCGACCCAGACCTGATAAAGCTCGGCCTGAACACGACGGACTGGACGCTTGGCACGGACGGGTACTACTATTATAATAAGGCGCTGAAGCCCGGCGAGACCACCGCGCCGATCCTCAGTTCCGTGACCTTTGAGCCCACCATGGGCAACGAGTACCAGAACGCGGCCGCAACGGTCGATATCAGCGCACAGGCCGTGCAGACCGCCAACAACGGCACCAGCGCTCTGACTGCGTCTGGTTGGCCTGCAGCATAAGGAGGCAGCAGCATGAAGAAAAGGCTACTTTCCCTGTTCCTCTGCGCCGTGATGATTTTCGGGTTTGTCCCGGGGCTTGCGGCAGCGGCAAAGGATACTGGGCTGAACATATACTGCGACGGCGAGCAGGTCTCTAATATAGGGCTGCCGGAGAAAACCCCCGTTACAGTTAAAGCACTGCTCAGCGAAAGCACCGCAGGCAGCTTCCAGTGGCAGATCAGGGTGAGCAATGGCGTTTGGGCCAACATTATCGGCTCGAGCGACAATGCGCTGACCCTGCGCTATGCCATGGTCGCAAATCTGCTGAACGAGGATGGGCAGGCCGTTGTGCGCTGCCGCTTTACTCCTGTTGACGGGAAAGCCATTTACTCCAATGAGCTCACCGTGCAGATGGTTTCCGACATGGCGCTTATGACCATCGACGCGGCTGAAGAGAACTCGTTCACCTTTACGGTGCTGGATCCCGGCAGTGTTGTTATCCATGACACCGCCAAGGAACCCGAGAAGACGCCCGCACCCACTGAGACGCCTGCTTCCGAGGAGTCTGCAGCACCGTCCGAGGAGCCTGCGCCTACCGAAGAACCCGCTGCGCCCACTGAAGAGCCTGCACCCGCTGAGGAGAGTGCTGCGCCTGCCGACCCCGCTGAGGAGAGCGCCGCTCCCGCTGAAGAATCTGTCGCGCCTGCTGAAGAGAGCGCAGCAGAGACCGAGACCTTCTCTCTTGTTTCCTTTCTGGGGCTGGATAGCTTCGGGCTTAAGGCATATGCAGACGAGGGTGAAAGCACCCCGGATGTAAAAACAACATACAGCGTAGTAATTAATTACAAGTTTGAGAACAACCAGCAGGTCGCAGATTCCTATGTTGCCACGCTGGCTGAGGGTTCTCCTTTCTCTGCTACCGTCAAATTCCCCACGGTGCAGGGCTATCTGCCGTATGTAAAAGATGTACAGCAGAACAGCTATGAGATCAACATCGCTTCCGTTTCTGAGGATGTGACGATCAATGTCGTCTACAAGCCCACTAATGTGGATTACACTGTCATCCACTATCAGCAGAATGTGGACAATGATATGTACCGCGAGGTCGAGCGCGAGACCAAGCAGGGGCTGACCAACTCTCAGGTTCCCGAGTCGGCAAAATCGTATGAGGGCTTCTACTCTCTGATATATGAACGCCCCAACATCGCTGCTGACGGCTCCACCGTCATTGAGGTCTACTATGACAGGTATTACTACCTGATGACCTTTGATCTGGACGGCGGCTACGGCACCGAGCCTATCTACGCACGCTATGGTGCGTCCATCGGCGCAATCACTGAGCCGACGAAGCCCGGCTACGCTTTCGCAGGCTGGGATAAGACCATCCCCACCACTATGCCCGCAGCGAACACCAGCTACAAGGCAAACTGGACAGTCGGCGAAGCAGGCTTTACCGTCGTATTCTGGTACGAGAACGCCAATGACGACGGCTACAGCGTGGCAGGAACATACCAGCCCGCCAATGTGAAGCCCGGAACGCAGAAGAGCAGCGGCGACTACAGGAACCAGAGCTTTACCGGCCGCGACGGCGACCACTTCACCTATAACACAAATAAGGTAGAAACTGTCACCGTAAACGGCGACGGCTCCACCGTGCTGAATGTGTATTTCACGAGAAATTCTTATACGCTGACGTTTGAAGATGGAAATATCGAAATTGTCTGTGGAAAGGTAGAGCATACACATACTTCGGAAACTTGCTGCGACAAGACGCACAACCGTAGCTGCAATGGTTATGGTCTGTTTACTGGAAGATGCAATACAAACAATTGCCCTGTTGGATATGAGCATACTCATACTACCGGTGGATGGGGAACATCTTCCTGCTATAAAACTTCCGACCTGACCATCACCGCCAAGTATCAGGAAGATATCCATAGCAACTTCCCTATTAAGGATGGGGATAAGACCATTTGGTGGAAAGTTCCCAACGGCTGTAAGTCCTTTAAACCGGGAACGCAGCTTGGCAGCATTGATACCATGCCCGGCGAAAATATTACGTTTACACGGTACGATAGTGAATCCGGAGCCGTTATTTGGTACTATGTCGAAACACTGAATGGGGAGTCTGGAGAATATACACACGGCGGGAAAAATTTCAAGCTTTACAAAAAAATCGACATTGAGAAGTCCGGATATCTTACCTATACTGAAGAGTTCCATAATATTACGGGCTTTACTCAGTGGTGGTCGGACCCGTCTTTCAGTAAGATGGAGCAGGGGGGACGAACAAACGGAATCAATAACAACAACTACCTCTGCTACACCCGCAACAGCTATAACCTGAGCTTCTACAATTACAACGGCTTTGTTGCAGGAAAGGGCGGCAGCGTGCAGTATGAGGCGTCGCTGAATGGTTACGACTTTGTACCTGACTACCCGGCAAATCTGGAAGCAAACGCATATGTGTTTGCCGGATGGTACACTACTACCGGCTGCTATGCTGGCTCCGAGGCAGACCTGAGCAAGATGACCATGCCTGCTTCTGACATGGTGCTCTATGCCAAGTGGGTTCCGAATACTCATACGGTCAAGTTCTCTCTTGACAAAACCGCCTACGAGAAAAATGAGCGTCTGTCCACCCATCACGCTGAGACCGTCTCCCACGGCAGCAAGCTGAACAATGTCGCAGAGCCTGAAAATGGTGACTACACTTTCGTCGGATGGTTCTACGAGGAGAACGGCGTGGAGAAAGCTTTCGACTTTGCCAACATGGAGATACGCAAGGACCTCCACGTATACGGCAAGTGGTCTTCCAACACTCTGAAGCAGTACACCGTTCAGTTCGTGCTGCAGAACGATCATAGTGTAAAGGTGGCGGATGACATCACCGGCGCGGGTCTTGCCGGTACGACCAAGACCTTTGACGCCAAGGGCGGCACCGACCTGTATGCTGATTATCAGGAGGGCTTTTTCCCCACTGTCAAGTCCCAGTCCCTGCTGCTGGACATCAACGCGACCGATCTGGTCATCACCTTTGAGTACGTCAAGAAAGAAGCAGTTCCCTACACGGTCAAGTACATCAACAGAGAAACCGGAGACTCTGTGTTCGACGGTAAGACCGTCGAAGATAAGGTCGTTCCCGACAACCGCAAGGCTGTTGTTACCGAGACGTTCAAGGTGATACCCGGCTATATGCCCGATGCATACCAGAAGCGTCTGGTGGTAACGGCAGATGGCGAAAATATCCTGTATTTCTACTACACCAAGGATAACGAGCACGCCTACTACAAGATCACTCACTACACGCAGAACACCGACGGCGAGAGCTGGACTGAATACGCATCCAGCCAGGCACAGGGCGATATAGGCACGACCTACAAGGCAGACGCCATGGACATCCCCGGGTTTACTTATGATCCCAAGGTGGAAGGTACTTTGACGAGCGGTGTACTGACGGAAAACGGTCTTGAACTGAAGCTCTACTACGTCCGCAACTCTTACCCCTATCAGGTGCGTTATCTTGAGAAAGACACCGGCAAGGTGCTTGCACCTGCCAAGGACGGCAATGGCCTGTACGGACAGGTGATTTCCGAGTCCGCGATCGAAATCAACGGCTACGACAAGGTCGACCCCACTAACGTATCCATCTCCATCCGCATTGAGACGCCGGACGATGACGGCAAAGTAGAAGCCAGACTTAATATGATCACTTTCTACTACACCGAACAGACTGTAGACATCAATTATGTGGTCGTCGGTCCCGACGGCTGCGGCACGCTGGATAATTATCAGGAATCCCAGCTCAAGGTCAAGACAGGCACGCCTAAGGGCTCTGTGCCCACCGCTGAACCCGGCTTCAGGTTCGTCGGATGGTTTAGGGATGAACCTTGTGAAATCAGTGTGGAGAACGTGATCACGGGTGAAGGTGATCCGACGACTAACAAGATGACTCCGCAGAAGAGCCCGAGTGATAATCTCCATTTTGCTGCTACCTACTATGCCAAGTTTGAGTACGACGTGGCCGACCTGACCATCACCAAGCAGGGCTGTGAAAACATCGACGAGAACCAGAGCTTCATCTTCACCATCGACGGACCTGACAGCTACAGCAATCAGGTCGTCATCAAGGGCAACGGCTCCGTGACTATCAAGGGGCTGAAGATCGGTGAGTATACCATCCATGAGGAATACGGCTGGAGCTGGCGCTACAGATGCGAAAACCAGACCGTAACGCTCCAGCCCGGTGTGACCAACAATGTCACGATGACGAACAGCCGCAGCACCGACAAGTGGCTGGATGACAACGCAAGCGTAGACAACCGCTTTAACTAAGAAAGGGGGCAGCCATTATGTATCAAGGTAAACATTATCAGAAGAATGAGCATGTGGAAAAGCGCAGCCGCGCTAAAAAGCCCCTTGCAGCACTGGTCGCGCTGGTGCTGATCATCGGCGCAGTGGTGGGCGGCACGCTGGCATACCTCGCTGCCCGCACTGACGCCATCGTCAATACCTTTAACCCGGCCAAGGTAGACATCATGGTCGAAGAGAATTTTGACGGCAGCACAAAGAAAGACGTGAAGATCAAGAACACCGGTGATACCGAGGTCTACATCCGTGCCACCTACGTGGTGACGTGGAAAGACGCCGCAGGAAACGTTTATCCCGAGCAGCCTCAGTCGGGAGTTGATTACAACATAAGCCTCAACCTCGAGCAAGGCTGGTTCTATTATAATGGGTATTACTACTACACAGCTCCGGTCGCACCTCTTGCATCTACCGGCGTGCTGATCGATTTGTGTACGCCCGTTACGGGAAGAGCTCCCGAGGGATATACCCTGAGCGTGAACGTTCTGGCTTCGGCAATACAGAGCGTTCCCGCAGAGGCCGTCGGCGAGGCTTGGGGCGTGAGCATTGCACCGGGCAGTGTAACTGCCTACAGTGCAGGTAACTAAGGGGGTGGAGACATGAAAAAGTCATTCAAAGCGATCGCATCCCTCGTGCTCATGGTACTCGTGCTTATGAGCCTGTCGGTCAGCGCGTTTGCGGCGGCTCCGTCTCCCACCGCTTCCATCACGTTCCGCGGTGAGAAGCAGGGCTTCGGGTTCCAGTCCGGCGACATGAACTATACCGCGACCGACCTGTTTGACAGCTTCAAGAACGTCATGCCCGGCGATAACCTGACCGAGAGCATCAGCTTCACCTATGCTCCGCAGGACGCCGCGGACTGCGACTTTGTGAATCTCTACATGAAGGCAGTTCCCCATGACGAGACCGCAACCCCCCTCACCTACAGCGAGACCTTTGAGAACACCGACGGCAAGGATCAGGCCAATGTCGACGGTCAGCGCGATGAGACCGTCGCGACGATGTCCGACTTCCTCTCTCAGCTCACCATGACGGTGAAGGCCGGCGGCACGGAGATCTATAACAGCACTCCCGACCAGACCGGGGCTCTGACCGATTACGTCTTCATCGGCAAGTTCTATAAGGGCGAGGGCACCACATTCACCGTTGATCTGAACGTGCCCATCACGCTTGACAACAGGTATGCCAACCGCGTCGGTGAGGTCGACTGGGTGTTCCGTGTGGACGGCTTCAACGAGACCCAGCTCACCGTCACCAAGAACTGGAGCGACGGCAACGCCAGCCACGCCAATGACAGAGTCACCGTCAAGCTGCTCAAGGACGGCAAGGAGACCGGGACCACTCAGGTGCTCAACGCCGCGAACAACTGGACATACACCTTCGATAAGCTCGATGCGGACAGCACCTGGACGGTCGATGAGGAGCCGGTCGACGGCTACACCCCCAGCTACAAGACCGAGGGCACGACTGTCACCATCACCAACACCGCGAATGATCCCGGCCCCGATCCAAAGGTTCCGCTGGACATCACAGTGATAAAGAAATGGAGCAATGACACGCTCAAGAACCGTCCCAGCTCTGTTACCGTAACGCTTTATGACGGCGATGTCGCTTATGACACGGTGCGCCTGAGCGCTGCGAACAAGTGGACCTACCATTGGAAAGACCTCAACGCTTACGGCAACTGGCGCGTCCTTGAGACCAACATTCCCAAGGGCTATGTCCCGTCCTACAGCGTTTCTGCCGACGGCACTGTCGTGACCATCACGAACAGCAAGAGCCTGATTCAGACCGGTCAGCTCAATTGGCCTGTTTGGGTGCTTGGCGGCGCCGGTGTTGCTCTCGTTACTCTCGGCGGGGCAATGATGCTCAAGAAGAAGAGAGAGAACGATGCCTAAAAAAGCGGGCATCGCGATCATGGCAGCAGGAGCAGTGCTGATCATTTCAGCGCTGCTCCTCTTCGTCCATAACCGTCAGGAGGACGCACAAGCCGGGCAGGAGGCCGAGAGCCTGCTCGAGAGCGTCGAGGCGGTCATCGAGGCGCAGGCTGTCCGGAAGCCGTCGCCGAGTCCGGGCGTGTCGCCGTCGCCTGCGCCGGTAGACCCGACGATGCCGACCGTCACGATCGACGGCTATGATTATATCGGCTATGTCGAGGTTCCCGTGCTGGGGCTGAAGCTGCCGGTCATGGCCGAGTGGGACTACGACCGGCTGAAGATCGCGCCCTGCCGTCAGTTCGGCTCCACGCGCACGGACGATCTCGTGATCGCCGCGCACAATTTTGAGAGCCATTTCGGGCGACTGAAGGAGCTCGCCGGCGGCGAGACGGTCATATTCACGGACATGGATGGCGTCGTCAGCACCTACTCCGTCACGAGGCTCGAGACGCTGAACCCGAATTCCGTCGAAGCCGTGCAGAACAGTGGGCATGACCTTGTCCTCTACACCTGCACCAAGGGCGGCAAGACGCGCGTCACAGTCTTCTGCGACCGCGTTGACGATGCGGGAAGCGCCGCATTACCGGTACCGCAGGCATAATAAATAAAAATTGGGTGTACCCGCGCTGAACGGGTACACCCAATTTCATTATGGAGAAAGAGTTATGAACGCATATAGCAGCCGCCGTTGACGTCGATGCAGGCGCCGGTGACGTAACCGGCTTCCTCGGACGCGAGGTATACGACGGCGTAGGCGACGTCCTCGCAGGTGCCGATCTTGCCCATGGGCGTGCGCTCTATCGCGGCGTCCAGACGGTGCGGATCGGAATTGACGAGGATCTCGTGCAGTGTCTCGGTCATGTGCGTGCCGGGGGCGACGCAGTTGACGGTGATGCCGTCGAGCGCGACAGTGCGTGCGAGCGTCTTTGCAAAGGACTGCTGCGCGCCCTTGGTGGAGGCGTAATGCACCTGCCCGAACAGCGCACCCTGCTGGGCGGTGACGGAGGAGGTCATGATTATGCGCCCGTAGTGGTTGCGCTTCATAACGGGGATGGTGTACTTGCTGCATAGGAACGCGCCGGTGATGTTGGTGTTCTGCACGCGTTGCCAGTCCTCAAGGGTCATGTCGTAGATGTTGCGGTTGCTGTTGACGCCGGCGTTGTTGCAGAGAATGTCAAGGCGGCCGAATTCTTTATCGACAGTTTCGATCATACGGATGACGTCTTCTTCCTTGCTGACGTCGGCGCGGATGATGATGGCGCGGCGGCCCTTGCCGCGGATGTATTCGGCGACCTTTTCGGCCTTTTCGAGAGAGTGCTCCGAGGTGTAGTTCACGGCGACGTCCGCCCCGGCTTCCGCCAGACAGCGCGCCATTGCCGCGCCGAGCCCCTGCGAGGAGCCGGTGACCAGAGCGACCTTACCTGTTAAATCAAACATAGTTCTGCCTCCATTCAGATTTTATATGTTACCAATCGGCTATGCTGCCGTCTTCAAATTCGAGATGGGGCGTGTCCCATGTGCCGTCAAAGCGCAGCGCATCAAGCTTGCTCTCGTCGACCTCGATGCCGAGACCGGGACCTTCGGGGATGCGGATATAGCCGTCCTCGATCTTGAACGGGGTCTTGAGAATGCCGACGCCGAGATCGGCATGGTCGGGCATACCGGGGTGCTCCTGCGCGAGCAGGTTCGGCACACAGGCGTCGAGCTGCATGCAGGCGGCGAGGGAGATGGGGCCGAGGGGATTGTGCGGCGCGATCTGCATATAGTAGGTCTCGGCCATAGCCGCGATCTTGCGCGCCTCAAATATGCCGCCGCAGTGGCAGAGGTCGGGCTGGACGACGGAGACGGCCTGCTTCTCAATAAGCTCGCGGAAGCCGAACTTCGTGAAGAGACGTTCACCTGCGGCGATGGGTATCGTTGTGCTGCGCGACACACGCACCATTTCGTCCACATTTTCGGGCAGCACCGGCTCCTCGACGAAGAGCGGATAATACGGCTCGAGCGCCTTGAGCAGGCGGATGGACATCGCGGGACTCACGCGGCCGTGGAAGTCGATCGCGATATCGACCTTTTTGCCGACGCGCTCACGCACAGCGGCGAAGCGCTCAACGACCTTGTCGACCATTTCCATATTGTCGATGGGCCTGATCGGCGGGATGATGGAATATTTCATAACGGTGAAGCCGTCGGCGAGACGCTTGTCCGTTATCTTCAGCATGTCGGGTATCGGGAAGTCGCCGGGGTGGCCGGTCGGCTTGAGGTGGCCGTACATGCGTACCTTATCGCGGTAAGCGCCGCCGAGCATTTCATAGACCGGCATGTTATAGTACTTGCCCTTGATGTCCCAGAGCGCCATTTCGATGCCGGAGATGGCGGAGCAGAGGATGGGGCCGCCGCGGTAGAAGGTGCGGCGGTACATGCCCTGCCAGAGGTGCTCTATCTTCAGCGGGTCTGCGCCGATGAGCATGGGTCTGAACTCATTGACGGCGGTCTCGACAGTTCTTGCGCGGCCTTCAACGACCGGTTCGCCCCAGCCGAATATCCCCTCATCGGTTTCGATTTTGAGGAACATCCAGCGCGGACGGATATGTATCATCTTCAGGTCAGTTATTTTCATTGTAAATTACCTCTCAGAGTCCTTCAAAGTAGGTGCTCGTATGGTCAGCGGGGCGGATATTTGTAAGAGTGCCCTTGTAGTGGCGCAGATCAATGGGCTGGAAAGGATATTTCAGGCAGTTCTCCTCATTTATCTCAAGGCCGAGGCCAACGCCCGTCGGGATGAGGATATTGCCCTTGTCGAACACGACGCGCTCATTTGTGAGTTCCTTGCGCCATGACACGTCTGTAAAGCATATCTCCAGGATGCGGAAGCCCGGGGTGCTCGCGGCGATATGCAGCGTTGCGGCGTTCGCGACGGGGCCGCTGGGGTTGTGCGGCGCGAGGGCCACATAGTGCGCCTCGCACAGGGCGGCCATCTTTTTGACGGCAGAGATGCCGCCGCAGTGGCTGATGTCGGGCTGGACGAAGTCCGCGCAGCCGCGCTCCAAGAAGTCGCGCATCTGTGTGAGGGAATAGAGCCGCTCGCCCGCCGCGATGGGAACAGGGGAGCTCTTGTGCACCTGCGCGAGAGCGTCAAGGCAGTCGGGAGGCGTAGGCTCCTCAAAGAAATACGGGTCAAAGGGCTTGAGTGCGTTTGCGATCTTTATGCCGGTGGCAATATCGAAGCGGCCATGGCCTTCAATCAGCAGGTCAACGTCATTTCCGACCGCGCCGCGCACGGCTTCAACGATCTCTATAGAGCGGCGGAAGTCCGCGTTCTCCATATACATATAGGCCTTGCCGAACGGGTCCCACTTGAGGGCGGTGACGCCCATGTTCTTGGCCTTGACGGCGGCAGCGGCGAACTCATCCGCGGTCTTTGCACCGGCAAACCAGGCATTTGCGTACATACGCACACCGTCGCGCACCTTACCGCCGAGCATTTCATACACCGGCACCCCGGCGGCCTTGGCCTTGATGTCCCACATGGCCATGTTCACCGCGGAGACGGCGCTCTGGAGCACGGGGCCGACGCGCCAGTAGGAATCGCGGTAGAGCTCATGGGATATGCGCTCGACCTCGCGCGGATCCTGCCCGATGAGCACGCGCTTTATATCCTCAATCGCGCCGAGCAGGGCATTTTCCTTATATTCCAGCGTGCCCTCGCCGATACCTGATATGCCCTCGTCGGTCTCAAGCTTGACAAAAACAAAATTCGTCCGGTAGGTAAAAACGTTGAATGTCTTGATATCTGTGATTTTCACGGATGTATCCTCCAGTTATACTTCAAATTCGGCATAGTGTTCGGGGACAAGGATGCGCTGGCCGCCGTCCCGGAACTCCGATATAAACTCATTCACGTCACAGCCGTAAGCCTTGAACATATCCCAGTGCATCGGGAGCACGGCCTTCGGTGCGAGGATCGCTGTAAGGCGCGCGGCGTCGACGGCGTTCATGTTGTAGCCGCTGCCGTTTATCGGGAGCATCAGCAGGTCTGCGCCCTGCGGGTATTCTGCCGGGAGGCGCTTATGGAACATGGTGTCCCCGGTGTGGCAGATGACCTTGCCGTCGCCCTCGATGACAACGCCGATGGGGTGCTCATCGCTGTGCGCGGCGTAGGTCGAGCTGAAGCGGATGCCGCTCAGCGTAATTTCAATGCCGGGATCAAAGAGCATATAGTTCTCTGCCCTTGCATAGCGCGCGCGGAGCGCGGCGAGCACATTCACCGGTGCCAGCACCGCAACAGGGCCGTTCGCAGCGAGCAGCCTGTCGAGCGTGCCGAAGTCGGTATGGTCGTCATGGATATGGGTGAGTATCACAACGTCGACGTGGGAGTCCAAAAGCTCATCCCTCACCGGGACTTCGCGGCGGTAGCTCTCACCTTTTTTATATCTGAGCGTATCGGAAAGATAGGGGTCAATCATAATGACCGTGCCGTTATCCGTGACCAGACGGAAGCCCGCCTGACCGAGCCAGCTTATCTTCATATACAGTTCCTCGCTTTATCTTATATCCTGAGCAATATGCTTTGCGTTAAATACAAAACACATTGCTTAGGATATAACGGGCATCCGTTGGGATGCCCGTTATAAAGTTCAGTCGGATCAGCCGTTGACGATGGCAAGAACCTGATCGAGCAGATCGGTGTAGCCGCCGGCCTCGGCGCTCTCGCTCCAGAACGGAGTGAAGAGGTCGATGAGAGCCTGCTGGTCGTCAAACTGGGTGATGGTGCAGCCGGCTTCTTCGAGCTTGGTCTGGTAGCCGGACTCGTTTGCGATAACGGTCTCGTTCAGCTCTTCCTGGCACTGCTTCCAGGTGGAGGTGAAGAGCTCCTGAGTGGCCTCGTCGAGGGAGTTCCACTTATCGGCGTTCATAACAGGGCCGATAACGGAGATCATGTGGCGGGACAGGCAAACGTACTTGCCGAGCTCATAGAAGCCCTGAGTGTAGAAGGCTTCGAGACCGGACTCAACGCCGTCAACAAGGCCGGACTGCATTGCGGTGTAGGCCTCGTTCCAGGGAACGACGGTGGGGCTCATGCCGAGGGTGTTGAAGGTGTTCAGGTAGAGGTCAGTGCCGGGGGAGCGGAGCTTGTAGCCCTTGCAGTCGTCAAGGCTGGTGATGGGGGTCTTGGTGATCATGTTGCGGAAGTTGTTCCAAGTCCAGCCGAAAGCGTGCATATTCAGGGTATCCTCGAGCTGCTGGTCGAGCTGTGCGCCGACTTCGCCGAAGATGACCTTGCCTGCGGTCTCATAGCTGTCATACAGGAAAGGCATTGCGGTCAGTGCGAAAGCGGGGACTGCGGAAGAGAGCTGGGAGCAGTCAGCAAGGCACATATCGAGGGTGCCCATCTGGACGGCATCCTGAGCGTCGGTCTGGTTGTAGAGGGAAGCTGCGGGGTAGATGTCGATGGTGATCTTGCCGCCGGACTGCTCGTTGATCATGGTCGCCCACTTGGTCAGTGCTTCGTGGATGGGCTGGTCAACAGCATTGTGGTGGGAGAGCTTCAGGGTCATCTCGGGGTACTCGACTGCTGCGGTGTCAGCTGCAGCGTCGGCTGCGGGTTCTGCTGCGGGAGCTTCCGTTGCTGCAGGGGCAGCGGACTGGCCGCAGGCGCACAGTGCAAAGCACATAACGAGTGCAAGCACCAGAGCGATGAGTTTCTTCATTTTGGGGTTCCTCCTAAATTTTTTTATGATCACAGAGCAGATGCTCCGGGATTCCGGATTTGTTTCCCTGTCACATCAGAGAGGGAAGCCAAGTGACAAGCGCGGGGATGAAGATGACGAGCAGGGTCACGCTGTAGTTGACGGTGATGAACTTGAAGATATTTCTGACGACCTTCTCGAGCGGGGTGTCGGTAATGCTTGCGGAGATGTACATGAGCAGGCCGACCGGGGGAGACATGCCGCCCATGTCGAGCGTCAGGATGCAGACCATTGCGAAGTAGATCGGGTCAAAGCCGTAGGCGGCGATGAGCGGGGTGAAGATAGGCACGAGCATGAGCATCGCAGCGTTGGAATCGATGAACATACCGGCTATGTAGAGGATGATGCTGATGAATATCAGGATCAGGTAGGGGTTGCCGTGGAAGACCTGAGACGCGGCGAGCACGACCTTGGAGAGGTTGTAGTTCGTGGCAAGGGTGCCGAAGATACCGGCAAAAACAACGACGATCATGCAGTTGGTCGTGCCGTGGACTGCATCCTTGAAGCACTCCCAGACGTGCTTGGTGTTCATGGTCTTGCGGATGAAGCCGTATATGATGCTGTATACGCAGGCGACAACGCCGGCTTCGGTCGCGGTGGTGGCACCGGAGAGGATGCCGCCGATGATTATCACGGGCATGATGAGCGCGGGCAGCGCCTTGAGAGTGTCCTGACCGAGAGCCTTCCAGCCGACAAACTTCGACTTGGGGATACCGGCCTTGCGGGCGTAGACGCCGTTGACGACCATGTAGCCGATGGCGATGACGAGACCGGGGATGATACCGGCCATGAACAGCTTGCCGATGGCGATGGAGGTAACACCGGAGTAGAGCACCATCATTATGCTCGGCGGGATGACCGGGCCGAGAGCGCCGCAGGAGGAGACGAGGGCGCAGGAGTAGCCGTCGTCATAGCCGTCCTTGCGCATGATGGGGACAAGGATGGAGGCGAGAGCGGAGGTATCGGCATTCGCAGAACCGGAGACACCCGCCATCACGACGCCGGTGACGATAGTCGCGTGGCCGAGGCCGCCCTTGAAGTGGCCGACAAGGCTCTTTGCCCAGTTGACGAGGATGTCGGTGATGCCGGACTTCTCCATCAGGGTACCGGCCAGCATGAAGAAAGGCACTGCCATGAGGGAGAAAGAGTCCATACCGGTGAAGAGCTTCTGTGGGATGATTATACCGGTGAGCGAGGGGTCAAAGAAAAGAGTAACGACGGCGGAAATGACCATGCCGTAGGCGACGGGCATGCCGATGAACAGCAGCAGGAAGAACAGCCCGAAAAGAATACCAAGCATCATATCTCTTCACCATCCTTATTCTCGTGAATTATCTTGATAAACAGATTGATAACGACCTCGAGCGAGAAGAGCACGAGCAGCGCCGCGCCGACCGCCTGAGAGGAGTACATAAAGGAGGCAGGCAGATGTATACCGTCAAGGTACTTGTGCGCCGCATTGAACTTCTGGCACAGCTGGACGGTGTAGGCAAAGTAGAAACCGCCGAAAGCACAGATGAGCATATTGCAGATGAGCCAGGAGATGTCCTGGAACTTCTTCGGCAGGCGCTTCACAAGAACGTCAAAGCCGAGGTTCTGCTCATGGCGGACAATGATGGGGAAATAGAGCATCAGCATCCAGATGAACAGGTAGCGGCAGAGCTGCTCGCTCCACCAGATGGGAGAGTTGAGCACGTATCGGGCGATAACGGCGACGAGGGTGATGCCGGTAAAGCCTACGACAAGCGTGCCGCAGATGTTCTTGAGGATCTTCTCAAGGACATCAAAGATTTTACCAATTGCTTTCAAGTTTATTACCTCCACTTACGTTTATTTGTGTATGTGCAAAGCAATTTTAATATTTGATATTTTAGGCAGCACAAGAATATGATATTTGATATTCTTCAGACAATAATCATGCCGGAGCAGAATTTTCTATCCCGGCATATGACCGGAGCCGGGGCGTCAGATCTGCCCGGCGTATACCTTCAGGAAGTTCTCCATCGCGTGGCCGACGTGCTTGTCGACCGCGGCCTTGATGGCAAGTGCGTCTTTCTTTTCGAGCGCGGCGATAAGCTCCTCATGCTCGCCGTACACTGCCTGTACGCGCACGATGCTGGGCATATAGCTTTTGCGCAGGGCGCGGATAAGCATATGGTAATAGCGGTAAAGCTCGATAGCTTTAGAGTTGCCGCCGCGGGACATTATCAGCCCGTGGAATTTCGTGTTCAGGTCTATGTAGCCGGTGCTGAGCGTCTGACCGGCGGCGATAAGGCCAATCTCCTCATTTACGGCCTTGAGCTCGTCTATAAGCTCATCGTCTATATAGGGCAGGGCAGATTCATAGATAAGGCACTCCAGCGCTCGGAGCAGGCCGTATATCTCCCTGACAAAGGTCTCGTCGATGCACAGAACGGTCGCGCCCTTGTAGGCGTTGATCTCCAGCAGCTTCTCGCCCTCGAGCGTTCTGAAAGCCTCGCGCACGGGCATATTGCTCGTGCCGTAGCGCTCTGAGATCTCTTTTATCGTGATGCGGCTGCCGGCTTCTATCTTCTTGCTGATTATATCCTCGCGCAGACGCTCTGTGACCTTGGAGGCAACCGTGCCTTCAAAGACTATTTTCTCTGCCATAACAACCGCTCCGTGTTCTGTATTTCGCTGCGTAATTCATTCTTCGTTCACAATATTATCAAGCGCGCAGCGAATTGTCAATAGACTTTATCGCGGAAATGATATTTGATATTTGACATTTCGATCAATCTCTGCTACCATAAAGCCAGATAACACAAGGGGTCTTGTGCAGCGTGCATAAAAAATCTGCCGGAACTTTGGCAAAAGTGCCCGGTACTCAGGAGTGATAAGTGCAATGGAAAAATCGGTTATCATTGACAACGGAAGCATCAGAGCAAATATCCTGCTGCCCGGCTGGGGCTATGACCGTTCGCGCTATGACTGGGGCGGCATGGTCGAGCAGGTGTGGCAAAAGGGGCACACGTTCCTTTCCAAGGAGCTCAACAGCAGCGGCGGAGTAGGCCTCGGCGGCGTGGGGCTTGTGAATGTGTTTGAGTGGCGCGATACGGCGCTTTTTGACAGCGCTTCTGTTGCGGACTATTTCCCGCTGCCCGGCGTGGGGCTGCTCAAGAAGACGGACACCTCGCCGTTCCTGTTTACAAAGGATTACCCGACTGTGCCGTTTGAGCACGCGGTCGAGACAGGGGAGAATTTCGTTAAGATCAGGACGCTCCCGCATCTCTGCTGCGGTGTTGCTATGGACATGGAGAAGCTCTACACCCTCGAGGGGAACACCCTGCACATGGACATCACGGTCAAGAACGTCGGCCCCAGGGCCATACACGCGACCGAATTTTCCCACAACTTCTTTAATTTCGACGGCGGCGTGATAAACTCCGATTACCGCCTGTCTTTCCCCTATACCATCGAGCCGAAGCTGCGCCGCGGTGAGCTGATCATCGAGCGCGATGCTTACCGCCTCGGCGAATTTGACGGGCCGACAGAGTCCAGCGCGTTCTGGATCCGCGGCTGGGAGGGGCTCAAGAGCCATTGGATGAAGCTTGAGAACGCGGCAAAGGGCATGAGCGTCCTCATCGAGGACGGCGTTCCCGTCTGCAATTTCTACAGCTGGAACAATTTCAACGCTTTCTGCCCCGAGGTGTTTGCACCCATCGACCTTGAAAGCGGGGAGAGCGTGAGTTATCGCCGCAGCTATACATTTGAAGTGAAATAAACAGGAATAATAAAAAGAAAGGAAACTTACATCATGGCAAAGATCGCATTGGTCACAGGCGCCGGTCACGGCATCGGCAAGGGCGAGGCCATTGAGCTTGCAAAGGCGGGGTACGACGTCTGCATCAGCTATTGCGGAAGCGAGGAGCAGGCGAAGGACACGGTTGAAAAAGTCCGCGCTCTCGGCAGAAGGTCGATGGCCATAAAGGCCGACCTCACAAGGCTTGACGATATCGACCCGATGTTCGATACCTTAGAGCGGGAGTTCGGGAACATTGACGTGCTCGTCAACAACGCGGGCATCACGAAGTTTATGCCCTTTCTCGAAGTCTCGCCCGAGATGTTCGATACCATCACGAACGTCGACCTGCGCGGCACGTTCTTCTGCGCCCAGCGCGCTGCGAAGGACATGATCCGCCACGGTACGCGCGGCTGCATCATAAACACCAGCAGCGTCCACCGCGGCACGAACTACCCCAAGGCCAGCGTATACGGCCCGGCAAAGGCCGCGGTCTATAAGCTCACGCAGCACATGGCGCTCGAGCTCGCGCCCTACGGAATAAGGGTCAACAGCGTGTCCCCGGGATATATAAAGGTGACTGACCCGAATGTCGTCACCGACAGGGAGAAGATGCTCGTCTCCCGTATCCCGGCGCAGCGCACCGGTCAGCCTGAGGAGATCGCCGCGGCGGTGCTGTACCTCATCTCGGACGCTGCCAAGTATGTCACCGGCAGTGACATAACAGTCGACGGCGGACAGCTTCTGCCATCCGCCGTGGATAATACGTATTTTAAATGACCCTCAGCCGCCGAGGACGCCCGTGATCGCACCGGCGCTGCTGACGACCTGCGCGGCGATCTCCTTTATCCGCTCCGGCTCCATTCTGGACGCTGGGGCGGATACGCTTATTGCGGCGACGGGATGGGCGCTGTAATCGAAGATTGGCGCGGCGATGCAGAATACGCCGGGTTCGTGCTCCTCGTTATCGAGCGCGTAGCCCTGAGCCTTTATCTGTTTCAGCTCCGCGGTGAGCCGGTCAAAGTCCGTGATGGTGTTCGGCGTGAACGCGGTTATGACGGATCTGTCCCATATCCCGCGCACGGCCTCCGGCGGGAGATTTGCCAGAATGCACTTGCCGACGCCTGTGCAGTACATCGGGTTCTTGAGCCCGACGAACGATGCCATGCGCGCGATGCTGCTGCTCGTGTCCTCCTTATAGAGGTACACGACTTCATCGCCCAGGCGCGCGACAAGGTGGACGGCCTCGCCGCTGAACTCCGCGAGCCGCTCAAGGTATGGCCGCGCGATCGACACGAGGTTCACCCCGCAGGCCGCGCGGCTGCCGACCTCGAACATTTTCAGCGTCAGGCGGTACTTCCCTGTCTCTATGTCTTTCTGCACATAGCCGCGTGAGGAGAGCGAGGCGAGCAGACGGTGCACGGTACTGACGTGCAGACCGACCGCAGCGGCAAGATCGGTCAGGCTCATCCCGTGCGGGCTGGAAGAGAGCGCCTCGACTATATCAAAAACACGGTCTATCGACTGTACAGGTGTTGAGTTTGCCATAGCATATCTCCGTTTTCACATTATGAAAAGCTTTTTCATACTCTAACACGCCCCGGCGCTTCGCGTCAATTGTAGTATTCTCACAAAAAGAGCCGCGTATTTTTGGCGGCATATACGGCGCAAAGCGGGGCATATCCGGTTGACAAGAGGGACGTAATTTTGTAATATAAAGGCGAATATCAGAATGTGATAACCTTTTTCACATTATGAAAATCAAAGGAGAAATTCGTATGCGTGAACAGGTAATAGAAAGAATAGAAAAGGAAAAGCTGATCGCCATCGTGCGCGGTGTCAGCGCAGATCAGTGCAGCAAGGTCGCAAACGCGCTGTATGCCGGCGGTGTGCGCCTTATGGAGATCACCTATAATCAGAAGGACCCCGCATCATGGCAGCAGACCGCCGAAGCAATCGGTGCACTGACCGAGGAGTTCGGCGGTAAGATGCTCTTCGGCGCAGGCACTGTCACGAATGTTGAGCTGGTTGAACTGACCCATGCCCACGGCGGCAAGTATATCATCTCCCCAGATACGAATGTTGACGTCATCAAGCGCACTGTTGAGCTCGGCATGGTCTCTCTCCCCGGTGCTATGACCCCGACCGAGGTTATGACCGCGCACGACGCGGGTGCGGACTTCGTCAAGCTCTTCCCGGCGGGAGACCTCGGCGTCAGCTATCTCAAGGCTATCCGCGCGCCCATCAGCCATGTGAAGCTCATGGCCGTCGGCGGCGTGAATGAGTCTAACGCGGCGGACTTCCTCAAGGCCGGTGCGGTCGGGCTTGGCATCGGCGGCAACCTCGCAAAGAAAGCTTGGATCGACGCCGGTGAGTTCGATAAGCTGACCGAAGCGGCAAAGACCATGGTAGAAATAATAAAGAGTGTGCAGTAAAGGAGAAAAATATAATGGCAAGAGTAATTACTTTCGGTGAGATAATGATGCGCCTGAACCCGGAGGGGTATCTCCGCTTTGTGCAGGCAGATAAATTCGAGGCAACCTACGCCGGCGGCGAAGCGAACGTCGCGGTGTCGCTCGCGAACTACGGCATGGACGCAGCCTACGTCACCAAGGTCCCCGCGCATGAGATAGGCCAGTGCGCCGTAAATGAGCTGCGCCGCTACGGCGTTGACACTTCGCTTATGCTCCGCGGCGGCCCGCGTCTCGGCGTGTACTACTGCGAGAAGGGCGCTTCCCAGCGCGCTTCCAAGGTCATCTATGACCGCGCCGGTTCCTCCATCGCTCTGGCCAAGGCCGATGAGTTCGATTGGGACAAGATATTCGACGGCGCTGACTGGTTCCACTGGACGGGCATCACCCCGGCTCTCGGCGGCGATATGCCCGAAGCCTGCCTTGAGGCCTGCAAGGCCGCAAAGGCGAAAGGCATCACCGTCTCCTGCGACCTCAACTACCGCAAGAAGCTCTGGACGCGCGAGCAGGCAGGCGAGTGCATGGCAAAGCTGCTGCCCTACGTCGACGTCTGCATCGCGAACGAAGAGGACGCAAAGGACGTGTTCGGCATCGAGGCCGAGAACACCGACATCAACAGCGGCAAGCTCGACCATGAGGGCTACATCAGTGTCGCGCGCCAGATCGCGCAGCGCTTCGGCTGCAAGAAGGTCGCCATCACTCTGCGCGGCTCCATCTCCGCAACCGATAACGACTGGGCGGGCATGCTCTATGACGCAGCAAGCGACAAGGCCGTGTTCTCCACAACCTACCATGTACATATCATCGACCGTGTCGGCGGCGGCGACAGCTTCGGCGGCGGCCTGATCTATGCGCTGCTCAGCGGCAAGAACGATCAGCAGGTCATCGACTTCGCAGTTGCGGCCTCTTGCCTCAAGCACAGTGTCGAGCATGACTTCAACCAGATGAGCGTTGCCGAGGTCGAGGCTCTCGCCGCGGGCAATGCCTCCGGCAGAGTCCAGAGATAAGCTTGGCCGGGCGACCGCCGTTTTAGAGATAAAAGTAGTCAGGCGGCCACCGTTTCAGAGACAAAAGTAGCCGGGTGACCACCGGTTCAGAGAGGTATAAAATGGTACATATTCCTTACGGGAAGACCCATATAGATTTTGAAGAGCAGGGAGCGGGCGTGCTCACCAGCCGCATCGGCGAGCTGAAAGCGGAGGGCAGCGGCAGCGATATCGTCCGCGCCGCGATGGAAAATCCCATCGACAGCCCGCGGCTCTGCGAGCTTGCCAAGGGCAAAAAAAACTGCGTTATCATCATTTCCGACCATACGCGCCCGGTGCCGAGCAGGGACATCATCCCCAATATGCTGCGTGAGCTGAGAGCAGGCAGCCCAGATATAGAGGTCACGCTGCTTGTCGCCACGGGCTTTCACCGCCTGACATCGACGGCGGAGCTCGAAGCAAAGCTCGGCCGGGAGATAATGGACGAGTGCAGGATAGTCGTGCACGACTGCCGCGATAAGGACGCAAATGTTCAGATCGGCATCCTGCCCTCCGGTGCGCCGCTGGTCATTGACAGACTTGCGGTCGAGACGGAGCTGCTGATAGCCGAGGGCTTTATCGAGCCGCACTTTTTCGCTGGCTTCTCCGGTGGACGGAAAAGTGTGCTGCCCGGCGTGTCCGATCAGGTGACGGTGCTCGGCAACCACTGTTCCAAGTTCATCGACAGCCCGTATTCCCGCACCGGCATCCTCGACGGCAACCCCATCCACAAGGACATGATCGCGGCGGCGGAGATGGCAAAGCTTGCGTACATCGTCAATGTTGTGATCGATGAGGATAAAAAAACGGTCGCGGCCTTTGCGGGCAATTACCTGACTGCGCACCGCCGCGGCTGCGATTTCCTGCTGGGCTACTGCCAGGCAAAGCCCAAGTGGGCGGATATAGTCATTTCATCCAACGGCGGCGCGCCGTTGGATCAGAACCTTTACCAGTGCGTAAAGGGCATGACGGCGGCAGAAGCCACCTGCAATGAGGGCGGCGTTATAATAATGTGCGCCGAGTGCGCCGACGGCCACGGCGGCGAGGGCTTCTATGAATCGCTGAAAAACTGTGAGAGTGCCGAGGCACTCTATGATGAGTTCATGACGACGCCGCAGGACAAGACTGTGCCCGACCAGTGGGAGAGCCAGATTCTCGCGCGCATACTCATGCACCATCCGGTCATATTCGTCTCACGTCCGGAGATGAAGGGCATGATCGAGGAGATGAAAATGACCTACGCGCCGTCGCTCGAGGCCGCGCTGGAGCTTGCGCATAGTATGGGCAAGCACAGCCTGACGGTCATCCCGAACGGCATCTCTGTCATCGTCCGAGATTGAGCGGAATTGAAGAGAAAATAGCATGGAGCGGCGAAGCGCCGTTCCGTGCTATTTTGTTCTTGCACGGACGTGGAAGATGTTGTATAATATCTAAGTCGGCATTTGAATAAGGCATAACCGGGTGTAGCGCAGTTGGTAGCGCGGGTGGTTTGGGAGTGCCGTGCCTGTATCCGAGGCATGGCAGGTCAAAACGCCGGAAAGCCTTGCAGCGCCTGCACTTGCGGGATTTGAGCAGCCGGTCAAAACGGGCGGAAAATCAGCAATGACCACATGACTGACCACAGTCGCAGATAAACTTCAACTTCATATCCGGGTGTAGCGCAGTTGGTAGCGCGGGTGGTTTGGGACCATCAGGTCGGGGGTTCGAGCCCCTCCACTCGGACCAAAAGCTCTCTGAAATCAGCGATTTCAGAGAGCTTTTCTTATTCATTGTCTATTGCGGCGCAAGGGGTGAGGTCTACTGGAAGTGCTTTAGTATTTCTTGCAAAAATCCATTTCAATACCTAGTCCGCAGCTCCTGCATACTCCTATGGTACAGTTTGCGCACATTTCAGCTTGTTGTTTCCTGAACATTGAAAAGCGTTCTGATTCCCATGCTTCCTGCAAAGTATACTGTTTTAAATTAACAGAGAAATAATTATTCTCTATTCCAAATGAACATGGAAATGCAACACATCTCGAATTGATGTACATTGAAAACCGGGCAGCTTCGCAGAATTCGATGGACTCTGTCGCAACATTGGATGCAAATTTATATAGTGCAGGAGACTGACATGTATCGAATCCATAATTCCAGTTACTGTCTGTCGCTGTAACCAAGCGAAGTAATTCAAGATAATCTGGATTCCCATAATCTATCGCATATTCTCTGGAAGCCAAACCTACTGGTTTATAGAGCAAAAATACAACAGCATTAATGCCTTTAGGAAACACTCCATTTTTAACCCTATAAATTGCTTCTAATATATTCTTCTTTGACAGAACATAATGGACATTGGTAGTACACCCAGCCTTGACAAATCGCTCTATCGCTTCAATTGTTGAAGGATTATCTTCATTTTTATCTTCATTGAGTTTAGAATAATAAGATACTGCTACGGCTCCACAATATTCTTTGGTCAGCTCTATTTCTCTATTTGTCAGATTGTAACCACTAGTCGTATAATTAGGAACTATCCTGTTTTCGCTTGTAATGCGTAGAATATCAGCAAAGGATTCATGCTTGTTGGGATCCCCAGCGCCACCCAAAGCTATTTGAAAGACTCGTCCCTTACATTGCTTGATTATTTCAAAGTAATCATCAAAGGACATGTTCTCTTCTTGCGATTCCATTCCACGTTGGTAGCAATCTATACCTGCGTTTCGACAAACACCAGTTTTGCCAGCACTACATGCTCCCATAATACCGACATCAATTAATTCGGGAAAAGAACGCATGGGAGGAGGGACTTCAGTTTCAATTCCATTATTTAAAATGTTACTTCTTATCAGAGTTCCTGTCTTATCGTTAAATAACTCTATAAATCCAAATTTATTGTCTTTATAATAAATCATTCACCAAATACAATTTTTCCCGTCCATATAAAAGTCTCTTTCATCAATTACAAAAGAATCCATTGTCATAAATGATGTCAGAGAGTCGTCATCCGAATTGGTGTGGCCAAAATATGTATAGTACCCTTTCTTTGACAGCTTCTTATATTTCTCGGCGCTCTCCTTTCCAAAAATCTTAAGAATAGTATCATAATCGATTTGCTCAACCTCAAACCAACGGACGCCATACTCCGTTGCACTCACAATATCATTAGCCAGAGAAACAGTAGAAGAATTTATGCTTGAGCCTTTTTTAAAGCCAAGTTTTTCAATTAAATAATCGCGGGTCAGCTTTTCTTTACTGATAATCATGAAATTTGTAGAAGAACTGTTGGTTACGTAACCATCTCTAATTATCATCGGTATGCTCTCCAATATCCATATATTTTCGGAATATGCTTTTTATTGTCTCGTCCTCTAACAGCAAATCAGTAATATGCCCATCGGCTTCATAGTCAAGTGATTTATGGCAAAGTAGAAAAGATTTTTTATTTTTAATTTCATCCCTAAATAGATTGTATTTTTTCTCTAGGAAAGATTCAAAGTCCCCAAATTCTTTTCGATAATACAAAAAATACTCAAGATACAGATTGTTAGCACCTCTGCAATAATAATCGTAAATCCGCTCAACTATTGTTCCCGCATAGCTTTTTCTCTTCACACCAAAAAAGAGACATGCACCGATCAGCGTCATTCGGGGAGTCTTTTCAAAAAAGATATCGTTATTCATAATATCCCTCATATTCCATATTCCTCAAAGTCCCCCAAATCAATTAGCGGCTGAATTTCGTTTTGATCAGTTGATGTTGAAATCATACTGTCTCTGAGCTCACTTACGAGTACTTTTATCCAGTCACAGAAATCGCTTTTCTCAATCTGCTCGAATAACTCATCATTCATGACAAGACCACGATACTCCTCAAATGCAAATTCTGTTGGGTCATACGCAGCCAAAATGACAACTATAGTTTTTAAATTTTCAGATATCGCTCCAGTATTCTTCTCAATAGCGTCAAGCCATTCCTTTAAATTATCGGCGCTATGTTTATTGTCCAAATAGGTGTGGTATTTTTCGAATATGTCTGCAAAAAACATACGCAAAATTTTTTCTGGGGTTTCATCATTTTTGTAATGCAAAAGAATATCTACTCCCAACTTAATATTGGGTGTAAACCCAGAATACTCATTTCCCAAAAGAAACCAAAATATATCCCAGTAGTGATGACTATCCTTTTCTATACAACGGAGCATATAGTTCATTTCGAACGACGCGATGTTGTCACCTTCAGAAAAAATCAACGAAAAACCAAAATTATTAAACGTTGCCTGACTATCTAGACCATAATTTTCTTGCTCCGAGATGCTCTGCACATCTGATTCGCCAAACTCTCCTAAAATCTTCTCACACAGGTCATCTCTTACAATCGTTCGGAAGTAATGGTATGCGTATTTGACTATTCCTTCGGTTGGTGACAACCTATGTTCAAACAGTCTTGTTACGTTTGAAAAGAACGTAGCATACTCTGAAGATGCTTTGGTTTCATCCAAGGTTAAAAGATATCTTGCTAAACAAAAATCCCGCAATTCATCAAACACGAAGTAGACATACTCCTCTTCGCGTTCAGTAATACCTGTCCCAGCATAAACTGATCGGCTGATTATTAAATTGTTATCCAACAAACCCTTCAAGGAGTTCAACTCGTCCTCTGATAAATTCAATTTCTCGATGGGAATTTTATCAAATTGAAACTCAGCAAACATATATACAGCAATGCTGTTAACAATGGAATATAAATTAACGCCTTTGCTCTTAACTGCCGTTTCCTCAAAATAGAGCTTATATATTTCTGCATTCCTAAATTCTAGCATACATTCATTTTTGTTATTATTTACTTCAAAGAAAATGCGAGTCAAGAGCAGGGAATTGCTTAACTTCTTCCTTGTTTCAAGAGAAAAGGGACCACGTACATTAAAGTGCTCCATGTATGATTCTATCAGTTTCCTAGTTGCCCGTCTGTCATATTCTGATTCATGTAAATTAAATATGTAAGGTCTTTCTTCGCCTGCAGAAAACAGTGTCTTATAACGCGAATCAAAGTATTCGCGCCTGCAAGTTAGAAGAATACGAATGCGGGGGTATTTTGAAAATGTTTCGAGTAGTGTCGAAATACTGCTTATAAAAATTTCTCTGTCATTTTCGTTAATTGCGTCGACAAAAATATAAAAATATTTTCTTTGAAAAAAGAGCATCATAGAGGTTAATGCCAAATATAGCGAAGTCAAATGCCGAAGTTTGGGATGAATTGGTAGCTTTTTAATAATATATTCCGCGCAGTCTTCCGTAATATCTCTCGAATTTACGAGCATGCATGGCATCTTGTTAGAAATTGCAACTTCAGCCATTCGGCACAAAAGACTTGTTTTTCCATTACCAGCGCTTCCTACGAGAACCATGTTTTTCTGGCTGACCATAGCACATAAATCTTGTAAATATTTAATCGCGTAGACATAGTTATATGTACTATTAGAAATCGCCCAAATAACGTCTCCGTATTTATCATATAGTTCTTTGTGGTCTTTTCTCAATTCATCAAGCTGGTCACTTACTAAAGACAGCGTACTCTTTAATTTTGAAAGTGATGAAAAATAGGACAGCCTACATTTAGCAGTGAATATGGGCAACTGTTTTAGACGCTTGCCCTCATAGCCAGAAAACAGATGATTGTATTGCCTAATAATGCGTTTTTTCCATCTGTACGAAAAAATGAAATAGCGAAGACACTCCATTGAGTTATTAAGTTCAACATATACGGATGGAAGATATTTTCCTTCTTTTTTAAATCGTTGGATTTGTAATTTGGCTGATTTGTTTACCCTATTGGTAAATGTAAAAATGCATAGAATAAACGAAAAAATCAGAATGAGTAGAACAATAAGTCCCCGTGCAGTTTGTATTGTGCCAATACTATCTACAATAGATTTTAAAATTACTAAGGCATTAATAAAATTTTCTTTCATAGGTGATACCTTCAATTAATACAAATTAATTCAATTAGTTTTTATTTGGAAGTCTCACGCTGTTGATTAGATGTCTGCTGTTAATATTATATATTAAATGCTGCGCCACTTCAACAAATAGTATTACTATATATTGAGATGATTTGATTATAAACTACTGAGCCGAATTTCTTTATACTCTTCACATGCTCGATCTTGCCACTCATATCTAACATATTGCTCTTTTCCTTGCGCGTCTTACTGTTATGGGTGTAGACATTGCGGGAGTGACTTTTGCTGTTCGATTTGCACTTGTGCCCAATATAGAGTCTGAAATCGACCGCACTTGGCTTATCTTTTGTGGCGGGGCAATCTCCTGGCACAACACAAAAGAACCCGCCTGTGGCGATGCTTTGCTTATACCGAGTCGGTTTGTTCATCTGAAACTCTCACTACAAATCCCTTAATATGGGTATAATAGTAAGTGAATTATCGCACAGCTTATTGACTATTCCCTTATTATGCGCTACAATTTAAGGGAAACTAGGCGGAGGTGAGGGAATGAGGCAATTTAATTATTCCGCAATCAAGGAGCAGAAGTGGGATTCGGACATTCTGGGATTGATTGCTGCCATATACAAGGAAGCGGGTAAGCAGGAACTGTATTTGAAACAGTGCCCAGAAGAGCTCGAAAAACTCGTTGAAATCGCCAAGATACAGAGCACAGAAGCATCGAATGCCATTGAGGGCATTGTTACCACGAACACAAGGATTCGGCAACTTGTTGAGGAGAAAACTGCGCCAAGGAACCGCGATGAACAGGAGATTGCGGGGTATCGCGATGTCTTGAGTATTATTCACGAAAACTTCGATGCGATTCCAATTACGCGTAACTACATCCTGCAGCTCCACAAAATACTGTACAGTCACATGAACAACCCGCTTGCGGGCAGTACCAAGAATGTACAGAACTATATTAGTGCTACCTATCCGGACGGCCATGTTGAGATTCTGTTTACACCGCTTGCTCCGTATGAAACCCCTGAAGCTCTGGACAGAATCTGCGAGGAATATAACCGTGTAATCGGAAATATGGAGATCGAACCGCTGATTGCTATCCCAGTTTTCATTCATGATTTCCTGTGTATCCATCCTTTCAATGACGGCAACGGAAGAATGAGTCGACTACTCACAACACTGCTTTTGTATCGGAGCGGATTTTTCGTAGGCAAGTATATTTCCCTTGAGTCTAAAATAGCAAAGAACAAAGATTTGTATTACGATGCACTTGCGCAGTCGCAGACTGGCTGGCATGAAGGCACGGAGGATATAGTTCCGTTCATCAAGTATTTGCTTGGGACAATTCTTGCCGCTTATAAAGACTTTGAGGATCGTGTGGCACTTGTGGAACCCAAACTGCCTGCACTTGAAATGGTACGCCGAGCAAGCAAAAATAAAATCGGCCGGTTCAACAAACAGACTATTCGTGAGCTTTGCCCGATGCTCAGCGACAGTTCTATCGAAGGGGCCTTGCGCAAGCTGGTCGCTGCCGGTGAGCTGAAAAAAGAAGGCAAAGGGAAAAACACCTGTTACTTCAGGTTGAATTAGTTTCCACCCCACAGAAATTGCTTCTCATTCATTGTCTATTGCGGCGTAGTAGGTGAGGTAGGTGTATCGGATTTTACTCAAAGAGATCGTAAAACCTCTCTTATTGCACCATAATGCTTACGAACAGAGAGTATCTATAGTTAAAAACAAGCCGGGGTGACACCTCGGCTTGCTTTTCTAAACCCGTTGTTTACTTTCTCGCTAATTTTAGATATGATATTAGCAAGAAGATAAATCGACAATTGCAAATGCGGGGGAGCATAGAATATGGTCGATAAAAGATATTATGAAAAGCTCGGTGGATTTTCTTATCTCTTGGGTTAACTGAGAAAGAAGCTCGGCAAGGAGCAGACGGATGTTCTGGTCAATGACGCAGTGAAGCTTTGCAACGAGTTGTGTGACCAATATAAAAATTTGCCCAAGAAAGAAAAGTTGCATACCGAACAGATGATCTTCCCGCGGGCGGCTATTTATCTTGAAATGATCAAATACATCCCCTGCGAAGAGGCCATAGGCTTGATAGAAGGATCCGTAAGAATAGGCGTAGAGCCTGACCGGAAACGCCTGCATGCTGCAACTAAGCTCCCGTTCATCCGGCCGCTGTTCTTTAAGATTTTCCACAAGATGATCGGCACTATGTTCAACGGAGACGCAGGCTTCAAATTCGAGGAAATTGAAGCCGACAGCAGGCATTACAGAGTCGATGTTCTGCAATGCCCCTATATGAAGTATTGCGAATTGCTGGGCTGTAAAGAGCTGACGAGCACCTTTTGCCTGAGCGATGACCGTGTTTACGAAAATATGTGCGGCATCACCTTTGAGCGGCACGGCACGATAGGCCGCGGCGGCGATAAATGCGATTTCTATTTTTACATGGGTTAACTGCGGGTGAACACTGTGGATCACTCTATTTTTTTCAAACAGTCTCATTGCATAAGAGCTATAAATAGGTTACTCTTACGGCGGAGGTGAGCAAAGATGGCCAACGAAGATAAAAAAGATTTTAATGCGATGCTGCACGACAACAAGGATATGCCGAAATTTCAAACTATCACAGACCCGGAAAGCATAGAGAAATACGGCGGCAGCAGAATGTATTTCGCTCCGCCAATTGAGTACGATAGAGTGATGAGAAAAATTCCCTACGGCAAGGTGATCACTGTTGGGGAAATACGCGATTATTTTGCGGGAATGAGCGGCGCGGATTTTACGGAACCAATCACGGCAGGGATTTTCGTTTCCATTGCGGCATGGGCAAGCTATCAGCGCGCGGAAGATGAGACGCCTTATTGGAGGACACTGAAAGCCAACGGGGAATTGAATGCCAAATACCCGAATGGCATTGAAGCGCAGAAAGAAAAATTAGAAGCAGAGGGACACACCATCATCGAAAAGGGACGCAAAAATAAGCGGTACTATGTGAAGGACTATGAAAAATATCTTTTCGATTTGAGATAAAGGCGGCGGTCAAGCTGCGGAGGAAACTTTATGATCAGAGAACTGCGAAAAGCAGATATAGATAAAGTTGCGGATATATGGTTGGACACAAATATAAGGGCGCATGATTTTATTCCAGCTCAATATTGGGAAAGCAATTTTGAATCAGTAAAAGAACTGCTGCCGCGTGCAACTGTCTATGTCTATGAGGATGATCAGGGAATACAGGGCTTCATAGGACTGAACGACGAATATATTGAGGGCATTTTTGTTTCTGATGGAATGCAGTCAAAGGGCATAGGCAGACTTCTGCTGAATTATGCAAAGACCAAAAGGAACGAACTGCGTTTGAACGTGTACCGCAAAAACACAAGGGCAATAGCTTTTTATCAAAGAGAGGGATTTAAAATCCTGTGCAGCGGCATAGATGAAGCTACTGGGGAAAAAGATCATGTAATGGAATGGCGGCGGAAATAGAAATTCCTGTTTGCTTTTTGTGTGAAATGCGTTTTCGATTTGAGATAAAGACGGCTGCTAAGCCGCGGAGGAAACATTATGGATATAAGATATGCGGGAATGGAAGATATTGCGGCGATCGCTGCAGTCGAGGCGGAATGCTTTCCGCCCGCGGAGGCTGCGACGGAAAAGGACTTCATTGAACGGGTCCGGTATTACGGCAATCATTTCTGGCTGATGCACGATGACGAAAAGCTGATAGCGTTCGTGGACGGATTCGTAACGGACGAGCCTGACCTGACCGATGAAATGTATGAAAACGCGGCGATGCATAACGAAAATGGCGCATGGCAGATGATCTTCGGCGTCAACACGCTGCCCGAATACCGCAGGCACGGATATGCCGGGACGCTGCTTCGCCGCGCCATCGACGACGCAAAACAGCAGGGACGCAAGGGACTTGTACTGACCTGCAAGGAACAGCTTATTCCGTATTACGCGAAATTTGGATTCAAGGACGAGGGCGTGTCCGACAAATCCACGCACGGCAATGTTGTATGGCATCAGATGCGCCTGGTATTTTGACAAATCGGGATTTGGAAAGGTGAGAAAATGGAAATTCGATATATTATACCTACTGATGATAGAATGGAAATAAGCAGGATATATGAGGAAAGTTGGAAGTGCGCATATAAAGGCATAATACCTCAAGACTATCTGGATTCAATTTCTAATGGACGCTGGTCGTCAACCTTAGATAACCCAAACTGGAAAACATTGATTTGTATTGACAATGGCAGAATCGTGGGAACAAGCAGTTTTTGTAAATCCCGTTTTGAGCAGTTTCACGACTGGGGTGAAGTTATTTCGATATATCTGCTACCGAATTATATGGGTAAAGGCTATGGAAAAACTCTTATGAAATCTACCATTTCAGAATTAAAAATACAAGGATACGAAAATATCTTTTTGTGGGTTCTTGAAGAAAACAGCAGAGCAAGGCATTTTTATGAACAATTTGGTTTTTCACCGACAGATGATTTTTTAGATGATAATATCGGAGGGAAAGAATTGCGAGAAGTCCGATATATCTACAAATAGCGATAAATTCTAGTTTGCGCAACTGTTATTTGCTTACACTTCCGCAATACGGACAGGAGGGAATTTCTGAATGAAAACTTATGAGCTCCGCAGCTCAGAGGACATAGCCGCGCTCACGGAGGAATGGGGCTTTCTGCCCTTTTTCGCAGGGGAAATTCCCGGCTTTTCCGTCGAGGAGTGCTGCCCACCGGAGCTGTGGTTTTCAGAAGAAGAGGATGGCCCATGGGAATGGAAAGGGCCTGTTGCCCGAAGCGGACGCTGCGTATATGGGAAATTCTTCGGCGGCAGGGCAGGCTTTATCAGCCGGGAGTGGCTTCCCGACTTTGCCAATTTCCGTAGGGATGGATATGACTTTGACGCCCGTTATGACGACGGGCTTGCGTCCCGCAAGGATAAGACGGTCTATGACACGGTGGCCGAGCGCGGCGCACTGCTCTCAAAAGAGCTCAAGCGCCTTTGCAATTACGGGAAGGGCGGGAACACCGGCTTTGACACGGTGATCACGCGGCTTCAGATGCAGGCATATCTGACCGTCAGCGACTTTGTTTATATGCAGGACAAATACGGAAAGCCCTACGGTTGGGGCGTCGCAAAATACACCACTCCGGAGGAGCTGTTCGGCTATGACTTCGTGACCTCGGCGTATGGCAGAGAGCCGGAGGAGTCGAGAGCGCGCATCATTGCGCATCTGGGAAGCATCCTGCCGGGGATCAATGAGAAGCAAATTTTGAAACTGATCTGGTGAGGGATAATATTACATTCCGGAGGAGACAGGCGACCAGCACGGCAAATCAGAATGAGAACGCATCTGTTCATACGAGCAGATGCATTCTCATTCATTGTCTATTGCGGCGCAGGGGATGATGTTTTCTTACATCACTTTTACTGGCTGCCTGTTGCCTTTACCCATTTCCATTATCCGCTTTGCCTCTGCGATCTCGGCTTTCATCTCCGCGATTAGCACCTTGAGCTTTTCCTCGCATTCCTCGCGGGTGTGGGCGTAGACATTGCGGGAGTGCTTTTTGCCGTCGGGCCACTTGGGGGAGTAGCGCCCTTCAAACAGATGGTCATTGAGCTCGGAGACGCAGCCGGTGCCGGGCTTGCGCCTGAGCCCCATGTAGGGCTTGAAATCGGTCATGCTCGGCGTTGTTTCCTCTGCCGGTGCAGTTTCCTGCCCGGTCGCCGAAGCGCCCTCCTGCGGCGCAGCTTTGCCGATACCGCGGTCAATGTTCGCGGCGGCCGCGCGCTGCATGTCGTCGGTGATGTGGGTGTAGATATCCAGCGTCGTCGCCGCCGACACATGACCCAGCATGGCGGAGAGCGTTTTTACGTCCATGCCGTTTTCCAGAGCCAAGGTCGCGAACGTGTGACGAATATCATGGAAGCGAACGTGCTTGCAGCCCGCGTGCTCCAAGATGAGCTGAAGTCTGCGGCGCACCACGCCGGGAGTGATGGGGCAGTCCTCTTTCACCGGTGACGGGAACATCCAGCGGGAGTCCACCGTTTCTTTGTACTCCCGCAGCACCTCCATCACGGCGGGCGGCAGGACGATCTTTCGTATCGAGCTTTTCGTCTTGGGCGTACTGAACTGAAGCTCACCGCGCACGTCGTAGACCTGCTTGTTCACGTTCAGTACGCCGGTCTTGAAGTTCAGGTCGTCCCACTGCAGAGCCATGAGTTCGCCGCGGCGAAGTCCGGTAGCCAAGTCCAGAAGGAAGAGCTCATAGTAGCCCTCGGCTTTCGCCTGAATGAGAAATCTTTGCAGTTCCTCCCTTGTGAGCACCTGCATCTCCCGCGCCTTCTTCGGCGGTATCTTGCAGCCGATGGCCGGGTTCACACGGATGAGCCCCTCCTGCACCGCCTTATCCAAAGCGGAGCGGCAGGTGGCGTGACACATACGTACCGTCCGGTCGGACAGCCCTTCGCCGTATTTTTCGGCGAGTCGCTTCCGACCGCCTTTTTTGATCCGCCCGTAAAACTGCTGGAGGTCATTCTGTGTCAGCTTGTTGAGCGGGATGCCGCCGAGCTCCGGGATGATGTGCAGACGGATACGATCCTCGTATGTTTTCTGAGTGGTGGGGCGTATCTTTGGCTTGGAGTGATTTTCGTACCAGTATCTTAGCCAGTCCCCGAAGGGCATATCGGGACGAACCCTCGCGGGTGCCTGCCCGCCGCACTCCTCCTTGAGCTTCTGGAGCTTTTCCAAGCACTCCTTTTTTGTTTTAGCAAGGACGTTTTTCGTCTTGGGATAACCGTTGTCATCATAGCCGATGACGATGCGCCCCTCCCATCGTCCGTCCTTGCGCTGCCTTACAGTTCCGTCTCCGGCTTTGCGTTTTCTTGCCACGGTTTCAGCTCCCTTCCAAATAGATCTTCCATGAATCCGCCCACGATGCTGCTGGCCTGCTTCTGCATATCCGATGTGACGTGGGTGTAGGTGTCCAGCGTGAAGGACGCATTGGTGTGCCCCAAGATACCGGAGAGTGTTTTCGCGTCCACGCCGCTCGTGAGAGCATGTGTCGCGAACGTATGTCTCATATCATGAAAGCGTATGCTCGGCAGCCCCGCCCGTTGGAGCAGCGTCTTCATGTGGTGATATGCTGTGTCCGGATTCACGGGGTCTTCTGGTTTTACAGGGTCGGGGAATATCCACTGACTGAGCGCCTCCGCCTTGCGCCGACGCAGAATGTCGACCACGCTCTTCGGCAGGATGATGGTGCGCATGCCCTTATCGGTCTTTGTCTCGCCGAGAGTGTATTCGCCTTTTTTCTTGCTGTGCAGTGTGCGGCACACCTTCAGCGTCCCGGCGTCCCCATCGAAGTCGCCCCATTGCAGGCCGCAAATCTCGCCGCGGCGCAGCCCGGTCATCAGCTCTGTCTGGAAGAAGTCCCGCCAGACCTCGTCCTGCTCTACCACTTCAAGGAAAGCGTCCAGCTCCGCGCGGGTGAGGATGCGCTTCGGCTTGTAGTTGGGCTTCGGCGTTGTTGTACCCTCGGTCGGGTTCTTTGGAATGACATGCGCCTGCACCGCGTCCTTCATCGCGGCGTGGAGCATTGAATGTATGTGGCGGATCATGGCGTCGGAGAGCTGATGGTCAAGCTCCGGATGCTCCCGGATGCGTCCGTCTGCTTTAAGCCTCCGGTACATCCGCTGGATATCCTGCTGAGAGACGAGGGAGACCTGCTTGCCGCCGAGCTGCGGTTTAATGTAGATGTCTATGTAGCGGCGGTAGCTCTCAAGCGTACCGGGACGCACCGTGCCCGCCTTGTATTCCGTAAGCCAGCGGTCGAGCCATTCACCGAGCGTCATGCGGCTGTCCTCTGTCAGCTCCACATCGCGGTAGCTCTCGATGTTCTGATGGAGCTTGTCCAGCAGCGCTTTCTGCGTCTTGGCATAGACGTGGCGAAACAGCGGCTCGCCGCTTTCTTTGTGGCCGATGACGATGCGGCCTTCCCAGCGCCCGTCGTCACGCCTGCGCACCATGCCGTCACCGGATGGCCTTCGTTTTGCCATGTGCTTCACTTCCTTTGACTGAGATTTTTTTCAACACAAACAACTACCACACTTTGCGGGAAATAGCTATCGGAAATTTGAAAAGATTATTTTCACATCCGCATATTGAAACCGTGGTACTGCTCGTACTCGTCGTCCTCATCATCGTCGACGACGTACTTCACCGTCCGGTCGACCTTTCCGCCGCGCTCAAGGATACGCTGTATCTCCTCCTTGCTGTGGTGCAGCGTCTCAAGATGGAAGCGGTCGTTGTCGCCGGTGTTCATTGCATCCATGATGGAGAGCAGACCGCAGACGGCGTCGTCTACCGTGGGCAGGAGCTCGCCGTACTCGGTGGCGTCGATGCGGCTTTCGAGATATTCGCAGCCGCCCATGTCGAAGTAGGCTTCCATGCTGCTGCGCAGAAGCGTCTGGTCGAAGAGCTTGCTGTCACGGCAGCGGATATTTTCCGGTGTGGTGTAGGTGATGTATTTCTGGTTCGGCTCCCAGCGCACCTTGTAACCGAACTGCTCCATGAAGTCTATGAACTCCTCGCGCGTGGCGCAGTTCTCCATGGCCTCCTTGATGGTATAGCATAGCTGCTCTTTCCAAACGGGAATGTGGAACGGGTCTGCTTTCGTCTCGGTGAAGGACAGACCGTACTCCCGGCAGAGCTGATTGTTATACTCCTTGGCCTGCTGCATCTCACGCGCGGTCTGATGGAACTTCCGCCCGGTTTCAAAGTTCACCGAGTTCATGACAATGTGGTTGTGTATGTGCGCCGTATTCATGTGCGTGACGACCACGCACTGATAGCCCTTGAAGTATTCCGCGAACTTCAGACCGATCTCATGTGCGGTCTTGAAGTCCAACGGATCGTCGGGGGAGAAGGCTTGGACGATGTGATAGTAACTGCGTCCGTCCGTTTTGCGGAACTGTTTCTTCACCGCTTCGAACTCGGCCTGCGCGGTCCCGGCAACGCAGTTGACGCCGGAGATGAGACTGTCCACAGTTTTCTCCCGGTTGGTGACGTAGTCCAGTATGCCGCTCAGACTGCGTGAGACAGCAATGAATTTAACGTTTGCCATATTCCGCGGTACAGCTCCATGAAGGGTTCGTAGTTCACCTGAGAGATGCGTCCCTGCCGCGCCATGACCGTGAGCTGGTTCAGGTTGTTGCCCTGATAGCGCAGCTCCCGCAGAATTTCATCCATGCCTTCGATGACAACGACCTCACGTTCCATGGCGGCGCGGCGCACGAACTCGCTCTCGGACATGTGGGCGGCTTTCGCCTTACGGCGGATGCGCTCCTTTTCCCACCCGGCAACACGGGCGCGGATGAACTGATTTTTTGCCATAAACCATGCCTCCTTTGCTGATGATAGGGGTGTGGGCTTAGCCCGCTTGTCTGCCGAAGTGGGCGGGGAACGGGGCAGACGCCCCGTCCCGTACCACAAAGGCGAAACTTGTCATTCTCGAGGCGAGAATTTTCGGCGCTGCCGCACGCCTCGAGGGGAAACACCCTCATACCGCCCGATTTGGCAGCCATGGTGCGTCGCCTTCCTCCGGGAAAAATATGCTTCGGCAGGTCTGAATATCTGCTGCCATCCCTCGGCACAGCATTTCCTCGTACAGCATCAGTTTGAACACCACTGCGCCGTAGGCTGTGCGCATCTCGTCGCGGCAGCGGCGGGTGAGAGACTTTTGTTCTTCGGTAAGATTACCGCGGTGCTCATCGCAGAGAAAGAGAAGAAGCTCACCCTCGTCAATGGGCTCGTCGTGGCTCTTGCTCCACTCCGCTTGTATGTAACGCACCGTGTCGCGTGTGCGCCAGACGGTCGCCATCGAATCATGCTCCACGATATGGTTTGCAAGGTACTCTATCATGCACCGTCACACTCCCTTCGCTGATTTAGTTCTGCCAGATGTTTTTCAACTCGCAGCCGCTCCGTGTCGAGCTCCGCTTGCATGAGTTGCCGCTCATAGTTGAGCTCCAGCGCTTCCTGTATCGGACGGATGGTGTAGATAAGACTGCCGTTGCGTACACGGCCGTCCTTTGTAATGATCGTGCTCGGCTCTGTGCGGATGAGACCCTTATCCTCAAGGCTGGCTACGTACTTCCGCACTGTGTTTTCACTCAGCTGCACCGCCTTGCCGATGGTGCGGTAGCTCGGATGACATTGATAGGTCACGCGATCCTCACAGCGCAGGAGAAAATTATAGACCGAGATCTCGTATGAGCTGAGGCCGAGACTGAAAACCTCGTTGGGCACAAGGTAGTAGTGCTTGACCGGGTCGCGTTTGGGCCAGCGCTGAAACATCAGGCACCACCTCCTGTTTGCTCCTCCACCCACTGACAAAATTTTTCCTTGGGAACTATGATGCGGTTCCCGACCCGCAGAGCGGGGAAGCCCCGCTCGTGCATCAGTTCATATGCGCTGGAGATCGACACTCCCAGCACCTGCGCCACCGTGTTCGCATTGAGGAACAGCGGGAGCTGATCGTAGTTAGTGAATATGGATTCCTGCATTCGATCCCTCCTTCAAGTTTTGTTTGTTCAAGAAAATTTTTCTTGCGTTTCGGAGGTCTCTCTGTTAGACTGTTTGCAGATGGAGTCTGCGTTTTCCGAAACGTAGCGTGCCGCTGAACTGTTGCAGCAGTTTGGCGGCTTCATTTTTTGCCTTCATCACTCCTTTCATTTCGTCTGTACCATGCGCCATACCCGTTCCTGCCCTGCGGCCTTGCTTGACCAACACAGCGTTTGCATCATCCTTGGTACGCTCAGCGTTGCTTCATTGCGTTACTTCCCCGGTGAGTATCATCTCTGGCGATGGGTGTTCAATTTTCAAGGTTCAGTGCGGCGTGTCATAATTTTCTGTTGACAATCGACCGCTCTGGTGATAGACTTATCTCAAATTTATTTTGACAGTCTATTTGGGGATTTGCATAGTAACATGTATTTCGAGATTTGTCAAGACTTATATTATAAAAATTTTGCGATTGTCTATTTGGAGGACGCTATGTCTTGGTACGCAAAGATGTATTTCTCAGGCGACAGAGAAATTTTTCAATACGATTCTATGGGGACTCAAGGTGCTCCCTCTGTGCAGCAGGAGCTTCCTTTCTTGGAGAGCCTGCTCTCGTTTCAGGAGCTTGACATAGCCGAGCAGACTCCGCTGCTCAAGGACATTGCCGACTGCTGGAGCAGGTATATTGCGGACGATGACAAGGATGCGCTCGTCTCTGCGATGATGAAGCTTGGTGAGCTTGGCGCGAGGCACATATATTTTCATCTTCTGTATGTGCACTTCTATGAGCGGATGTCAAGGTTAGCCTTTTCCGAAGACCGTGGCAGTACAGAGGACGGGCAGATGCTCGATGAGCTGCGGCGCTTGCCGGAGACACTCCCGCTGTATCAGAAGCAGGTGCAGCGTTTCTTTGACTTGGTACTGGACGTGGACGCTGCCGGACGCGAGCCGCAAGTCCAGGCATCGAAGAACTATTATTACGATATCCCGAATGATCCGGACTTGTTCAGGTTCCACCCCATCCCGCTCAGCTTTGAGCCGGTAGAGTACCAGAAGTGTTCTCCGGTTTTGTATTCCGGAAGCATTGCCGACATGATCGATTACTCATTGCGTAGCTGCGTCGAGCGCGGCATCACCGTCCGCCGCTGCAAGAACTGCGGACGCTATTTCCCGCAGACAGGCCGCGTGAGCGCGGAGTACTGCGAGCGCCCTGTCCTGTCTGGGCAGACTCGCTGCCGGGAGATCGGCGCACTGAAGCAGTGGACGATACGTCAGTCGGAGGATCCGGTATTCAAGGCATACCGCAAGGAATACAAGCGGCGCTTTGCCTGGATCAAGGCCGGGCGCATCACGGACAAGCAGTTCTACGACTGGAGCGAGCGCGCAAGAGAACAGAAGAAAAAATGCGACCGTGATATTATCTCAGCCGAGGAATTTTACGCTTGGCTGAAGACTTCGGAATAAAAAGAGACATGACGTTGACCGTTTAATGGTCAGCGTCATGTCTTTCATTGTCTATGGCGGAGTATCTGGTGCGGTGGTAATGGGGGATTGTTCCGGTGAGCATGTTGCTTTTTCGTATACCAATTACCAGTAATTCAAGGGTTTAATATCTATGATTCTATCTGGCGGTATTTGAACACCATTTTTTAATAATACGATTTCTTCTGACGGCGAACCGAAAGCGGTTGTATAGGCTTTAGTAAGATAGTTCATAATTTTATCTTTACTGCTTTGCCTATCGTCCCCATTATAAACAATATCTGTTCCCGGTGCAGCTGCAACTATTTCATATGGCTCGTGGGTGATACGCCATTCATGCGATAAGGTTGAATTTAGGAGATCATCAATATCTGACAAAATCTCAGGGCGCCGATGAACATAACCACCATATGGGCTACCGTTCCAAACTGACAGAAAACCGCAAGTAGTAAAGTCGTAGTAAAATTTTTTTCCGATAGCCCAGCGTGTATAAGCCTTCACATCAACAGGTGATGGGCATCTGCCGTATGATATGTTATATATCTGTTTCTTATAGCTGAGAGTACGGCTGTCAATGTCAATCTTTATGTCGTGGGCGTCCAGAAACTCACGCAGTTCAGAGTCATTACATTGATAGGCATGTACAAGGTCAAGTATACCATGCCTTTTGAATGATGTGCACTGATTAGCACTGGTCGTGATATGAAAATAAATAAAAATCCAATCTTCGTAGTCTGCAGGGAAATGTCCATAATTCCGGATTACATCTTCGACTAGATCATCTTCATATTGGTATTTGTTTCGTTGCAGAATACTGTTTTCCCATATTGATGTGGAAACACCAGTTAGATTGACTAACGTCGTCAATGCGTTTTCGGAAGTGCGAATGTCATATACAGGACTTTGGTTCATTTCATTGCCTCCATGAACTGAGCTAACATCTATTTGCATATAAACGAACGACGAAGTTTCTTAAGCAACATATCAGAGTACTAGGGATACTTGTGAACTATCTATAACTCTCTTACAGAACTATAATATTGAATGACGTTATTCTATGTTTTGGAAAATCTCTGCTGCGAGCGCATCCAACCGAGCATCACGCAGAGATTTTTTTAGCTCACACTCCCATATCGTGATAACCCGCCAACCTAAAGATCTTAGTCTTTCAGTGTTTATCTGATCGCGCTCAACGTTACGCAGTATCTTAGGCTTCCAATAATCCAGATTTGATGACGGCCATACAAATCTTGGGCAGTCATGTTTATGCCAAAAGCAGCCGTTGACAAAAATGACAGTATGATATTTAGACAGTACTATGTCTGGACAACCAGGCAGCGTTTTCACATTTTTTCGATATCGGAATCCATGAGCAAAAAGATACTTTCGCACGATTTCTTCAGGCTTTGAGTTTGTACTGCGAATATGCGACATATTTTTGCTTCGAACTTCTTTAGAATGATTATCAGCCATAAACAGAGTTACCCAAAAACAAAGTTGTTTCCTTCCAATCTCAATCCATCACCGTCATACAATTCAATCGGTATAGTAGCTGTAAGAACAAGTCCCTTTCGTCTTAAATACCCTGAGAATGCATCTTTAGCTATGGAGGTAATACCGTCTATTTTCATCTGGGCTATCACAAAATCTTCGAAGCTCTGACATGGATTGCCCTGAGGCACAATAATGCCCTTTTTATATCTTCGATCCTTCACCGTTGGTTCAAGTAATTTGAATCCCAAATCGTAGTTCTCAATTATCGACTGGAGAAGATGCTCATTCCACTCATAGTCGATTAGAGGGAATCCATCATAATTAAAAATTGCAAAAATACCGTAGTATCCGCTATCACCCACCAGCCTCTCTAATTGATGCCGGATTGAATCAATTGCATCGGGAGCAATAGAAAATAGAGACTTGTGGATATAACGATTGAGATCAACTTTTATATAATCTTCCTCAACCGCGTTCAGAATAATTGTAAATGTTCCATTGGTCCACCCAGCCGTTTGAGAAATCTGGGCAAGCTCCCAATAATACAGCTCTGGCCTGTCAGCAACAAAGAAGCGTGCGACATTGATATTTGTAAGTTCCATGTCTGGGAATGCTTGTGATGCGATGTGAGGTCTGGAAAAGCGATAGTCATTGCCAAACAGATAAGCAGCAACATAAAACAAATTCAGGCTGGATTCAATCTTGTTTTTTTCTAAGAACTCTGGGTACTTATTTTTTACAGCAGTATAAAAATTGTTTTCGCTGCTGTACCCACCCTGTGTGCTTAACAGTTCACCAAGGATTATATGGAGTTGTTCTGCATCTGAATCCGTACAGCGGACATTATCAATATGGTTGAACTCGTTATAGTCCCACTGAATCAACTTCGGGTTTGACGCAATCGCATTTGCAATTCGTATATCAGTTACACCTGGAAATTGTTTAAGCAGCTCTTTTTTAGTTATGGGTCCACCATTGCTTTTTATTGCATTAGCAAGTCTTTCTCCAAAAGCCACTCGCAGCATACCGCGTTTTACGAGCAAATCGCGTTCATACTCAAAGTCATCCGGGTATAAGTACTTCAATGCGCCATGGAGATAATTAGCATTATCGACGCTGGTTTCTGCAAGCAGTCTGCCGGAAAAAGCCGCAAATATTTCAGAGTAGTACAGAGAAGACTCGTTGGCGTTATTGATATATTCAACGATCTCCCCAAATAGAGGTTCATCCAACACTGTATTTTCAGGAGCACAGTATCGACCTCTGCCGCACAGTATTAAATCCGGCGAAACACGGGCAGTAATTGCACGATTGTTATCTGGTAATGCATACCCAGCATATTCTTTGAAAATGATTTCCCGCATACGCAGCATGTCTTGATTTTCATCATCACTATCCAGTTTGATTCCGGATTTAAAATGACGTCTTATTACATCGTAACATATACGTTTGTACGCGCCTCTCCGCTTTATTACATAATCGCCCAGAGCAATATAATGCTGCTCGAAGAGGAACCCCATAAAGTCATCGGCATCTAAGAAATTTAATTTGCGTTTCGCTAACTCGGTATCCACTTCCTCAAGGATGTCATAGTAGTTTACGACTTCACCTACAAGTTCATGTTCTATAGTATGAAGCTGCATGTCCCAATCATCGGGAATAAGCTTAGGATCCACAAATTTATCTGCAAATTCAAAATAGTAAACCGCTTCAGTGTTTTCAAGTATATACACAAAACAATCCAAATGTTCTGGAACGGAAAACAACGTTTTGATATCACTTTTGTAAAAATAACTCCGTCCCTGCATCAGCCTTTCGAGAATCGGCCCATTAACAGAATTCAACTTCCGCACTGCATTTGCAATAATTTGGCGGACTCGTTCACGGGTGACACCAATACTATCACCAATTTCTTGCAGCGTCATGCCTTGGGCTTTTAGCAGCAGGCAGTTCCTTGCATTGCCTTTAAGGGCAGCATACATTTCCAAGAATCGCTTAATGGGATCAGTTCCGTTCTCAGATTCTACTGATGCTGGATTTATAGCCTGTTTTACCGCCAATTTGTAAGCGTTCTTGTACGCTTCTGCTGTGTCTGCTCCAGCGCCAATGATCTTCTCGGATGAGAAATCAAAGTCTCTCAGATCCCACAAAGTAGAGAATCCGTTCTCCCAGCAGTAGCGAATCATAGCTCTTCCGCGCTTAACTCCGTCAAATACAGTTTCTATATTTACTGCCCGGAGCAAACTTTCTTCATCCATTGAATATAAAGCAGATTCTGACCCGCCAGCAGATTTCTCACGAAAAAGTTCACTAAGACTATCACAGAGACTAATCAAAATAGATTTATTAATACCCTCTGGGGATTCCATGTCTGCAATAAAGGCTCTAAGGCCTGCAATTTGATCTGGGCGGCTGACTTTTTGGAAAATTGAATTCAGAAAATCAGTACACTGCAAAATTAAATCATCCAGGTCAATGTTTTTGCTGAAATCTACGGAGGTATGTATAGCTTCAATTGTTCCTGCAAATGGGGCTGGAGAGCATTCTTCACTCGACTCTGCACAGCTTGACTCTTGCTTCTGAGCATTTTGACTATCAAAGTAAAGGTTTTTTACTTCTTCGATGATATCCTCAGAGACCCCTGGGACGAAAAGCAGCTCGTCGAAGTCGAAGGTCTTAAGATCCTCTAAAAAAGAGAAGCCGCATTCATTCAAGAAATACACGACATTGTTAAATCTGTCATCGTGATATAGTTCTTGAATGGTCATGTGACTTCCCTCCAAGTTAGATTTCTATAGCTTTTTTATATATCTTATCATATATTACCGAGGATGGCAAACAATCCAGAATATAAGTTCCTCCCAAAAGGTTCAAATACTTTGACAGCTCTCCTACGTCATTTGTATCGATCAGCTTTCCTGTGCCTTTGGCATCAATGATAGCAGAGATAAACGCTTTTACAATATCAGGATTATTGGACGTGTTGCGCTCAAGAATATGCATAATGTTATCAGCGTTTTCGCAGACGAATTTAGTTAACTCATATCCACGCTCATTGTCGTATGTAAGCCGCCCGATCCACCAAAGCCTAGACAAAGCATTGCGTGTAAGTGATCTGCGGGCTCCATATCCAAAGAAGAAATGCTGTCCTATTGCTGCAGCAGAACTTGTTTCGTCAATCTTCCACCGGTATTTAACATAGTCATAAAACGGACCCATGCATAGCCCTGCCCAAATACGTTCATCGGATGCTTGCGAGTCCGGCAAAAACTTCAAGTGAGTATATACTCTGCGGACATTTTCGTATTCAGTTAAAAACGGGTCAGTTTGAGACATATCGAGCTGAAAATCCTCAATTTCATACTTTGTATCCTTAAAAGGAGACTTTCCGTCGAAAAAATCTGAAATCCACTCATTCCCGCCTCCAAACTTGGTACGTAACTCGTTTAGATTAGATTTAATGGCAGTAACGCTATCGCCGCTTAAAAACTGGAGCTTCATTCACTATCATCTCCTTCGTCTAAGGTCGGGCAGCCTAATGCTAAGTAATCCAATGCTGCAGACAACGGACTTTTTATCAGCCGCTGCGCATACAAAACAACTTCGTTAGGCAAAAGATCTTCAGTTTCAATATCTTTTTGAAAGCGTTTTTTCATAGCCTTCTTGATGGACTTATACCAACTATAAGTGCTGTAGTTGGTATATCTATCATCTGCAGCTTTACTGTTCACTTCGCTTAACACATAAATCAACGCAGGAATGATTATCAGCGCATTCAAATTTTGCTGAACTGCGGGGACCTTACTCATGCTCTTGAAATGAGCATAGTCTTTTTCCGGCAACTTAATTGCTATTTTATTCTGCCCAATGTCAACTTCCATATCTGTTGCCGCTATGTCTGCATTTTTCGTAATTACAAATATTGATTTTGCACCAACCAAATCATTGCGTTCTTTATCAATGTCGCAATTGACCTGTTTGCCCACAGCCATCACGCATCCAGCTTCAATTTGAAACTTGTATCCTCTATAATCTTCATTGAAACAGCTATTGATGTAGTCAGGTATATCTGCGCATGCTACTATAAACGGGCAAATCTGAAGTCTTCCGCATACCTTATCTTCGGAAATAGAGACGATTTTATCTGCACTCGCAGTGCTGATTACCGTTCTATATCCTGTTTGTGCACATTCTAAATGATATACAAATGCAGCTTTGCCTTCTTTTATCAGCGCGCCTAATTCAGAATTTGTAATCTCGGAAGCAAAAGATATCACGATATTGTATCCTTCACGCGTGACTTCAATAACGCTGTCGAAGGTGCTGTTGATATAGTCATCTGAATAGTTCGATAAAACCGGATATGGGTAAAGCTTATATCTTATTTCCATATGCTTTTACCTCCATAGAACAATAATCGTGATAGGCTATTGTTACCTTCAATCTGACAGGTTTTTTCTCTGTAAACGCGATGTTTTTAACTTTGTTGTTTTCAATCTCAATTCCTTGTTGGCCTATTCCAACTGCACGGACAATAGGAGCCGTATAATTCTGCGTTTCTGCAGACATAAATAGTTCTATATATCCGTTATCAGCAGATATCGATGGAACAAATGTTACGGAATACTCTCCACGATCTTTGCTGAGGCACACTACGCGGGCTTTCAGCGGCAATATACCAACAAGGTTTTTCTTCTTGCCTTCTTTGTGAGGCCCTTTTCCGTCTCCTCGACCGTCTCCGTCACCGGAACGGGTTCCACCTCCGCGGCCTCCATTGTGACCAGAACCGGTTCCGTCGTTAGACTCGGCTTCTTCTCTTTCATCACCTGCTTCGGCGTCTTTGCCGTTTGCCGCTTGTGTTCCAGAAGAAGCTTTCGGCCTAGAAATAGTTACCTCGACACTTTTTATAGTATTAGAAATGACTTCTTCCTCCTGCCTGCCGTCAGCTCCTTCTCCGTCAGATTCATCTGGAAGATACTCACCTACAGATGGATCGACCTCATCACTATCATCCTCTGGTTTCAGTTTTTCAAGTTCATCTTTGATAAAACTAATAAGATCACGGATTATGTTCTGGGCATATTGCCGGCCTCTTGTGCATCTATCAGGCTCCCATTTCGTGTGCTGGGGATTTTCCAGGCTTCTAAGGAAATCATTAATTTTCTCCCCTTCAATCAACATAACTCCCGCAAAAGGAATGTTTCCAGAAATGCCGCCTTTGTCCATGATTTTCATTCCAGTTTTGCGAATCATAGCAACTTTTCTGTGCATATCAGGGCGATCGGGCCGAATTGCAATCCAAAGCCGAATTAAGCCCATGTTCTTGAAGTCGATATCAACGCTCTGTGTGGTGGTAAGTATTTCGTAATAATTGTTGGCATTTTCGGTGAGATACTCTTTATAATCATCACAGAGATCGGTCAAATGTTCGTTGTCAATAGTAATATCATCAACATGGACAACCAGTTTTCCAGTATAAATTGCATACAGGAAGCCATCAAGAATAGATGCCACAATGTCGCTTTTCCAATCAACACTTTTGCGAAAACCTGCGATGTACACGTCTGTACCAGTTTTGCCTTTCGGGCGGCTGTATGCTGGATCCAGTGCAAGCTGCCGATTAAACACAGGAGCATTGTTCTCTCCGCCCCAATAACCAACGCCGGAAGTTATTTCGTTATTATCATTTCTAAAGCTGGTAATTCGTGAAATGCCTTGGTAGGCGCTTTTGCCGTCTTTATCAAGCGTACTGTAAAAAACTGTCCTAAAACTCGAACAAGCAAACGGAGCATATTTGCCGATACCAAAAGAACCTCCCGAGGTAACAGCTTTATCCGATGCGCCGGACGACTTTGTAAGATTACACCAAGGCGTGTTGTATTCTCCATCAGATCCGCACAGTCCGGTGGTGTTGAAGTCGCTAATCCTCAGAAAGGGGATCTTTTCAGCGTTCATAACTTCCAGAGCTGTGTTAAAGAAATCCTGAGCTTTTTTCGGCTCCCAGAAGGCTAAAGACCGATTGAAGGCATCGCAAAGATCTTCTGCACCAGGAATCTCTTCCTTGCTGAGCTCAAATGAGATGAAATCTACTGTTACGGGACTCTCGTCAAGGGAAGCATCCAGAGAGTTTTGGCAAATCTCTCTGGCGAGAGATTTTAGCGGCGTTCCCTGAAACGTTTCTATACCAGAATTGCTTATTCCATTAACATCGCCGTTGTTATTAGACGGAAACGACCATCTCATAAATATCCCTCCTTATCGCAACGTAAACTTCACAGATTTTGGGGCTTCACTTCTTGCAAATTTTTTCCTGGCTTCTTTAACACTGCTTTCAATAGCGGAAAAGATTTTTTCGACATCTGCATCACTGTACTCATAGATAGATGTATTGGCGCAGTTTCCCAACAACTGCACCATGTTGATAATCTTATTCGTCCGATTTTCCGCCAAGCGCACAAATCGATCTCTTTTTGTTTCGTGTTCCTTTGACATAAATCGCACCACCTTTCGACAGCATTATACAAATACGAGAGGCGATTGTCAACAGCATTTTCTCTATATTTCTAATATTCTTCATATATTAGAAATATATGACTTATGATTGTTTTGAATTCCGAAAAATGAAAGCAGCACATCGCGTGCTGCCTTCATTTACTCTCCTATTATTTTATATACATGCTCTGCAATTGCCTTTGCCAGCAGGGGCGGAACCGCATTGCCTACTTGCTGATATTGTGAGTCTTTTGATCCTTTGAATTCAAATTCGTCTGGGAACGATTGAAGGCGCGCTGCTTCTCTGAGTGTAATTGCTCTGTTTTTTTCGGGGTGTATCCACATGGATTTTCTTACATTAACAACTGTCCCGCTGGGCTTCTCCGGATCAAGTCGGAGATAAATAGTTTTTTGGGTTCGCTCAGGCTTGGAATATGTAGTTTTTAGTTTATCCGGCAGACTCTCGAAGTTTTTCCCTTTTTCGATTACTTCAAAGCGCTTTTTTGCGTTTTCAGTTGTTGCTGTTGCGAAATGGTTTTTTACAGAAGTGCTTCCTTCTCTCATCGCAGCCGCGTATTTTCCGACTTTCTGACCTTCTGCATATGGTATCTCCATACACTCGGATTTGAGCGACACGTCATACACCTCGAGGTCAGAAATTGCATCTTCCACGGTTACTGTATCGTACTCCTTGGGATCCCGTAGCATATCAAAGTTTCCATTTTCGAGGCAGTCGCTTCTCACTCCAATAACTATGTGCCGTTTTCGTTCTTGGGGTACTCCAAAGCATACTGCGTTTAATGTTGCACCATGCTGAATATACTCATTTCCCAATATTGCATTCACATAATCAATCACAGCATACGACTTGACGGTAAATATAAGTGCGCTATTTTCGACAGAATACTCTCCAATAAGTTGATTATCATATGCTTCGTTGATCGTATGAAATGTTTTCTGCAGTTCAACTATATCTTGCAGCTCTGGCGTTTCCTTTATTCTGCTGTTCTCCGACAATGCCTTTTTAACAGCTTGAAGCCACCGATAAATCGTTTCCTTCTCTGCAGTACCCGCATCGTTTGCACAGTAATCATCAATTTCTTTGCATATTTCATCTGAATGCTTTTCAAGGTATGCAGGAAGCCGTCTCCCATTATTCGTATTCTTGTTTAACACGTTTAGAAGATGGAAGAGCGTATGAGGAATGAGCAGAGCTTCAAGCTGCTCCTGATTTTCCGCTATTTCTTTTAAATCGAACCCATCATAGCTCTGAGATGACATAATGATTTTATCTGTCCGCATCGGGATTAATTGTTTGTCATGATCACCAGAGGTTTTATTAAGCTGTTCAATCAAGTCATGGTCAATATGAGAGTCATAGAAACGATGTACATTTGACTTCAGCATACTTACATTTTCCATTACAAATGCACGTGGTTTAATTTCTTTGATTGCTCGAAAATACTCTTTAACAAGCGCATTGTTCATACTTATTAAATTCGTCTTTTGCCGATTCGCGTTAGAAAATCCCTGGCAGGGGGGGCCTCCAATCACTACATCTATGCCGTCAAAACGATTGCTCAGCGATCTGAAATCATATCCAACCACATTTTTGATAAATACAAATTCGTCGCCAGGATTAGGGATGTTGTGTTTATATGTTTCTCTAGCATACGCTTTAATTTCTGCAGCAGCTACCAACCTGAAATGCTCAGTTTGCTTGAATCCAAGACTAAGGCCGCCAGCGCCTGCAAATAAATCAATCGTTTTTAGCATGGATCTCGCCCTCGGCTTTCCTGTCATTCTGTACCCCGTTTGATCGTATCCACGCATCCACTTCGCTAATTTTAAACCGCCATTGACGATCTACTTTATATCCGGGCATATTTTGCTGTTTCACCATTTTCTTCACAGTATCTCTGCTAAGGTTGAGGTGATCACAAATATCGGACAGTGATACCCACTTCTCTAAACTATCCATGATAATCCCCCTTTGTTTCGCAAATTATACACTAATTATTTAGAATTAGCAAGTGGAAATAAGAAAAATAACTGTTTTTGCCGTTTTACAACTAATAACGACTAATACAGTCGCTCTTTTGCCGTCAGGAGCCAAACTATCGCTCTTATAAGCGAGCAATGTTGCAACGTTTTAAAATCCCCGCATATTCACGAATACTATCGTGGTCTTCTTTGGCTCCGCCGTTGCCCCCACTTCCTTGTCTATTGCGCCGCAGCTCATGAACTGCTGCCTGCGCAGAAAACCACTTGCATAACCCTGCATTCAGAGTTACAATACTACCACTTGAAACGAGAACAACTTCCTGCCCGATACCGGTGAAGGTTCACCGGGTACCGTACGGGAAGCGGTTTTATGCTCATGAATCACTTGAAATATGGCTTTCAACCATCTTGGAATATAAATTTATCCTGCTATGGAGGAATTCCACAGCAGGATTTGATTTAACTATGTGTGTGAACATTCGTCAAAACGGAAGTCGAACTACTCTATGACAAGTGCATACATTTTCATATCAACGATACTGCCGCATTTTACAGCATTACTCTTTAATGTTCCTTCGTATTGGAATCCTGCCTTTTCTAATGCTCTGCATGAAGCGATATTGTGAGCAAATGGTTCAGCATAAATACGAATAATATCCGTTCTCTCAAACACATGTTTGCTTTTCCATCCTAATAAAAGCCGCTCCACGTCCTTATAGCAGCATTGGATGTGTAGTTTAAGACATAATCGACATTTATGGGCACTGTGCATGCTTCGCCAAGGTTTATCTGAAATTTTGTGTCGAATTTTAAATTTTATCAGTTATAACTTATAAAATAGCGATTTGACCGTTGAGTTTAACTTATAAATGTGGTATACTACGAGTAACCATGGAAGGGGGCAAGATTCATGATCAAACGCGAACTGTATATGAGCCGCATCCGTCCGTTTATCGGAACGGATCTTATCAAGGTCATGACCGGTATCCGCCGCTGCGGAAAGTCGGTCATGCTGGAACTGATCAAGCAGGAACTCACAGAGTCCGGTGTCAGCCCGACGCAGTTCATCTCCATCAACTTTGAAGATATGAGCTATTCCCACCTGCAAACCGCACAGGCTCTGCATGACGAAATCACAGCAAGAGCTGCAAAAATAGAAGGCAAGGTCTATCTGTTCTTTGATGAAATACAGGAAGTCAAAGACTGGGAAAAGTGCATCAACTCTTTCCGCGTTTCGCTGGATTGCGATATCTATATTACTGGTTCCAATGCAAAGCTGCTGTCTGGTGAGCTCGCGACCTACTTGGGCGGACGGTATGTGGAGTTCGTGATTTACCCGTTCTCATTCGGTGAGTTCATGGAACTGTACCGTTCAATCACGCCCGATGCGTCCATTCAGCAGTGTTTCCAAAAGTACCTGCTTGCCGGAGGGATGCCCTACCTCGCAAACCTCCGCTATGCAGATGCTCCATCCAAGCAGTATCTCCACGACCTGTTCAACTCTGTCCAGCTCAAGGACATCGTGAAGAGAAATAAGATCCGGGATGTTGACTTGCTTGAACGCATCATTGCCTATGTGATTGCTAATGTAGGTACGACGTTTTCGGCGACCTCTCTTGCAAAGTTCTTGAAAAACGAACAGCGCACCGTTGCCCCGGAAACGATTCTGAACTATATCAAATACTGCTGCGAAGCATACCTGTTCTATCAGGTGAAGCGGGAAGATTTGCAGGGCAAACAGATACTTGCGTCCAATGAGAAGTATTATATTGCCGACCACGGTATCCGCGAGGCTGTTTTCGGCGGCAATATGCGGGACATCAATCTCATTTTGGA
>QAMJ01000014.1 GCA_003150355.1 Clostridiales bacterium | reverse complement strand
CGGCTGGCTGTGGCAACATACAGTTCTTACGCCGCAATGATCAAGAAGCCAGTCGGGCCGTACTTCCGCCAAAGGAATCTGACCTTGCGGGAGCTGGAAGCCCGACACTTGCAGATGTTTTATTCCGAAATGCTCAGAAAGGTAAAGCCGAATACGGTCATTCACTATCACGCGATTATCCACTCGGCGCTGAAATATGCGGTCAAGACCGATATGCTGGTGCAGAATGTGGCGGACAAGGTGGATAGGCCAAAGAAAAATAGCTTTCAGCCGGTTTTCCTTTCGGCAGAGGAGATGCAGAAGATGTTTGAAGCTCTCCGGGGCACCAAGCTGGAGCTGCCGGTGCTGGTAGCCGCTTTTTACGGATTCCGTCGGGGCGAAGTGTTGGGATTGAAGTGGGACGCCATCGACTTTGAGCGTGGAACGATTTCGGTCATACGAACCGTTACGACCATTACTCTTGATGGCAAGCAGACGGAAATTGAACAGCAGTCTGCCAAGACCAAGTCCAGTCTGCGTACCCTGCCGCTGATCGGCAGTTTCCGGGAATACTTTTTGCAGGTGAAAGAGGCGCAGGAACTCAATAAGCAGGTCTGCGGCAACTGTTACAATCACAAGTATGATGGCTTTGTGTTTGTGGACGAGCTGGGCGAGCGGATGCGGGCCAATTATCTGACTTCGGCATTCCCAAAATTCTTGGAGAGCCACGGCCTGCGCCGGATGCGCTTTCACGATCTCCGTCACAGCTGTGCCAGCTTGCTGCTGGCCAATGGCGTTCCCCTCAAGCACATTCAGGAGTGGCTGGGCCACAGCGACTTCACCACCACGGCGAACATCTACGCCCACTTGGATTACAAGTCTAAAATCACCTCGGCACAGGCGATGGAGACAGGGCTTGTGCTACCGGAGGGCGGCGACTTCGGAAGTCGTTGGAGGGAGGGCTAAGCCGAAAATCCGGAGAGAAAAACAAAAGTCTGCTTTGATCACTTACTCTTAGAAAAAGGTATAAGAAAAAAGCCCATAATCGGCTTGATTACAGGCTTTTTCGGTGGCGGAGATGGAGAGATTCGAACTCTCGCGTCGGTTTGAGCCGACCTACCGCATTTCGAGTGCGGACCCTTCAACCGCTTGGGTACATCTCCGTATATTTCCGCCTGTTTTTAACTCGCAAAATCTTTTGGAGAGAAAAGCAGGAGAGAAAACATAAAAGTATTCGATTTGGAATTTTGAAAACCCGGAATTAGCAGGAGTTTTCGAGGGAACGAAATTCACAGATCCCGCCGAAATTTCGAGTCAGGGCCGTTATGACCACTTCGATACCTGTCCATGTGCTGTGTAATTATAACCGATATTCCGGGAAAAATCAAGCCGTAGTTATCTTTACTGTTAGAAAAATAAATTATATATTTTGTGTGAACATTTATATATGCTGCTTGACAAGTTTTGTGAGTGGGTGTATGATATGATCACAAAGTAAGTGATGATGCGAGTCGCTTACTCAGAGAAAAGGGACGGTGACCTATGAAGAAAACTCTATACAGTCTGATGCTCAACGACGAGGTCGTCCGCGAGGTCGATATGATGGCGCACAGAATGGGCACGAACCGCTCGGCGCTGATAAACCAGATACTTGCAGAATACGTGAACTACACTACTCCTGAGCGCAGGATAAACGATGTGCTCTCCGCGATCGAGACGTTGATGACTCCGTCGCGCGAGCTGGTGCCGTTCTTCTCGCCGAACAGCTACTCCATGTCGCTGAAAAGCTCGCTTGAGTACAAGTACCGCCCGACGGTGAAGTACGAGGTGGAGCTGTACCGCAGGCATGATGAGTCCATCGGCCAGCTGTCGGTGATATTCCGCACTCAGTCGGCGGCGCTCATCTCTGCGATGACATCCTTCTTCCGTCTGTGGAAGCAGATTGAGGACGCGCACCTCAAGCCGCTCACCGGCGCGAGCATCGACTACGCGCTCTATGACGGCAAATTCGTCCGCTCGATCGCAGCGCCCGATAAGGACTGCACGACCGATGAGCTCGCCTCGGCGCTGTCGGAGTACATCAAGCTCTTCGACAGGCTGATGAAAGCCTACCTTACCGGGAAGCTCGACGCGCATGACGTTGAAGCCTCCTACTATTCCTATCTCATAAACACATCAATCCACATTTGATGCGGGAAAGGAGCCTCATTTATGAACGCTCAGAACTACACTCAGAAAACCATTGAAGCCATCCAGACTGCACAGTCCATGGCTCAGGAAAACAATAACAGCTATATAACCCCGGAGCATCTGCTCTATGCCCTCGTCGATCAGGACGGCGGGCTCATCCCCTCCCTGCTCGGCAAGATGGGCGTTGACTGCAACGGTCTGCTCTCGGAGCTGGACAGCGAAATTTCCGCCCTGCCGAAAGTCAGCGGGAACCCCGAGGTCTACCTCTCAAATGAAACAAGCCGCGTCATCACCGCCGCCGAGAAGGCCGCGAAGTCGATGGGCGATGAATACATGTCCGTCGAGCACCTGATGATCGGTATCTTCGCCGCGCCGACCCCGGCGATAAAGCGCATCTTCTCCGCCCACGGCATCACGAAGAACGCCTTCACCACGGAACTGAGCAAGGTAAAGACCGCGCCCGTCACCGGCGATAATCCCGAGAGCACCTATGACGCGCTCAACAAATACGGCACCGACCTTGTGAAACGCGCACGCGAAAACGAGCTCGACCCCGTTATCGGGCGTGATACCGAGATAAGAAACGTGATCCGCATACTCTCCCGCAAGACGAAGAACAACCCCGTCCTGATTGGCGAGCCGGGCGTCGGCAAGACGGCCATCGCCGAAGGGCTGGCACAGCGTATAGTCCGCGGCGACGTGCCCGAGGGGCTGAAAGACAAGACGATCTTCTCCCTCGACATGGGCGCGCTTATCGCGGGCGCAAAGTACCGCGGCGAGTTTGAGGAGCGGCTCAAGGCCGTGCTCGAAGAGATACGCAAGAGCGAGGGCGGCATCATCCTCTTCATCGATGAGCTGCACACGATAGTCGGCGCGGGCAAGACCGAGGGCAGCATGGACGCGGGCAACCTCCTCAAGCCTATGCTGGCGCGCGGTGAGCTGCACTGCATCGGCGCAACCACGCTTGACGAGTACCGCAAGTATATTGAGAAGGACGCTGCGCTGGAGCGCCGTTTCCAGCCGGTCATGGTAAACGAGCCGACGGTCGAAGACACGATATCCATCCTCCGCGGACTCAAGGAACGCTACGAGGTCTACCACGGCGTGCGCATCCACGATAACGCGCTCGTCGCCGCGGCGACGCTGTCGAACCGCTACATCACCGACCGTTTTCTCCCCGATAAGGCCATCGACCTTGTCGATGAGGCCTGCGCGCTGATACGCACGGAGATAGACTCCATGCCCTCGGAGCTTGACGATATCCGCCGCAAGATCATGCAGCTCGAAATTGAGGAGATGGCGCTGAAGAAGGAGGACGACCAGCTCAGCAAGGATCGTCTCGTCAAGCTGCGCGAGGAGCTTGCAAACCTCAAGGATAAGTTCAACGAAATGAAGTCCCGCTGGGAGAGCGAGAAGAGCAGCGTCGACGAGGTCAAGAAGATCAAGGCCGAGATTGAGAAAATGCACGCCGACATTGAAAACGCGCAGATGCGCTACGAGTACGAGACGGCCGCAAGACTCAAGTACTCTGACCTGCCGGCGCTTGAGAAGAAGCTCGCCGAGGCCGAGAAGCGCTCGGAGGAGCGCAAGGCCAGCAGCATGGTGCATGACACCGTGACTGAGGAGGAGATATCCTCCATCGTCTCCAAGTGGACGGGCATCCCGGTGGCAAAGCTCATGGAGGGTGAGCGCGAGAAGATCCTGCACCTTGACGATTTCCTGCATAAACGCGTCGTCGGTCAGGACGAGGCCGTGCAGAAGGTGACGGAAGCGATACTCCGCTCCCGCGCCGGTATCGCCGACCCGAACCGCCCGATAGGCTCGTTCCTGTTCCTCGGCCCCACGGGCGTGGGCAAAACGGAGCTTGCAAAGTCCCTTGCCGAGTGCCTGTTTGACGATGAGCACAACATCGTGCGTATCGACATGACCGAGTACATGGAGAAGTTCTCCGTCTCGCGTCTTATCGGCGCGCCTCCCGGATACGTCGGCTACGACGAGGGCGGCCAGCTCACCGAGGCCGTGCGGCGCAGACCGTACAGCGTGGTGCTGTTCGACGAGATTGAAAAGGCTCACCCGGACGTGTTCAACATCCTGCTGCAAATTCTTGACGACGGCCGCATAACCGACTCTCAGGGCCGCACGGTCGACTTCAAGAACACGATAATCATCCTCACCTCGAACCTTGGCAGCCAGTACCTGCTCGACGGCATTGAGCCTGACGGCAGTATCTCCGCCTCGGCGCAGGAGGCCGTCATGGGCGAGCTGCACCGCTCGTTCCGTCCGGAGTTCCTGAACCGTCTGGATGAGATCATCATGTTCCGTCCGCTCACGAAGGATAACCTCAACGGCATCATCGACATCATGGTCGAGGGCCTGCGCGCGAGACTTGCCGACAAGAGCCTCAAGCTCGAGATCACCGACGCTGCAAAGGCGCTTATCATCGAGCGCGGCTATGATCCGCTCTACGGCGCGCGTCCGCTCCGCCGCTACCTGCAAAGCAGCGTAGAGACGCTTATCGCCCGCCGCATCCTCTCCGGCGATATCGCCGCCGGCGCGACGCTCACCGTCGACGTCGAGAACGGCGAACTCATCTGCCGGTAAAACACACAAAGGCCTCGCTGCGATTCGTTGCAGCGAGGCTTATTCTTTATCACAGCTCAATTATCACGGTCTTGAGGCCCTGACGCTCGGCATAGACGATGGTGCTCATCGTGCCGCCTGGGCGGCCATCAAAGCAGGCAAGCAGCAGTGATGAACGGTCGACCATGTACCGGTTGCGCTGCATCATGCAGTCGTCCGTATATCCGTACTGCAGGACGGTCACAGTGTCGCAGCGGTTGAGAAGCTCGTTATATCTCATCCGCTGCGCCTTCGTCCATTTATCGGGCTGGCTGCCGCAGGGCACTGCCGCTTCAAGCGTTATATCGCCATGCTGCTCGCGCAGGGCAATGACCGCTTCGGCAAAAAAGGTGTCGCAGCCGATGGCCATGCCGCAGATGAAGTGCCTGTAGCCAAGCTCGTATATTGCCTCGATCCGCGCGGCAAGCTCAAGCTTCAGCTCCGCGCAGCGCGGGTCGCTCTCGCGCGAGCCCCATGGGAGCTTTGCGGGACGGTGCCCCGTAAAGCAGCAGGTCTTCTCTTTATCGTACACGCTCCGCGCCCTCCCATCTGATTTTCTATAATGTGATTGTACGACATATTTCCCCGCTGCGCAAGAAAATTATTAAAAGGCTCTTGCAAAGCGGAAACAAGGGTGCTATACTAAGGTCGTCTTCAGGGCAGGGTGAAATTCCCGATCGGCGGTAAAGTCCGCGAGCCGTAAGGCTGACCCGGTGCAACTCCGGGACCGACAGTTACAGTCTGGATGAAAGAAGATGTCAGGCCGTCATTGTGAGCGCTCACAATGCGGTTTAACATATATTTTTTCTGTGCCTGAAGATCTCGATCTTCAGGTATATTTTTTTATTCCGGAGGTACATTATGGAAAACCTTAGCTTTGTGCTCAGCTGCGTTCTGATAATCGCGGCGATATTCATCGTCGCAGCGCTGTTTGAAAAGTACGTCTGCCATGACAAAAAGAGCTTTTCGAGCACGCACTATATAAGCTACACGGCGATGTTCGCCTGCATGTCGGGCGTGCTGATGCTCATTGAGATACCGCTGTTCTTCGCGCCGGGCTTCTATAAGCTCGACCTGAGTGAGATGCCGGTGCTGATATGCACATTCTACCTCGGCCCTGTGGCGGGTGCCGCGACGGAGCTGCTGAAGGTCATCGTAAAGCTCCTGCTCAAAGGCACGACCACCGCTTACGTCGGCGACTTTGCAAACTTCGTCGTCGGCTGCACGTTCATCCTCCCGGCAAGCATGATCTACCACGCAAGGCCCGGCAAGAAGACCGCGCTCATCGGCATGGCCGTCGGCACGCTCATCATGACCGTGTTCGGCAGCGCCTTCAACGCGATCTATCTGCTGCCGAAGTTCTCGGAGCTCTTCGGCCTGCCGCTCGACACGATAGTCGGCATGGGCACGGCGGTGAACGGCGCGATAAACAGCGTCAGCACACTGGTGCTTTTCGCGGTCGTCCCGTTCAATCTGCTCAAGGGCATCATCGTCTCAGCGCTGACCTTCCTGCTGTATAAGCGCATCTCCCCCATCCTGCACAGGAACGACGCCAAGCGCGTCAGCCGCCGCGGCGGTTCAGCACCCGCCGCAGACGCAGGATGCTCAAAATAAAATTCACGGCTTCGGTGAAATAGATTATCCCGATATAGGCGTGCAGCGCATACACCGGCAGGAGCGTCCAGACGAGCACAAGCCCCAGTACCGCGTCAAGGATGTTGATGGCCATGCTCCACACCTGCTGCCCCAGACCCTTGAGGCAGCCGTCCACGGTCATGTCGGTATACATGACGGGGATAAGCGGCGCGAGAACGCGGATATAGGCTCCGGCCTCCGCGCTGTCATAGATCGCAAGGCCGAGGCTGTCGGCAAAGACGAACATAAACGCCGCGACAGCTCCGGAAAAGCCGAGGCTCAGGCGCAGCAGCGAGCGCGACGCGCGGTGTATGCCCTCCCCGTCTCCCTGCACCTGTGCCTCGGTAAGCTCCGGGACTATAAGCTCCGCAGCCGCGGCCATGATGCAAGACGGGAAAAAGATGATCGGCAGCACCATGCCCTGTATGACGCCGTAGCCCGAGAGCGCGCCGTCGGCAGAGTACCCGGCGGACTTCAGCCCGCGCGGGACAAGCAGGTGCTGTAGCGTGGAGAGCGCGCTTCTCGCGTAGGCCGACACCGCAAGCGGCACGGCGATGCGCAGCATGCGCGCGGTAAGTCCGCCCGACGGGGCAGGCTCCCCATAATGCCGGTGCCGGTCGGCAAGATAGACGATACCCATAAGAATAAGACTTATCACGTCCGCCGCCACTCTGCCGAGAGTGACGGCGGCGCAGCTTTTTTCAATGTCCCCGGCGGGGACAGCGCTCAGGCACACCGCGACGAGGGCGATGCCCAAAAGCTGCTCGGCAAAATGGACAAGCGTCGGCTTCCAGACGCGGCCGCAGGCGGTGAAGTACCCGGACACGGACGAGCACAGTGAGATGCAGGGCATGCTTATCGCCGAGAGCCTGAGCGACATCACCGTGCGCGCATCGCCTATCCAGAGAAAGCCTATCGGTTCCGCTAAAAGCCACATTATCGCGCCCGCCGCCGCGCCGAAAAACGACGCGTAGCCAAGGCAGCGGCGCATCGCAGAGCGGATGCCGCCGGGGTTTTCGAGCCCCAGCTCCTCGGAGACAAGGCGCGTCGAGGCAAAGCGGATGCCGGAGATGGCAAAGGTTGCAAGCAGATTTGTGACCGAGAGGACGAGCTGATAAAGTCCGATGCCGGCCGAGCCGATGCGCCCGACGAGCCAGACCTGAAAGGCCATTCCGATGCAGCTCATCAGCAGGGATGAGACCGTCAGCAGGGCGGTGTTGTATATGAGTCTCCGGCGTCTTATCATGGTCTGCCTCCTGTTTTACCATCAATCGACAAGGACACACACGCCTGACAATTGTTGGTACGGAAGCAGTATATGCGCGCGGAGTGCCGCACTTGTCCTTATGGCATAAAAGGCTTGAAAACTACGCGGAGGCGTGGTATATTTTATACAGTGAAATTCTAAAAACGGAGGCGTTTTTTATGATAATTACACTGGGAAGACAGCACGGCAGCAACGGGCACGATATCGCCAGAGCACTGGCTGACGCGCTTGGCTACACCTGCTACGATAAGGAGATAGTCGACCACGCGGCGGAGAACTCCAGCTTCAGCAAGGAGATACTCGACACCTATGATGAAAAGCGCGTGTCCTCGTACATCGTACCGACGCCGCATTACATAGGCATGAACGAAGGCTTCCGCCTGAATCTCCAGATAGCAACGGCGCAGTTCGACACGATACGCAGCCTTGCCGACAAGGGCAACGCCATCTTCGTCGGGCGCTGCGCGGACTATGTGCTCAGAAACCGTGACGATGTTCTGCGCGTATTCATCATGGCCGATATGCCATTCAGGATCAAGACGATGATGACGCGTAAGAACCTCACCGAGGATCAGGCAAAGAAACTCATCCGCGAGGTCGATAAGGACCGCTCCAGCTACTACAAGTATTACACCGACCAGATTTGGGGCGAAAGCGGCAACTACGACCTGTGCATCGACAGCAGCCGCATCGGCGTTGATGGTGCGGTCGAGGTCATCGAGAGCTTTATGAAAGCGCTTGAGAAGTAATTGCGTCTACAGTTATATAGGTTCAAAAAAATCATCCCCGTCCAGCTGGACGGGGATGATTTTTTGACTATCACAAGATAATTTTACTTGAGCCTTACAGCCTCGCGAGCCTTGGCGGCGATGCCCTCGGCATTGAGTCCGAAGTAATCGAGCACCTCAGTCGCCTTGCCGCTGCGGCCGAACTCGTCGTTCACGCCGAGGCGCAGCACCGGTGTGGGGCGGACTTCGCTCAGAAGCTCGCACACGGCGCTGCCGAGCCCGCCGATAACGGAGTGCTCCTCCGCGGTGACGATGCAGCCGGTCTCCCTCGCAGCCTTCACGACAAGCTCCGCGTCAAGGGGCTTGATGGTGTGCATATCGATAACGCGGGCGGAAATGCCGTCATTCTCCAGTGCCTCGGCAGCCTTCATCGCCTGCGGCACCATAATGCCGGTCGCGATTATCGTGACGTCCTTGCCTCCGCGCAGAGTCGCGCCCTTGCCGAGCTCGAAGCTGTAGCCGGGGATCTCGTCGGTGATGATCTCGGTCGCGGGTCTTGCAAGGCGCAGATACGCCGGGCCGTTATAGTTGATGAGCGCTTCGACCGCAAGGCGCATCTCATGGCCGTCACAGGGGCAGCACACCAGCATGCCGGGCAGCGCGCGCATAAGTGCGAAGTCCTCGATGCACTGATGGGTCGCGCCGTCCTCGCCGACGGAAACGCCGCCGTGGGAGCCGACTACGGTGCAGTTGAGGTGCGGATACGCGATGGAGTTTCTGACCTGCTCATACGCGCGCCCCGCCGCAAATATGGCAAAGGTGTTCGTAAAGGGCTTGTAGCCGCAGGTCGAAAGCCCGGCCGCAATATCGGTCATATTGGCCTCGGCAATGCCGCAGTCAAAAAATCTCTCGGGGTGCGCCGCGGCGAAGAACTTCGACATCGTCGCGCCTGCAAGGTCGGCATCCAGCACGACGAGCTGCGGGTACTTGTCGGCAAGCTCAGTGAGAGCCTCGCCGTAGGCATTGCGTGTTGCTATCTTTCCTGCCATTTCAGAGCACCTCCAGTTCTTTAACGCGGGCTTCAAGCTCGCTCATTGCCTGCGCGTACTGCTCGGCGTTCGGAGCCTTGCCGTGCCACCCGGCCTGATTTTCCATGAAAGACACGCCCTTGCCCTTCACGGTGTGCATGAGGATCATCGTCGGCTTGCCCTTGGTCTCTTTGGCCTTTGCGAGCGCATCGGCAAGCTGGGAGAAGTCATGCCCGTCGACGGAAATAACGTTCCAGTTGAAAGCCTCAAACTTCTTATCCAGCGGCTCGGCGGGCATGACATCCGCCGTCGCGCCGTCTATCTGCAGACCGTTCACATCCACAAAGGCGCAGAGGTTATCGAGCTTCCACTTCGCCGCGGACATTGCGGCCTCCCATATTTGGCCTTCCTCGATCTCACCGTCGCCGCAGATGGCGTAGGTGCGATAGCTCTTGCCCGAGAGCCTTGCGGCGAGAGCCATGCCGACGGCGGCACTCAGCCCCTGGCCGAGAGAGCCGGTGGACATATCCACGCCGGGGACATGACGCATATCTGGGTGCCCGGAATAATGCGCCTTTATCGAGCGGAAGAGCTTTATATCCTCCGTGGGGAAATATCCCCTAAGCGCGAGTACGGAATAAAGCGCCGGGGAGCAGTGCCCCTTGGAGAGCACGAACCTGTCCCTGTCCTCCCACGTGGACTTTGCAGGATCAATATTCATTTCGTCAAAATACAGCTCCGTCAGCGCATCGATGCAGGAGAGCGAACCGCCCGGATGCCCAGACGCCGCGGTATACACCGCCTCAACGCAAAGCATACGCGCCTTGGCGGCTGTCAGCATAAGCTGTTTTTCCTTTGCCTTGTCCATGTTATATGCTCCTTATACTTACGATCGTTCGGCGGCCGCACGGCTGCCGACTATTATTATACATATTTTTCAGCGCGAACGCAATCTCATTTTTGTCGGTAACCGATTCACTTATTTTTCCCACAAACAAATTCTGGTTGTAAACTAAAAGTTGGGGTACCCGGGTAAACCTGGGCACTCCAACTTTTAGCATGTGGGGAAAAATAAGAGTAGAGCATAACAGAAAAATCCTTTAAAATGAAGCTGCGAGACACCACAAGAAAGGACACTGTATGCTCTATGAAAGATAATACCTCAAAACTGCTCGGATTGGAAGATGTTATCGTAAAAAATGTTCATGAAAATGAAACAGGCTGCTGCATAGAGATAGAGTTGCCGCGGCAAAAGCACATCTGCCCATGCTGTCAAAGCGAGACAGAGCGCATCCACGACTACCGTATACAACGAGTCAAGGATCTGGACATGCATGGAGTGCATACATATCTGTACCTGAGAAAGCGTAGGTATGCCTGCGGCTCCTGTGGGAAGCGGTTCTATGAGGAAAACAGTTTCCTTCCTCGGTTCCACAGAGTAACGAACCGCCTTGCCGCAAAGGTGATCTGTGACTTCAAAGACCTGCGCTCGGCAAAGGAGATCGGCAGGAAGAACAATATCTCGGCCCAGACTGCGCTGAGGTATTTCAAGCTCGTGAATTACTCCTGCAAGGAGCTTCCGGAGGTGCTGTCCATAGATGAGTTCAATGGCAATGCGGGCGGCGAAAAGTACCAGACTATCCTGACCGACGCAAAAAACAGGAAGATAGCGGACATACTTCCCAACCGCAAAAAGAGCGACCTGATCAAGTATTTCCTTACGTTTGAGAACAGAAAAGACGTGAAGTATGTAGTGATCGACATGAACCGTTACTTCAAAGAGACTGCTGAAATATGCTTTCCGAATGCCAAAATAGTGATCGACCGGTACCACGTAGTCCGTCAGGCCATATGGGCTTTGGAGAATGTGAGGAAGGCAGAACAGAAAGCGCTCTCGGCCGCGTGGAGAAAGTTCTGCAAGCATTCAAGGAGATTGCTGTGCAAAAATAAGGAAAAGCTGAAGGACGAGGAACGTGAACATCTGAGGATCATCCTCGGTTTATCTACACGTCTTGAAATAGCTTATGATCTTAAGAACGACTTCTTAGAGTTTATGCGCTCTCCGGATTCGGCAACAGCAAAAGAACGGCTCGCCTTATGGTTGTTCCATGCTGAAAACAGCCATATCCCTGAATTTGAAGCCTGCATAACCGCCGTGCGCAACTGGTCCGAGTATATCCTCAACAGCTTTGATGTGCCATATTCCAACGGCTTCACCGAGGGCTGCAACAACAAGACCAAGGTACTCAAGCGCATTTGCTTCGGCGTCAGAAGCTTCCCCACTTTTAGGAACAGGATCCTTCACTGCGCTTCATGACCGACTGGGAAAGATAATGATCGCGTTGGAATAATCCTTCCAATCGAGTTCCTGCCCGCAGCGGTCACAGAAATGCTGGTATTCTCGGTCAAGCGTCAGCTTGCAGTACGGGCACACGGGATAGCAGCCGAGTCCACAGATAAAACGGCTCTCCGCAACGGCCATGGGCAGCCTGGAATCCGACAGCGGCGGGATCCTCAGCAGTTCGTTTGGTGTAAGCTCAAAGCCCTTACACAGCTTCTCAAGGACAATGATCGATGCGTTGGTCTGTCCTCTGGCAACACTGCCGAAGTATCTTGGGCTGAAGCCACAAAGCTCTGCGGCTTTTTCGTAACTGAGATCGCGGCCGCTGCACAGCTGAAGAATGGAAGTGGATAGGTCTTTTGAAAACATCTTTTGCACTCTCTTTCTATTCAAGATGCTTTCAGCTTAGGAGCAGTATGCTGCTCCCTCAAGGAACGATACTGCCTAATTTTTACTTTTTCTCCATTTTCTTACAAAAACCTTAAAATCTCAGGTAGCTGTTTTATATACAGCAAAGGCGTGTGCGGCACACCGCTCACGCCTTTCTGCTATTTCTTGCTAAGCTCTACCCCAACTATTGACACAGAGCCCAAATTCTTTATTTCGCTCCGATGTAAATCGAAACCGTACAAACTGCATAATTATCCCCCGGAGCGTCAGAGCCGATCCGGGGGATATAAGATAATTTTCAGATAACTATTGCGTTCTTCGGGCAGGCCTCGGCGCAGGTGCCGCAGCCGATGCACTTGTCCTCATCGAGCGTCCAGGTCTTGGCGGCTCTGTCAACGGTCAGCGCGTCCGCGGGGCACTTCTTCGCGCAGAGCGTGCAATGAACGCACCTGCTCTCATCACAGGCAGGCTTACCGTCACCGCGCGGCTTGACATTGGAGGCTTCCGCGCTCTTCTCCGACGTGGGCGCGGCGGGCTTCTTCGGCGGAGCCTTTATAAAGCTTCCGCTGACGAGCAGATCCTCTTCCTTGGTCGCAATCATGTGATAGTCGCGGGTGAGCGTTATGGCATGGCGGCTGCAGAAATCGGCGCAGGTGGCGCAGAAGGTGCAGGAGCCGAGGTCAAAGGTCAGCGTGACCTTATCGCCCTGACCGTCCTCGCCCTTTTCTATCGTCCTGGTGATCGCGCCGCCGGCGCAGACACGCTCGCACATGCCGCAGCCGATGCACTTATCGGCACGGTAAGCGATGCGCCCGCGGTAATTCTGCGCGGCTTCGCTCGGCACGGCGGGGTACATATTGCAGCTGGATTTACTGAAGAGCTTCGATATCGCTTCTCTCGCAAACGGGAAATCCATTACATCTTCCCCCTCTTCTCCTGAAGTATTTTTGCCGCCAGTGCGAGCCCGTCTATGACGGCCTCGGGCTTGGGCGCGCAGCCGGCCACGTCTACATCGACATGGACGTACTTGCTCAGGGGGCCCGCTACGGAGTAGCTGCCTTTGAAGACGTTGCCCGACTGCGGGCACGAGCCCATCGTGACTATGCAGCGCGGCTCGGGAACCTGAGATATCGCGCTCAGCACACGCGGCAGGGACTGCTTCGTGACAGGCCCCGTGACCACGACGATGTCTGCATGGCGCGGGGTGCCGGTCAATTTAAAGCCAAGGCGCTCCGCATCGTAGCGCGGGGTCAGCACGGAGACAAGCTCTATATCGCAGCCGTTGCAGGAACCGGCGTTGATGTGGAAAAGCCACGGGGATTTGCCGGTGCTCTCCTCGATAAGTTTCTTAAACATTCCCGCACCTCCTTACATACCGTACCATGCCAGCACAAGGCTTATGAGCGCAAGGCCGGAGACAACGGTCCAGTAGTATTTGAATATCTGCTCTATCTTGAGCCTTGCGGTGATTGCGTGGACGAAGGATATGCTCACTGCCGTCAGCGCGATGCACAGCAGCAGGAGTATGACTATGCCCAGCAGCATCGTCATGCCCGCGGCAGCGCCGCCGGTGAGCCCGATGAGCGCGACGAGCTTTTCTATCCCGCCGCCGATGCCGCCGAGAAACAGCGCGGCAAACAGGCTTGTAAGCGTGAGCATCTTGATGGCGTGATTGAGCTTATATACGCCAAGCGGCGCGCCGCTGTATTCGGCAAGCATGCCCTCGCATATCTCCGTCTCGGCCTCGGCCGCGTCAAAGGGGTGGTTGCCGGTCTCGCCGGGGATTATGAGCAGCATCGCCGCGGCAGCGGGGATCATGCTCGCCTTGAGGATCAGACTGCCGTTTGCCGCCTGATACAGGGCAATATCCGTCAGTGAGAAGCACAGCCCCGTGCCCATCGCGTCGCCCACAGTCTTTGCCACCGACAGCAGCACCAGCACCAGCGGCAGCTCGCAGGAGATGATAGTGACCATCTCGCGGCTGAGGCCGACGCCCGCGTAGGGTGAGCCGCTGGCCGCGCCGCCGAGCATGGCGGACATGGCCGGGATGAGCAGCAGGTAGAGGATGACGATGATATCCGCGACCTGCGAAAACGCGGTGAAGGTGAACACCGGGATAAACAGCTGTATCACGACGAGCGCCGCGAGCCCTACCAGCGGAGCCATGAGGAACATCGTCCTTGATGCCGCGGCGGGAACGATGCACTCCTTGCCGCAGAGCTTGAAGAAATCATAAAACGGCTGGAGCACCGGCGGGCCGACGCGCTTCTGCATCTTGGCTACAAGCTTGCGGTCAATGCCGCACAGCAGCAACCCCGCGAAGAAGCAGAACAGGAAGCCGGGGAAAATGAGGATGTAGCCAAGGTTATACAGAGCCGTGACGATAATATCTTTCATCATATTTCCCACCCCCTTAAAGCGCTATCAGCATGAAGGCCATGATGACCGTCACGTCTACGACCGCCCACAGTGCGTAATCGTTGACAACGCCGCTGTGCAGCCTGTGCATGAAATCGAAATAGTGACGCCAGTTGTGCTTGAGCCCCCAGAAGAGATCCTCGCCGCCGACCTGAGAATACACGTTCTTTTCGCCGCCGTAGAAGAGCTGGTACTTGGTGTCGGTCACGCTCTCAGCAGTTCTCGCCGCATCATAACGGGTAGAGACCGCCGCGATGGTTATCGCAAGCAGCGTGATGCACAGCAGGAGCAGCCAGTTGACCGGCGCCCAGACACCCATGCTCACAAAGCTTATAACGGGAGCAGCAAGCGTGGTGTCAAAGCCCATCGCGCTTATGTACTTACCGGCATTCAGCGCGGCGGTCGCCGCGGGCTCGGTAAGGAAAGCGGTGACGAGGTTCGGGAAAAGACCGGTGATAACGCAGAGAGCCGCAAGCAGCCCCATTGCGATGCGCATGCCTATCGGCGCTTCCTCGGTGTTCTCAAACTCGACGGAGAGCTGGCCGAAGAACACGCTCTGGCTGACCTTGACGAAGGACGCAAGCGTCAGCACCGAGGTCACGAGCGCCGCGATAAGTGCGAACACGAACAGGAAATTCCCGCTCTCGACGGCCTTCTGGTAAATTGCCTGATAGATCATCCACTTTGAGGCAAAGCCGTTGAACGGCGGCAGACCGCTTATGGAAAACGCGCCTATGAGGAACATCACCGTCGTATGCGGCATCTTCTTTGCAAGCCCGCCGAGGCGGTCAAGGTCGCCTGTGCCGGTCTGGTGCATAACAGCACCCGCAGCAAGGAACAGCAGGCCCTTGAAGATGGTGTGGTTCATCGCGTGGTAAAGTCCTGCGGAGAGGCCGAGCGCCGTGGCAAGGCCAACCGCCGTGAGCACGTAGCCTATCTGGGAAATACTGTGGAACGCGAGCAGACGCTTGAAGTCATGCTGCGCAAGCGCCATGGTCACGCACACGAGCATACTGACGCAGCCGAGGAAGACGAGCAGGAACTGCATCGTCCCCTTGTCCATGACCTGGAACAGGAAGTAGCACAGACGGATGATCGCGTAAAGGCCGGACTTTGTAAGCACGCCCGAAATGAGCAGCGACACAGACGCGGGAGCCGCGCCATGGGCGTCCGCCGCAAGCGGATGGAACGGCACGATGAATGCCTTGGTCGAGAAGCCCGCGAGCAGCAGCGCGAAAGCTATCTTCATTCTGCCGGAGCCCAGCATGCCCGGCAGGAGTGCGGCCAGCTGCGCGAGGTTCAGCGTATGTGCCTCGGCATAGAGCATCACTATCGCCGTGAGGATGAACGCCGAGCCGATGGAGCCGACGACAAGGTACTTGAACGCCGCCTCAAGAGCGCCCTCGCTCTTGCTGCGGTACGCCGTCAGGCCGACCGCGCCTATGGTGAGTATCTCCACCATGATATACATATTGAAGATATCGCCCGTCAGCACCATGCCGAGAACGCCGCCGGATGTCATAAGCAGCAGCGTGTAATACTGCACCTGATGCGCGTCATGGGTTATATAGTCCAGGCTGTAAAGGCAGGCGGCAAAGGCCGCGATACCGACGAGCAGCCCGAAGAACAGGCTCAGCGCGTCGACCTCTATCGCGATGCCTATCGCGTAGCCGCCGGCGATGCTGCGGTTGCCGAGCCAGTAGGAGATTATCTCTCCGTCTATCATTACCGGCTTTATGAGTGCGATAAGGCAGGCAAGGCTCAGCGCGGATGCGATCATTGACACGATCTTTCTCACGCCGCCTCGGGTGCCGAAGGTCGTGATAAAGAATGCGCCGAAGAACAGCAGCATTATCGCGCAGATCGGGAGGTGGTGGTAATCAAGGATCATCCGTGCAGCCTCCTTATCTCTCTGGTGTCAAGGGTCTTGTACTGTTCATCGAGACGCATGACTATCGCAAGGCTCATCGCGGTAACGCACGCGCCGATAACTATGCTCGTGAGGGTCAGCGCTTGCGGTATCGGGTCGACGAAGTAGCTCGCCGCGGTTATCTCGCCCTGCGTGAAAATGGGCGCGGTGCCGCCCGGTACATAGCCGACGGAGATAAGGAAGATGTTCACGCCGTAGTCCATGACGCACATACCGATGACGGTCTTGACCGCGTTGTGCTTTACAACGATGCAGTATAATCCCAAAAAGATCAGGAAGAACGAAGCAATATAGTTCATCGTAATCATACTTGCCACCTCACTTCAGGTTGTCTATATCCTGCGGATACAGAACGCTGAGCATACCGATGGAGAGCGTCACAGCCGCGGTGAACACGTCGAACGCGACAGTCTCGCCCATCCAGAACACTGTGCCGCTGCTGAAGAGCGCGCCTATATCGCCGTGGTAGTAGAACACGTTCTGGCAGAAGCTCGCACCGAGGACGACGCCGACGAATGCGAGGACTACATACAGCATCAGCGCGACGCCTTCGAGCTTATGGGTAAGGTCCGGGTGCAGGGCACGCTTGGCCTCCTCATAGCCGTGGGCAAGGTAGATGAGCAGCACGACGGCGACAGTGAGTATGCCGCCCTGGAAGCCGCCGCCCGGGGTCAGGTGGCCATGGAGCATAATATAAAAGATATATACGAGGCAAAGCGGAATGATCCTGTCACAGCCGCAGCGGGTTATAACGCGCTTGATGGTGACGTTATCTGCGTATCTTTCCATCTCGCTCCTCCTTCATTTTTTCTTTTTCGGCCTTGGTCTTTCTCAGCAGAATGATAACGGAGGAAACCGTGAGTATCATTATGAAAGACTCGCCCATCGTGTCATAGCCTCTGAAGTCGAAGACTATCGAGGTGACATCGTTCACGGCGTGGGTCTTTGCAAGGTTCTGCTGGACTATCGCGGCAGCCGCGCCGTCGGCTTCGGAATCGTCATAGGCATCGGGATCCTGCATCAGCTCATAGGGAGATACCTTGGCGTTGGCCCCGTCGTATGTACGCGGCAGCTGCGCCATCTCAACTGCGGCGAAAACTCCCGCTACGAGGAATGCCGCAAGACAGACGATAGTGAGGAATTTCTTCATTTGTCGTCCCCTCCCTTGAGCTTCTTGATCGTCACGATGAAGATGAGGGGAGTCAGTGCCGCGCCGACCGCCGCTTCGGATATCGCAACGTCGGGCGCATGCAGCAGCAGAAACTCCGCCGCGGTGAATATGCCGGTGACGCCGAGGGCAATAACGGAGGAGAGCAGCTTTTCACAGTGCACCGCGAGTATCGCGGAGACAACAACGCCTAAAAGTATGAGGGCATTTAAGATAACAACAAGTTCACTCATCGAAGTCCCTCCTGAAATCGTCCATTTCCATCTTGCGCTCCGGTCTGACGCCAGAGCGGTAAGCACCCTTGGCGATAGCGTGCGCGCCGATGGGGTTCACCGCGATGACGAGCGCCGCGATGACCGCGATCTTCACCGCAGCCGCGCCGTTGTGCATGATGAATATGGCATATAGTATAGCGCCGATGTTTGCGCCGAGAACGCCGAGGGTGGTGATGAGCGTGCTCGCCTGCATGCGGGAGAAGGTGTCCGGCATTTTGTTTATGCCGATCGTCCCGGCTATAGCGAAGTACAGGCTCACCGCTATAAGTACGTCTATGATAATACGCAGTATCATTTCTTGTGCCACCTTCCCGTATCAAGATAACGGCCGACGAGCATGGTGTTGAGTATGCCGAGCATCGCCGTGATGATGGCTATGTCAAGGTATATGCCTCTCCCGCTGTATATGGAGAAGAGCACCATTGCGCAGGCGACAAGAATATCCATGCTGTCCGCCGCGACCATTCTGTCTGCACCCGTCGGGCCCTTCACAAGTCTGATCAGGTTCCCAGCGGCCAGCAGCGCATAAATGACGGCAAAAATCAAAATGTCAATCATTCCCAGATCCTCCTGATCCATTTTTCCATCGTGCCTTTGATGTCCTCTCCGGCGTCCTCGCGGCTCCTGTGGAGCGGCAGCGGCTTCTCTTTGCCGTCCTCGTCCGTGTAGTAGAAGTTCTTATCCTCGTACTGGGACACATCAAGGCAGTGTACATAGTACGCCGTTTCGCCGTTCTCCTCGATGATGTCGAGGGTTATCGTGCCCGGCGTGAGGGTGATGCTGTTTGCGAGCATCGCCTGCGCGTAGTCGCCCTTGAGCTTCGTCGGTATCTTTACGATGCCGGGATACACGTCCTTGCAGCCCTTGTAGCAGCACTTTGCAACATTGAGGTTCGACTTGATGAGCAGGCCGAGGAAAACCACAAAGTATGCCAGCAGGGCGAAGAACTTGTCCGGTCTGAAGAGCCACCCGGCGTTTTCATGTATAAAGTATTTTGCTGAGAACAGCGCTACGAAAAAGCTGACGACGGCTCCCGCCGCAAGCTCCTCCGGAGACAGTGACCATGTGAGAAGAATCCAGAACACGTAGCAGACGATGAAGGTGGACAGCACCGATGTAAACCGTGTTTTCTGCAAGAGATCATCTCTCCTTCCTTTGAAGTTTATTATCTATCCGTTGTCTATTCGACTTTGATGTTTTCAACATAGAACTCGCGTCCCGCGGTCATTTTGAGGTTTTCCCCGCCGCACTCCGGGCAGGCAAAGCTCCCCTTTTCAAGTCCGCCGCGCCAATCGCACCCGCAGCACTCGAACTGTGCCGGCACCTTCTCGAAAATAAGCTTTGCCCCGGCGGCCGCCGTGCCCTTTGAGGCGATCGGGAAAAACTCCTCCATACACTCCGGTATCACCCCGGAGTATTCGCCGAGCTTCAGGCTTATCTCGCTGACTCTCTCAAAACCGTGCTTTTTCTTTTCGGACTCGACTATGCTGATTATCCCCTCTGTCAGTGCAAGCTCGTGCATCTTATCTGTCGAGGCAGCTGAAGCATGGGTCTATGCTTGCGATGATGAGTCCCGCGTCCGCAACGGTGTTGCCGCGGAGCATGAACGGGACGGTCGGCGTGTTCTTATAGCTCGGCACATGGATGCTGACGCGGTGGTTATTGAACGAACCGTCGCCCACGACCATGTGGCTGAGCTGGCCGCGCGGCGCCTCATGGCGGCAAACCGCCTGCCCCGGCTGTATCTTGATGAGCTTGTTGCCGAGGTTGATGGGTGTTGCGGGCAGGTTCTCGAGCGCCTGGCGGATGATCTTGATGCTCTCATAGCATTCGAGCGCGCGCACGACCACGCGGGCAAACACGTCGCCGCTCTCGACGACAGGCACGTCAAAATCAAAATCTTCATATGAGGAATAGGGCGCGTCCTTGCGGACATCGACCTTGACTCCGGATGCTCTCGCGTGGGGGCCGACGGCGCCCATGCGCAGCGCGTCCTCCTTCGGCAGTACGCCGACGCCCTTGGTGCGCATTGCGATGGTCTTGTCGGTCAGGGCGATCTCGGTGATGCGGTCGAGCGGGGCCTTGAGCTTATCGCAGGCTTCGAGCAGCTCGCGGCGAAGCTCATCGTCTATATCGCGCCTTGCGCCGCCGACAGTCACCATGGCGTAGTTCACGCGGTTGCCGGTCATCTTTTCCAGCAGATCCATGACAAGCTCGCGCTCATCCCAGATGTGCATGAACATGCTGTCATGCCCGATAATATGACATGCGATGCCGAGCCACAGGAAGTGCGAGTGCAGTCTCTCCAGCTCTGCGGTGATGACGCGGATATACTGGCCGCGCTTCGGCACCTCAATGCCGTTGATGTTCTCCACGCACATGGCGTAGGTCAGTGCATGGGAGTGGGAGCAGATACCGCAGACGCGCTCGACCAGAACGAGAGTCTGGATAGCGTTGCGCTCGGTGGCGAGCTTCTCTATGCCGCGGTGGTTATAGCCGACAAAGACCTCCGCGTCCTTGATGACCTCGCCCTCGGTATAGAGCTTTGCGTGTATCGGCTCCTCAAGCGCGGGATGGTACGGGCCGATGGGGACAATGTAGCTCATTTCGTTCCCTCCTCAATGTTTTTCTGCCGAAGCTCCGAAAGCGGCATGACCATTATCTGGCCCTTGCCCTGCGTTTCGAGCATGTCCTCCGGCAGGAAGAGCCGCTGCGATACATCGAGTCCCTCGAACTCTATCGCGAACAGCTCGTTGAGCTCGCGCTCAGGCCATGTCGCCGCCGTGTCGTAGATCTCGCCGATCGACGGAAGCACCGTCTCGCCTATCACGTGATAGGACTCGATCGCCGGGTCTACGGCATAGTCCCATGAGACGTCCATCTGCCCATCGTTGTCGATGAAGCCGTGGATCATCACAAGGGCATTACCGGCCTTGCGCATTTTTTCCGCTATGGGTACGACCTGATCTTTTGTGATCACGGTCTTTTTGTACTCCTGCATCCGTTTCACCTCTCTGATTTTCCTTTTATTTTAATTTTTTATTTTCAGCAAATTCTCGGAAGCTGCGCTCCCGTAAGCTTCTGGAGGATGCGCTTTCCCCCGAAGGCCGTGTCCATGACGAGCTTTCCGGGATAACCGGCGCTGACTCTGCCGATGATCGCAGCGTCGCGCCCCTCTTCAGTTTCGCGCATCGCGTCTATCACCCGCTCCGCGTCATCCGCTGCAACGGCAACAAGGAGCTTGCCCTCGTTCGCGCAGTATAGTGGGTCAAGGCCGAGCATATCGCAGGCCGAGCGGACCTGATCCCGAACCGGAATTTTATCCTCGTACAGCTCTATCCCGAGCGCCGTACCCTCGATGAACTCATTGAGCGTCGTGGCAACTCCGCCGCGCGTCGGGTCGCGCAGGACGCGGACTTCGGCTCCCGTGCCGAGGATGGCTTCGCACAGGCCGTTCAGCGGCGCGCAGTCGGAAGCTATCTCGCCCTGCATCATCCCGCTGCGCGCAAGCATGATGGCCGTTCCGTGGTCACCGACCATGCCGGAGACTATCACGGTGTCCCCATCTCTCAGGTTTTTCGGGCTGAGACCGGGGTATTTCACAAAGCCGATACCGGCGGTGTTGATATAAATTTTATCTCCCCTGCCGCGCTCGACGACCTTTGTGTCCCCCGTCACGACCTGCACACCGGCTCTCTCCGCTGTGCGGCGGATGGACTCGACTATCTTTTCCAAGTCCTCTGCCGGCAGCCCCTCTTCTATAATAAAAGAACAGCTCAAATACTTCGGCACAGCGCCGCACATTGCAAGGTCGTTCACCGTGCCGCAGACGGAGAGCTTGCCGATATCCCCGCCGGGGAAAAATATAGGATCGACGACGAAGCTGTCAGTCGAGAAGGCAAGCTTCTCTGCGCCCTCTACTATCGCGCCGTCGCCCAAGGCGTCCAGTGCCGGGTTTGACAGCGCCGGGACTATCAGCTTTTCTATCAGGCGGGCAGTCTTTTTGCCGCCGCTGCCGTAATCGAGTGTAATTATTTCGTCCATATAAGTCACACCCCCGCGTATTTATACGCCGCGGCGCAGGCTCCCTCCGAGGAGACCATGCACGGCCCCACCGGATTCTCCGGTGTGCAGCGTTCCCCGAACATCAGGCACTGCTCCGGGGCAATGCGTCCGCAGATAACGTCCCCGCAGCGGCAGGCGGTGGGCTTCGGCTTCTCCGCATATTTTATGCCGAAGCGCTTTTCCGCGTCGAGCCGCTCAAGCACGGCGGCCGGTTCAAGTCCGCTGTCCGGGATGAGCCCAAGGCCGCGCCAGTTATCTGGACGGCGGCGCAGGCAGGTGTTCATCATGTTCTGCGCAAGGGGGTTGCCGTTTTCGGTGACCGCCCTGCGGTACTCGTTCTCTATCTTCGGGCTCTTCTCGGCGATCTGCTTTGCGAGCCTGTACACCGCGCGGAGAATATCCTCCGGTTCAAAGCCCGCGATGACCGCCGGCATCGAATATTCCTCCGGGAGAAAGCGGAAGCCCTTAACGCCGATTATCGTGGCCACGTGACCCGGGCAGATAAAGCCGTCGATATTGAAATCCGGCATGGCTATGAGCGCGCGCAGCGCGGGCTCCACAGTTTTGAGCATCGACCAGAGGGAGAAATTCTCCACCCTCTGCTCCGCCGCTGTCAGCGCTGCGGCGGCAGTCCCCGGCGCGGTAGTCTCAAAGCCGACGCCGAGAAACACCACCTGCTTATCCGGATTCTCCTTGGCAAGCTGCACCGCGTCCACCGGGGAGTAGACCATCTGCACCCTCGCGCCCATGGCGCGGCGGCGCTGCAGGCTGTCGCCCGGTGTGCTGCCGGGAACGCGCAGCATATCGCCGTATGTGGTGATGATAACGTCCTTCTCCATGGCAAGCTCCAGCACCGCGTCGATGACCTCCGGGGGCGTTACGCAGACCGGGCAGCCGGGGCCTGACAGGAGCTTTATATTTTTCGGGAGCATCGAGCGCAGGCCGGACTTTGCGATGGACATCGTATGCGTCCCGCATACCTCCATGAGCCGTATCTCGCCCAAGTCCAGACGCTCTATCGCGGAGATGATCTCACCTGTGTGCATATCAGCCGAGGGCATCCTGCACCTCTTTCCAAGCGTCAATATCCTCCTGCGCCTGCTGTTCATCGAGCCGGTCTATCGCAAACCCGGCATGTACCATAACGTAGTCCCCCACCTTCGGCTCCGGGATGAAGTCGACGCGAATTTCGCGCGTCATGCCGAGAGCTTCGCCTATGGCGGAATTTCCGTGTATTTCAACAAGCTTCAGCGGTACTGCCAAACACATATCTTTTTCTCCTTATTTTTCGAGCTTCGCGGCGGCTATCATCAGCTGGCCGAGTGAAAGCCCCTCGTCATTCGTCGAAACGCGCCTGTGCCTCAGCACACGGAAGCCCTCTTTTTCCAGTCTTCCCGGCAGGCGCGACATTATATACATATTCTGGAAGCTGCCGCCTGAGAGCGCAGCAACGTCTATTCCGCTCGCTTCCCGTGCAGCGCAGCACTGGCGCACAGCCATTTCAATGAGCGTGTTCATAAACCGGGCGGCTATGCGCCCAGTGTCGACCCCCGCCTCTATATCGGCGCATATCGCGCGGATCGTCCCACGCCAGTCATAGCGCAGCGGCGTACCCTCAAGGGCAAATGGGTAAACTTCTTCGTCCTCCGCTGCAGCGGCTTCGAGCAGGACGGCTCCCTGCCCCTCATAGCTGCACAGCGTCTTTATCCCAAGGATCGCAGCGACGCCGTCAAACAGCCGTCCCATGCCTGAGGACACGGGGCAATTGAGTCCGGAATCAAGCACGGTCTTATAAATCCCCTTTTTTTCGATGCTCCCGGTATCGCAGCCGGAAGCGTCGAGCAGTGCGAAGGCGACGCGGTCAGTCTCCTTGACTGCCCTGTCCCCGCCGATGAGGGGTATGGGCAGAATACTGCCGAAGCGCTCAAAGCCGGAATAGTCCCCAATGAGGCACTCCGCGCCCCATATCGTGCCGTCCGTACCGAGTCCGGTGCCGTCCCACACAAGGCCGATCACCGACCCATTCTGACCATTATCGGCCATGCAGGCGGCCATGTGCGCATGATGGTGCTGCACCTTTATAAGCGGCAGGCTTTCTTCCTCGGCTATCGCGGAAGCATATTCCGTGGACATATAGTCCGGGTGCAGATCGCAGACCACGGCCTGCGGTCTTATATCAAACAGGCGCTGGAAATGTTTTATCTGTCCGGTATAATTTTCCAGCGTCTCAAAATTCTTCAGATCACCGATATGCTGGCTCGGGAAAACATAGCTCCCCTTTGACAGGCAGAAGCTCGCTTTCTGCTCCGCGCCGCAGGCAAGCAGCGGCAGCAGCTCCTCCCCGACGGTTATCGGAAACGGTACATATCCCCTTGAACGGCGGGCAAAATATTCCGCGCCGCCGAGCACCCAGCACAGCGAATCATCACAGCGGGTCTGGATATCCCTGTTGTGCAGCAGGAAACCGTCGGCAATGCCGTGCAGCTTTTCCACCGCTTCATCGTTGCGGTACATCATGGGAGTGTCGGAAAGATTGGCGCTCGTCATAATGAGCATATCTATATCGTCGCCGAAGAGCAGATAGTGCAGCGGGGTATACGGCAGCATAACGCCGATAAACCCGTTTTCACTGATATGCTCCAGCCCCTGCCGCTTCTTTCTCAGCAGGACGATAGGACGGCGGAAGCCGTCAAGTATCTTCTCCTCGTCCTCAGAGACGAGGCAAATTTCTCTCGCGCAGTCTGCATCGCGGCACATGACCGCGAAAGGCTTTTCATCGCGCTGCTTGCGGCGGCGCAGCTCGCGGACGATGGAAGCGTCGTCACAGCGGCAGGCAAGGTGTATCCCGCCGAGCCCCTTGACGGCGATGATCTTCCCTGCCTTGATGCTCTGCCGGGCAAGCTCTATCGCGTCGCCCTCCACGGTCTTTCCCTCGGCGTCCAGAAAGAAGACCTTCGGGCCGCAGTCCGGGCAGCAGTCCGGCTGGGCATGGTAGCGGCGATCTTCAATATCGTGATACTCCCGGTCACAGTCTGGGCACATGGGAAAGGCGCTCATCGAGGTCTTTGCCCGGTCATACGGCACATCCTTTATAATGGTGAACCTCGGGCCGCAGTTGGTGCAGTTGATGAAAGGATAGCGGTAGCGCCTGTCGCCGGGCGTTCTCAGCTCGCGCAGGCAGTCGTCACAGATGCATATGTCCGGGGAAATGAGCGTATTTCGGAAAGCTTCCGTTTTACTGCTCAGAATCCTGAAATCTTCATAGCCTGCCAGATCCGGGAGATACTCCGTCTCCATTGCTTCGATGACGGCAAGCTTTGGCGCACGGCGCGGGATATCCTCAATGAAGCCGGAAAGCTCCTCATGCTCCCCCTCCAGCTCAAGCTCGACCCCGGAAGAGGTGTTTTTTATATATCCCCTCAGGCCGCGCTCCTTGACGAGCTTATGGATAAACGGCCGGAAGCCGACCCCCTGAACGATACCGTGTATGTGGATCAAAACTCTATGCACCGGATCAATCTCCCGCCGTATTTCAAGTTAAAGTTTTAGCAATAGTATTCTACTACATGACCGTTTTTTTAGCAATAGGAAACCGCATACCGCCTTAAAGCACTATTGCTATTTCTCTTGAAGTGATTATACTTCCGTTTATATGCACTTTGCAAGATTAGTAAATTTTTTCACAGGGATTTTTATGGTTTTATATTCAAATTACACAAAATTGTCTAAATCAGTTCTATTAGCTTAACATGGCCTTAACCCTAATGTCCGTACACTTTCTCATATCTGCACAAAAAATTCATCCTGCGGGTATTCCCGCAGGATGAACCGACAGATATATGCAGGGGATGTGCTGCCCGCATATCTGCTGTCTGTAAAAATATGTCCCGGGTTTGTTCCCGGTAATTCCGGTAGAGTTTCCGGAATTTTTTCGTGTAATATAGCTGTCTTTTACTGTTCTTTCCTAAATTATACTAACTTTTTCATCATAGTGCAAGACTTTTACAGATAATAACATTTCACTTGCATTTCGTAAAATCCCATATTATTATATATGTAATCAGTTTTTTCATAGATAACCGCACAAGGACAGTGATTTGCAGAATGGACAGCAAAAAAGTAAGCGCGCTTCTGACCGCGATAGACCGCGGCAGTCTCACCGCCGCCGCCGCGGAGCTTGGCTACACCCAGTCCGGGCTCACGCACATGATGAACTCCCTTGAGGATGAGCTCGGCGTATCGCTGCTGATACGCAGCAAGGGCGGAGTGCGGCTCTCCCCCACCGGTCAGGAGCTGCTGCCGAAGCTCAAGGGCTTTGCAGACGCCGCCGCGGCGCTTGAGCGCGAGGCCGATCAGCTGCGGCTCAAGACCGGCTCGGCACTGCGGCTCGGCTCGTTCTCGAGCATCGCGCGCCACTGGATCCCGGATATTCTCTCCGCGTTCAGGCTGCTCTGCCCGGACACGCAGGTCTCCCTCACGGTCAACGACATGAACGAGATGGCCACGGCGGTAAGGAACGAGGAGCTTGACTGCGCGATGGTGAGCTATCAGCCGGAGCTGTGCCAAGGACTTACGTGGATACCGCTGATGGAGGATGAGCTCGTCGCCATCCTGCCCGCCGACTGTGATTTTGACGGCGACGCGTACCCGGTGGAGCTCTTCGAGGGGACGGACTTTCTCATGCCCTCTCTCGGTTTCGAGCTGGATATACTGCCTATCTTTACGGCAAACGGGCTGAAGGTTGCTCCGAACATCCTGCGCACGAATCTTGACGATGCGTCCATTGCGTCGATGGTCGAGCACGGGCTCGGCGTGAGCGTCCTGTCAAGGCTCGTGACAAAGGACATGCAGTTCAACATCAAGACACTGCCGCTTGAACCGCGCTGCCACCGCTCGCTCGGAATACTCATAAACGAGCGCAGCGCGAACGACCGCAGCATCCGCCGCCTTGTCTCATGCAGCAAGGAGCTTGCGGAGAAGAAATACGGTGGAGCTCAATAAGTGGTGTCCCTACGGGACGATCAAAAATTATAAGCGCACTGCATAATGTGCTGCAGTGCGCTTATTTTTCAGCTGTAATTCCCGCTTGTGCCGTTGGGGCGGTCAGACTCGCGCTCCCACAGGCGGCGATCCGGGCTTTCCCTTTCCGCTTTCTCGTCATGCCCGGTCAGTACCTCGGTCTGACCGTCACGGTTCGTTTTCTTCTTCGCGTGTTTTCCCATGAGCTTCTCCTTTTGTATTTCCTACGCTGCCCCAAATATCAGCAGCAGTATGCCGTAGATGACGCCGGAGCTTATCCCGTATACGATGACGGGGCCGGAGATGATGAACATTTTGGCGGCGGTGCCGAGGATCATGCCCTCGGTCTTATACTCTATCGCCGGGGCGACGACGGAGTTTGCAAAGCCCGTTATCGGTACAAGCGTGCCCGCACCGGAAAAGCGCGCCATGTCGTCATATACGCCGAGCCCCGTCAGCAGCGCGCCGATGAAGATCAGCGTCACGGAGCAGGCCGCGCAGGCACTGTCCATCTCCATGCCGAGAGAAAGGTACAGATCCGTCAGTGCCTGACCGGCGGCGCAGATCGCTCCGCCGCTCACAAAGGCTCGCAGCATGTTTCGCCCCGCCCTTGAGCGTGGCGCGTGCTGCCCGGCAAATTCCTTATACTCGTCGTTTGTCATCTTCACGGCGTTGCCCTCCGCTTTTTTGTCTCAAAATAATCTTTCCCGAAGAATTGAAAAATATTCCTTGACTTTACGGCACATATGAATTATAATGTGCAAGCTGACAAGTTGATAATTTGTTTTCTTGAGCAAACACGGAGATGTCGCGTAGTTGGTCGAGCGCGCACGATTGGAAATCGTGTAAGGGTCAAAAGCTCTTCGAGAGTTCGAATCTCTCCATCTCCGCCATAAAATAAGCCCTCTACCAACGGTAGAGGGCTTATTTTATAATGTGAAGTTTCAGAGATTCGAACCCGAGGGCTCTTAGCAAAGCGCCGGGGGCGCTTTGCAACCCGAGGCAGCCCGCGTCGCAACGCGGGTCGAATCTCTCCGGTGCCGATCCTGAGACGTTTTTGTCATTAACACGAGCTTTTCTTTATAACTGTTATGTGATATAGTATCATCGATCAGCAAGAGTACGGAGGTTTATAGGCACTATGGAAACTGTAATTCTACTTATATTCTGTGGCGCACTTGGCGCATTTAGTATTTGGTGTTTTAAGATGGTTATAGAATACGATATAGCCCGTGCCAAATATAACAAAAAACTGAAAGAGCAATATAAGAATAAGCAGAAGCAGTATATCATCGTTGAAGAAGATGACGAAGATGATGAATCGGATGTCGATAGGCAGAATCGCGAATACGGCGATTATTACGGTGACAGTTATTATGGTTCCAAACGGCGCTGAACTAAAAATTCCCGGACTTTCGTCCGGGAATTTTTCATATGAATCTTATTAATAGATATCGTCAATGACTCTGGAGGGAGGAGCTTCGACTACCTCGGGGTGCTGGAACAGATAGCGGATCGCCTGAAGGAACTGGGCGTAATAATGCCCGTCGACCGTGCGCTCGTCCATGACGAACTTGCAGTCAACATACTTGCGGTCGACCATGTTGCCGTGGCGGTCAAGCTCATAGGAGTGCCGCTTCGCGCCGAAGGCGATGAACACCGGGAGCGTACCGAAGTTATATATATGGTGGAAAATGGGTCCTATGCGCAGCGAGCCAAGGTCGGTGATTATCATCGAGCCATGGAAGGGGCTTGCCTCGGTCAGGCTCTCGGGGAGCCAGCCGAAATAGTCCAGCATGCGGACGATCGCCAGCGCGAAGCGGAGCAGGAAGCGCGGTGCGCGGCAGAAAGCCTCAGCAACAGCCTCAGTGTTGTTGTTTTCGTCGGAAGCCTTGATCTCATCGATTTTCTCATTCATCTTGCGGTAGACGTCGAAGATTGTGTCAGTCGGTTCAAAGTGGACCTTGATGGTCGTCTCCGTAGCTTCAACGGAGAGACTGCGCTTGACGGTCATAACGACGGAGATATCGTCCCTTGCGTAGACGCGGCGGCCGACGACGAAGCGGTTGATGCCTGGGAGCATGGACACGCCGCGGATATATGCCGCGATGATAAAGTGCAGAATGCCGATGCCCTTATAGCCCTGAACACGTAGCTGACGCAGACGGCGGTCAACATCGGAGACCTCGAAGCTCTCCTCATACTGGTTGGATGCGTCGTTGCGCGTGGGCATGATATATGGGATGAACTTGGAGAACGCGGGAAGGGAACGGAGAAGCCGGCCTTCCTTCCTGTCGCCGAAGCGGCGCTTGTATGTACTCATATCTGATCCAGCCTTTGCTTTTAATTTTTTAAGCTTTTTGTATTATACTATCAATCCGGCGTTATTACAAGTACAATCTTGACTAAATGTCTGAAAATTCACGCGATATGCCGTCGAAACCGCTTGAAAACGCGGGCTTACTGTGCTAATATTGCTGCTGCCATCAGATGAAAAGAGGTATGCGGCATGGAAAGCTGCCATGTGAGAATTGCAAGAGGCGAGGACGCGGAGAAGCTGCTGGCGATCTATGCGCCCTACGTGGAAAACACGGCCATCACCTTTGAATATGAAGTCCCGTCGATAGAGGAGTTCCGGGAGCGTATCGAGCATACGCTCAGCAGGTATCCCTACCTTGTTGCAGAGCGTGGCGGGGAGATAATGGGCTACGTCTACGCATCCGCGTTCAAGACACGCGCCGCCTACGCATGGGCTGTGGAGACAAGCATATATATCCGCACCGACGCAAAGCATCTCGGTCTCGGCAAGCTCCTGTACACCGCGCTTGAAGGGGCGCTGAAGCTGCAGAACATCACGAACGTCAACGCCTGCATCGCGCACCCGACAGTGCCGGACGAATACCTGACGCTCAACAGCGAGCAGTTCCATGAGCACCTTGGCTACAGGTTCGTCGGCAGATTCACGGGCTGCGCATATAAGTTCGGCCGCTGGTACGACATGGTGTGGATGGAGAAGCACATCGGCGAACACGCCGCCGAGCCCGCGCCGTTTAGAAGCTTTGACGATATCCGCCCGGAGCTGAAGGAAAAATACGGGATAGAATAAAACAGCATTTCAGCTGCAAAAAACAGGCTCTGTGTCAATAGTTGTGCTTTGACTATTGACACAGAGCCGAAATTTTTTTGCCTGCTCTTTACAGTATATGTACCGCGTCCGGATCGAAGCGCAGGCAGCACTCCTCGCCGACAGCATAGATGCGCTTGTTCTTGGGGTTATTCTCGGTGAGCTTCACGAGGGTGTTCCCTACCATGACATGATAGTTCTGGTACGAGCCCATGAAGCAGCTGAGTATGACCTTGCAGGGCAGGCCGCCCTCGTCGGCAAGCGTCGCCGCCTCGGGACGCAGGACGAGCGTGTAGTCCTTCCCTACCTCAAGACCGTCGGTCGACGCGACACGGAGCTCAGTACCCTCGATGTTCATTACGGCCTGAGCGCCATCAATGCCCGTGAGAGTGCCATGCAGGAAGTTTGCCTCGCCGATGAAGTCGGCGACGAATTCGCTGTTCGGATGGTAGTATATCTCCTGCGGGGTGCCGACCTGAGCGACAACGCCCTTGTTCATGATGATGATCTGATCCGACAGAGCCATTGCCTCGCTCTGGTCGTGCGTGACATAGATGGCCGTGATGCCGACCTCCTGCTGGATGCGGCGTATCTCCGTGCGCATGGAGACGCGCAGCTTTGCGTCAAGGTTCGAGAGCGGCTCATCGAACAGCAGGACGGACGGCTCGATGACCAGCGCGCGGGCGAGCGCAACACGCTGCTGCTGGCCGCCGGAGAGCTGGTTTGTCATGCGCCCCTCCATCCCCGTCAGCTCGACGAGGTCGAGTATCTTCATGACGCGCTCCTTTATCTCATCCTTCGGCACCTTGCGCAGCTTGAGACCGTAGGCGACGTTATCGAACACGTTGTAGTGCGGCAGCAGCGCGTAGCTCTGGAACACCATCGCCGTGTCACGCTTATTCGGGGTAAGCTCGTTTATCGGCTCCTCGCCGAGATAAATTTCGCCCTCGTCCGGGCTTTCAAAGCCCGCGATCATGCGCAGGGTCGTAGTCTTGCCGCAGCCGGAGGGGCCGAGGAGCGTCACGAAGCTGCCGGGTTCGATGTTGAGCGAGGTATCATGCACGGCATAGAAGTCCTTGCCGGTTTTGGGATCCTGATATATTTTGGAGATATGCTCCAGACGGACGCCTTTCTTTGTTTTTTCCATGGCTCAGTCGACCTCCTTGAGTTTCTTGCTGGTGCCGAAGTGCTTGATGAACAGGTTCATCAGCAGCACAGCGCCGTAGGTGATGATGATAAGAATGGTTGCAAACGCGCAGGCAAGGCTGTAGGAGCCCTTCTCCGCAAACTCGTTGATCTGCACCGTGATGAGCAGGAACTGCGGCGTCACGAGCAGGATGATCGCGGAGATAGCGGTTATGCTGCGCACGAAGGCCGTGACGAGGCCGGAGAGGAAGGAGTCCTTAATGAGCGGGAGCGTCACGGTCATGAACACCTTGAAGCTGTCCGCGCCCATGTCGTAGGCGGATTCCTCGATGGACTTGTCTATCTGCCGCAGTGCGGAGATACCGCTGCGCGTGCCGGTCGGCAGGGAGCGGACTACAAAGACGATGATGAGGATGAGCCCCGTGCCGTAGATGCCCTGCAGGAAGCCAGTGTGGAACACGCCGCTTGCAAAGCCGCGGATGTAGCCGACGCCGAGGACCGTGCCGGGGACGGCCATCGCGAGCATGGACACCGCCTCGATAAAGCCCTTGGCCTTGAACCTGCGCTTTACGACGAGGTAGGAGATTATCATGCTCAGCAGCGCCGTTATCGGGGCGGCGATCAGCGAGAGCACGAAGGAGTCACGGAAAGCCTGGAAGCCGTGGTAGCGCGTGAAGACAAGCTTGAACCACTTGCCCGTGAGCGGGAAGAACTTATAGCCCCAGGTCGGGAAGAACGAGCCAATCGGCACGCAGATATACATCAGGATAACGAAACCCGCAGCAAGCCCGCAGAGCACCGTCAGCGGAACGCGCACGCTCTTGTCCTCGATGAGCATCCTGCCGCGCGAGGCCTTGCCGGTCAGCGTCGCGGCGGTCTTGGCTTCGAGGTAATACTTCTGCACGGCGAACATCAGCAGTGTTATGCACAGCAGCACAACCGCCATCGCCGCGGCGCCGGCCTTGTCGTAGGCGCCGGTGATCTGAAGATAGATCGTCGTTGCCAGCGTGTCATACGAGCCGCCGATTATCATGGGGTTAGCAAAGTCCGCGATGGACTCGATGAAGGTCACAAGGAAAGCGTTGCCGAGGCCGGGGAGCATCAGCGGCAGCGTCACGCTCGTGAACACCTTCATGCGCCCTGCGCCCATGTCGCGCGCGGCCTCCTCAAGCGAGGGGTCGATGTTCTTGAGCAGTCCCTTGAGCATCATGTAGCAGACCGGGAAGAAGGTCAGCGTCTGGACGATGACGATGCCCCAGTAGCCGTAGACGCTGTTGTCGTAAATGCCGAGCAGGAAGCGCGTGATGACGCCCGCCTTGCCGAAGAGCATTATCATCGACAGCGACAGCACGAACGGCGGCGACACGACCGGCAGCATCGACACGACCTTGAACAGGCCGCCGACGAATTTGTTCATGCGCACATAGACCTCGACGTATGCGAACAGCAGACCTATGAGCGCGGAGAGTATGCCGACGAGGAAGCCCACCTTCAGCGTGTTAGTTATCGCCTTGGTGAAGGTCGGCATATTGAAGATGCGCTTGAAGATATCAAAGGTGAGCCCCTTATCGCTCACGAAGCTATCCACCAGCAGTATCGCCAGCGGGTAGAGAATAAACAAAGTCAGAAATGTTATCAGCACGACGATGGTCGTGACCATGATCGGGTCGGCCATGAGCTTCTTCCGATCCAGCGCCGCGCCCTGGCTTCTTGCCATATGTATTCTCCTCTCTTTGAAAGGATTCAGATTCTAAAAAAGGAAGGCGGCAGCGCCGCCTTCCTTGCGGATATTATTGATTACTCGGTCTTGAAACGATCCGCACCGGTGTCAGCGCCGGCAGCGGCGATAGCGTTCATGACTTCCTCAATGTAGGTGCCGATGTTCTGCTTTGCATCCTCGAAGTCATAGTCCATGACATTGTTGGGATCAAGGCCGAAGTCTGCTGCCTGAGTGGGCTGCTCGGCATTGTCAATGACGAGGAACTGGTAGGAGCCGTTGTCCTTGGCGAGGTTCACGCAGTCGGGAGACAGAGCGTACTCGATCCACAGCTTTGCAGCGTTGGGGTGAGCGCAGCCCTTGAAGATAGCGGTAGCGCCGATCTCGAAGGAGGTGCCGGAGCTGGGGATGATGAGCTCGATGTTATCATAGCCGTTGTCAACGATCTGGGTGATGCCGTCATGCAGGAAGCCGATGCCGATGACGCACTCACCGGTGCCGACGTTCTTGGACGGGCCGGAGCCGGACTTGGTGTAAACCTGGATGTTCTTGTCGAGGTCTACGAGGTACTGGATGCCTTCATCGTGGCCGTACTTCTGGATCATTGTGTTGATGACGAGCTTTGCGGTACCGGCGGTGTTGTAGTTAGACAGCCAGATAAGACCCTTGTACTCGTCCTTGAGCAGATCCTGCCAATCCTGAGGAGCCTCAAGGTTCATGCGCTCGAGCTCATCTGTGTTGACCATGAAGCCGAGGATGCCCTTGTAAATGCCGTACCAGTAACCGTCCTTGTCGCGGTACATATCGCTGAGCAGGTGGGAAGCGTTCTCCGCCTCGTAGGCCTCAAGCAGGCCCTCGCCGGCGACAACGTTGTACGGGTCGGTCGTGCCGCCGAACCAGACGTCAGCGGACGGGTTGCCGTTCTCTTCCTCGATCTTTGCCTGCACCTCACCGGTGGACAGACGCTGATAGGTGGTCTTTATGCCGTAGAGCTTCTCAAAATTCTCGCAGGCGGCGGCGAGGTACTCTTCCTCGCAGGAGCCGTAAACGACCAGTTCGCCCTCGGCCTGAGCCAGAGAGACGAGATCGTCAGCCGCGGGTTCGGCTGCGGGTTCAGCGGCAGGGGCCTCAGTCGCGGCCGGAGCGCTGTTGCCGCATGCGCACAGGGACAGAACCATCACGAGTGCAAGCAGCAGTGCCAGATACTTTTTCATGTGTTTTCCTCCGTTAGATTTATTTTGATCTCCCCACCCGCATGGGCTGAGAGAGATTTCCCGGTTTGCAGCTCGGGCATTATGTACACAACGCACAACAAATGTCCTTTGCATGTACGCATAAATTGTATAGCTTTTAAGAATTTCTGTCAACAGCTCCGCCGTTTCTTCTCAGTTTTCTCATTATTTTATCAGTCTTACCTAAGCCTATAATGAAATATACTCTTGTCTCCCCGACTTTGTGAAGGTATAATACCATATATCAGAACGTGGATTTAAGGAGATTTTGTCATGCCTACTACGTGGAACCGCTCCCCCGAGGATTTTCATAAGATATACTCCGCCAATACCGACGCATTCTACCGCGTCGGCGGCATCGCCATGGCAAAGGAGCTGGACGAGTTTATGACCCGCTGCGCGCTTGGGCTGTGGAGCCGCGGCGGCGGGATCACCCAGCGCCATGTCGACATGGCGAACCAGATATATTCCCGCAACCAGCCGCAGCCGAAATGGATGCTCTGGTCACTGACAAGCTCTGTGTGCGAAAGCGAGGTCTTCCTCCCGCCGGTGTTCTATTGGAACCTTGCCGAGAACGATGCCAAGCGCGGCACCGAGGCCTCCCGCACCTTTATCCGCATGCTCACAAATATTCTGCTCTACCTCGCCGCAGTGGACGACGATGTCAGCTACGACGAGGCCGCCTACATAACCGAGTGTACCGACAAGCTCACCGCGATATGCGACACGAGCGGCGTGCGCAAGAGCCGCGAGGCGCTCAATCCCCTTGACTATGTCACAAGCTCCGAGCCGGGCTTCCAGGAAAAGCATCGCCTTCAGGAGCAGACCGCGGGCGGCGAAAAGCTCAAAGAAGGCGACGCTGAAAAAACCGACACCGAGGAGAAGAAACCGGACTTTGACGAGCTTATGGCGCAGCTTGACTCTCTCGTCGGGCTCGACGATGTGAAGAAGGACATCAAGAACCTGATGAACCTTGTAAAGGTACGCAGGCTGCGCAGGGAAAACGGGCTGCCGATCCCGCCGATGAGCCTGCACATGGTGTTCATGGGCAACCCCGGCACGGGCAAGACCACGGTCGCGCGCATCATAAGCGGGCTGTACGCGGCGATAGGCGTGCTGGAAAAGGGGCAGCTCATCGAGGTCGACCGCTCCGGGCTCGTCGCAGGCTACGTCGGGCAGACCGCGCTCAAGACGCAGGAGGTCATCAAGTCCGCCCTCGGCGGCGTGCTGTTTATCGACGAGGCCTACTCCCTCGCTTCCGGCGGTGAGAACGACTTCGGACGCGAGGCGATAGAGACGATACTCAAGGCGATGGAGGATCACCGCGATGAGCTTATCGTCGTCGTCGCGGGCTATGACGGGCCTATGGAGAAGTTCATTAACTCCAACCCCGGCCTCCAGTCGCGCTTCAATAAATACTTCTACTTCCCCGACTATAACGGTGAGCAGCTCCTGCACATCTTCAAGGGGCAGTGCAAAAAGAACGGCTACGCCCTCACAGAGGAGGCCGAAGCCGAGGCAAAGGCGATGTTTGAAGAGCTGTACGAGAACCGCGGCGAGAACTTCGGCAACGGACGCGATGTGCGCAACGTGTTTGAAGACACGGTCGTGCGCCAGTCAAACCGCGTCGCCGCGCTGGACGCGCCGACGAAGGACGACCTCATGCAGTTCCTCCCGGAGGATCTCAGGGACGCGGATGAGACCGGCGAGACAGACGCTGAAGAATAAGAGGGTAATAACATGAAACTGAAGCTGTGTTTCTCGGCACTCTGTTCCGCGGCAGTTATCCTGCTTGCTTCCCCTGCGGCGTATGCCGACAGCTATGATCTTTCCCTCGGCAGCATAAGCATCGACAGCACTGCTTCCGGGCAGACCGTCGTGCAGAACGGCAAAACCGCCGTAGACCCGGCTCCCGTGATAACCCAGAAGTCTGCGGAAGCGACGCAGAACACGATTTCTGTCCACGCCTCCTCCGGTTCAAAGGCCGTGCTCACGCTCGACGGCGTGAACATAGACACGAGCAGCGCGAGCGATAACGGCTCTCCCGTGTCCGTCAGCGGCAGCGGCAGCGTGAAGCTGTGCTTCCGCTCCGAAAACACGCTCATGGCCGGCCGCGTTCCGGGCATTGAAAAATCTGCCGGCGGCTGGCTCGAGATTGCCGGTGAGGATGACGCCGTCCTCAACACGACCGGCTCCCCCGGCATCGGCAGCGGCTTCATGGCCAGCGGCGATCATGTGCGCATAAGCTCCGGCACCGTCAATGCCACGGGGCTCAGTGCAGCCGCCGGTATCGGCAGCTGTGACGGCGGCAGCAGCTTCCGGTATATTGAGATAAACGGCGGGAACGTGACCGCCGTCGGCGGCGAATATTCCGCCGGTATCGGCGGGGGCGGCGGCTGCGACGGCAGCTTCATCACCATCAACGGCGGCACGGTATATGCCGAGGGCAGCGCCGGTGCAGGCATCGGCGGCGGCTTCTGCGGTGATAACACCGGCTCTGGGTACAACATCACCATTAACGGCGGAGACGTAAAGGCGGTCGGCCGCTTCGGCGGCGCTGGCATCGGCTCCGGTGCAAGCTTCTACGGCGGCACGAACCACGGCGGATACAACATCACGATAACCGGCGGCACGGTCACGGCCATCGGTGAGGCCGGAACCGTGACAGACGGCACACCCATATATAACGGCGCTGCCGGTATCGGCGGAGGCGGCGAATACTGCTTCGGCAGAAGCATCAGAATCACCGGCGGCGAAGTCACCGCGGCAGGAAACGGCGGCGGCGCGGCTATAGGCGGCTCCCGCCTCGGCGAGGGCTGCACTGTCAAGATAAGCAAGGATGCCGTAGTACACGCCGCCATGAGCGTGACGAGCGACGGGAAATACACCGGGCCGTGCTTCGGCAGCGGCGCGGCCAGCGATGCGGACGGCAAAGAGATCACTCCCGATTACTCCGCGCTCCGGAAAGGCGGGCTTGTGGAGTTCTTCGATCCCGACGGGAAACTCCTCCGCAGCTATTCCCTCGACACTCCCTCCGGTGTTCTCAAATAAACATTATCATATTATAAAGAACGCTTTCAGTCAGGAAGCGTTCTTTTATTATTCACCGGCATTATAAAAATTTTCTCTTGACTTTACAATTACTGTAGAGTTCATTATAATGCAGTAGTCAGAAATCCGGAGGGAAACGCAAATGGAAAGAAACCTTACAAGCGGAAGCGTATTCAAAAACATTGTCATATTCTCACTGCCCTATCTGCTGTCTTACTTCTTACAGACGCTGTACGGGCTTGCCGACCTGTTCATCATCGGCCAGTTCGAGGGCGTGGCGAGCACGACGGCAGTTTCGGTCGGCTCGCAGGTCATGCATATGCTGACGGTAATGATAGTCGGCCTTGCGATGGGCTCGACGGTCAGCATCGGTCAGGCCGTCGGCGCGCGCGACAGGAAGCGCGCGGCACTGGCCATCGGCAACACGGCGACGCTTTTTATGACGCTCTCCGTCGTACTGACGGTCGTGCTGCTTATCTTAGTACGGCAGATCGTCGCGGTCATATCCACGCCCGCCGAAGCAGTTGAGGGGACGGTCGCGTACCTCACTATCTGCTTCATCGGCATTCCGCTCATCACGGCTTATAATATCATCAGCTCCGTTTTCCGCGGCATGGGCGATTCAAAGAGCCCGATGTATTTCATCGCTGTCGCCTGCGCGGCCAACATAGCGCTGGACTACCTGTTCATGGGCGCGCTCAAGATGGGGCCTGCGGGCGCGGCGCTCGGCACAACGCTTGCGCAGGCGATAAGCGTTGCGGTGTCACTCGTCATGGTGCTGCGGCAGAAGACCGGCATCGCGCTGCGCCGTGAGGACCTCAAGCCCAGCCGCGACATGATGGGGCAGCTGCTGTCCATCGGTGTTCCCATCGCCGTTCAGGACGGGCTCATTCAGGTCGCCTTCATTATTATAACTATCATCGCCAATCGCCGCGGGCTCACCGACGCGGCGGCGGTCGGCATAGTCGAGAAGTTCATTAGCTTCGTGTTCCTTGTGCCCTCGTCCATGCTCTCGACCGTCTCGGCGCTCGGTGCGCAGAACATCGGCGCGAACAAGCCCGAACGCGCGGCGGCTACGCTGCGCTATGCCGTTATGATCGCCGCGGGCTTCGGCGTGATCGTCACCATACTTATCCAGTTCATCGCCGAGAGCATCGTCGGGCTGTTCACACCGGACGCCGCAGTCATTGCGGCAGGCGGGCAGTACCTGCGCGGATATATTTTCGACTGCATCTTCGCCGGGATACACTTCAGCTTCAGCGGATATTTCTGCGCCTGCGGGAAGTCCGGGCTGTCGTTCATGCACAACATCATCGCCGTCGCGCTCGTGCGCGTTCCGGGCGTGTATTTCACCTCCAAGCTCTTCCCTGCGACACTGCTGCCGATGGGGCTTGCGACGGCGGCGGGCTCGCTCGTGTCGGTCATCATATGCGTGATCGCATTCGCGGTCATAAGCCGCTGCGGGAAAGCCGCTGCGGCAGAGGTGTGACAGAATGGAAATGCCGAAGCTGTTCCAGATCGGGGATATGGCAAAGCTGTTCCACATCAGCGTCAGCAGCCTGAGGTATTATGAGAGCCTCGGCCTGCTGACGCCGGAGCGCGTCGACCCCGACACGGGCTACAGGTATTACAGCGTGCGCCAGTTTGAGGTGCTCAACACCATACGCTATCTGCGCGAGCTGGACATGCCGCTGCCGGAGATATCGGATTTTCTGAAAAACCGCGACATTGACAGGATGGAAGAAAAGCTGCGCCAGCAGAAGGCTGAGATCGAAAGGAAGCGGCTCGAGCTCCAGCGCATCGAGCGGCGGATAGACAACAACCTGCGCCGTATCCGCGACGCGCAGGACTCGGAGCTTGACGTGATAAAATACGCCGCCTCTCCCGCGATGCGCATAGTATGGATGGACACGGCGCTGAAGATCAGCAGCTCTCTCGACATGGAGATGCCGATCCGCGAGCTTGAGCAGTCACAGGCGGAGACGGCGCTGTTCCTCGGCAAGGTCGGCGTCGGGATATCGGCGGAGAACCTTGAGGCGGGGAGCTTCGAGCAGTATGACGGAGTGTTCCTCATCCTCGACGATGAGGACAGGTTCGACGGCAAAACCGTTCTTCTGCCGGAGACGCAGTGCGTATCGGTGCGTTTCCGCGGCAGCCACACGGAGGCAGCGGAGCAGTACCGGCGGCTCATGGAGCGTATCCGCGCGCACGGTATGAAGCCGTCCGGGTTCTCGCGCGAGATAACGATGATAGACTACGGCATCACGAGCGACAGAGAGAAGTTCGTCACCGAGATAAGCATACCTGTTGCATAAATACGAACTTGCCCCCGCCGGGTTCGGCGGGGGCAAGTTTATATCGCGAACATTCCCGCGGCGAGGCGGGCGAAGAAGCCAAAGAAGCCGAGCCGCGGCACATCCTCCGCGGCACACACCGGCACCTCCGCGACGGTACGGCCGTCGGCGCTTACAGTCAGCGTCCCGAGCCTGTCGCCTTTACTCACCGGGGCGGGCACGCTGCGGCGCAGTTCCAATTTATATTCCGGTTCGCCGCCCTTGGGGATAACGGCAACGCTGTCGCCCGTGTACTCGGCCCTGACGTTTTCGGCACGGCCAAGCTCGACATGGACATCCGGCAGCAGCACGCCGTCATTGAGCGGGCACAGGCGGAAGCTTGAAAAGGCGTAGTCGAGCAGCGCCTCCGCGTCCTTGTTGCGTGAGTCGCTCGTCTCGCAGTGCATGACGACGGCGATATATTCCACGCCGTTGCGCTCGGCGGTCGCGGAAAGGCAGTAGCGCGAGGTCGAGGTATAGCCGGTCTTGAGTCCCGTGCAGCCGGGGTACCAGTAGGCGAGCTTATTGGTGTTGCTCAGCTCGAACTCCCCGCCGCGGATGCTGTCCATCCATATGGTCGTATAGTCCTTGATAAGGTCATGCTTTATAAGCTCGCGGGACATGAGCGCGACATCGTAGGCGGTGGTGAAGTGCGCGCCGTCATCAAACAGTCCGCTGCAATTGGAAAAGTGCGTGTTCTCAAGCCCAAGCTCCTTCGCGCGCTTGTTCATGCGCTCGACAAACTTTTCCTCGCTGCCGCTTATGTGCTCCGCCATAGCGACCGCGCAGTCGTTTGCCGAGACGACCGCGATGCATTTGAGCATATCGCTGACGCTCATCTGCTCCCCTGCTTCGAGGTACACGCAGCTGCCGCCGAAGGATGCCGCGCGTTCGCTTGCGATGACCGTGTCATCAAGCCTGAGCCTGCCGGCTTCGATGTCCTCCACGATGAGCAGCATCGTCATTATTTTCGTGATGCTCGCGGGAAAGCCCGGCTCATGCGCGTTTTTCTCATAGAGGACAGTCCCCGTCTCCTTTTCCATCAGGAGCGCCGAGGGGGCGCTGACCTCCGGCTGGGCGCGCCCGTCAGCGTCGAGCGCAAAAGCCGAGGGAGAAGCAAGCGTGAATATCACCGAGATCAAAATGACGAGCGGCAGCAGACGTTTCATAGCGTTCCTCCATGCGGCGTTTGCCGCAATAAAAAAGTCGTAAAGATTTTTGCCGGGGCGGGCTGAGTTGCTTGTTTAAAGCTATGTGCGGCAAAGAGTATCTATGTTTCGGTTTACAAAATTATGGGAATTTCGAGCGGATACGACAAAATATGCAATACCGGCGTATAGCGCCGAATGCTGATGGCAAGGAGAGTTTTTAACACTTTCAACAGGGTTTTCAACACAAAGAAATGAATAAAATGTTACCGCGTCGCCAAATTCAGTTTACATAAAATTAGCATTGCTTTATTTCCGAGTCTCCGCATCCGCGCATCAAAAATTTACAAATCACATATTGACGGCAACAAACGCCGCAGAGTACAATAAGTTATACAAAAGAAGCTGGCATTGGAGGAAAACCGTATATGAGACGACCGTTCAGATGGGATAAAAAGTATCTCTATTGGGGTATAACAGCGTTCTGCGTTGTTGCCGCGGCGATACTGTTTTATATGGCGCTCAACTATATCGGCGCCGTCGGCAGTGCGATAAGCGCGCTCTTTAAGATCCTCAGCCCATTTATCTGGGGTCTTGTGATAAGCTATCTGCTCGGGCCGCTCGTGCGCACGCTTGAAAACAAGCTCTTCCATCCGCTGGCGTCAAAGCTCTATAAGAAGAACAAGCGCTCCGACGGGCACGGCTTCGCGCGCGGGATGTCGATCCTCTTCTCGGAAATCATAATGCTGGCGGTCATAGCGGCATTGATCTACCTCATCATCCCGCAGCTGTACAGCAGCATTGAAACGATCGTCGTGAACAGCCCGACCTACATAGACAACGGCACTCAGTGGCTGACGAAGCTGCTTGAGGACTACCCGGAAATTGAAGAGTACGCCGTCCAGGCGCTGGGCGATATGAACGAGTTCCTCGCAAACTGGCTCAAGAACACCGTGCTCCCCGGTCTCGGCAACCTTATCACCAATGTCGGCGCGGGTGTGTACTATGTCGTGATGGCGATATATAACCTCGTCATCGGCATCATCGTATCGGTCTATATGCTCGGCAGCAAGGAGACCTTCAAGGCAAACGCCAAGCGCGTCATGTACACGCTCTTCTCCGTTGAGACCGTGAAGAAGATATTCGACGGGCTCGACTTCACCGACAAGACCTTCATGGGCTTCATAAACGGCAAGCTCCTCGACTCGGCGATCATAGGCCTTATCTGCTACATCGGCTGCGTCCTGCTGCGCATGCCATATGCGCTGCTGATAAGCGTCATCGTCGGCGTGACGAACGTCATCCCGTTCTTCGGTCCGTTCATCGGCGCTGTGCCGAGTGCGCTACTGGTGCTGCTGGTCGATCCGTTCAAGTGCCTGATATTCGTTATTTTCATCATTGTGCTCCAGCAGGTCGACGGCAACATCATCGGCCCGAAAGTGCTCGGCAGCTCCATCGGCATCAATGGCTTCTGGGTCATGTTCTCCATCATCCTCGGCGCGGGGCTGTTCGGCTTCTGGGGAATGCTCCTCGGTGTGCCGGTGTTCGTTGTTATTTACACGCTCATCAATAACCTCATTGACAGGAAGCTCAAGCGCAGCGACCTGCCGTATGAGACGGAGGACTATATGGACGTCGATTACATCGACCCCGCAACGCTCCAGCCCGTGAAGCACGCAGATGCGGAGCCCGGCGAGAAGGCATAAAACTAAACAGATTTTGATTTTAAGCTCCTCAGGCTTTTGCCTGAGGAGCTGTTCATATTTGTGCAAAAACTTCTTGTATTTTCTGTGAATTATATATAAGAAGGCCGACGAAACTATTGACAAAGAGGCGCAGCGATGGTATATTAGCACTCGAAAGGCAAGAGTGCCAACAGTCAGATGCAGTGAGTGCTAAAAAGGTTCGGCAGGTATAAAATGGCGATCAGTGAGAGAAAAAAGAAAATACTTGCGGCAGTTGTCGATGAGTATATCCAGACGGCAGAGCCTGTCGGCAGCAAGACCATTGCGCAGACTGCCGGGCTCGGCTGCTCCTCCGCCACGATAAGAAACGAGCTTGCCGAGCTTGTGAGCCTCGGCTATCTCGAGCAGCCGCACACCTCAGCCGGACGTGTCCCGACACCTAAAGGGTACAGGATGTATGTGAACGAGCTTATGCAGCGGCAGAAGCTCAGCACTGAGGAGACGGAGGATATAAACCGCCGCATGAATCAGCGCCTTCAGCAGCTTGATGATACGATCGGCGATATAAGCCGCCTCGCCTCGCAGCTCACCGATTACCCGGCGCTCGCGCTCACAACGCGCGCCGCCGTGACGATAAAGCGCGTCGACCTCATTTATGTTGACGCAAACACCTTTATTATCGTCCTGATGCTCAGCGACAATTCCGTCAAAAGCAAGCTCGTGCATCTTCCGCTTTCGGTGGATCAGCGGCTCGTGCAGCGGCTCTCGGCGCTGTTTAACTCCAACTTCACCGATATCACCGAGGATCAGATCACCTCGCTTCTGATAAACACCACCGAACGCGCGGCGGACGATACGATCGGTTTGACCTCCGTTATCTCCGCTTTCGCGATAGAAGTCCTCAGCGGGGCACATGCTCCCTCCGCTTACGTGACGGGCGAAAACAGGCTGCTCAATCAGCCGGAGTACCGCGACCCGGACAAGGCGCACAAGCTCATGGGCTATCTCTCCGGCGGCGGATACATCCTCCCGCCTGAGGAGCTTAGAGACGATGTGGGCATCAAGGTGCTCATAGGACCGGAGAACGTGGCCGAGGAGCTCAAGGATTCAAGCGTCGTCATCGCAAGCTATGACGCGGGTGACAACACCCGCGGGCTGATTGGTGTGGTAGGGCCGACGAGGATGGATTATTCCGCGGTCGCCGCGAAGCTCAGCATACTTGCCGCGGGGCTCTCGCGCAGGCTCGGCAGCGGTGAGACGCCGCCAGAGGGCATGCACAACAAACTGATAATCAAGGGGGATGACCACAATGAGCAAGGATAAGAAAGAAGAAAAGAAGCAGACGGCTCCTGCCGCCGATGAAATAAAGGAAGAGGTCAAGACCGAGGAGCCCGAAATAGAAGCCAAGGAAGCCGACGGCAAGAAGCCGGAAGCTGAAAAGGCCGAAGAGAAGAAGCCCGAGGAGAAAAAAGGCAAGGAAAAGAAAGAAGAAAAGAAGCCCGACCTCAAGGCCGAGATGGACACGCTCAACGACAAGTACCTGCGCATCTGCGCCGAGTATGATAACTTCCGCAAGCGCAGCCAGAAGGAAAAGGACAGTCTGTACGGCGATGTCAAGGCCGAAACGCTCAAGAAATTCCTGCCGGTTTATGATAATCTTGTCCGCGCACTGGCACAGTCCACTGAGGACGAGGCTTACCGGCGCGGCGTTGAGATGATAATGAATCAGTTCAACGTCACGATGGAAAAGCTCGGTGTGACCGAGATAGAGTGTCTCGGCAAGAAGTTCGACCCCGCTTTCCACAACGCCGTTATGCACGTTGAGGACGAGGAAAAGGGCGAGAACGAGATCGTCGAGGTGTTCCAGAAGGGCTTTATGATGGGCGATAAAGTAATCAGATTTGCAATGGTCAAAGTTGCGAACTAAGTATCCCCGGCAGCACAATCAATTCAGCTATTACCGCACTGCGGTTTTAGTATATAATTCTCAGTAAAAAACAAATCCACATATATCAGGAGGAATTCACAATGGGTAAGATCATAGGAATAGATTTGGGCACAACTAACAGCTGCGTAGCAGTTATGGAGGGCGGCGAAGCCGTCGTCATCGCAAACGCCGAGGGCGCACGTACCACTCCGTCCGTCGTTGCATTCGCAAAGACCGGCGAGCGTATGGTAGGCCAGGTCGCAAAGCGTCAGGCCATCACCAACCCCGACCGCACCATCTCCTCCATCAAGCGTGAGATGGGCTCCAACTACAAGGTCAATATCGACAACAAGTCCTACACCCCGCAGGAGATCTCCGCAATGATCCTGCAGAAGCTGAAGGCAGACGCCGAAGCTTATATCGGCAGCCCCGTCACCGAGGCCGTTATCACCGTCCCCGCATACTTCACCGACGCTCAGCGTCAGGCAACCAAGGACGCCGGCAAGATCGCGGGTCTCGATGTCAAGCGTATCATCAACGAGCCGACCGCAGCCGCTCTGGCTTACGGTCTGGATAAGGAAAAGGCCGATCAGAAGATCATGGTCTACGACCTCGGCGGCGGCACTTTCGATGTCTCCGTTCTGGAGATCGGCGACGGCGTTATCGATGTTCTCGCGACTGCCGGCAACAACCGCCTCGGCGGCGATGACTTCGACGCCTGCATCACCGATTACCTCGTCTCCGAGTTCAAGAAGACCGAGGGCATCGACCTGAGCGCAGACAAGGTCGCAATGCAGAGACTGCGTGAGGCAGCCGAGAAGGCAAAGGTCGAGCTCTCGAGCGTGACCACCTCGAACATCAACCTGCCTTACATCACCGCAGACGCCACCGGCCCGAAGCACCTCGATGTTACTCTGAGCCGTGCAAAGTTCAATGAGCTGACCCACCACCTCGTCGAAAAGACCAGCGGCCCTGTGAAGCAGGCTCTGTCCGATGCAGGCCTTAAGCCCAGCGACATCACCAAGGTCCTGCTCGTCGGCGGCTCCAGCCGTATCCCCGCAGTTCAGGACATGGTCAAGTCCCTTATCGGCAAGGAAGGCTTCAAGGGCATCAACCCCGATGAGTGCGTTGCTATCGGCGCAGCTATCCAAGGCGGCGTTCTGACCGGCGACGTTGAGGGCATCGTCCTCGTCGACGTCACTCCTCTGTCCCTCGGCATTGAGACCCTCGGCGGCGTGTTCACCAAGCTCATCGAGCGCAACACCTCCATCCCCACCAGAAAGAGCCAGGTCTTCTCCACCGCGGCAGACAACCAGACCTCCGTTGAGGTCAACGTCCTGCAGGGCGAGCGCGAGATGGCCGCTTACAACAAGAGCCTCGGCCGCTTCCATCTGGACGGCATCGCCCCGGCACGCCGCGGCGTTCCTCAGATTGAAGTCACCTTTGATATAGACGCAAACGGCATCGTCAACGTCTCCGCAAAGGATCTCGGCACAGGCAAGGAGCAGCACATCACCATCACCGCTTCCTCCAACATGTCCAAGGAGGACATCGACAAGGCAGTCAAGGAAGCCGAGATGTACGCTGCAGAGGATGCAAAGCGCAAGGAAGAGGTCGACGTCCGCAACCAGGGCGACCAGATGGTCTACCAGACCGAGAAGACCCTCAATGAGATGGGTGACAAGCTCGACGCAGCCGACAAGAGCGAAGTCGAGACCAAGCTCTCCGCACTCAAGCAGGCACTCACCGGCACCGACACCGCAGCCATCAAGGCCGCGACTGAGGAGCTGACCCAGGCCTTCTACAAGGTCTCCGAGAAGCTGTATCAGGCAGCGGGCGGCGCACAGGGCGCAGGCTTTGATCCCAATCAGGCCGGCGGCGCGAACCCCGGTGCAGGCGCACAGGGCGGCCAGGACTACTACGACGCTGACTACACCGTCGTGGATGACGACAAGAAGTAATTCCCAAGCAGAAATAACCTCTTGAGGCGGGGTGCAGCACTCCGCCTCAAGAGTGCGTATTAAGCTACGCGCGTATCGAATAAAAAGGCTCCATGCAGTCCGATGTTTTTGGGGTCGCATAGGAGGTGTGGGCAGCCCAAGGCGCACAGCGGCGCTGAGGCTGCGAAGACAAAATGGCTGATAAAAGAGACTATTACGAGGTGCTGGGCGTCAGCAAGGACGCCTCGGCCGATGAGATAAAAAAAGCATACAGGAAGCTCACCAAGGAGAACCACCCTGATCTGCACCCCGGCGACAAGGCCTGTGAGGAGCGCTTCAAGGAGGGCAATGAGGCATATGAAGTTCTCTCCGACCCAGAGAAGCGCAAGAAGTACGATCAGTTCGGTCATGCGGCCTTTGACCCGAACGCCGGTTTCGGCGGTGCGGGCGGCGCAGGCGGCGCAGGCTTCGGCGGTTTCGGCGGCTTCGGCGATCTGGGCGATATATTCGGCGACATGTTCAGCGGCTTCGGCTTCGGCGGCGGCAGCACCCGCAGCAATCCGAACGCGCCGAGACGCGGCGAGAGCATAGAGACCACTGTGACCGTGAGCTTTGAGGAAGCGGCTTTCGGCTGCAAGAAGGAAGTCACCGTTCCACGCATCGAGCAGTGCCCCGACTGCAAGGGCACGGGCTGCGCGCCCGGTACCACGCCGGAGATATGCCCCGACTGCAAGGGCAGCGGCACAGTCAAGACCACGCAGCGCACACCGTTCGGCGCGGTGCAGTCCATGGGTCCGTGCCAGAAGTGCCGCGGCACCGGCAAGATCATCCACCAGCCGTGCAAGACCTGCCGCGGTATGGGTAAGATACGCCGCCAGCATAAGCTGACGGTCAATATCCCTGCTGGTATCGACGACGGTCAGGCTTTTTCCGTCAGCGGCGCGGGCAACGCAGGCTCTAACGGCGGCCCCGCAGGCGACCTCATCGTCACGGTACTGATCCGCCAGCATGAGCGCTTCGAGCGTGACGGCACGTCCGTCCTGCTCGAGCAGGACATCAACTTTGCTCAGGCGACACTCGGTGCGGAGATTGAGGTCCCGACGCTTGACGGCAGGGTGAAGCTGACCATACCCGAGGGCACGCAGAGCGGCACGACTTTCCGTATACGCGGCAAGGGCATTCCGTATGTCCGCGGCAACGGCCGCGGCGACCAGTTCGTCACGGTGAATATCAGGACGCCGAAGAACCTGACTTCCTCGCAGAAAGAGCTGCTGCGTCAGTTCGCCGCGTCAATGGGTGACCTTGACGGCGAATCCGGCAAGAGCATCTTCGGCAAGAAGAAAAGATAAAACATAAGACATTACAGTACATTTCAAGGCGCTGCGCGGCGTATCGCGCAGCGCCTTTTGCCGTCATTTTTTCGTTATGCCCTGCCCCAACCATTGACACAGAACCGATTTTTCTGTTATGCTCTACTCTTATTTTTCCCCACATGCTAAAAGTTGGAGTGCCCAGGTTTACCCGGGTACCCCAACTTTTAGTTTACAACCAATCAAGAACTGCCGCGAAATGCGGCAGTCATTGCTTATCAGTCTTTTTTCAATAGAAACGGCTTCCCCATCGGATAGGGCGTTGCGCGCCGGGCTGAATTTATCTGCGCCGTCATGCCCGCTCTGTCGGTGATGACAAGCCCTGCAAGGCGATCAATGCCGTGCTCCAAAAGCTCCGGGCACATGGGGCAGCTCGGCCCCACAAGTATCGTATAGGCATCCCGGCAAAGCTCTAAAAGATGCGGGAGCGTCTTGTTCACAAGCGTGCTCGCCGTGATTATGACCGTGCCGCAGCGCGGCAGCAGCTCATCGCAGGCGGAATCCGGATAGTCGCCGGGCTTCGGGTCGCGCTCAAGCGTCCATATCTGTGCGGCGCTGCTGCGTATCCCGGGCGTCAGCTTGAGGTGCCCCACCACGCCTATCGTCTGCCCGCGCAGGTCGAGCCCCGCCGTGCAGTAGTTTTCTACCGGCTCATAAGCGCCGAGGCGCTCCAGCCGCTCCGGGGTGTTATAATACGCATTCACTGCCGCCATGCCGAATGACGCCTCGCGCAGGTTCCAGCTCTTTGAAGCCTGTGCAAGCTCCCTGAGCGGCATACCGGTCATGTCTCCTCGGAACATTCGCGGCGCGGTGTCTTCCTCCACAGTCATCGCGATGCCGAAGGCCGTCTCCGTCTCCGCGGCGCTCCAGCCGCCGCCGGATATCGCGGCGGCAACGGTCTCTTCCGTGTCTGTCCCGGCAAGCAGCGTATCGTATATAGCAAAAAAATCCTTCATGTCCAGCTCCATGTGTGCATTAGTTTTCATTTATCATATCCCATATTTTCCCCGTTGTAAATGGGATTTTCTTGACATTGGCGGCAAATGCGGTATTATAATAAGTTTTGCAATCAGTCAGCGCCGCTTTATAAGCGGCGGGCAAATCCGGGTTTTAAGTCCCGGCAATTGTGAAAGACGGCGATTCTCTTGGAAAACAAAGGAAAGAAAAAGCTCTCTCAGGCGATGCTGTTCATAATTCTCTTCGGCATTGTCAGCCTGTTCTCGGACATGACGCATGAGGGTGCGTCAAGCATACGCGGCGCATACCTGTCCCTGCTCGGCGCTTCAGCGGCGACGATAGGCTTCATCTCCGGTCTCGGCGAGCTTGTAGGCTACTCGATGCGCTATGTATTCGGCAAGCTGACGGACAAGTCCAAGCAGTATTGGCCGATGACCATAGCCGGTTACGTGCTGGATATCATCGCCGTCCCCGCTCTCGCCCTCGTCGGCGAGCACGGCTGGATCGCGGCCTGCGTGCTGCTGGTCATCCAGCGCATGGGCAAGGCGATAAAGAAGCCCGCGAAAGATACCATCATGTCCTTTGCCGCATCTCAGGAGGGCGTCGGCAAGAGCTTCGGCATTCAGGAGGTGCTCGACCAAATCGGCGCGTTCATCGGCCCGGTGCTGCTCTACCTCGTGATGCTCTTCAAGACCGAGGGCACAACCTTTGAAATTTACTCCACCTGCTTTGCGGTGCTGGCCATCCCCGGCGCGATAACGCTCATTCTCCTTATCGTCACGCGCTGCAAGTTCCCGAATCCCGAGCATTTTGAACCGGAACCGAAAGAGTATGTCCCGTTCAAGATAAAAAAGGAATTCATTCTCTACATCGCCGGTATCAGCCTCTTTGCTTTCGGCTTCATTGACTACTCGATAATTATCATGCACGTGTCGCGCACATACTCGCACCTCACCTCCGGGCTGAGCGAGACGAGCGCACTCGTCTCGACCGGCAGCCTGCCGCTTCTCTATGCGGGCGCAATGCTCGTCGACGCGGTTGCCGCCCTGTTCTTCGGGATGATGTACGACAAGAACGGCGTAAAGGCGCTCGTATTGTCGACGGTCATCTCCGCGCCGTTTGCGGTGTTCGTGTTTGCGTTTGATTCCGTGCCGATGCTGCTCATCGGCGTCGCGCTCTGGGGCGTGGGCATGGGCGCGCAGGAGTCGATACTCAAGGCCGCGGTCACGAGCATGGTGCCGAAAGCCAGCCGCGCAACCGGCTACGGAGTGTTTGAGTGCTCCTTCGGCGCGTTCTGGTTTCTCGGCAGCTGGCTCATGGGCGTGCTGTACGATGTCAGCATCCCGGCGATGATCGCAGTTTCGGTCATCGCGCAGCTTGCGGCGATCCCGCTCTACATAGGCTCTTCAAAGCTGATGAAGAAAGACGAATGAGGAGATCACAATGAATTTACTGCTTACCCTTGATGAAAACTATCTGCCGCCCTGCAAGGTCATGCTCTGCTCTTTCTTTGCCAGCAACCCGAATGAGACGGACGTGACGGTGTATCTGCTCCACAGCGCCATCCCCGGCGATAAGCTGGAGGAGCTCGCGGATTTCTGCGCCCTCTTCGGCGCGAAGCTGCGTCCCGTCACCGTTGACACAGCTCTCTTTGAAAACGCCCCTACCAGCAAGCGCTACCCCAAGGAGATGTACTACCGCCTCCTATCCCCGCTCATCCTGCCGCAGGAGGTGGAAAGGGTGCTGTACCTCGACCCGGATATGCTCATTATCAATCCCCTGCGCCCGCTGTGGGAGCTGAACCTGTGTGGAAAGACCTTTGCCGCCGCGGCGCACACGGGGCTTACCGAAATGGCGAATGAGATCAATCAGGTTCGGCTCGATACGGAGCATGAATACTTTAACTCCGGTGTCATGCTCATCGACCTGAACGCCGCGCGCAGGCTCGTCACTGCGGAGGATGTTTTCCGCTGCGTCAATGAGCACGAAAAGGAGCTGATACTCCCGGATCAGGACGTGTTCAACATCCTCTACGGCGATCAGACCGTGCCCGTTGACGACGTTATCTGGAACTATGACGTGCGCAATTACTCCAAGTACCTTATCCGCAGCACCGGCAAGCACGACCTGTACTGGGTCATGCACAACACCGCCGTCCTGCACTTCTGCGGAAAAAACAAGCCGTGGCACGAGGATTATAAAAATCCCTTCGGCATGCTGTACCTGCACTATATGAATCTTACCGAACGAAAAGGATAATTGACCCGCCGCTCAGTCGTTTATTGACTGAGCGGCGGGTCGTTTCTTTATATTGAGTCGTCAGGGATTCATCGTGTAGTTCGGAGCTTCCTTGGTGATGTAGATATCGTGCGGGTGGCTCTCCTTGAGACCGGCGCTCGTGATGCGCACGAACTTCGACTGAGTGCGCAGCTGCTCGATATTGTGAGCGCCGACATAGCCCATACCGGAGCGCAGGCCGCCCATCATCTGATAGATGGTCTCGGACACGGGTCCGCGGAAAGGCACGCGCCCCTCGACACCCTCGGGAACGAGCTTCTTGTTGTTCTGCTGGAAGTAACGGTCACGGCTGCCGCAGGCCATTGCGCCCATGCTGCCCATGCCGCGGTAGACCTTGAACTGCCTGCCCTGGAACACCTCGGTGTCGCCGGGTGCTTCCTCGCAGCCGGCAAGCATGGAGCCGAGCATAACGGTCTTTGCACCGGCGGCAAGCGCCTTGACGATATCACCGGAGTACTTGATGCCGCCGTCGGACACGACAGGGATGCCGTACTTGTCGCCCATCTCGGCACACTGGAGAACAGCGCTGACCTGCGGCATGCCGATACCGGCGACGATGCGCGTGGTGCAGATAGAGCCCGCGCCGATGCCGACCTTGACGCAGTCCGCGCCCGCCTTGATGAGCGCTTCGGTCGCCTCCGCGGTGGCGACGTTGCCCGCGACGAGCTGAGCATCGGGGTACTTGGCCTTGACCTTTTCGACCGTACGCATGATGTTGGCCGAGTGGCCATGGGCAGAGTCGAGCACGAGCACATCGACGCCCGCGTCGATAAGCGCGCCGGTACGGTCGAGCACGTCATTCGTGACGCCGATGGCGGCGGCGCAGAGCAGACGGCCGGATGCGTCCTTTGCGGAGTTCGGGTACTTGAGTACCTTTTCAATGTCCTTTATCGTGATAAGGCCGCGCAGCTTGTAGTCCTTATCGACTATGGGAAGCTTCTCTATACGGTTCTTCTGGAGGATGGCCTTGGCTTCGTCAAGCGTCGTGCCGACAAGGCCGGTGACAAGCCCGGTCTTGGTCATGACCTCGTCGATGCGGCGGCTCATATCGGTCTCAAACTTCATATCGCGGTTCGTGATGATGCCGATGAGCTTGCCGTTTTCGTCAACGATGGGCACGCCGGAGATGCGGAACTTCGCCATGAGTGCGTCCGCGTCGCCGAGGGTATCGCCGGAGCTGAGGTAGAAAGGATTTGTAATAACACCGTTTTCGGAACGCTTGACCAGATCGACCTGCTCGGCCTGATGCTCAATGCTCATGTTCTTATGGATAACGCCGATGCCGCCCTCTCTCGCAACTGCGATCGCCATGCGGTACTCGGTGACGGTATCCATGGCGGCGCTCATCACGGGCACGTTGAGCCTGATTTTATTGGTGAGCCATGTTCCAAGCTCAACATCGGCAGGCAGAATGTCACTCTCGGCAGGGACAAGAAGCACGTCATCAAACGTGAGCCCCTCACCGACAAAACGGCTGCTGTACAAATCCTGAAGACCCATATGATATTACCCCTTTTCTTATTTTTTGCCATTTTACCAGATTCCGCAGTAAAGTCAAGCATATTATTTGCCGTGGCTGCGGGCGTAGTAGAATATGTACTGCTGGGCAAGACCGGCGTATTCGCCGAGCGTCGTGGGGTCAAAGCCCTTGGGGAAGTTCTCCTTGAGCGCGCGCCTTATCCACACGTCTATCGGGAACGCTTCGAGATGGTACAGTCCGAAGAGCACGACACAGTTTGCGACCTTCGGCCCTATTCCCTGCTCGCGCATGAGCCGCGCGCGGGCGCTGACGCAGTCGCAGCTTATCAGTGCCTCAAGGTCGAGGCTTCCGTCCGCGACGGCCTGCGCCGCGGACATGATATACGGCGCGCGGTACCCGCAGCGCAGCACATCCAGTGCCCCCGGTTCGAGCGCGGCTATCCTCTGCGCCGATGGAAATGCATAGTACACCGCGCCCTCAAACTCAACGGGCTCGCCGAAGCTTTCGCACAGGCGCTCAACGATGCCCTTTATGCGGCTGATGTTATTGCACTGGGAAATGATGAACGAGCACAGCGCCTCCCACGGCTCCTGCCGCAGTATCCTTATCCCCTGCCCGTAGGCTATGCAGGCATCGAGATATTCCCCGCCATGAAAGCCTGCGCTTATCCCGGCATAGTCCCGGTCAAGGTCAAAGTATTCGCGCCACATTTTCTCAGGTGCATCCGAGCATAGGTACACTTCCCCGTTTTCCGTCCAGACCCGCGCGGGATATCCGAACGCTGTGCCTCGGTATACTCCGTTCTCGTCCGCGTTCCAGCGGAAGCACTGGCCGCACTCAAAGGTCTTTTCTATATCAAGCTCACGCGCTGATGCCAGATGTATCGTCTCAGCCATTTATGCCACTCCCTGTTATATTTCTATTTCTGTGCCTTTCTGTACTCCGAGGGCAGCAGGTGGTAGCGCTCCCGGAAGGCCGAGGAAAACTTGCCCGCACTGTCATAGCCCACGGCTTCGGCCACGGCGGCAATGCTCAGCTCCGTCTCGCGCAGCAACTCCGCCGCCTTTTCCATGCGGTGCTCCTTCATGTGCGAGGCTATCGACTCCCCGTACACCGCCTTGAAAACGTCCTTAAGCGTCGTCGGGTTCATAAGGTATTTGTGCGCAAGCTCCTCAATGGTGATGCGCTCCTCCGGGTGGGCAAGCAGTTCATCGTGCATGCGCCGCACTGTCTCCACCTGCTCGACGGAGAAGCCCTCGACGCTCTGTCCCGCGGCCTCGCCCTCGCCGCCGCGCGGGCAGGATATCTCCATGACGCGCTCTGTCACCTTATGCAGCAGTTGCGCCTCGATCGTATCGGCCGCTTTATAATAGACCTCGCGTCCGTCGCGTCGGCTGGTGATAAGCCCGGCCTCGCGCAGCTGCCGCAGGTGGTGCGACACCGCGGGGCTCGACATATCCACCAGCGCCGAAATATTCGCCACGCACTCCTCGCAGTGGCACAGCAGCCAGAATATTCTCAGGCGGCTGCTGTCGTCAAGCAGACGGAACACATCGGCCACAGCGTCAAAATCACGCTCGCGCACAAGCTGCTTTTTCAGGAAAGCAGCCTTTCTCGGATTTCCGTGATCGTGGGGCAGAAGCTTCTCATCCATGGTGCAAGCTGCGCGGTACGATGCCCGCGTTTTCCTTTCCATTTTCCTTTTGGAAAACATATTTTCCCTTTTGGCAGAGGCTGTCTCCGAGGCATTGACTTTCCCCCGTGCACATATTATACTTCAGCCATAAAGATTAAACAAGCACTTAATCATTAATCTTGGAAAGGAACTTATAAAAATGAAAAAGAGCTACAAGATCGATGTTGACTGCGCAAACTGCGCAAACCTCATGGAGAAGGCCGCAAAAGAGACCGCCGGTGTCAAGGACGCAAGCGTCAACTTCATGGCACTGAAGATGTTCGTCGAGTTTGAAGAGGGTACGGAGCCCGAAAAGGTCATGAAGGACGTTCTCAAGGCCTGCCGCAAGGTCGAGCCCGACTGCGAGATCTTCATGTAAACATTTAAAACCAATACACCCCGCTCGACATTGAGCGGGGTGTATTACAAGACATCATCCAAAAGGAGAGGCACCATGAACAGAAAGCAGAAAAAGAATCTGATCCGCATTATCATTGCTGCGGTGCTGCTGATCTTCATCAAGCTTGTCAGTCTCCCGGCATGGCTCAGCGTGGTACTGTATCTCGCGGCATATATAGTCATCGGCTATGACATTCTCCGCAAGGCCTTCAAGGGCATTCTCAACAAGCAGGTCTTTGATGAAAACTTCCTCATGGCCGTCGCCACCGTCGGCGCTATCGCGCTGGCCGTGTATGAGCGCAGCGCCGATCTTAGCGAGGCCGTCGCGGTCATGCTGTTCTACCAGATAGGCGAGCTGTTCCAGAGCTACGCCGTCGGCAAGAGCCGCCGCAACATCAGCGCCCTGATGGACATCCGCCCCGACTACGCGAATATTGAAAAGGACGGTCAGCTTGAGCGCGTCGATCCGGACGAGGTCGAGATCGGTAGCGTCATCGTCGTCCAACCCGGGGAGAAGGTTCCTATTGACGGTACCGTCATTGAAGGCACCTCCAGCCTCAACACCAGCGCCCTGACGGGCGAGAGCCTGCCGCGCGACGTCGCCGTCGGCGATGAGATCATAAGCGGCTGCATCAACATGACGGGCGTCCTCAAGATAAGGACGAGCAAGGCCTTCGGCGAATCCACCGTCTCCAAGATCCTTGAGCTTGTCGAAAGCTCCGGTGCGCGCAAGTCCCGCGCGGAGAGCTTTATATCCCGCTTCGCCCGCGTCTATACCCCGGTCGTCTGCTACAGCGCTCTGGCACTCGCGGTGCTGCCGCCGGTCATTCGCCTCATCATGGGCATGGGCGGCGAGTGGAGCACATGGATCTACCGCGCGCTCACCTTCCTTGTCATCAGCTGCCCCTGCGCTCTGGTCATCAGCATCCCGCTCAGCTTCTTTGCCGGCATCGGTGGAGCGAGCCACGAGGGCATTCTTATAAAAGGTTCGAACTATCTTGAGACTATGTCTCAGGTAAAGACGATGGTGTTCGACAAGACCGGCACACTCACTCAGGGCGTGTTCGAGGTCAGCGGTATCCACCACAGCGCCATTGAGAACGAGAAGCTCATAGAGTACGCGGCACTTGCCGAGTGCGCTTCCTCCCACCCGATAAGCCAGAGCCTGCGCCGCGCCTACGGCAAGGAGATAGACCGTGACCGCGTGACGGATATCCAGGAGGTCTCCGGCAAGGGTGTCATCGCCAAGGTCGACGGCGTGAGCGTCGCGGCGGGCAATGACAAGCTCATGGCACAGCTGGGCATTGAGGCCATTCCCTGCCGCAGCGTCGGCACCGTTATCCATATCGCCATCGACGGCAAGTACTCCGGTCACATCCTTATCTCCGATGTTGAGAAGTCCGACGCGAAGGAGGCCATCGCCGCGCTCAAGCGCGCCGGCGTCACCAAGACAGTCATGCTCACCGGCGACTCTGACAAGGTCGCGCAGTACACGGCAAAGAACCTCGGCGTCGACGAGGTCTATAGCGAGTTGCTGCCCGGCGACAAGGTCGACAAGGTCGAAATGCTGCTCTCCAAGCTCGAAGGCCGCGGCAAGCTTGCCTTCGTCGGCGACGGCATCAACGATGCGCCTGTGCTCTCCCGCGCGGATATCGGCATCGCGATGGGTGCGATGGGCTCCGACGCCGCCATTGAAGCTGCCGACATCGTCCTCATGGACGACGACCCGATGAAGATCGCCAAGGGCATAAAGATATCCCGCAAGTGCATCCGCATCGTGCATGAGAACATCGTGTTCGCGCTCGTCATCAAGTTTGCGTGCCTGCTGCTTGGCGCGCTCGGTATCGCGAACATGTGGGCCGCGATCTTCGCCGACGTCGGTGTTATGGTCTTGGCCGTGCTCAATGCGATACGCGCTCTCAGAGTCTAAAAGCATAATACAACTAAAAAACTCCTGCTTGCGGGTGAATCCGCAGGCAGGAGTTTTTTATTATCTTTATACGCCGAAGCAGGCAAACATTATTACGAGGTAGACTATGTAAAGCCCGCCGATGAAGAAGCCTATCCAGCGCTTGAAGCGCCCGCAGATAAGCGCCGGGACGAGCGCACCCGCGGAGACGATAAGGCATGCCGGGATATCCAGCAGCATTCCCTGATTCTCGACCGTCAGGGGCTTGCCGAGAAGCAGCGCGCACAGCGGCATGATGAGCGTGATGTCCATCAGGTTTGCGCCGATGATGTTGCCGACGGAGAGGTCGGACTGCTTTTTCCTGATGGCGGTGATGGTCGTCACAAGCTCCGGCAGAGAGGTGCCGATAGCGATCATCGTCGCGCCGATGATGGAATCGGGGACATGCAGCAGCTGTGCCAGCGCCGTGCCGTTATCAATAAGAAGCTGCGCACCGAGTACGATCGCCGCCGCGCCAAGCAGGAACTTGCCGATGTTTATGAGTATGTTCTTCCCGCTGGTGTCGACCTGCACTATCTCATTGCTGTCCGCGCCGTGCTCGCGCTTTGCGGAAATGAGGCTGTCCGCCATGAAGCCTGCGAAAAACAGCAGGATCACAACGCTCTCGATGATTGAGAGCTGGCCGTCCCGCGTGAAGGCGCACAGCACCGCGACCGAGCCGAGCAGCAGACAAGCCTTGACCGCGTACTGGCGGCGCGGCATCATGCACTCGAGACACACGAGCGACAGGCACATGATAAGTCCGGTGTTGGCTGTGACGGAGCCGACAGCGTTGCCGACGGCGATATCCGCATTGCCCTCATAGGCTGCGAACACCGACACCATCATTTCCGGCATAGTCGTTGCAAAGCTCACGACCGTTGCGCCGATGATGAACTTCGGGATGCGCGACGCTTCAGCTATCCACGTCGCAGCATCGACGAAGAAATCTCCGCCCTTGATGATGCACAGCAGTCCCGCGGCAAACAGCAGCAGAACAAAGAAAAGGTTCCCTCCGGTAAAATCGATACCCATAGTGATCTCCCTCCATCTGACGTGCAAAAAAAGAGACTTTCGCACGATCAGCAAATGTGATGTGCTAAAAGTCTCATTACCTATCTTTACAGGCGCATGACCACCGGAATCTCTTCCGGGAGAATGTTGACCATGCCTTTGCAATTACTCCCTTTTAACGTTAGGTCATGTTAACATATCGGCATCATCTTGTCAAGGAGTTTTTGGGGTATGCATGGAAATTTCTATTGACTTAATTCTTAACAGGATTTATACTCGTAATGTTTTTTATTCAGTCGTGAAAGGAGTCTGCCATGAAGAACAACCGCCGTCAGTCACTGTACGCGCTGCTCGCTGCGATAATCTGGGGAGCCGCTTTCTCCGCTCAGAGCATGTGCGCGCAGTATCTCGGGCCGTTCACGATAACGGCGCTGCGTTCTATCATCGCCTTTTTGGTTCTGCTTATCGTCTGCCTGCTGCGCAGGAGGACCGAGGTCGGCTCCCGACGCGATATAATCGTTGGCAGTCTTATCTGTGGCGCGGCGCTCTTCGCCGCCGCAAATCTTCAGCAGCTCGCGATCAATATGGGTGCGTCCGCCGGTAAGGCCGGCTTTGTTACGGCGCTGTATATCGTGCTTGTCCCGATAGGTCAGATGTTCTTTAAGCATACCCTGCCGTCCCGCCACTGGATCGCCGTCGCCGTTGCCGTCACCGGCATGTATTTTCTCTGCATCACCGATGGCTTCTCCATATCCTCCACCGACCTTATCCTCCTGATGTGCGCTTTCCTGTTCACTATTCAGATCCTCTCGGTTGACAGGTTCAGCTTCAGGGTCGACGGACTCGTGCTCAGCTGCGGAATGTTCCTCGTTGTCTCTGTGCTGTCGGCGCTTGTCGCGCTGCCGTTCGAGGAGATAAGCGTATCGGCGGTGCGCTCGTGCATCTGGCCGCTGCTTTATATTTCCGTTTTCTCAAGCTGCCTTGGCTACACCTTCCAGATCCTCGCCCAGAAGGGCGGCAACCCCGCGGTCGTCTCTCTGCTGCTGAGCCTTGAGGCCTTCTTCGGCGCGGTGTTCGGCACGCTGCTGCTCGGCCAGCTCATGACCGGGCGTGAGCTTCTCGGCTGCGGACTCATGATCGCCGCAACGCTTATCGCCGAGCTTCCTATGCCCGTGAAAAAGAAATGAGTATACCGGCGTCCGGTTCAAGTCATAAACCGGACGCCGGTTTTTACATTGCGACGCTTTGTGTCTTATGTCTATACACGCATCCTCAATTATTCTGCTGGACGTTCGGAAAATCTATGATATAATAATTGTACCAATTTCGGGCAAAACTTATTGAAAATCGGAGGATGCAATGAATTACGACAAGCTGAAAAATACTGAGCTGTTCCTTTTCGACATGGACGGTACACTTTATCTGGGCGACAATGTTTATGAAGGCGCCGTTGAGTTGATGGAGGATCTCCCCCGCCTCGGCAAAAAATACATATACCTCACAAACAATTCCTCCCGTGCCGGTGAGGATTACATCACGCGTCTGCGCCGCCTCGGCTTCCCGTGCGAGCGCGAGAACGTGTTCACCTCCGGCATGGCAACGGGCATGTACCTCAACCAGCGCCACCCCGGTGCCAAGGTGTACCTCGCCGGTACGAAGGCCTTTTACCGTGAGCTTGTCAGCTACGGCATTGACCTCGTGAATGACGAGCTTGGGCACACCGAGGCCGAGGACGTCGACGTTGTGGTGCAGGGCTTTGATACCGAGCTTGTGTATGAAAAGCTTGACAAGTCCGTCCACTTCCTGCGCCGCGGCGCGCACTTCATCGCCGCCAATCCCGATTGGGTCTGCCCCATGCCGCGCGGCGAGGTCCTGCCCGACTGCGGCAGTATCTGCGCCCTGCTCACCGCCTCCAGCGGCGTGAAGCCGAACTACATCGGCAAGCCCAACCGCAACATGATAGACGTTATTTCCGCCATGACCGGCATCCCCAATGAGAAGATATGCGCCGTCGGTGACAGACTGTATACCGACATTGCCGTTGCGCAGAACGCGGGCTCCGTCTCCGTGCTCGTCCTCTCAGGCGAGACGGATCAGAAGATGGTCGACGAGGCCGAGCGCAAGCCCGACTATGTCCTTGCCGACGTTCACGAGCTGCACGAAATTCTCAAGAGCCTGTAACAGATATTCATAACCCACGCGCCGTACCTTGATGCAGGTACGGCGCGTGGGTTTTCATTAGGTTCTAAGCCAATTTTCAACACGAAGATGGGCGCTTTTTTCATGCGGAACGGTCTCCCTACGCTCTAATATACCGTGATGTCCGTCCCGCACCATTATTACAATTAGTGTGCTTACATAGTCCGCCCAACCGCAGATTTCTACTCACGCCCCTGCGCGGGGGTCTTCCTGTGGCAGTTTCTCAAAACAATGCTTGCATTCTGCGGCTTTTTGCAAGTTTTCCGATCTCAAGACCTCGTTTAAAAGCAGCCTCGTTCATCTGATTCAGTTCCGGGCGTTTTGCGCCGAGTTTTCTGAACGCCGTTTGCAGTACATTATCTGCGGGCAAGAGATCAGAGTAACCGATGACCGCGCCGGTCATGACCAGATTCATTACCTTTGGTGTGCCAAGCTCCGCGGCAATGTTCCCAGCCTCCACCGGAACTATGTCAATATCGCGATATTGCGGTATATCTGTTACTATTGAGCTGTTGACAAATAGTGCTCCTCCGTTCTTTACCGATTCTGAAAACCGCTCCATGGACGGCTGGTTAAGGACAACAAGATAATCCGCCATATTGACCTTTGGTGCACCGATGTCCTGATCAGATATTACTACAAAGCAATTGGCAGTACCGCCGCGCTGCTCTGCGCCGTACGAAGGGAAATATGTCACTTTCTTATCGGTCGTTTCGAATGCAGTATAGGCCAAGAGTTGACCTATCACCATAACGCCCTGTCCGCCAAAACCGGCAATTATCAAAGATTTTTCCATAAACCCTGCTCCTTACTTTGCTCTGAACTCGCCCAGCGGGAACTCGGAAGACGTAACATTCTTTATGTGCTCAAGAGATTCCGCCGGAGTCATTGCCCAGTTTGTAGGACAGTTTGATAGGAATTCCACAAAAGAAAAGCCTTTTCCATTGAGTTGATATTCAAAAGCCTTTTTAACGGCAGCCTTTGCTTTCAATGCGTTGGCCGGATCGGCACATGTGACACGCGCAATGTAGGCCGGAGCGTTAAGCTGGCTGAGCAGTTCGCACATATGCAGCGGATACCCATGCTGCACGGGATTTCTGCCATATGGTGTGGTGGTGGTTTTTTCGCCGACAAGTGTAGTGGGCGCCATCTGCCCGCCGGTCATACCGTATGTGCCGTTATTTATGAAAATAACTGTAAAGTTCTCCCCCCGATTTGCAGCAGACATAGTTTCGGCCAAGCCTATTGCCGCGAGGTCGCCATCTCCCTGATAAGTAAAAGTGAGCGTTTCAGGCATGGAGCATAAATGAGTTTATCCGTCCGGAGCCAGTGACCGGCGGGCGTGTACTTATGAACTCGCTCTTCTGCATACCGGGCTGGTACCTGATAGAAGAATCCAGCGCCACAAGCGCAGGAAATCTTGCATGGTACCTGAGAAACCTTGCGCAGAAGTCAGACGATATCTATACAGAGATAAACAAAGAGACCGCTTCCATATCCCCTGCGGATTCATGCCCCATATTTCTGCCATTTATTATGGCAAGCAACGTTCATCCAAATGCCAAAGGATCTTTCATTGGAATAAATGCATATCATACACGTGCTCATATAGTCCGCAGCATATATGAGGGGATAGCATTCTGCCACCGCTGGCACTATGAAAGGCTCAGAAACTGCATGGACAAGGACCCCAAAAGTATACGCCTTGTCGGAGGAGCTGCGAAATCCAAGGTGTGGACGCAGATATTCGCGGACGTTATGAAGCTGCCGGTAGAGACTTCATCTGTCGATGAGACCGGAGCGCACGGCTGCGCAATAGCAGCCGCGATCGCCGTCGGAGATTATGCCGATGTTCCCTCGGCGTTATCCGCAATGACGAAGCTTTCTTCTCCTGTTTATCCTCGACGTGAGTATTTTGAGATGTATGACAGGAAATATGACGCATATAGAAAAATAATTTCAGCTCTCGATCCTGTTTGGGATACAATAAACAAAATCGGGTGAAGACAATGCTTGAAGAACTAAAAGAACAGGTGTACGAGGCAAATATGCTTTTGCCCAAGTATGGGCTCGTGACATTTACATGGGGAAATGTTTCCGGTATTGATCGTGAGAAAGGGCTCGTTGTGATAAAGCCGTCAGGTATACCATACAGCACCATGCGCGCTGAGGATATGGTAGTTGTAGACCTGGAAAGCAGAACGGTTGAAGGCAGATGGAAGCCGTCAAGCGATACTCCAACGCATATTGAGCTTTACAAGGCTTTCCACAGTATCGGCGGCATTGTTCATACGCACTCACGCTGGGCAACGACATTTGCCCAGGCCGGTAAGAGCATCCCTGCCATGGGCACGACGCACGGTGATTACTTCTACGGTGACATTCCTTGTACGCGCCCTATGACGGAAGCGGAGATCATGGGTGAGTATGAAAAAGAGACAGGTAAAGTCATTATCGAGGCCTTTAACGGCAAGACAGCTGAAGATATTCCCGGAGTTGTGGTATTCAGCCATGGTCCTTTCGCATGGGGAAAGGATGCGGTAAACGCAGTGCATAACGCCGTAGTGATGGAAGAAGTCGCTTTTATGGATCTGCATACAATGCTGCTCAATCCGGGCGCAAATAGAATGCAGCAGCATCTCCTTGACAAGCACTACCTGCGCAAGCATGGATCAAACGCCTATTACGGACAAAAATAACACAAACTGAACAGACCCGTTTTTCGAGTATCTTTATCGGAAAGCGGGTCCTTTTTTATCTGTGCGGCTTTGATTTCTCAAGACTCCCGTCTTTATCTCCGCACGCGGTTGTGGTATAATAATAAATATAAAATTACGGAGGTGCCCGATGATCCTGTATTTTTCTGCAACCGGGAACTGCAAATATGTTTCGTCGCGGATCGCGTCAGCGACAGGACAGGAAGCCGTCTCCATCGTGGACTGCATCCAGCGCGGCGAGTATTCTTTCTCTGACGACTCTATCGGTATCGTTTCCCCGACATATTTCTGGGGCTTGCCGAGCATAGTGAAGGAGTTCCTTGAAAAGGCAGCTTTCAATACGGACTACCTTTACTTTGTCTCGACCTATGGCACAACGCCGGGAGCTTCCGGGTATGCGGCAGGACAAGCTATTCATGGGCGGACTATCGACGCCCTTTACTCCGTTCGCATGGCCGATACATGGACTCCGATCTTCGATCTCTCCACGCCGGAAAAGGCGGCTGTATTTACCAAAACCACGGAAGCGCAGATCTACAGAGTGATCCGTCGGATCAGTGAACGACGCACCAACAGGCATATGTCACCGCGCGTTCCGGTCTTTCTTGCCGAGACGATATCCCTGCCGATCTATGACAAGAGCGCGCGGCGGACGGCGCATTTTCACGTAGAGGAGAGCTGCATAGGCTGCGGACTGTGCGCGAAGAAATGCCCTGTGCAGGCCATCGAAATGCAGGCAAGCAAGCCCGTCTGGGTCAAGGACAAATGCGTGATGTGTCTCGGCTGTCTGCACCGCTGCCCCAAGTTTGCCATACAGTACGGCAGGAACACAAAGAAGCACGGCCAGTATACGAATCCGAATGTAAAGCTGTAAAGAAAATCATCGCGATCTATCCCGACTGTATTGAAATATTTCTCTTTTTGTAATACCATTGACCGGTGGGTAAATACATATATCCGCTCAACAAAGCCATAGGAGGAGGCAGAACCATGGCCGTCAATACCGACCGCAAGCTCCAGAATCAGGTGATCTATTCCGTATACGTCAGAAACCACACCCCGGAGGGCACGTTCCGCGCCGTGATACCCGACCTTGACCGTATCAAGTCCCTCGGCACGGACATTATATGGTTCATGCCGATCCACCCCATCGGCCTCAAGGGCAGGAAAGGCAGCCTCGGCTGTCCCTACGCGAACCGCGATTACCGCGATGTGAACCCCGAGTACGGCAGCATGGCGGACTTCATGGAGCTCGTCTCCGCGATACACGCGCGCGGCATGAAGTGCATGATAGACGTCGTCTATAACCACACCTCGCCCGACTCCGTTTTGTATTCCGAGCACCCGGAGTTCTTCTACCACGGCCCGGACGGCAAGCCCGGCAACAAGATCGGCGACTGGTCGGACGTCATCGACCTTGACTATAATAACCGCGCGCTGTGGGATTATCAGATAGCCTCGCTCAAAATGTGGGCAAGCCTGGTCGATGGCTTCCGCTGCGATGTCGCGTCCTTCGTGCCGGTGGAGTTCTGGCAGAAGGCGCGCGAGGAAGTCAGCCGAGTGAACCCCGACTGCGTGTGGCTCGCCGAGACGGTGCACCAGAGCTTCGGCTGCCGCGCCCGCAGGCTTGGCATATACTCTGCGCTTGATTATGATGAGTATTCCGCCTTTGATATCGAGTACGATTACGACACGCGCGAGTGCTTCGACAAGTACCTGCGCGGCGAGATCGCCCTCACGCACTATCTCGATATGCTGAACTTTCAGGAGGCCATCTACCCCGCGAACTACAACAAGCTGCGCTGCCTTGAGAACCACGACCAGCCGCGCATCCGCTCCTTCGTCCCGCGCGAGTGCGACCTTATCAATTACACCGCTTTCCTCTACTTTCTCAAAGGCACGACGCTTATCTACGCCGGGCAGGAATTTGAAAACATCCACCTGCCGAGTCTGTTTGAAAAGGACACTGTCAGCCGCGGCACCGGCCGTGATCTGTCTGAGCTCATGCACCGGCTGTATGAAATAAAGCGCGAGCGCTTCGGCTGCGAGGATTACTTCCTTGCCGCCGGGGACGATAAAAACAACATCGCCGTGCTCGAGCGCGGCAGCGGCGATAAGCGCTTCATCGGCGTGTTCAGCCTCCGCTCTTTGAGCGCCGAGGTGAGCGTCGAGCTCCCGGACGGCTCTTATCCCGAGCTTATCTCCGGCGCTTCCGTTGAGGTCAAGGGCAGCAAGCTTCAGTGCGCAGGGCGTCCCATGATTTTGGAGGCGCGGCAATGCTGATAGACGGCAAGGCGCTTGCGCAGAGGGTGCGCGAGGAAACTGCGCGCGAGGCGGCAGCGCTCCCGCGCAAAGCCGGGCTTGCGGTCGTGCTCGTCGGGGACGATCCCGCTTCGCGCATATACGTCTCCGGCAAGGAACGCGACTGTGAGCAGTGCGGCTTTATGAGCCGCGAATATAAATTTGACGATACCGTCACGCAGGAAACACTGCTTGAGCTTATCTCCGCGCTGAACCGCGATGCGGAGATAGACGGCATACTTGTGCAGCTGCCGCTGCCGGAGCACATCGACGAGGACGCGATAATTGAGGCGATCTCCCCCGAGAAGGACGTGGACGCGTTCCATCCGGTGAACGTCGGGCGTCTCTCCGCGGGGAAGCCCGTGCTGCTGCCCTGCACCCCGGCGGGGATAATGGAGATGCTGCGCGCCTATGAGATACCGGTCGAGGGCAGGGTCTGCACAGTGGTCGGGCGCAGCAACATAGTCGGAAAGCCCATGGCCATGATGCTCCTGCGCGCGAACGGCACTGTGATCTCCTGCCACAGCCGCACGCCGAGGCTTGCGGAGTTCACGCGGCAGGCGGATATCCTCGTCGTCGCGGCAGGGCACAGGGGTCTTATTACCGGGGACATGATAAAGCCCGGCGCGGCAGTCATAGACGTGGCGATGAACCGCGATGCCGAGACCGGCAAGTTCACCGGGGACGTTGTGTTTGACGAGGCCGTCAAGCGCGCGGCATATATCACCCCCGTACCCGGCGGCGTCGGCCCGATGACGCGCGCGATGCTGATGCGCAACATCCTCGCCGCTGCAAAGCAGCATATATATGGGAAATAAAAATCGAAACAAACCGCTCAGGAAGGTTTGCACAACTTTCTGAGCGGTTTGTTTGTTTATATATTCATGCAGAAAATCTATTAAAACATTATCTTTGGCTATCGTTATCTATTATCGTCCCTCGCTCTGCGACAGGACAAAGCGCTTGAAGTCCGCCGCTGCCGGAGAAAGCGTCATCGCCGGGTCGGTCACAAGGCAGAACATCCGGTTCGGGACCGGGCGCGATATCTGCAATATCTTCACGTTCAGCCGCAGCAGCATTTCCATATACGGAACCACCGACACGCCGAAGCCCTGCGCGTACTGGATGAACGGGTCGTCCAGCACCTCTGAAAGCTCCGCCGTGTGCCCCAGGTGATAGTCATCGGCGAAGCGCGCCAGGCTCCCGGCAACTCCATGCTCGCGACCGGCGACGCACTCAACGCAGTCCTCGCGATATAACAAGTATAACAAATCCCCCGGAAGCTCCGCACTGTGCGGAGTTTTCGGGGGATCGTTATTCTATATAAATTAATTGTTCACCCCATGGTGCGCGTCGGGGCTGCTCATATCGAGGGCGCGGAATGTATAGCCATTCTGCAATCCCCAGATTATTACCGACTCCACCGCGTTCACGCTGAAGTCCTTTATATCGTGCTGGAGGACGACGGACGCTTTCATACCGCGGCAGCCAGACTCGATGTTGGAGATAACGACGTCCGTCTTCGTCGTCTCTCCCGCGTCGCCCGAGGACACATTCCAGTCAAAATACTTGTAACCCATGTCAGTAAGCGCTTCCGTCAGGCGGGACATTATACCCGGATTGAAATTGCTGACCGTGTTTGAGCTTCCGCCGGGGAAGCGGCACAACTGTGTGTAGCTGCCGGTCTGCTCGTATATGATCTCCTCCATGGCGTTGAAGTCATTGAAGAAGGCTTCCTCGCTGGAATAGATGGTCTTATAGTTGTGAGAATAGCTGTGTACGCCGACGGAGTGCCCCTCGTTCACTTCGCGGGCGATCATGTCATAGTACTTTGGATTCGCCGCCGTGACGAAGAATGTCGCCTTCACGTTATACGCAGCCAGCACGTCCAGAAGCTTTGAGGTATAAGGCCCCGGCCCGTCGTCAAATGTGAGGTAGATTGTCTTGCCGTCGGGGTTCACAACGTCCGGCCTGTTCGCCGGGATGACCGTGACGCTGCGCGTCACGCTGACGGACTCGCCCGTCTCGCTTGTGAGGCTGTAGACTATCTGATAGTCCCCCGCGATATATGGCACGACGTCGCTGTCAACCTGCACAAGGGAAGTCAGGTCTCTCCCCAGTCCATCCGACGCCGTATAGCCTGGGTCGGTGAAGTCGGTACGTGCGGTGAATATCATGTTCTCATCGCCGTTCAGGATTATGCGCGGCTCGGTCTTTGCGTACTCGATCTCGCGCACGGCTGTCGCGGTGTTTCCGGACGAATCCGTAACGGTATAGGTCACCTTGTCCTTATCCTCTGTGCGCACGACCTTTGAGGTGAGGTCGCCGTCGCAGCTGTCAAATGCGGTGTAGCCCTCCTCTTCGTAGCCGTTCATCCAGCTCGCCTCATAGCCCTCTATGTGCTTGAGCTCTATGACCGGGGGCGTCGTGTCTATAACAGTGACGTTCCGCTCTGTCACATAGTCCGTGAACATCCAGCGCGTCCAGTATTTCAGCGTGCAGCTGCCGAGCTTCGTAGTATCTACACTGCCCTCAACTGCGACGTGCAGGCGCTTTGTCCCCTCGCCGAAGAGCTTGCCGTAGGTCACGGCGTACACGCCCGGATCCTCGTACATTTCGCCGTACTCCTGCGTTATGTTCTCCGACCCCGTCACGTAAAAGCGCACATGCCGCGCGTCTATTATCACAGCGAGCGCCGCAATGGCTACGATGTACGCCAGCAGCACCAGCAGTATTACTTTAAGTCTCCGGCGGGTCCTATCCCGCGTATCGTTCTCTTTCATCTTTCCGTGTCCTGTCTAATTTGTTATCTGATGGTATTATACACCCTTTTTCCTGACAATGGAACCGACAGCACTAAATTCTTCCCGCCTGAATTCTAAACTTTATTTAAGAATTAACACTTTTCCCAGCTTAGTTTTTGTTGATATATGCCAATAATTCTGGTATATTATAGTGTTGTCGGAAGACAAAATTTTATCTCTGCGGCAGCCAGCCGCAGGAAAGGAAGAAACATGAAAAATACCGAAAAAACCATGGACAGGATCGTGGCTCTGTGCAAGAACAGAGGCTTCATCTTCGCCGGCTCCGAGATCTACGGCGGCCTCGCCAACACCTGGGACTACGGCCCGCTCGGCGTCGAGCTGAAGAACAACATCAAGCGCGCCTGGTGGAAGAAGTTCGTGCAGGAGAACCCGTATAACGTCGGCCTTGACGCCGCCATCCTCATGAACCCGCAGACCTGGGTCGCCTCCGGCCACCTGAGCGGCTTCTCCGATCCGCTGATGGACTGCCGCGAATGCCACGAGCGCTTCCGCGCGGACAAGCTCATTGAGGATTGGTGCAGCGAGACCGCCTTCGAGCTGCCCAAGCCCATCGACGCTTTCTCCCAGAGCGAGATGAAGGACTTCGTCGAGGAGCACAACATTCCCTGCCCCACCTGCGGCAAGCATAACTTCACCGATATCCGTCAGTTCAACCTGATGTTCAAGACCTTCCAGGGCGTCACCGAGGACGCGAAGAACACCGTCTACCTCCGTCCCGAGACCGCGCAGGGCATCTTCACGAACTTCGTGAACGTCCAGCGCACCACCCGCCGCAAGCTCCCCTTCGGCATCGGCCAGATCGGCAAGAGCTTCCGAAATGAGATCACCCCGGGCAACTTCATCTTCCGCGTGCGTGAGTTCGAGCAGATGGAGCTTGAGTTCTTCTGCCAGCCGGGCACCGACCTTGAGTGGTTCGACTATTGGCGCAGCTTCTGCCATAACTTCCTGCTCTCCATCGGCCTGAAGGATGAGAACCTCCGTCTGCGCGACCATGACCCCGAGGAGCTCTGCTTCTACTCCAAGGCCACTACCGACTTTGAGTTCCTCTTCCCCTTCGGCTGGGGCGAACTCTGGGGCGTTGCCGACCGCACTGACTATGACCTGACCCAGCACCAGACCGTCTCCGGTCAGGATCTCACCTATTACGATCAGGAGAAGAACGAGCACTATATCCCCTACGTTATCGAGCCGTCCCTCGGCGTCGAGCGTACCGTGCTCTCCGTCCTGTGCGACGCTTATGATGAGCAGGTCGTCGGTCAGGACAAGAAGGGCAATGACGATATCCGCACCGTGCTGCATCTGCATCCCGCTCTCGCTCCGTTCAAGTGCGCGATCCTGCCGCTGAGCAAGAAGGAGATCCTCACAGGCCCCGCAATGGAGCTTTACAATGAGCTGAGCCGTGATTTCATGTGCGACTATGACGAGACCGGCTCCATCGGCAAGCGCTACCGCCGCGAGGATGAGATCGGTACCCCGTTCTGCATCACCTTTGACTTCAACACCGTCGGCACAGAGACAGACGAAGCCGACCACTGCGTCACCGTCCGTGAGCGCGACAGCATGGAGCAGGTGCGTATCCCCATCAGTGAGGTCAAGGCGTATATCTCCGAGCGTATCAAATTCTGAAATCAGGTGAATATATAAATGAAGTACGGTTTTATAAAGGCCGCCGCCGCGTCCCCTGTCATCAAGGTCGCGGACGCGGAGTATAATGCCCAGCGCGTTATTGAGTGTATCGCGGATGCCAAGGCCAAGGGCGTCAAGATCCTCGTTTTCCCGGAGCTTACCCTCACCGGCTGCTCCTGCTTTGACCTCATCGCCCACCGCGTTATCCTCGACGGGGCAAAGGCCGCACTCGCAAAGGTCATCGCCGCGACCGCCGGCACGGATATGCTCGTCTTCGTCGGCCTGCCCTACGCCGCCGGCTCCCGCATCTACAGCTGCGCCGCCGCCATATGTGACGGTGAGCTGCTGGGTCTTGTTCCCAGAGAGAACGTCGATGGCTCCCACTTCCAGAGCTATGACGACGATGAAGCGCTCGACGTTACCGTCGGCGAGTATGACAGCTTCCTGTCCTCCGATGTTCTGTTCGAGCACGCTTCCATGCCCGACCTGAAGGTCGCGGTGGAGCTCGGCGCTGACATGGACGCCGTCACATCCCCCGCACTGCGCCATGCGCTCTCCGGTGCTACCGTCATCGCGCAGATGGCCTCCTTCCCCGAGACCGTCACCTCCACCGACGAAGCGGAGCTTAACCTGCGCTATGAGTCGAAGAAGCTGCGCTGCGGCATCGTCATGGCCGCGCCCGGCAAGGGCGAGAGCACTACCGAGAATGTCTATTCCGGTCTGTGCATGGTCGCCGAAAACGGCGTCATCCTCGCCTCCGACGAGAAGGAAAACAGCCTTGCCGTCAGTGAGATAGACATTGAGCACATGATAAATCTCCGCCGTGCAAAGGGCGGCTTCGACGTGTGCGATTATCTGCACTACGTCTGCCCGTGGGGCGGCGAGCTTGAGGACACCACCCTCACCCGCACCTACCAGAAGCATCCGCACCTGCCCGAAAAGGCAGAGGATCTGCCGACCTACTGCGAGCGTATGCTTGATATCCAGGTCTCCGGCCTTGTAAAGCGCATGGAGTACGCAGGGCTTGACCACTGCGTCGTCGGTATCTCCGGCGGTGTGGACTCCACTCTTGCCGTCATGGTCAGCGCCATGGCCGTGAAGAAAATGGGGCTTCCGAGCACGAACGTCATCGCCTGCACTCTGCCCTGCTTCGGCACTTCCTCCCGCACCAAGTCCAACGCCATCGTCGTCGCCGAGCAGATCGGCGCGGAGGTCCGCGTTATCGACATCGGCAAGTCCGTCTACCAGCACTTTGACGATATCGGCCACGCGCATGACGATTACTCCATCGCCTTTGAGAACGCGCAGGCGCGCGAGCGCACGCAGGTGCTCATGGACATCGCCAATAAGGTCAACGGCCTTGACGTCGGCACTGAGGATCTCAGCGAGTTTGTCGACGGCTGGTGCACCTATAACGGCGACCATACCAGCATGTACGACGTGAACCTCGGCCTGACCAAGACCCAGGTGCGCGCAAACGTCAGCTACATTGCCGGCAAGACCGAGGACAAGGTTCTCAAGGCCGCGCTCTATGACGTGCTTGACTGCCCCGTCACCCCGGAGCTTCTGCCGATACATGACGACCTCATCGAGCAGAAGAGCGAGGACGCTGTCGGCTCCTACAGCCTGCAGGACTTCTTCACCCACAAGATGATGATCTGCGGCTTCTCCCCGGCAAAGACGCTCAAGCTCGCCAAGGCCGCTTACGGCGACGAGTTCAGCGACGAAGAGCTGCTGCGCTGGATCACCAGCTACTGCAAGCGTTACTTCTCGCAGCAGTTCAAGCGCTCCTGCCTGATGGACGGCCCCGCGGTCGAGGCCTTCTCCGTCTCCCCGCGCACCGGCTTCCTCATCCCGTCCGACGCCGAGAACACCATGTTCCTCAGCAGTCTGGAAAACAGATAAGTTTTATCGCGATCACCTCTGCCCGAAACGAGCGGAGGTGATTTTTGCTTTGCCATCTTTTTATTTTTCGTTGCAAGATGGCGTATCTTGTTTTATAATTGACTCACCAATTATTGGAGGTGCGCTATGTTTACCAATGAGTATCTAAAGAGAGTTTACGCAGCCGTCGAGCGCCGCGACGGCCATGAACCCGAGTTTCTGCAGGCTGTGCGCGAGGTTTTCGAGTCTCTCGAGCTTGTTATCGACAAGCACCCCGAATGGGAAAAGGCCGGGCTTATCGAGCGCTTTGTCGAGCCTGAGCGCGTTGTTGAGTTCCGCGTCCCCTGGGTGGACGATCAGGGCGTTACCCGCGTCAACCGCGGCTTCAGAGTGCAGTACAATTCCGCTATAGGCCCCTACAAGGGCGGTCTGCGCTTCCATCCCTCCGTCAATCTCTCCGTTATAAAATTTCTCGGCTTTGAGCAGGTTCTCAAAAACTCCCTGACCACGCTCCCCATGGGCGGCGGCAAGGGCGGCTCCGATTTCGACCCTAAAGGCAAGTCCGACGCTGAGGTCATGCGTTTCTGCCAGAGCTTTATGACCGAGCTCTACCGCCACATCGGCCAGTTTACCGACACTCCCGCCGGTGACATCGGCGTCGGCGCGCGCGAGATCGGCTACCTCTTCGGCCAGTACAAGCGCATTGTCGACCGCTTCGATGGCGGTGTGCTCACCGGCAAGGGTCTCAGCTACGGCGGCTCCCTTGCGCGCACTCAGGCCACCGGCTACGGCCTGTGCTACTTCTCCGCCGAGGCTCTCAAGTACCTGAGAAACGACAGCTATGAGGGCAAGACCGTCGTCGTCTCCGGCTCCGGCAACGTCGCGCAGTACGCGGCTGAGAAATGCACTCAGCTCGGCGGCAAGGTCGTCGCGATGAGCGACTCTCAGGGCTATATCTACGATCCCAAGGGCATCGATCTTGAGAAGCTCTTTGACATTAAGCAGAAGCGCCGCGCGCGCATCAGCGTTTACGCTCAGGAGGTCCCCGGCTCCGAGTACCACGAGGGCTGCAAAAACATCTGGAGCGTCAAGTGCGATATCGCTCACCCCTGCGCATCCCAGAACGAGATGGACGCCGAGGGCGCGCAGAAGCTCGTCGATAACGGCTGCATCGCCGTTTTTGAGGGCGCGAACATGCCGCTGACCCCCGAGGCGATAGAGCTCGTCAAGGCAAACGGCCTGCTCTATTCCCCCGGTAAGGCCTCGAACGCCGGCGGCGTCGCCACCTCCGGGCTCGAAATGAGCCAGAACTCCATCCGCATGTCATGGAGCTTTGACGAGGTCGATGAGAAGCTGCACGGCATCATGCAGGAGATATACAAGGCCTGCTATGACGCCTCCGTCGAGTGCGGCAAGCCCGGCGATCTCATGGTCGGCGCGAACGTCGCGGGCTTCCTCAAGGTCGCAGACGCGATGATGGCTCAAGGCATCGTCTGATATAAAGCGTTCATTCAAAACCGGCAGGGCAAAGGCTCTGCCGGTTTTACTTGCCGTGAGACGTGAATAATGTTATAATCGGTCAAACGAGGGGAGGTTCTCCAATGACCAACATCACCGCAAAAATGGCGCACAGCAAAGAATCCGTGGAGCTTATGTGCATCACGCAGTACAATACCTTTGAGTTCGGCAAAAAAATTGCCCTGCTTGTGATCTCCGCCGCCTTGATCGTTTTCGGCGTGGTGGCCCAGGTTTCTACGAGTATTTCGCTCGTGTGCATCATGATTGGCTGCTTCATGCTGACCGGCAGAAACACTGTGGCAAAGTCCCGCGCGGACGCTGTGATAAAGCAGCTCGGCGGGCAGCTGCCTGTCTTTAATTACAGCTTCGGCCCCACCAAGTTCAGCTTCAATCCCGACACCGAGCCTGTCAGCTACACCTCCTTTTCCCGTCTCGCGGAGGACAGCGATTATCTGTATATGTTCCTCCAGAACCGCGCAGCCTTCATGGTGCAGAAGAACACCGTCTCCGGCGGCAGCGTGAACGACCTCAAGGAGCTTATCGCGCGCAAGACTAATCTTACATGGAAGCAGCCTGTGACGTTCCTGAACTTCAGCCTGAAGAACCTCTCGAACCGTGACGACAGTTTTCAGGGGCCTCGACTCTGATCCGACGCGAATTTGGCGTTGACTCGCGCTCCTCTTTCATATTATAATTGTAACACCAACACCGTTATAATTTTTGAAAGGAGCGTGTTAAATGAAGCTGATATGGTACGGGCACTCATGCTTTAAGGTCATCTGCGAGAACGGGACGGTGGTCTTCGACCCCTATGCCCCCGGCTCCGTTCCCGGGCTCGAGCTGCCGGAGCTGAAGGCCGACGCGGTGATATGCAGCCACGGGCACAGCGACCACTGCGCACCGGAGCGTATCATTCTTTCCGGGCACAAGCCCGAAATGAAGCTGCGCCAGATTGAGACCTTTCACGACAGCAAGCACGGAGAGCTGCGCGGCAGGAACCTCATTTCCGTTATCTCCTCCGAGGGCATAAACCTCGCGCACCTCGGCGATCTTGGCCATGAGCTGTCGGGCGCGCAGCTTGAGGAGCTTGGCAGCATCGATGTGCTGCTCATCCCCGTCGGCGGGTATTACACCATTGACGCTGCGCAGGCCAAGCGCATTACCGACGCCGTGAAGCCCAGGATCATCGTCCCCATGCACTACCGCCGCGGCGCGCAGGGGCTCCAGCAGGTCTGTGGAGTCGACCGTTTTCTTGAGCTGTTTCGCTCTGCCGATATCCGGATGCTCTCCCGGCACAGCCTTGAGATCACCGCCGACACGGAACCCGGCGTGTATGTTTTCCCCTGGCCGGAGCTTCTTTACAGCAAAGAGGCGCAAACAGAATAACATGAAAATCGGCGCTGCAAATGCTGCGCCGATTCTATTTATATATTATATATGTATACGCTCACATACCGCTTGCGCCGTAGTTTGACAGTACGCGCGCGGAGGGATCGTCGACGTCGCAGCCTTTCCAGCTCTTGTTCGGCATCCAGAAGTCTGCTACCATATCGCTCTGGCCGGGGTAGTACTTCTCGAATATCTCGCGGTAGAGAAGCGACTCCTTGGTAAACGGGCGCGCATGGCCATACTTCATGCGCTTTTCCTCGTACTCCTCATCGGTGTAATATGACGCGGCATACTCCTTGAGGTCGTCAACGAGGGAGTGGCCGACAGCGTCGGAAAACGCAGCTTTCTCACGGTAGAGGATATCGTGCGGGAGCCAGTCGCCCTCAAAGGCATGACGCAGCAGGTACTTGCCCTTGCCGTAGGTATTCATCTTCATCGCCGGGTCAAGGCTCATGACGTATTTTACAAAGTCAAGATCGCCGAACGGTACGCGCGCCTCAAGGGAGTTCACGGAAATGCAGCGGTCGGCGCGGAGCACATCGTACATGTGCAGCTCGCGTATGCGCTTCTCGGCTTCCTTCTGGAATTCCTCGGGCGAGGGTGCAAAGTCGGTGTATTTATAGCCGAAGAGCTCATCGGAAATTTCACCCGTCAGCAGCACGCGGATATCGGTCTGCTCGTGTATCGCCTTGCACAGCAGGTACATGCCCATGCTCGCGCGGATGGTCGTGATGTCATAGGTGCCGAGGATGTAGATAAGCTTATCAAGCGAGGCGATAACATCGTCGCGCGTGATGATGACCTCGGTGTGCTCGCTGCCGATGTAGTCGGCGACTTCTTTGGCGTACTTGAGGTCTATCGCGTCCGTCGCCATGCCGATGGCAAAGGTGTGTATGGGCTTGTCGCTCTTTCGAGCGGCAACGGCGCAGACGAGCGAGGAATCAAGCCCGCCGGAGAGCAGGAAGCCCACCTTCGCGTCGGCGACAAGGCGCTTTTCAATACCGGCGACGAGCTTTTCATGTATCTTCGCGCAGGCCGTTTCAAGGTCGTCATGGCAGACGCTCTCGACTTTGGACATATCAGCGTAGCAGACGAACTTCCCGTCGATGTAATAATGTCCGGGAGGGAACGGCATGATTTTCCCGACAAGGCCGACGAGGTTCTTCGGCTCACTGGCAAAGACTATCTCATCTGAATCGGTATAGCCGTAATAGAGCGGGCGGATGCCGATGGGGTCGCGCGCGGCGACAAAGCCGCGGGTCTTGGCATCATAGATGATGAGCGCAAACTCCGCATCGAGCATTTTGAACATATCCGTGCCGTACTGCTCGTAGAGCGGCAGGAGTATCTCGCAGTCGGACTCGCTCTGGAACTTGTAGCCCTTGGCGATCAGTCCCTCGCGCAGCTTCTCAAAGCCGTATATCTCGCCGTTGCAGACGGCGTAGCTGCCGTGCAGTTCGAACGGCTGCATTCCCTCCGGATGCAGACCCATGATGGCAAGCCTGTGGAAGCCGAGCAGGCCGCGCCCGGTATCTACGTAACGGGTATCGTCCGGCCCTCTGGATACCGTTCTGTCAAAACATTCCTTAAAACGCGCAAAGGTGACGCCGCTGCCGCAAAAGCCCATTATCGAACACATAAACATTTCCTCCCATTGATGTCGGATCCAAAATGTTCAGCATGTACGATAGGGCAAGTGCTGTACCTCGCGGTGCCACCTATCTTTTTTCTCATTCCCGGGGTTCAATCAAACCCTTGTCCACTGACGCGGGACGCGGACGGCTCGGATACTCGGTTTCCCTTTCCCCTCGCGGCTCACCCGGTGTTATTCGTGCAGGCTCGGCTGTGCGCTTTTCAGCTTCCGCGCACTCTCTGTAAGTGAGTTCCCCGCATTACTTGTCCGGATTCAAACGCCTGTAAATTTTGTGAAAGACGCAGCGCCCGGAACCGGTTCCGAAGCGTCACTGTCTTTGGATGCGTGTAATATACACCTCTCGTTCGACATTGTCAACAGTTTTCTGCAGAAAATTTTGTGCAACTTCCCGGAATGGTTTTCCTGAACCGGTTCGACTTCTGTCTTTGCCCGGCAGTCACTTGTCTGTATATCGATATCAGTTCTGCCCATTTCCGTATATTTTTACAAGTTCATCATACAGATACTGCAAAGCATCACTTTCCGATGGAAAGCCTATATTATCGTACTCTTTTCCTCTTTCTCTCATGAATACTTCCCAGCCAAGACGGTTTTTCCGGATGTTGCAGCCGTCCTTTGTGCTGCTGTCAAAGCTGACGATTTGAGGGTCTATTCCTTTTTTCTTCAGTCGAATAAGAAACTCGCTTCTGTCCATGCTTTGCTCCCTAAACATTTTCTTATACTGCTGCATTCTCTTTCCTCCGCAGTACCAATATCGGCACAAAGGTCAGCAGCAGCACGGCAGCCGCGGCAAGGTATATCCCCGGAGTTGGAACGGTCTTTACCTGCCCCAGCTCCACATAGGTGCTCGCGCCGTTCTTTATGACCGCCGCGCCTATCGCGGGGCCTGTCACCATCGGCAGCAGCACTGCAAATATCATGCGTATGCCCTGGAAATGCCCGGCCTTGCCGGCAGGCGTCCAGTCGCGGATATTCGCGCCGAGCGCCGAGGTCATCATCATGTACCCGCTCATCATCACCGTTCCCGCGATCATCACGCCCACGCTCCCGCGCACAAAGAACATGCCGATAAGCCCCGCGAGCATGACTGCCGCCGCTGGGAACACGAAGCGCAGCTTGCCGAGCCTGTCGATGAATCGGCCAGACACGACGCTCACAACAGAGGCGAGGATCAGCACCACGCCGAGGACTATCGCATAGTCCGTGATGCCGAGATAATTCTGTATGTAGATGATGAGGTACGGGAAGAACACCTGCACCGCAACCGAGAACAGGCAGAACGCCGCAAACGACAGATAAAGCTCCGGGTTCTCCTTCACGACCGACGGCCTGAAGCCATAGAGCAGGTTCTTAAAATAGCTGTCAGACCCGCGCGTGAGCCCTGGCTCATCCTTCACGAGGAAGATGGCCAGCACGCCGACGACACTCACCGCAAGGCCGAAGATATTGAAGAACTCCTGCCATCTCCCCTGCTGCGTCAGCCCGTCGAAAGCGCCGAAGATGATAAGCATCGATATAAGCGGCAGGATGGCGAGCACGCTCTCCGCACGGCCGCGGTTCGAGTTATCCGTAATGTCGGTGACATAGGCGTTGAAGGCCGCGTCGTTTGCCGTGCTGCCAAAGAAGGTCATCACGCAGTCCATTATGACGACGAGCATCGCCGCTGACGCGACGGCGTTCGTCCCTGGAAAGAGCCTCGCGGCGTTCTCGGGCGTAATGTACCCGAACACTGCGGTCGAAAGTCCCCACAGGACATAGCCCGCCGCGATGAACGGCTTTCTCCTGCCGAGCTTATCCGACAGCGCGCCCATCAGAAGCGTCGTCAGCGTCGCGGCGGCAGCCGACCAGCCGACCATTTCCGCGATGTACCACGGGTCGGTAGAGATGGTGTTATACAGGAAGACGTTGAAGTACATGTTCTCGATCGTCCAGGCAAACTGCCCGAACAGACCGATGAGGATAAGCGTGATCCACTTGCGCGCCGATAGCTTCGTCGTCGTGTTCATTTGCACTGTCACCCTTCGATTATATTCAGTATTATGTCAACCGCTTCGTCCATATGCTCTGCGGTGATATGCTCATAAGGGCCGTGGAAAGCGCTGCCGCCGGTGCCGAGGTTCGGGCAGGGCAGGCCGCGGAACGAGAGCTGCGCGCCGTCCGTCCCGCCGCGCACCGGGCGGATGATTGGCGCGATGCCGCGCTTTTCCATCGCGCGCTTTGCCCGCTCGATGATGTCCATACGTTTATTGAGCACCTCCGCCATGTTGCGGTACTGCTCCTTCAAGGTGAGCTTTGCCGTACCCGCGCCGTATTTTTCGTTTATGCTCTTCTCGATATCGCGCATGGCTTCGCAGCGCTGTGTAAACTTCTCGGCATCATGGTCGCGGATTATATATTTCATCTCCGCCCGCTCGACCGAGGCGTTCATTTCCAGCAGGTGGTAAAAGCCCTCGTAGCCCCCGGTCATCGCCGGTATCTCCTCTGTCGGGAGCAGGGAATTTATCTCACACGCGACGAGCGCCGCGTTTATCATTATCCCCTTTGCACTGCCGGGGTGGACGTTCACGCCGCGTATCTCCCAGCTCGCCGCGGCGGCGTTGAAGGTCTCATAGTTTATCTCGCCTACCTCGTCGCCGTCGACAGTGTAGGCAAAGTCCGCGCCGAAGCGCTCAAGGTCGAGCAGCTCCGCCCCGCTGCCTATCTCCTCGTCGGGCGTGAAGGCCACGGCGACAGCGCAGTGCGGCAGGTTTTCTTTCACAATGCGCTCGCAGGCCGTCATTATCTCAGCTGCGCCCGCCTTGTCGTCCGCGCCGAGGAGCGTCGTGCCGTCGGTGGTTATGAGCGTCTGGCCGGCGCAGTCTTTGAGATCAGGGAACTTTTCCGGTGAGAGCACCAGTCCGCTCGTCCCAAGGGTAACGTCCCCGCCGTCGTAGTTCTCATACAGCACGGGCTTCACGCCCGTCCCGGAGAAATCCGGTGCGGTGTCGACATGGGCAATGAAGCCGATCGTCGGCTCGTTTTCCATACCCACGCTCGCCGGGAGATAACCGTATACATAGCCGCGCCCGTCCTCATAGACCTTCTGCAGCCCGATGGCGCGCAGCTCCTCCGCAAGGAGCGCGCAGAGCCTGAGCTGTCCGGGCGTACTGGGCGTACCATGTGCATCCTCGCTGCTCTGCGTATCGACTGCCGCATATTTCAGAAGCCGTTCATAAGCTCTCATATTTTTCTCCGTTCATTTGAAAATTTCAGCCGTCACAAACAGGCGGCCCTTTTTGGAGCTGCCGCCCAATTCCTTGAGCCTGCCCTTGCCCGCGCCGCGCAGCGAGACGATGTCCCCCTCCTTGACGCTTCTGTCGCCTTTCAGGCACTCCGTGTAATTAAGGCTCACGTTCCCCGCGGCGATCTGCCGCGCGGCCTCGGTGCGTGAGATGCGGAACATCCCGGAGCACAGCGCGTCGAGCCGCAGGCTCATCAGCGTGAAGCTGCGCTCCTCGCTCTGCCGCGCCTTATGCGGCAGCTCCGAGAGCGCGATCTCCTCCGCACGCACGCCGCAGCGCCCCACCTTGTCTATACTCAGCAGGTGACGCAGCACGCTCGGCTGGCACAGCACGTAGGCCGTACACCCGTCGACGATGATGTCCCCGACCCACTCGCGGTTCACGCCCATGCCAAGCACCGCGCCCATATAGTCGCGGTGGGCGGGCTCACCGAAAGCGGCGGTGAGCTTTATTGCGCGGATATGCTCGCTCTCTATGAGCTCCGTCTCCTCCATGTAGTCCGGCAGGAAAAAGGCCATGCCGCGCTCGAAGTCCTCGTGCCCGCCGCGGAACACCATTCGGCTGAAGCGCAGCTCCGCATCGTGCGCCAGCGCATACTGCTCTGCCGGCGTGAGAAAGCCCGTCGAGGTCAGGCAGCCCTTATTTTCGCAGCGGCGGGCAAGATCCTCGCCGCGCTTCAAAAGTTCATTGTTTTCCATTAATTTTGTCCGCTATCCTTGTTTTATGCGCGCTCTCGTTGCTTTTTTTCAGAACCGCATCTATCTGGCCGAGCACCCACTCGACCTCGTTCTTGAACTCGCCCGACGAGCAGCGCAGCACGCCCGAGCGCAGCGCCGAGAGCCGTATCAGGTTATCGCTCGTCACAACGCGCACGGAGTAGTTCTTTCCTATCTCGTCGGCAAGGCGCTCGATATACGCGTCCCCCGTCTCGCCGTCCTTCGTGAAGGCAACGTTTATGTTGTGGTAATCCTCGCGCGAGCCGGGGTTCCCCGGCGTACGGAAGCCGTCGAACACCAGTACAAGCTTTGCCTTCGTAAAGCCGCAGTAGTTTGACAGCATATCCATGAGCCGCCCGCGCGCTAAATCGAGCCTGTCGGCGGCGAGCTTTTTAAGCTCGTCCCACGCGAAGATGAGGTTATAGCCGTCGACGATGATAAACTCCGGTTTCTTCTCAAACACCGGTTCGCTCGCCGCGGCATTGACCTGCCGCGCGGAATACTGCGGGCGCTTTATCTTCCCGAACTCGCGCTCCATTATCGCCTCAAGCTCGCGGTCGTCGATGCTTAAGCTTCTGTACCGCGGCGCAGCGGCTGGCGCTGTCTCCTCGACCGGCGGCTTCAGGCAGCTTTCAAGGTGCATGTAGTCCTTCGCCTGATCCCACGGGATGTTCACGCCCGCGCCGTGCGAGCAGAACACAGAATCGGCAGGGTTATCGGTGTCCCGCTCGGGCTCGTAGCCTATGGCGTCGACTATCTTCTGCTGGTCACGGCACGCCCGGTAGCCGCCCGGCGTCAGGCTCAGCCTCCCCCGGCCGTGAGTATAGGCCAGCAGCTCCTGCATGTATTCATTCATCCCCGCGACGGGCGCCGCGCCCTCAAGGCGCATCATGCCGCCCGCGTCCTCGGGAGAGTCTATTTCGCCGTTCATCGCGCGCACATCGCTTATCGCCCGGCCTATCTGCTCCGCGGGCACTTCGAGCACGAAGCTGTACCACGGTTCGAGCAGGACGCTCTCGGCCTGCATCAGCCCCTGACGTACGGCGCGGTAGGTCGCCTGACGGAAGTCCCCGCCCTCGGTGTGCTTTATGTGTGCGCGCCCCGCGGCGAGCGTGAAGCGTATATCCGTCACGGGCGAGCCGGTCAGCACGCCGATGTGCTGCTTCTCGGCAAGGTGCGTGAGAATGAGCTGCTGCCAGCTGCGGTCAAGCTCGTCCTCCGGGCAGCTGCTTGAAAGCTCTATCCCGCTGCCGCGCGGCAGCGGCTCGAGCAGCAGATGCACCTCGGCATAGTGGCGCAGCGGTTCAAAGTGCCCGACACCCTCGACCGTGTCCTTTATCGTCTCGCGGTACATGATGCGCCCGGTGTCGAGCGTAATGTCCGTGTCGAAGCGCTCTTTCACAAGGCTGCGGAATATCTCTGCCTGCACCCTGCCCATGAGCTGTACGCTTATCTCTCGTGTGCGTTCGTTCCAGACGATGTGCAGCTGCGGGTCCTCTTGGTCAAGCTGCATAAGCTTCGGCAGCAGCACCGCCGGGTCGCTCTGCGGCGGGAGAATGACGCGGTAGCTCATCACCGGCTCCAGCAGCGGCTCGGCGAAGTCGCCCGCCGCGCCGAGTCCCTGCCCCGGATAGGTTTCCGTAAGCCCGAGCGCCGCGCATATCTGGCCGGGGCGAACCGTCTCCGCCGTGTCGTACTTCGCGCCGGAGTAAATACGCAGCTGGCTTATCTTCTCCTCAAAGGCATTGCCGTCCCTGTCGGCATATTTCATCAGGCTGCGCACGCGCAGCGCACCGCCCGTGACCTTCATGAAGGTCATGCGGTTTCCCTGCGCGTCGCGGGCGATCTTATATACCCGCGCTGAAAAATCCTCGCCGTAGTCCCCCGGGCGGGCGTAAAGCTCCAGCATATCCAAGAACTCCGCCACGCCCTCTGTCCTGAGTCCGGAGCCGAAGCAGCAGGGGAAAATCTCACGGCGGCGCAGCATATCGCGCAGCCTCTCTGCGCCGATGCTGCCCGTCTCGATATACTCATCCATCGCCTCTTCCGAGCACATCGCGGCGCTTTCAAAAAGCGCCTCACCCTCGGCGGAGAAGTCCACGCAGCGCTCTGACAGGCGTGTGCGCAGTCCGTCCATGATTTCCTGCCGGTCACAGCAGGGCAGGTCCATCTTCGTCACGAATATGAACACCGGCACGTTGTAGCGCTCAAGCAGCTTCCACAGCGTCTCGGTATGCGCCTGCACACCGTCTGTCCCGCTTATGACGAGCACCGCATAGTCGAGCACCTGAAGCGAGCGTTCGGCCTCGGCTGAAAAGTCCACATGCCCCGGCGTGTCCAGCAGCGACACGGTCATTTCCCCCAGCGGCATGACCGCCTGCTTGGAAAAAATCGTGATGCCCCGCGCACGTTCGAGGCTGTTATTGTCAAGAAAGCTGTCCCGATGATCCACCCGACCCAGCTTTTTCAGTTTTCCGGAGAGGTACAGCATGGCCTCGGACAGGGTGGTCTTGCCCGCGTCCACATGGGCAAGTATGCCCAGTACAATATTGTTATCACTCATACCGTTATTTTATCATTCCGTTCCCCGATAATCAACGCTTACGATCATCAATAGAGCTGCTCTATCACTCGCTCCTCGTCCGTGTCCGCATCGCGGAACGTGAAGCGGACAAGCTCTCCCGTACGCTCCTGCCCGATGAACTTCATGGGGCTTTTCTCCCCCATCGGCCACTCAGGCTCCTGCACCCAGTGCGGATATTTTTTGCCCTCGATGTGAAACAGCTCATTCAGCATCTGCTTTGCGAGCTTTCTCTTTCCCGCCTTGCTGCCTTTTTCATTATACGCCCTCATAACGTCAGCCTCGATTTCGGCTTCGACCTCTCTGCCGCCGAAGTGATCCGATACAGCGGAATGATAGAAATTTGCTTCATCCTCGTATTTCCCAGTGAGCTTCAGCTCGGGATATATGGTCAGCACAGCCCCAGCGATCGCATTAAACTTTGCTCTGCGCTCCAGACACGCTGGTGCCCAATGCTTTTTACCGTTCCGGTCATACTCTTCCCACGCTCTGAAGGAGCCCCCGAAATGTTTTTTTATTACCGCGCGCACATAGGCATATGGCAAATTCTCCCATTCTGGCTTCAGAAAGCTCATGTCAGTGTTTGAGTCTATCCACTCAAGCAGCGAATCATCCCTGTTCCAGCGCTCCATAAACTCTTCATACGGCATCTCTCCGGTCAGGAAATCAATTACGGGATTCGTCATATACGTCCGCTCCGTTTCACAGTTCTTTCGCTTTGTTTTATTATATAATGGATCACGATCCCTTTCAAGCATTCGCCGCGTTCTGCGCAATTTGATTTACATAACATGTAATCGCTATGCAAAATATTTTTATTTCTTTGAAACTTTGACTATCATTTCTGTTAAAGACATGTTATAATTAGGTGTCATATTGAAACCCAAATCCGTCCGCGGGGTACGCTCTGCGGACAAGAAGGAGCTAACGCCATGAAGAAAATTCTCGTTCTGGAAGACGAAGCCAACATCCGCAGCTTTGTGGTCATCAACCTGCGCCGCAGCGGGTATGAGCCCATCGAGGCGGAGAACGGAGAAATGGCGCTGGAAAAGCTCAAGGTCAACCCCGATATCTGCATGGCACTGCTTGATGTGATGCTCCCGGATATCGACGGTTTTGAGGTCTGCCGCCGCATCCGCGCCACCGGCTCAAAGATGGGCATAATCATGCTCACCGCGAAGAGCCAGGAGATAGATAAAGTCACCGGCCTTATGACCGGTGCGGACGATTATGTGACAAAGCCCTTCTCCCCGGCGGAGCTTACCGCGCGCGTCGATGCGCTGGTCCGCCGCCTCGGAGTTGACGATGATGAAAAATCCTCGACCGAAATATCCAGCGGCCCGTTCCTGCTCAACACCCGCAACCGCACCCTTGAGAAGAACGGCCAGCGCCTGAAGCTCACACAGATAGAATACCTGCTGATGAAGCTGTTTATGGAGAACCCCGGCAAGGCTATGTCGAGGGAGGATATCCTCGCCGCCGTTTGGGGCAACGACTTTACGGGCGAGCTCAAGACGGTCGACGTCAACATCCGCCGCCTGCGCATAAAGATCGAGACCGACCCGACCGAGCCCGAATACCTCACCACCGTCTGGGGCTACGGCTATAAGTGGGGCTATTGAGCCGCGCGGAGCTTTCCCATCCCATAATAAACACAGAAGGTAAGAAGTAAAACCAATGCTGAAAGAGCTTAAAAACCAGCTTTTAGTTTCCTGCATCGCGGCTGTCGCGCTGCTGCTCATAGGCGTGTGGGTCGGGCTGCACGGCATCGCGTGGCTCTCCGCCGCGCTGTCTATCATCGTCTGTCTCTACCTCATCGGCGTGAACCTCTGGTTCTCAAGCCGCGTGTCAGAGCCTATCGCAAAGCTCAGCGATCATGCCCGCCGCATCGCCGAGGGCACCTACGGGATAAAGCTCGAAAAGGAACGTGACGATGAACTCGGTGTCCTGACCGAGGAGATAAACGACATGTCCGAAAAGGTCGCCATCGCGGAAAAGTCCCGCACGGAGTTCATCTCGCAGGTCTCGCACGAGCTGCGCACCCCGCTTACCGCAATCACCGGCTGGGCGGAGACCATCGCCTACGATCCCGCTGTGCAGGGCGACTCCCTGCGAGGCATCCATATCATCTCCAAGGAGGCCGAGCGCCTCACCGGCATGGTCAAGGAGCTGCTAGAATTCACAAGGATCCAGGACGGGCGCTTCAACCTCCGCGTCGAGCTTATCGACATCGCCGCCGAGCTTGAGGACGCGCTCTTCACCTATGGCGAGCTTATGCGTCAGGCCGGCATTGAGGTCAATTATACCGAGCCCCCCGTTGAGATACCGCTCATCCCCGGCGACCCGGAGCGGCTCAAGCAGGTGTTTCTCAATCTGCTTGACAACGCCATGAAGCACGGCGGCGAGGGCGGCAAGGTGGATGTAAAGCTCGATGACGACGGCAGCTTTGTTCACATCACCGTGCGCGATTATGGCCACGGCATCCCCGAGGGTGAGCTTCCGCACGTCAAGGAGAAGTTCTACAAGGGCAGCTCCAAGAACCGCGGCACCGGCATCGGCCTTTCCGTGTGCGATGAGATCGTCACCCGCCACGGCGGCAGGCTCGATATCGATAACGCCCCGGGCGGCGGCTGCGTCGTCTCCGTCAGCCTGCCGATGAACACCTGATATTACTTTCTATCGCACTATCGCACTTACAAAGGAGAACCCCGAATTGAAAAACAGCAGATCCTGCGGTTTCCGCACTTCCATAGGCGGGCAGGCGCTCATTGAGGGCATCCTCATGCGCGGCCCGAAAAAGCAGGCCATCGTCTGCCGCACGAAGGACGGTCTTGTTGAAAAGACCGAAGAGCTCAAATTCATAAAGGACAAGTACCCCGTTCTCGGCTGGCCGCTCATCCGCGGCTGCGCCATATTCCTTGACTCGATGATAAAAGGCATGCAGGCGCTGACCTATTCGGCAAGCCTCGTCCCCATTGAGGAGCAGGGTGAGCCTGACAAGCTCGATAAATGGATCGAAGATCACTTCCCCGAGGACAAGGCGCAGAAGCTCATCATCGGCGTCGCTGTCGTGCTCGGCATCGCGCTGTCCCTGTTTCTGTTCATCTTCCTGCCGGCGGCCATCGTCGGCCTGATAAAGCCCTTGACAGCGAGCTATTTTGTGCGTAATCTGTCAGAGGGTCTTGTGCGCGTCATCATCCTGCTCGCGTACATGAAGCTGTGCACCTGCGTGAGCGACGTGAAGCGCCTGTTCTCCTACCATGGCGCGGAGCATAAGACCATCTTCTGCTACGAGCACGGCAAGGAGCTTACGGTCGAGAATGTCCGTGAGGAGTCACGCTTCCATCCCCGCTGCGGGACGAGCTTTCTGCTCGTCGTGGTCGTGGTCAGCATCCTTGTCAACTCCGTCGTCCGGCTTGACAACAGCTTTGCCCGCATGGGCTGCCACCTGCTGCTGCTGCCGATCGTCGTCGGGATAAGCTATGAGATAAACCGCTGGTGCGGTCTGCATGACAACTGGCTGTCCGCCGCGCTGTCGGCTCCCGGCAAGTGGCTCCAGCACCTGACAACGAACGAGCCTGACGACTCGATGATAGAGTGCGCGATCCGCGCGCTGGAGCTTGTCATACCCGATGAAAAGGGCAGCGACGAGTGGGGAAAATGAGACATCTGGAGAGGACAAATTGAAAACATATAACGACATCTATCTGTCCACAAGGAACATACTGCGGCAGAACGGCGTTGAGGGCTACGCGCTCGAGGCGCGGATCCTTGTCGCCTGCGCCGCGGGCAAAACCGTGCAGCAGCTTCTGCGGGACATCAATCTGTATACGACCGAGCAGGTGGAAAACACCGTGCTCGACTATACCGCCCGCCGCCTGCGCGGCGAGCCTGTCGCCTACATAACCGGCTCATGGGAGTTCTACGGGCTTCCCATGACCGTGACGCCCGATGTGCTCATCCCGCGGATGGACACTGAGGTGCTTGTCGACGCGGTGAAAGAATTTCTTACCGGGTACAAGATGGATGCGCGCGTGCTCGACCTGTGCTGCGGCAGCGGCTGCATCACCTGCGCGATCGGGCATGAGCTTCCCGCGACGAAGCTTGTCGCGGTCGATCTCAGCGCAAGCGCGCTTGAGGTCTGTCGGCAGAACATCGCAAAGAACCGCCTCAGCTCGCGTGTTATCTGCATGCAGGCGGACGCGACAAGCTCGCCCCCGCTCGGCATTGGCAGCTTTGACGTTATCGTCTCGAACCCGCCGTACATAGAGAGCGCCGAAATCGCCAAGCTTGACCGTTCCGTGCGCGACTATGAGCCTATCTGGGCGCTCGACGGCGGTGAGGACGGGCTTCGCTTCTACAAGGGCATTATAAAATATTGGAAGAGTCTGCTGCGCCCCAGCGGCTGCCTCATGTTCGAGGTCGGCGAGGGTCAGGCAAGCGCCGTGTGCGAAATGCTCATGGCCGCGGGCTTTGCCTCGGCACAGACGAGGAAGGACACCCAGATGATCGACCGCGTCGTCATCGGGAAAATGTAAATCAAGTATATAAAATCATTCTGATCATAAGAGAGGGAGAACAAATGGCCGAGAAGAAAAAAGCAGTTGCAGTGACCGCGCCCGCAAGCGGCGATAAGAAAAAAGCGCTTGAGACAGCCATTGCGAAAATAGAAAAGGACTACGGCAAGGGCACCATCATGCGCCTCGGAGACGATATCTCTGTTAACGTCGAGGCGCTCTCCACGGGCTCCCTGTCCCTTGACCTTGCCCTCGGCATCGGCGGCGTTCCTCGCGGCCGTATCGTCGAGATATACGGGCCTGAGGCCTCCGGTAAGACCACGCTTGCGCTGCATGTCGTCGCCTCCGCGCAGAAAAACGGCGGGGACGCAGCGTATATAGACGTTGAGCACGCCCTCGAACCGGCTTATGCGAGAGCTCTCGGCGTCGATATCGACAGCCTGCTCATTTCCCAGCCGGACACCGGCGAGCAGGCGCTTGACATTGCAGAATCCCTCGTCCGCTCCGGTGCCATCGACGTGCTCGTCGTTGACTCCGTCGCGGCTCTGATCCCGCGCGTCGAGCTCGAGGGCGAGGTCGGCGATACCGTCGTCGGCGCGCTGGCAAGGCTTATGAGCCAGGCGATGCGCCGTCTGGCCGGTGCTATCTCGAAGAACAACTGCACCGTTATTTTCATCAACCAGCTGCGTCAGAAAATCGGCGTCATGTACGGCAGCCCCGAGACTACCCCCGGCGGTCTCGCGCTGAAGTATTATGCCTCCGTGCGTATCGACGTGCGCCGCATCGAGACCCTCAAGGTCGGCGGCGAAATGGTCGGCAACCGCACTCGCGCCAAGGTCGTCAAGAACAAGGTCGCTCCCCCGTTCCGCGAGGCGGAGTTTGACATCATGTACGGTGAAGGCATTTCCAAGGTCGGCGAGATAATCGACCTCGGCGTTAAGCTCGAGATCATCGACAAGGCCGGCGCGTGGTACACCTGCAACGGTCAGCGCATTCAAGGTCGCGACGGTGTGAAGGAGTACCTTCTCGCCAATCCCGAAGCCTGCGACGCTATCGAAAAGGAGATACGCGAGAACGCGCACAAGCTCCTCACCCCGCAGGCAAAGCGCGCCGCCATGGTCTCCGGCCGCACTCCCACCGCCGTGGATATCACCGCCGCGGACTTCACCGAGGACTGATAGCCGGTGCTCATTACCGCGATAAAGCAGACCTCCCCCGGGCGGCTCACCGTCACGCTGGAGGATGAACGCGAGATAAAAACCACCCTCGGCGTTGTGACCGATCTGCGCCTGTTCTCCGGGCGTGAGCTTGACGAAGGCGCTCTTGAGGAGCTTGAGCGCGAATCGCGCCGTGCCCTCACGCGCGAGAAGGCGCTGGAGTATCTCTCCCGCCGCGCCATGAGCCGGAAGGAGCTTGAAAAGAAGCTCACCGACAAGGGCTATAACGAGGAGGACGCCGCCTGCTGCGCCGCATGGCTCGCAGAGCGCGGGCTCATCGACGACGCAGGCTACGCTGCCGCCGTCGCCCGGCACTACAGTGCCAAGGGCTACGGGCCGGGGCGCATCCGCTCCGAGCTTTCGCGCCGCGGCATCGACCGCGATATGTGGGATGAGGTTCTTGATGCCGCGCCCCGTGACGATTCAAAGATAGATAAATTCATTTCCTCCCGGCTGACCGATCCCGAGGACCGCGATCAGATCAGAAAGGTCAGTGCCGCGCTCTTCCGCCGGGGCTACTCATGGGAGGATATACGCGAAGCATTAAACCGTTTTAATGCAACCATAGAGGACTGATAAACCATGGAAAAAACCTTTGCGATGATCTCTCTTGGCTGTGCCAAGAATCTTGTCAACAGCGAACAGATGCTCTACCTCATGAGCGAGGCAGGCTATACTCTCGTCCCCGATCCGGAGGGAGCAGACCTTGCTATCGTGAACACCTGCGGCTTTATTGACGCTGCGAAGAGTGAGGCTATCGACAACATCCTTGAAATGGCGCAGCTCAAGAAGGCGGGCAAGCTCGGCGGGCTTATCGTCACCGGCTGTCTTGCCGAGAGATATAAGGACAGCATCATGTCCGAAATGCCGGAAATTGACGCCGTGCTCGGCGTCGGCAGCTTCGGCGATATCGTCAGTGCGGCAGACGCCGTAATGGCGGGGCGATGTACAAGCGCCTTCGGCGACAACAGCGCCCCCGTTGACGAGATACCCCGCGTTGTCTCCACCGGTCCGGGCTGGGCATATCTGCGCATCGCCGAGGGCTGCAACAACTTCTGCGCCTTCTGTGCCATCCCCTTTATCCGCGGCCGCTACCGCTCCCGCGATATGGAGAACATCATCGAGGAGGCGCGCGATCTCGCTGCGCACGGCGTCAAGGAGCTTATAGTCATCGCGCAGGACATCACCCGCTACGGCACCGACCTGTACGGCAAGCGCTGTCTGGCCGAGCTCTGCCGCCGCCTGTCCGAGATAGACGGCATCGAGTGGATAAGGCTCCACTACCTCTATGTCGACCAGTTCGATGAGGAGCTTATCGACGAGATCGCAAACAACCCCAAGATCGTAAAATATCTGGATATCCCCATCCAGCACATAAATGACCATATACTCAAGATCATGAACCGCCGCGGCACCGGCGAGGATATCCGTGTGCTCTTCAAAAAGCTGCGTGAGCGCATCCCCGGCCTTGTCATCCGCACCAGCCTTATCGCAGGTCTCCCCGGCGAGGGCGAGGCAGAGTTTGAGGAGCTGTGCGAGTTTCTCAAGGAAGCGCGCATCGAGCGCGTCGGCGTTTTCCCGTTCTCCCCTGAGGAGGGTACGCCCGCGGCAAAGATGGAGCATGTGGACGAGGAGGAAGCTCAGCGCCGCGCAGACCTTATCATGGAGCTTCAGGCGCCGATAATGGATGAGTTCTGTCAGGGCTTCTGCGGCAAGACCATTCGTGTCCTCTGCGAGGGCTATGACGAAGAAGCCGGTATGCTCTACGGCCGAAGCTACGCCGATTCGCCCGATATCGACGGTCAGGTGTTCTTCAAGGGCAGCTGCCGCGACGGCGATATGACAAGCGTGCGCATCCTCGAAGCCGATGACGGCATCCTCTACGGTGAAGAGATATAAACAGGAGGTTCCGGTATGAACACTACCGCAAACAAGATCACCATTTTCCGCATCATCCTTATCCCGGTATTCATGGTTCTCGCGTACCAGAATCTTTTCGGCTGGGCGCTCGCGGTGTATATCATCGCCTGTCTCTCCGACGTTGCCGATGGCTACATAGCGCGCCACTATAATCAGGTCTCGAACTTCGGCAAGTTCATGGATCCGCTGGCTGATAAAATGCTCGTGCTCGCGGCAATGTGCATCTTCATCGAGCGCGGCCAGATGCCTGCATGGTGCGTCGCTATCGTGCTGTTCCGCGAGTTTGCGGTGTCGGGTCTGCGTCTGCTCGCCGTCGAGCAGGGGCGAGTCATCGCCGCGGCCATCTCCGGCAAGCTCAAGACCGGCTGCACAATGGTCGGCCTCGGAGCAATGCTGGTGTTTGGTCAGTACCCGACCGTCAACATCGTCTGCACGGCGATCATCGTCATCACCACACTTTATTCCGGCATAGAGTACTTCTGCGTCAACCGTGACGTATTCAAAAGCGCTGACTGATAAGCAACAATTATAAGGAGCAATTATTATGAAATTATATAATTCCGCTACCAGAACCAAGGACGAGTTTGTCCCCAACCATCCCGACATCGTCAAGATGTACACCTGCGGCCCCACGGTCTATCACTTTGCCCACATCGGCAACCTCCGTTCCTACATCATGGAGGACATTCTTGAAAAGTATCTGCGTTACCTCGGCTATAACGTCAAGCGCGTCATGAACATAACCGATGTTGGCCACCTGACCTCCGACGCCGACGAGGGTGAGGACAAGATGCTCAAGGGCGCAAAGCGCGAGCACAAGAGCGTCATGGAGATTGCCAAGTTCTATACCGACGCTTTCTTCTCTGACTGCCAGAAGCTCAACATCAAGCGCCCCGACGTTGTCGAGCCCGCGACCAACTGCATCGATGACTATATCCGCATCATCACCAAGCTCCTTGACACCGGCTATGCCTACCTCGCCGGCGGCAATGTGTACTTCGATACCTCCAAGCTTGAGCGCTACTATGTTTTCAACGACTTCAATCAGGACGATCTCGCTGTCGGTGTGCGCGAGGGCGTCGATGAGGACACCAACAAGCGCAATAAGAACGACTTTGTCCTCTGGTTCACCAAGTCCAAGTTCGAGGATCAGGCACTGAAATGGGATTCCCCCTGGGGCGTCGGCTATCCCGGCTGGCACATTGAGTGCTCCGGCATTTCCATGAAGCACCTCGGCGAAGACCTTGATATCCACTGCGGCGGCATCGATAACGCTTTCCCCCACCACACTAACGAAATCGCCCAGTCCGAGTCCTATCTCGGCCATCATTGGTGCAATTTCTGGATGCATGTTCACCACCTGAACACCAGCCACGGCAAGATGAGCAAGTCCAGCGGCGAGTTCCTCACCGTGTCCCTGCTTCAGGAAAAGGGCTATGACCCCCTCGCCTACCGTCTCTTCTGCCTCCAGAGCCACTACCGCAACAATCTCGTCTTTACCTGGGAAAATCTCGATAACGCGCAGGCCGCGTTCAATAAGCTCATAAACCGCATCGCCGCGCTCAAGCCCGGCGACGGTGAAGTTGACACTGATGCCATGGCCGCGATGAAAGAGAAGTTCTGCGCCGCAATGGACAACGACCTCAACACCTCCCTCGCCGTCACCGCGCTGTATGACGTGCTCAAGTACAAGACCAATGACGCGACCAAGCTCGCCACCATTGCGGACTTTGACCGCGTGCTCAGCCTGAGCCTTATCGAGAAGGCCGACGCAAGACGCGAGGAGCTGAAGAAGCAGAACGTCGCAGCCGGTGCGTTCACCATCGTCTCCGAGTCCGGTGAGGCCGACGCCGAGGTCGAGGCCAAGATCCAGGCGCGTCAGGACGCGAAGAAGGCCAAGAACTACGCCGAGGCCGACCGCATCCGCGATGAGCTCAAGGCCGCCGGCATTGAGCTTACTGACATCCCCCACGGCGTAACGTGGAAGCGTATCTGATATCGTGAAAAATGGCGCGCCCGCCGTGCTCTGCTGTCACGGCGGCGCGCCGTAAAAATATGAGGTGAATTAATGAAAACCACGATCATCTGCTTCAGCCCCACCGGCGGCGTTGAGAAGGTCGCCCAGCTCATCGCAAACGAGCTGAAAGTCGCAGCCCCTTACGATTACACCACCCGCGGCTATGAGGTCAGCTTTTCCTCCGATGACCTTGTGTTCTTCTGCTTCCCTGTCTACGGCGGCAGGATCCCCACCCCGATGTACGACCGCATGAACTATGTCCACGGCAACGGCGCAAAGGCCGTGCTCGTGGCCGTCTACGGCAACCGTGCCGTAGAGGACGCTCTGCTTGAAATGAGCGACCTGTGTCTCAACCGCGGCTTCAAGGTAGTCGGCGGTGCGGAGATGATCGCCCCGCACTCTATCGACAAGCGCTTCGGTGCCGGCCGTCCCGACGCATCCGATATCGCCGCGCTCAATAAGTTCCTCGCCTCCCTCATGGCAAAGCAGGAGCTCACTCCCGTCGCCATGCCCGGCAAACGCCCGTACAAGGAGTATAAGGGCATCCCTGTGTACCCGACCTCAAGCTCCAAGTGCTCCGGCTGCGGCACCTGCGCGCAGGAGTGCCCGACCGAGGCCATCGATCCGGGCGATCCCCAGCACACTGACAAGTCCAAGTGCATCAGCTGCATGCGCTGCGTGAGTATGTGCCCGTTCTCCCAGCGCCGCGTCCCCAAGGCGATGCAGCTTGCCGCCTCCGCCGCGCTCATCAAAATGTGCGCCGGGCGCAAGGAACCCAAGTTCTATCTGTGATCTCTGCATACCAGAACAGCCGCGGCTCTACGGCCGCGGCTGTTGGTTTTCTCTATAAACTTCCGCTTGCTCAGTCTTTCCCGACCATGCTCGCGGCGTGGGAATATATCGCGTCAAAGGACTGCTGGCTCAGGTCATGCTCCAGCTTGCATGCGTCCTCCTGTGCTGTGTTCTCATCGACGCCGAGCATGATGAGGAACTTTGTGAGCGCCTTGTGGCGCTTGAGCATTTCTGCTGCAACCGCCATGCCGGTTTCCGTCAGCGTGATGAGCCCGTCCTTATCCATTGTGATGTGTCCGCTTTCCTTGAGGCGCTTTGTCGCATAGCTGACGCTGGGCTTCGTGACATTGAGCTTCTCCGCAACATCGATAGAGCGGATATACCCGTGCTTCTCCTTCATCATCAGCATCGCTTCAAGATAATCCTCCGCGGCTTTTTGAATCGCCATGTTAAAATACACCAACTTCCGTGTCATTGTTTAGTATAAGTTAACATACTTTAACCAAAAATGCAAGTGCGAAAAAAAATCTTTAAAATTCCTACTTGACAAGTATGGTTAGAGGTGTTAAACTGCGTTCAGTTAGAAGAGGTTAACAGTTTGAAAGAGACAACATCCGACAGCGGTCGACCGCTTCTGACCAGTTTTTTCAACTATGGTTAGTTGAAGCTAACCTGAAAGGCGGAAAGAGAATATGATGCCGCTACCCCTTGCAAACATCGGAGAGGAATATCTGATCCGAAAAGTCGGCGGCAGTCCGGAGGTCAAGAAGCATCTTGAGGATCTGGGCTTTGTTGCCGGCGGTACCGCGACGCTCATCACCGTGCTCAACGGGAACGTGATCGTCAAGGTCAAGGAAGCCAGAGTCGCGATAAGCGAAGAAATGGCTCGCAAAATCATGGTCTGAGAAAACCAAAAAAAGGAGAGGAAAGAATGAAGACACTGCGTGAAGTCAAGATCGGCGAAACTGCCAAGGTCGTTAAGCTCCACGGTGAAGGCCCCATCAAGCGCCGTATCATGGACATGGGCATCACCAAGGGCACCGAAGTTTTTGTCCGCAAGGTCGCTCCTCTGGGCGATCCCATGGAGGTCACCGTGCGCGGCTACGAGCTGAGCCTGCGTAAGGCTGACACCGAAATGATCGAAGTCGAGTAAAAATTATCTGATTTTTTGTAGACAGGTTAACTTAGCTTAACCGGAAGAAGGAGCAGTAATCAATCATGGATAAGCAGATCAAAATTGCCCTCGCAGGCAACCCCAACTGCGGTAAAACAACGCTGTTCAATGCGCTGACCGGCTCCAACCAGTTCGTCGGCAACTGGCCCGGAGTCACCGTTGAAAAGAAGGAAGGCCGCCTCAAGAAGCACGATGACGTCGTCATCATGGACCTTCCCGGTATATACTCTCTGTCCCCTTACACGCTTGAAGAAGTCGTCGCCCGTAACTACCTGATAACCGAGCGTCCCGATGCGATACTCAACATCATCGACGGCACGAACCTTGAGCGTAACCTCTACCTCACCACTCAGCTCACTGAGCTTGGCATCCCCGTGGTGATCGCCATCAACATGATGGATATCGTCCGCAAGAAGGGCGACAAGATAAACATCGAAGAGCTCTCCCGTGAGCTCGGCTGCAAGATCATTGAGATCTCCGCTCTGAAGGGCGACGGCGTTATGGACGCTGCCGAGGCCGCTATCGACGCTGCAAAGAACGGCAAGACCGTTCCGATGCACACCTTCTCCGGCCCTGTCGAGCACGCTATCGCTCACATCGAGGAAGCGGCGCTCCACTCCATGCCTGAGGATCAGCAGCGCTGGTACGCGATAAAGATCTTCGAGCGCGACGACAAGGCTCTTGCTCAGCTCAAGATCGATGCTTCCGTTATGGAGCATATCGAGAGCGATATCAAGGCAGCCGAGACTGAGCTTGACGACGATGCCGAGAGCATCATCACCAACGAGCGCTACATTTACATAGCACAGCTCATCAAGAACTGCTACAAGAAGAAAGAGGCCGGTGCTCTCTCCACCTCCGATAAGATAGATAAGATCGTCACCAACCGTTGGCTCGGTCTCCCGATCTTCGCATTGGTCATGTTCCTTGTTTACTGGGTCGCAATGGTCGGCGTCGGCGCTCCCGCTACCGACTGGGCAAACGACGGTGTGTTCGGCGATGGCTGGCACCTGTTCGGCATAGGCTCCGCTGCGTACAACGAAGTCGCCGATGAGTGGAACGAAGCTTCCGCTATCGTAGACGGCTATGACGCCTACGTTGAAGAGAACGGCGAGCCCGCAGACGGCGTCTTCACCTATGAGGTAGAAGATGAAGAGACTCTGGCCGTTGAAGAAGTTGAAGCCACTGTCACCGATTACGAGGACGCTCAGGCTACCCTCGAAGAGATCGGCGAAGAGCCTGATCCCGCGGACTACGGCGTTTGGGTTCCCAGTATTCCTACCCTTATAGGCGACGGCCTTGAAGCTGCCGGCACTGCCGATTGGCTCAGCGGCCTTATCCTCGACGGTATCGTAGCCGGTGTCGGCGCGGTCCTCGGCTTCGTTCCCCAGATGCTGGTCCTGTTCCTGATGCTCGCCTTCCTCGAGGCCTGCGGCTACATGGCTCGTATCGCATTCGTCCTTGACCGTATCTTCCGTAAGTTCGGTCTTTCCGGTAAGTCCTTCATCCCGATGCTCATCGGTACCGGCTGCGGTGTGCCCGGTGTTATGGCCTCCCGTACCATCGAGAACGAGCGTGACCGCCGTATGACCATCATGACCACGACCTTCATTCCCTGCGGCGCAAAGGTCCCGTTCATCGCAATGATCGCAGGCGCTATCTTCAACGGCTCTGCATGGGTCGCGACCTCCGCATACTTCGTCGGCATGGCAGCCATCATCGTTTCCGGCATCATGCTCAAGAAGACCAAGATGTTCTCCGGCGAGCCTGCTCCCTTCGTTATGGAGCTGCCCGCATACCACTGGCCGACTCTCGGCAACGTTCTCCGTTCCATGTGGGAGCGCGGCTGGAGCTTCATCAAGAAGGCCGGTACGATAATCCTTCTCTCCACTATCTTCGTATGGTTCACCACCTACTTCGGTGTTGTTGACGGTACCTTCCGTATGCTCTCCGAAGAAGAGATCAGCTACTCCATCCTCGCAACCATCGGCAACGCCATCGCTTGGATCTTCATCCCTCTGGGCTGGGGCAACTGGCAAGCAGCCGTCGCATCCATCACCGGCCTTGTTGCTAAGGAGAACATCGTCGGTACCCTCGGTATCCTCTACGCCAGCGGAGTCGGTACCGTTTACCAGAACCTCGCAGCAGCTTTCACCAGCGTGACCGCTTACTCCTTCCTCGTCTTCAACCTTCTCTGCGCCCCCTGCTTCGCAGCTATCGGTGCAATCAAGCGTGAAATGAACAGCTCAAAGTGGACTTGGTTCGCCATCGGCTATCAGTGTGGCTTCGCTTACATCTGCGCCCTCATGGTCAACCAGTTCGGCGGCCTGTTCACCGGCAATGTCAATGTGATCGGCCTGATCGTCGCTATCGCGGCTCTGGCAGGCATCATCTACATGCTGGCAAAGCCCTACAAGGAAGCTACCAAACTCTCCGAGAAGCTCTGATCCAAATCATCAACTCCGGGAGGGTATCTCCCCTCCCGGGAGCTCAAAAAGTTTTCCATCACTTTCACATAAAAGGAGCGATAAACCATGCTTGAATTTCTCGCCGCAAACCTTTCCACCATTCTTATCTCTATTGTACTCCTTGCCATAGTGGTACTCATCTCAATACATCTTGTGCGGGAAAAGAAGCGGGGACAATCCTCCTGTGGCTGCGGCTGCGCTGACTGTGCGATGCACGGCAGCTGCCACAGCGCTAAGTAGGAAAAGGGGAGATGCAGCTTTCACCTCTCTGCATCTCCCACATTTCTAACCGGGAGGTTCAATATGTTGAACTCCAGCAAACCCCTCTCCTCCTCCGCGATCAAATACCTGCTTGTGCTATCCGAGCTGTGCGTGTCCGGTCAGGGCGCGCGGTGCAAGGATATAGCGGCGCGGATGAGCGTGTCAAAGCCCAGTGCCCACTCGATGATCCAGAACCTGTGCGACCTCGGCCTTGCGGAAAAGCAGAAATACGGCGCGGTCCACCTCACCGAGCAGGGCAGCGAAGAAGCCGCCCGGTACTCTCTCGGCTGCGCACAGCTGAGTGAAAAGCTGAAAGCAGCGCTCGGACTGAGCGAGGATGTATGCAGTCATATTGCCTGCACGGTGCTTGCGGAGCTGCCCGAACAGCTTGACGTGCTGTCGGAATGAAATTGGGAGTGACTAACTATGATCGAAACTACAGTTAAAATAGACGGCATGATGTGCTCCATGTGCGAAAGCCATGTGAACGACGCCATCCGCAATCATCTCAATGTGAAAAAAGTCTCCGCCTCTCACAGCAAAGGCGAAGCGACCATTATCAGCGAAGACCCCATAAGTGAGGGCGATATCGAAAAGGCTCTCGACGGCAGCGGCTACACGATTCTGTCCGTCAGCAGCAAGCCCTATGAAAAGAAGAAGCTCTTCAGCTTCGGTAAAAAGTAAAATCGTCAATAACCGGCCGGCTTTGCCGTGCATGACAGAGCCGGCCGCATAAATAAATCCGCGAAAACCTCTTGCGCACAGTGCGCAAATTTCTTTTGAAGCTTAGTTAGACTCATTTAACTCATTGCTGAAAGGATCCGCTGTCATGTCAGAGAGCAGAATAATCAGCCAGTGCGCGCCGACGCTCGCTGGGATAAAGACCGGCAGCCTGTTCCCTCACCCCTATGACAGCAAGGAGCAGGTGTACAAGGACATCCGTGAAATAAACCGCCGCCTGATTCCGAAGGGACTGTGCTTGATCCCGCTGCGCTTCACGGAAAAGAATGTGCTGCTCTATCTCTACCGCCCGGCTTGGCTGCGCCGCGACCTCTCGGATGAGACGGCCTGCGAAGTCCTGCGCGAAATGGGCTACACGCGCTCCGACTGCGGCAGCTGCCTTGCGCAACTCATGCGCCGGATGCAGCAAGCGGACAGTGAGTTTCCCCACGAAGTCGGGCTGTTCCTCAGCTACCCGCCTGAGGACGTGAAAGGCTTCATCGATAACGAAGCCGCAAATTACAAGTACATTGGTCTCTGGAAAGTATACGGAGACGAGGAGGGCGCAAAGCGTACATTCGCCCGGTACAAGAAATGCACCGAGCTCTACTGCAAGCTCTGGCAGAGCGGTTCAAGCCTTGAGCAGCTCGCCGTTGCGATATAAGAAATTAATTAATCAACAAACCGACTTGACAAGAAAGGAATTTTTATTATGAAGAAAACAGCTGTTGTATACTGGAGCGGCACCGGCAACACCGAGGCCATGGCAGATGCCGTCCTCACCGGCATGAAGGATGCAGGCGCTGACGCAGTGCTCTATACCGCCGCCGAATTCAGCCCCTCAAAGCTCAGCGAGCTCGACGCTGTCGCCTTCGGCTGCCCCGCAATGGGCGCTGAAATGCTCGAAGAATCCGAGTTTGAGCCGATGTTCAACGACTGCAAGGGCAGCCTCGGCGGCAAGAAGGTCGCGCTGTTCGGCTCATACGGCTGGGGTGAGGGCGACTGGATGCGCAGCTGGGAGGACGACTGCTCCGCTTCCGGAATAAAGCTCTGCTGCGAGAGCGTCATCTGCAATGAGGCTCCCGACGCACAGGGGCTCGCGGCCTGCCGTCTGCTCGGCAAGCTGCTTGCCGAATGAGGCCGGCGCAATGCCCGGCATCCTCAGGCGCCGCCTGATAATGCTGTCGATCATCGCGGTGCTGCTCACCGCCGCAATGATAGTTTCCAAATTGGCAGCATAATTAATTTAGATTACGTTCTATCCTTTTCTCTCCATTTTTGTTTCGCGCCCCGGGTCATTTGACCCGGGGCAAATTTTTTCCTATCCAATTACTCCGTCCTCGGCGCGGCGCACGAGCCGCGTATCACAAGCTCCGTGCGCAGCAGCACCTTCTGGCTGCATATCGCAGGGCTGCCCATCATATGCAGCAGCGTCTCCGCCGCAGCATGCCCCATCTCGCGGCTGTTCTGCGAGATCGTCGTAAGCGGCGGGTTGACATATGAGGACGCCTCGATATCGCCGAAGCCGATGACCGACAGCTCCTCCGGCAGCCTCACTCCATGCACGCTGAGATACCGCATCATACCTATGGCGATCGGGTCGGACGCGACGCATGCCGCCGTCGGCAGCTTTCCGGACTCAAGCAGCTGCGCGCCCAGCTCTTCACCGGAGCGCTCGTTATATTCCCCGTAGCGCGCAAGGGCTGCATCCGGTTCGATTCCCGCTGCGCGCAGCGCCTTGACATATCCGGAATAGCGCAGCTTGGTATTGGGGTAGTTCTGGTTCCCGCCGATGAAGGCTATCCGCCGGTGGCCGAGCGAGAGCAGATAATTGACCGCCTGCTCCGTCGCCTGCTCGTCATCAATATTGATGCAGCTTGCAAGCTTGTTGTCCATAAGGCGGTTTATAAATATAAAGGGTTTTCCGAAAGACGTCAGCATTTCCAGCAGACGCCCCTCCTGCTCCTCGCTGGTGCCGAGGACAAGATACCCGCAGACGCTCTGCGTCCGGAGATTCTGCGGCTGTGAATGCTCATCAAGCAGGATTGTTGTGTTGCCGAGCTCATGCGCGCTGACCGTCTCTATAAAGCTGAGCACCGTCGAATAAAGCGAGGGATGCTCTGCAAGGTTCATCGCCGAGGAGACGGGCATGACTATCCCGACCTCTCCGCGCAGCCGCGGCTCCGTTCTGCCGCCCTGCTCGTCAAGCCGCTGTATCGCAAGCAGCACCTTGTTGCGCGCGGATTCCTTTACCGGGACGTTCCCGTTTATTACTCTTGACACCGTGCTCGGTGAGACCCCCGCAAGACTCGCTATCTCTCTTACTGTTGCCACGCCTGTTCCTCCTGTTTTGCTTTCATGGCTGTATTATACGTCAATTATGAAACAATTGCAATTGTCAATATAGACAATCGTGAAACATTTGAAACTACACGTTTCACAAAAAAGTTTTTCAGTATTGCTTTTTCTCCATACATATGGTATTTTGCAACTGTAAACAAGACGGTTTAATAATATTCCGTCTCAAAACCGGCAGAATTTTGAAACAGATTCTGAAACAAATTGATTGGAGGAAAATTATGAAGAAAGTACTTGCACTCATTCTCGCGCTCTGCATGGTCGTGGCGCTGTGCGCCTGCGGCCAGAGCGCCGCACCCGCGGCGACCGAAGAGCCCGCGGCCGCAGACGCTCCCGCTGCCGAGGCTCCCGCCGAGGCGGAAGCCTGGGCTCCGAGTGAGCCTATCACCCTTATCGTTCCTTTTGGTGCAGGCGGCCAGACCGACCTCGTCTCCCGCGCTATCGCGCAGGCCGTAGAAGAGGTCACCGGCTGGACGATCGTTGTCGAGAACGTGACCGGCTCCGGCGGCATGGTCGGCGCGGCTCAAGCCTGCGCTGCCGATTCCGACGGCCTGACGTGGCTTGCAAGCTCCATCGGCCTTGTCGTCAATCCCCTGCTCGGCACGGCTCCCGACGGCGTCAGCTACACCAATCTTGAAAACATCGCCATGGTCTGCTCCAATCCCGGCTGCATCAGCGTTGCCGAAAGCTCCCCTTACACCACCATTCAGGAGTTTATTGACGCAGCCAAGGCCGCTCCCGAGACTGTCAGCATCGCAAACGGCGGCGCAGGCGGCTCCTACCATCTCATGGCTCTGAGCATCCAGAACAAAGCCGGCGTTGAGTTTCTGCACGTTCCCTACAGCGACGGTACCTCCGCGGCAGTTGTCGCAGCAGTCGGCGGGCACAATGACGCCGTCGTCTCCTCCCCCGGCGAGGTCTCCTCTCAGGTCGCGGCCGGTCAGATGCGCATCCTTGCCGTCGCCGCTGACGAGCGCTACAGCGCCTGCCCCGATGTTCCCACCTTCAAGGAGTGCGGCATCGATGTATCCATGGCCACCTTTGCCGGCATAGCCCTGCCCAAGGGTACCCCCGAGAACATCTGCAAGGCAGTTGAAGAAGCCGTCCTCAAAGCCGCCGAGCAGGAGAGCTTCACAAGCTTTATGAACAAGAGCGGCTACGGCATTGACGTGCGCGGCAGCGAAGCCCTCATGACAATGCTCAATGAGCAGAACGATCTGTACTCCGGCGTTGTCGGTCTCCTCGGCTGATAAGCACTGTACATCGGGCAAGGCGGTATATCTGCCGCCTTGCCTTCACTTATGACTGACGCCGCCCAAGGAGGTTTTACCATGAAAAAAGCCACCGCGATATTCTCCGTTGTGATCTGCGCGCTGGCTGTATGGGTCATCACAATGACCTACAGCATGCGCAGCTCCATTATCCAGTACGATATCGGCCCCGCCGCCTATCCGCGGCTCATATGCTATCTTCTCGTGGGTCTATCTATGCTGCTGCTCGTACTCGACTGCATCCTCAAGAAGGAGGATGAGCCGCTCATTTTCCTGCGCCGGGCCAACCTGCGCGATATCGGGATCGTCCTCATCTTCATGCTCGCGCTCCAGTATGTCGGCTTTCCTATATGCGCTTTTGCCGCGATAGCGGTAATGATGAAGATAATGGGCTGCCCGAAAACGTGGATGATGATTGTTTTCCCCGCTGCTGCTTCAGCCGTGCTTTATCTGGTGTTCAGAATGCTGCTCAATGTCCGGCTGCCGCTCGGTCTGCTGGGACTTATATTCTGATCGGAGGTCTGGACTGGAATGAGTAATTTTATGCTCGGTCTGCAAAACCTGCTGACCTTCAATAACCTGCTGATGATCTTCCTCGGTGTGTTCTGCGGGATCATCATCGGCGCACTGCCCGGCCTTTCTGCCACGATGGGGATGGTGCTTGCCTTGCCGCTGACCTACAGCATGGAGCCGACCGCCGCAATGATGCTGCTGCTCGGCCTGTACTGCGGCGGAGTATACGGCGGCTCTATCACTGCCGTGCTCATAAACACCCCCGGTACTCCCGCGGCAGCGGCCACCGTTCTTGACGGCTACGAATTCGGCAAACGCGGCGAGGGCGGGCGCGGGATCGGCATCGCAACGATGGCAAGCTTCATCGGCGGCATCGTCAGCGCGATATTCCTGTGCGTCGCAGCGCCCCAGCTTGCCGACTTTGCGCTCAAATTCTCTGCACCCGATTACTTTGCGCTCGCGCTCTTCGGGCTGACGATCATTGCAAGCATCTCGGGCAAGAGTGTTGTCAAGGGGCTTATCTCCGGCGCGCTCGGCCTGCTCGTCGCGACTGTCGGTGTGGACTCCATGGCCGGTGTTACCCGCTTCACTTTCGGCAGTACTCACCTGCTCGGCGGCTTCTCCGCGGTGCCGGTGCTGATAGGCCTGTTCGCCATGCCGCAGGTATATATGGCGCTGGAGCAGGGCAAGGCTAAGGAGCGCATCATACAGACAGTCAAAAAGGTCGTCCCCTCGAAAGAGGACATGAAAAAGATATTCCCCCTGTCGCTCATCTTCGGCAGCGTCGGCACACTCATCGGGGCCATACCCGGTACCGGCGCGACCATTGCCTCTTTCCTTGCGTACAATGAGGCGCGCCGTTTCTCGAAGCATCCCGAAAAATTCGGCACCGGCATCGTCGAAGGCGTCGCCGCGCCCGAGAGCGCGAACAACGGCGTCACCGGCGGTGCGCTCATTCCCCTGCTCTCCCTCGGCATTCCAGGCGACGTGAGCACCGCCGTGCTTATCGGTGCGTTTATGATCCAGGGGCTGACCCCCGGGCCGACTCTCTTTACTGAGTCCCCGGCGCTGGTGTATTCGATCTTCATCGCGCTGTTCGTTATAAACACTGTAATGCTCGTGCTTGGGCTCTTCGGCATAAGGCTCTTCACAAAAATCGTCTCTGTCCCCCAGTACATACTCACGCCGATGATCTTTGTTTTCTGCGTCGTCGGCTCCTATGCGATCAATAACCAGTTCTTTGACGTTGTCTCCATGCTGGTGTTCGGCCTTGTCGGCTTTGCGTTCACGCGCCTCAAAGTGCCTGCCGCGCCCATGGTCGTGGGTCTGATCCTCGGCACGACAGTCGAATCGAACTTCCGCCGCGCGCTGATAATGTCCAAGGGCAGTCTCAGCATTTTCTTCACCCACCCCATCAGCCTTATATTCTTGATTTGCTGTGTCGTTTCCGTGTTCTGGCCTCTCCTGAGCAAGCTCTTCAAAAAGAAGAGTGAAGTTCCGGCAAGTGACGACGCATAATGTTTTGGAGGTATAGCTTTGGAAATAAAAGGAATAGTCCCCATTATCGCCGCCCCATTCACCGACAGCGGAGCCGTTGACTACGAAAGCCTCCGCTCGGAGCTCAAGTACATGAAGGATGTCGGCTGCGACGGCGCTACGCTCTTCGGCATCGCCGGGGAGTACTACAAGCTCACCGACGCCGAGTGCGAAAAGCTGATAGGCGTGACGGTTGAGGAGTGCCGCAGGCTCGGCCTACACTCCGTCATCTCCTGCACGCCGCACTCCACCATCGCCGCCATCGAGCGCGCAAAGCTCATTGAAAGCTCGGGCGCGGACTGCATGATGCTGCTGCCGCCGTTCTTCCTCAAGCCCTCGGGCAAGGAGCTGTTCGACCACATCCGCGCCGTTGCCCGCTCGGTCAGCATCCCGGTGATGTTCCAGTACGCACCGGAGCAGACGGGCGTCGCCATCGCCCCGGAGACGCTGCGCCAGCTTGCGATCGACGTGCCGAACATGACCTACTTCAAGATCGAGTGCAAGCCCGCAGGGCCGTATATCTCAAGCTTCCTCAACGGAGCGCCCGCAGGCGTCCGCGTCTTTGCCGGCAATGCCGGTTATCAGATGCTCGAGACCTTTGACCGCGGCGCTGTCGGCGCGATGCCGGGCGCTTCCATGGCGAAGCTGTATATTGACGTGTATCGCGCGTACATGGACGGCGACATTGAAAAAGCCGTCGAGCTGCATAACGCTCTGCTGCCCATCCTCAACCACATCCGCCAGAACGTCGAGGAGATCATCCATTATGAGAAGCTGATCCTCTACCGCCGCGGCGTAATCGCAAGCGCATACTGCCGTCACCCCGGCTTTGCAAGCGATGAGGAAATGGACAAGCTCTTCGAGATGTACTATAAGCAGATAGAAAAATATCTGTAATTAAAAACTACCAAAGCCGTACCGAAATTCCGGTACGGCTTTTCATTTATTCACACTTTTCCCGTTGACAAAAGGCATGGCATGTGTTAGTATCTCATAAACTCTTTGCACTGCATCGCGTATACGACAACAGTACAAACTGAACAGGCAGCGTATCTTTTCGCCAGCCGGGTCGCCGCAAGGCGGCAGCAGAGAAGACAGACAGTCTCTGCGGGACAGTAGTATGTTCCGAGGGGGACTGTATTTTTTATTCCCCTCGGCTCGTGAAGTGCATATTATACCGTGGAGGGGATCTGTCATGTCTGAAAAGAAAATCGTCGCGCGGCTGACCGCCGTCGGCGTCACAGGAAACATACTGCTCGTTGCTTTCAAGCTCTACGCGGGCATTGCCGGGCACTCCGGCGCAATGGTGTCGGACGCGGTGCATTCGCTGTCCGATGTGTTCGCGACCTTCATCGCCTTCATCGGCGTGAAGCTCGCGCAGAAAGGGCCGGACAGGGATCACCCCTACGGGCATGACAGGCTCGAATGCCTCGCGTCCACCGCGCTCGGCGTTATCCTGCTCGCGACCGGCCTCGGCATCGGCTGGGGCGGCTTGCAGAAGATCATCGCGGGGCATTACGAAAGTCTCGCCGTGCCCGGCGGGATAGCTCTCGCGGCTGCCATCGTGTCCATAGTCGTCAAGGAGGGTATGTTCTGGTACACCCGGCACTACGCCAGGAAGCTCAATTCATCGGCTTTCATGGCCGATGCGTGGCACCACCGCTCTGACGCGCTCTCGTCCGTTGGCTCGCTCATCGGCATAGGCGGGGCAATGCTCGGCGTGCCGGTGCTCGAGCCCGTCGCCTGCGTTGCGATATGCCTGTGCATCCTCAAGGTCGCTTACGACATTCTGAAGGATGCGGCAGACAAGATGCTCGACACAGCCTGCGGCGACAGCTACGAGAAGAGCCTTGCCGACTTCATCCGCGCGCAGGACGGCGTTGTGAGCCTTGACACGCTGCGCACACGCAAGTTTGGCAGCAAGGTGTATATCGATGCCGAGATAAGCGTCGACGGCAGCATGACGCTTTCTGATGCGCACAGCATCGCCGAGCGCGTCCACAACGCCGTCGAGCACAAGTACCCTGATATAAAGCACATTATGATACACGAAAACCCGGCAAGTGCAAGCGCGGAATAATTCGATCTGGCAAAAATATTTGGCGCACTGCAAATACATTGCAGTGCGCCGTTTTCTTTTATTTATACACTCTCGGGACACGCTTTGACACCGCGCAGAGGAGCTCATACGGTATGGTCTGCGCCGCGGCGGAGAGCTTGTATATATCATTCATCTCGCCGAATATCTCGACCTCGCTGCCGACGTCGACCTCCGGCAGATCGGTCAGGTCGATCATGCACATGTCCATGCATATGCTCCCCCGCTGCGGCGCAAAGCCCCCGCGCGCGGCGAAGCTGCACTTGTTGGAGATAAGGCGCGGCAGGCCGTCGGCATAGCCGATGGCGAGCACGCCCATGCGTGTGCGCCGTTCGGTCGTGAAGCGCCGGCCGTAGCTCACGCAGGTGCCCGGCTCATAGAGCTTGATGGTGCTGACGGTCGTGACAAGGCGCATGCACGGACGCAGACCGAGGCGGCCTGTGCCGTCCCCGTAGCCGTAGAGCAGCAGGCCGGGGCGCGCCATGTCGAGCGCCATCTCCGGATAATTCACGACCGCGCCGCTGTTTGCACAGTGGCGTATCCTAAACGCCACGCCGCCTCGCTCGCTCACAGCGTCGATCACCGCGCGGAAAAGCGAGAACTGCTCGCGGGTATACTGCTCATTCTCCTCGCCCTCCTCATCGGAGACCGCAAAGTGCGTGTACACGCCCTCGGGCTCAAGCCCTGGCAGGCGGCAGGCGTCTATCACGTTCTGCACGCCCTCGTCAAAATACTCGCCTGCGCAGAGAAAGCCAAGGCGTGACATACCGGTATCGAGCTTTATGTGTATCTTCAGCACAGCGCCGAGCGCCGTCGCCGCGGTGGAATACTCCAGCGCCTTGGCATAGCAGCTCACAGTCTGGGTGATGCGGTTCTCGATCAGCACGCTCGTATACTCCGGCGGCGTATGGCCGAGAATGAGGATAGGCATGGTTATCCCGCCGCGGCGCAGCTCAAGCGCTTCGTCAAGGCAGGACACGGCCAGATAATCCGCGCCGCAGTCCTGTAAAAGGTGCGACACCTGCACCGCGCCGTGCCCGTAGGCATCGGCCTTCACAACGCCGAGGAAGCGGCAGCCCTCCGGCAGCGACGCGCGTATGGCGTTATAGTTATGGCGGATATTCTCAAGGCTTATTTCAGCCCAGCTTCTCTTCTGCAGATCGTCCATTTATTTCTCTCTGCCTTTCAATATTATTCCGTTTCGGTTTCTGCGGCGGCCGTGCCCTCCGTCCAGCCGCTTATCTCGGCGATGACCGTGACGCGCCCGCCGCTTTCAAGCTCGGCGCGCTGCGGCACCATCCCATCTGGCTCGAACCAGACAGCGACGCGGTACTCATCGTTCGGCTCAAGGTGGCAGACATACAGGCCGTCCTCCTCGCCGTAGGAGTCAAGATGCCCGCTCTTCATCGCCTGCACCAGCACCGGCAGTGACGACATGGGCGAGAGCCCGAGGGAGTCGAGCGAGCCGGTATCGAGTACGACCCCGTCATACTGCAAAACGGTGCTCCCCGGCTCAACACGTGCGGTCACGCCCGCGATAAGCTCCGGCGCTAATACCGTCACCGCGCCGCCGCTGTCGTCCTCAGTGTAGCTCAGGGTGAACTTCGCCGTCTTGTGCTCATACTCGGCGCGCACGTTCGCGGTAAAGGTAAGCGACTGCGCCGCGTTCACACGCTCGGAAAACCCGGCATAGGCTTTCTCGACCTCGCGGCCCGCGCAGCCGGTGAGCAGCAGGCACACGATCGCCAACAAAGGCAGGCATACTCGTTTCATAGTCATCCGTTGACCTCCGAAATCAATTATGCTAAACCTTATGCGGCTTGTTCAATTATAATCACCTATGAAAGAATAGTCAAATAGGTCTTGCAAAAATCGTCAGGCTGTGATAAATTTTATATGTTACAGCGTTGAACGGGAAAATAACGCGGATGCACCTGTCAGAGAGTGGGGGTCACCGGCTGCAAGCCTCCATAGGCCGCGCGCGTTTGGTTCGCCCGTGAGCTCCGGCCAATCCCCGGCGTGCGGCGCGCGTTAAGCGTCATAAAGAGCGGCTCATCAGAGCCGAACGTGGGTGGTACCGCGGAAGCCATGCTTTCGTCCCTTGGTTACGGAGGGACGGGGGCTTTATTTTTTTACAGGAGAAGTTGGCAAATGAAAGAATTAATGCAGAAGCTCAGAGAGTCATCGGTAAAGGAAATTCTGGATTGTGACAGCGCGGAGCGCCTTGAGGCGATGCGCGTCAGGTACCTCGGCAAAAAGGGCGAGCTGACGGCGATACTGCGCCAGATGGGCAGCCTCTCGGCTGAGGAGCGCCCCGCGATGGGGCAGCTGGCAAACCAGCTCAGGAGCGAGATCGAAGAAGCGATAGACAAGCGCCGTGAGGAGCTTTCTTCCGCGATGATGGAGCTCAAGCTCGAGAGCGAAGCCGTCGACGTGACGCTGCCGGGCAAGGATATACGCATGGGGCACAAGCACCCGATGTACAACGTCCTCGACCAGCTCAAGGATATATTCATCGGCATGGGCTTTGAGATACTCGACGGCCCCGAGGTCGAGCTTGCGGAATATAACTTCACGAAGCTGAACATCGACGAGGGCCACCCTTCCCGTGACTGGACGGACACCTTCTACTTCACCGAGGACGGCAAGATACTTCTGCGCACGCAGACCTCCCCGATGCAGATACACGCCATGGAGACGCGCCAGCCGCCTATCCGCATCATCGCCCCCGGCAGAGTCTACCGCAAGGATGAGGTCGACGCGACGCACTCCCCCATGTTCCACCAGATTGAAGGCATGGTCATCGACAAGGGCATAACCATGGCAGACCTCAAGGCGACGCTCAACCTCGTCGTCGAGAAGATATACGGCAAGGGCACGGTCACGCGCTTCCGTCCGCACCACTTCCCGTTCACCGAGCCGAGCTGCGAGCTGGACATTCAGTGCCACAAGTGCGGCGGTAAGGGCTGCCCGACCTGCAAGGGCGAGGGCTGGATTGAAGTCCTCGGCGCGGGCATGGTACACCCCAAGGTTCTTGAGGGCTGCGGCATCGATCCGGACGTGTACTCCGGCTGGGCCTTCGGCATGGGGCTTGAGCGCCTTGCTCTCGGCGAGTACAAGATCACCGACATGCGTCTGATATTCGAGAACGATGTCAGATTCCTCGAACAGTTCTGATCAGGGAGGTAAATGATATATGAAGATGTCAAGAAAATGGCTGAACGAGTTCGTCGATCTCAGCCTTGAAGAATATGACGACCATACATTCGGCGAGGCCATGACGGTCTCCGGCTCCAAGGTCGAGGTCACGGACGATCTCAGCAAGACCATGCACGGCGTGAAGGTCGGGCGCATCGTCTCCATCGAGAAGCACCCCAATTCCGACCATATGCTCGTCACCCAGATAGACGTCGGCGAGAGCGAGCCTGTGCAGATATGCACCGGCGCATGGAACATCCATGAGGGCGATATCGTCCCCGTCGCGCTGCACAACTCCCTGCTGCCCGGCGGCGTGAAGATCACCAAGGGCAAGCTGCGCGGCGTTCCCTCCAACGGCATGCTCTGCTCGCTCAAGGAGCTTGGCATGACGACGCATGACTTCCCCTACGCTGTCATCACTCCCGCTGCTATCCTCGGCGACTATCACCCCATCGATCCGGAAAAGCCCTCCGTCGCCGCCGACATCAAGGCCGGTGACAGGATATTCGGCAAGGTCATCGCCGCTCAGGTCGAGCATGTTGAGACCGTTGGCTACTCCAGATACGCGCTCTCGCTCAGCACCGGGTCTGAGACTGTCAGCGCCGAGACCGGGTGCATGAACCTGCATGCGGGCGATCTGGTTGCTTATGACACGGCGAAAAACCACGTCTGCACGCTTGACGACCTGCGCGCAAAGCAGGAGGAGTTCCCCCACTGCATCACCGACGGCATCCTCATCCTCAACGAGGACTGCAAGCCCGGTGACGACGTCGCCGTCCTGCTCGGGCTGGATGATCACGTCGTTGATTACGAGATCACCCCGAACCGCCCGGACTGCCTGTGCATGATCGGTCTTGCGCGTGAGGCCTCCGTCACGTTCAAAAAGCCCCTCAAGCTGCACACCCCCGTTGTCAATGCAGCCGCCGGCGGCAATATAAACGACATGGCAAAGATCATCATCGAGGAACCGGAGCTCTGCCCGCGCTACACTGCGCGCATGGTCAAGAACGTCAAGATCGCTCCGTCCCCCGCATGGATGCGCGAGCGCATCCGCAACGCCGGTATGCGCCCGATAAACAACATCGTCGATATCACGAACTACGTCATGATGGAATACGGCCAGCCGATGCACGCCTTCGACTTCAGCTGCGTCAAGGATCATGAGATCCATGTCCGCCTTGCCCGCGAGGGCGAGAGCATCCGCACGCTCGACGGTACCTCCCGCGCGCTGACCCCCTCCATGCTCTGCATCTGCGACACTGAGAAGCCCGTCGCGGTCGCGGGCGTCATGGGCGGCGAGAACAGCGAGATCGTCGGCGACACGGCAATGGTGCTCTTTGAGAGCGCGAACTTCAACGGCACCTCTATCCGCCGCACCGCTACCGCCCTTGGCATGCGCACCGACGCTTCCTCCCGCTATGAGAAGGGGCTGGACGTCTACAACACCTATGACGCCGTACAGCGCGCCTGCGAGCTTATAGAACTGCTCGGCGCGGGCGAGGTCGTCGACGGGATAATCGACGTTATCCCCAAGCCCCTGCCGCACACCGACGTCAAGCTCGAACCGGAGAAGATAAACGCCCTGCTCGGCACCGATATAGACGAGGCCACGATGCGCGATATCCTCATCCGCCTCGGCTTCACCCCCGAGGGCGACATTATCCATGTCCCCTCATGGCGCGGCGACGTTTCGCATTACTCCGACATCGCCGAAGAGGTCGCCCGCTTCTACGGCTATAATGAGATACCCACGCAGTTTGCCGGCAGCGCCACCACGAGCGGCGGCTTCAGCGAGGTGCAGCAGTGCGAGCGCGCGGTCGGTCAGGTCTGCCGCAGCATGGGTCTGGATGAGATCATCACCTACTCCTTCATAAGCCCCAGCTACTATGACAAGATCCGCATGCCCGCGGACTCCCCGCTGCGCGACAGCCTCCGTATCTTGAACCCCCTCGGCGAGGACACCTCCATCATGCGCACGACCGTCCTCCCCTCGATGCTTGAGATCCTCACCCGCAACTACAATTACCGCAACAAGGCCGCCTATCTCTATGAGATCGGCAGAGTATACTTCAAGCGCCCCGACGGCACGGCGGACGAGCCGAAGATAGTCTCCCTCGGCGCATACGGCGCGGATGTCGACTTCTTCACCGTCAAGGGCTGGGTCGAGACTCTGATAAGCGACCTCGGCGCTGCAAAGCCCCGCTTCGTTGCCGAGAAGGAGAACGCCTCATACCACCCCGGCCGCTGCGCAAAGGTCTATGTCGGTGATACCTGCATCGGCGTGTTCGGCCAGATTCATCCCGCCGTCGCCGCAAACTACGGCGTGGACGCCGAGCTTTACTGCGCGGAGCTGAGTTTTGACGCGCTCTACTCCGTCAAGGGCGCGACGCCCGTCTACAAGCCGCTGCCGCGCTTCCCGTCCGTCACGCGCGACATCGCCGTTGTGTGCGATGCGTCGATCCCCATCGGCGATCTGAGCGACTGCATCCTCGCCTCCGGCGGCCAGTACCTCAAGGACTGCACGCTCTTTGACGTGTACACCGGCCACCATATAATTGAGGGCAAGAAGTCCGTCGCCTTCTCGCTGACGATGCGCTCCGACGATCAGACCCTGACTGTCGAGCACGCGGATGAGACGGTCAAGGCCGTGCTCAAGGCGCTGGAAGAAAAGTTCGGCGCATTCATCAGATAATCCTGTCAACGCACAATGAGCGCGCCGCATATGTATGCGGCGCGCTCAAAAATTTAATAATTCTTAACGAATTTTCACCCGCTTTCGACTTTACTTGACTGCGTTTTCTGTTATAATGTAGCCAAGAAGAAAGAGAAAAGGAGGGGAAAATCATGGAAGATTCAACCCGTAAGTTTACAGCGCTGGACAGTAAGACCGAGATGAGAGAGATTTTATCGTCCGTGTATAACTCCCTCATGGTGAAGGGATATAACCCCATAAATCAGATCGTCGGCTACATTCTCTCGGAGGATCCTACCTATATCACCAATTACAACAACGCTCGTACGCTCATCTGCCGTATCGACAGGGACGAGCTTATGCAGGAGCTGGTCAGGAATTATCTTGACAAATAAGCACCTTGCGTAGAAGCAAAAATAAGACCCGGAGCCCGTGACAAGTCACAGGCTCCGGGTCTTTATATCATCGGTTTAAGAGCCATATACCGAGGTTCAGATACCCGGCAAAGGCCGTCCATATAAGGTACGGGAGCATGAGCTTCCCCGCGGTTCTGGAAATATAGTGAAACAGCACAGTGCATACCAGTATCATCACCCACAGCACAATGAGCCACAGGAACGACACAAAGTACAGCCCAAGCGTAAAGAACAGCACCAGCCACAGGAAATTCGCGGCAAGCTGCAGGGCGTACACCGTCAGCGCACGTTCTCTGCGCGCCTCGGACACATGCGCCGTCCAGATAAGATACGACGCGACGCCCATAAGAATATACAGCGCCGTCCATGCAACGGGAAAGAGCCATTGCGGCGGCGCGAGCGGCGGCTTCGCCATGGTCTCGAACAGCTTCATGCCGTCCTTTGTAAGAAACGCGGCAAGCCCGCCGACTGCCAGCGGAAGCGCAATGGCCGCGATGAGCTGCCTGAGCTTTATATTGTGCTTCACTTTCATCACCCGTATAAGCATATGACAAGCACTGCCGCTTTATTCCAGTCATATATAAAAGACGGCGCCGCATTTTGCAGCGCCGTCTCAAACTCAGAACTGTGCGTAGATAAACGGAGTCTCTCCCGTGTAGGCAAGCACGAGCGTGAGCCCGAGGACGGCGAAGAACAGCGCCATCCCCCATACGCTGCTGAGACTGACAAGCGGATAGTACCCCTCCGGCTTTGTCCCGAGCTTCCGGCTTCTGATGCAGGCTATCGCCATCGCCGCGGCGGTGACGAGGACGCCGAACAAAGTCCAGCTGCTGATGTGCGTCATGCCGCGCTGCCATGTGAACACCGCCGTGAGTATCTGCATCGCGGTGCCGAAGCTGTCCGCGCGGAAGAACACCCAGCAGAAGCTGACAAAGCAGAAGGTGAGCAATATGGACAGCGCCGTGTACACCCGGCTCTCCCCCACTGTCCCGCTTTTTGCGCGCCATGCGCTCCACAGCCTGTGCGCGCAGAGCGCAAGCCCGTGCAGAGCGCCCCACACGACGAAGGTCCATGCCGCGCCATGCCACAGGCCGCCTATGACCATCGTCAGCATTAGGTTTACATAATTCCTGACTTTGCCCTTTCTGTTGCCGCCGAGCGGTATGTACAGGTACTCCATCAGCCACGTTGAAAGGCTGATGTGCCAGCGCTTCCAGAACTCCTTGACGCTGCGGGAGAGATACGGCATGTTGAAATTTCTCGGCAGCTCATAGCCAAGGCCGCGCGCACAGCCGACGGCCATGTCGGAATAACCGGAGAAGTCGCAATAGAGCTGTATCGAGTACCCCACGACGGCCAGCAGCACCGTTCCGCCGCCGAACTGCACGGGGTTAGAATACACCGCGTTTACGAAAACAGCGATGTTATCCGCGATAACTACCTTTTTGAAAAGGCCGAACAGGAATATCTGCACACCCTTTTCGAGATTTGCAAGGGAGACGTTCCTGTCCTCACAGAGCTGCGGCAGAAACTCCCCCGCCTTCACGATCGGTCCGGAGACGAGCTGCGGGAAAAACGAGATATAAAGCGCAAGCTTTATAGGGCTTCTCTCCGCCTCGACCTTCCCGCGGTGGACGTCGATAATATAGCTGAGCGTCTGGAAGGTGTAGAACGAAATGCCGACCGGCAGCAGCAGCTTCAGCGCTCCCGGCTCCGCAAGGCCGAAAAGCTCACAGAAGGAGCCAACGAAGAAATTGAAATACTTGAACACACCGAGGATCACGAGCGGCAGCACAACGCCCGCATGCAGCGCGAAGCGGCTGCGGCGGCAGTTGGCGGCGCTCACATAGGCGATCACGGTGAGCGCGAGCAGCAGGAAGCAGCACTTCCAGTTCCAGCTCGCGTAAAAGGCATAGTTCGCCGCAATAAGCAGCACATGGCGCGCACCAAAAAGCTTATCTCCGAGGGCGCGCTTCGCGGCGGGAATGTTAGTCAGCGCAAGCGCTGCGCAGACCGCGGCAAAAAAGGCAAGGAAGCCCAGACTGTTAAACGCCATCCTGTTTCTCCTCCAATGCCTTTATCGTCTCATATACCTCCTGTGCGAACAGCCTGTGCCCGACCCTGTTCATATGCCCCGCCCCCGGCGTTGTGTTGGCAAAGCCGTAGGGCAGTTGACAGCTCTCGGCATATTCGCCGGTATACGCATCCGTCAGATCAACAAAGACGATGCCATGCTCCGCGCAAACGCTCTCAAACGCCGCAAGGCATCCGGCGTCCGTCTCGGTATAGGCCTTCCCCTGCCCGTCAACATACACTGTCGGGTCAAAGACTATGATCGGCTGCACCCCCCGCGCGCTGCATATATCCGCCGCCATCCCAAGCAGCGGGGAGAGCGCTGCGGCAGGCTCACGCAGTGCCGCCGGTGCTTCCGCGGCTTCCGTGTCATCAGCGTCCGCAGCCCCGGCCATTCCCTTGAACTGCACGGTATAGAGCAGGCGCAGGTACGGCAGCTTCTGCATGAGCGTTACGAGCGCCCCGGACTGCGACGGGATATCCGCCAAAGTCCCGCTCAGAACCGCGTCAATATCCTCCGGTGCAAAGTCCACTGTGTTCGTCTCGATGACGACATATTCTCCCGGCTCATACGTATCCAGAGCCGCGGCCAGATGCTTCATGCAGTAAAGCATCGTGTGCCCCGCAGTGCCGATGTTGTAGGTGTACTTCTCGCCGTCAAAGAGCGTGTTCAGTACCGCCCCGGCGTTTTCATCCTGCGCGATGTTGAAGCCCTCCATATGCGACGAGCCCATCAGCAGGATGTCTATTCTCTCCCCCGGCGTATAGTCCCGGAGGTTATTGAAGCCGTCGTTATTGGTCACGCCCCAAGCGAAGCCCTCCGTGCCCTTGCTGTAAAAGGTGGAGGTTTCCCATTTATATTCCGTTGCGCCGTCCGGGTTCGTGTAGTGTACCGGGACGTTATAGTAAAGCATACAGAAAGCGTTGAGCGCCAGCAGCGCGATCACGCCCCCGGCTATCGCTTTCAGTATCCATACTCCGAATTTCTTCATGCGTTTTTCCTTTTGAGTTTCACTCGGCGTCCGGGCTGCTCGCTTTCTTGGCGTCCTTGTGCTTCTTCAGCATATTCAGGACATAAGTAAAGCTTTCGACCTTGAGTGCGGCGCAGGCCGATACATACACTGCCGCGCCGGTGATTATCTGTATCACGAGCTTTGCAGCGTCCGGTATGTTCAGCAGGTTGATCGCCGCCACGGCCGCGCCCATTATCACCGCCGCCAGCAAGCAGCGCCACATATCCTTTGCCTGATCGGCAAAGCCGTAGTCCAGCAGCTGCTTCACCGGCATGGAGGTGATGATTGCATCCAGCCACGCGCTGAACAGGAAGCCGTAGGCGATCGCCTCGACCGAGTTGAAAACGAACACCGTTATGAGCAGCACGATTATCATCAGCGTCCTGCGCAGGAGCTCCTGCTTCATCAGGATATCGCTGCGCCCCAAAGCCTTTACGGCCACGAGGTTTGCCGAAGTTATCGGCGTCTGCATTTCTGCGATGCACAGTACCTGCACAAATATGACGCAGGGCATCCATTTTTCCGTCAGCAGCAGGCGCACCATCGGCTCCGCCACGGCGGACATACCGACCATCGCCGGGAAGATCACGAACTCGCCCATTGTCTGCGCGCGCCTGAGCATTGCGCGCACCTGCTTTTTATCGTCCTGTGCCTGTGCCATGACCGGGAACATGACCGACTGCACCGCCGTATCGAGGTTGCGCGACACCGTCGTCGAGAAGCGCTGCCCGCGCTCGTAATAGCCGAGGTCGGCGGTCGAAAACTTTTTGCCGATTATCAGCGGGCGGATGTCGTTATATATCGTCGTTATCATCGACGAGGCAAGCATCTTTATCCCGAAGCCGTAGAGCCGCTTTGCGCTGTCCTTTGAGAACTTCCCGCGCGGGATCCATCTGTCCGTGCAGAACATGGCGATGCAGGTCACCGCGATATGGGAGAAATAGTAACCCACCAGCGCCCAGAGCCCCGCGCCCTTATACGCCATCGCTATGCCGAGCGTACCGGCAGTCAGCGTCGCGGCAAGGCTGCAATACATCATCTCGCGAAAGCGCATCTCCCGCTGCATACGCGCGACCTGTATCGAGTTGAACGCGCTGAAGAACATCGACAGCGAGTAAATGCGCAGCGGCATTATAAGCGCCGGGCTTTGATAGTAGCCGGCGATAAGCGGCGCTGCGAAGTACAGCAGCACTATCATCGCCGCCGTGAGCCCCAGCGTTATTATAAACACCGTCGAGTAATCCCGCTCCTTGACCTCCTTGCTCTGCACGAGCGCCGAGTTCAGCCCGCCGTCAACGACCGTCAGCGAGAGATCGGTAAATACCAGCAGCAGCGAAAGCTGCCCGAACACCTCCGGTGCAAGCAGACGAGCCTGGATTATGCTTATCACAAGCCCTATGCTCTTGACCGAAAAGCGCTCTATGAATTTGTATATAAGTGATTTTATAACTTTTGCCTTGTTCATGCCCTGACCTTCGCTGTCACCTTGCTCCCACAGCTTTCGCCGCGCAGTAAAGAAGGGTGTTGATATTTATTATCGCATCATACCGGCGCTTCTTGAGAAGCTTTGCAGTGAGCCTGTTGAGCACTCTCCGCAGCGCGTCTGGCTGATACTGTCCCGGAAGCAGAGCGACAGGCCGGTAGCCATCTTTGAGAAACTCTGCATAAAACGCGCTTTCCCTGATTGACGCTATCGCAGAGCGTTTGTACTCTCTTGTAGAGGCATAGCGGCATATGCGCTTTATCTCAACAGCCGTTTTATCAAGACTGCTGTTTCTGAGCCGGTCAAAGTCCTCGGAGCTAAGCACATTGGTGCGTTTCAGAAACTCAAGCACCATTTCGTTCACTTCAAAATCGGCACTGTAATTGTCAAACTCTTTGGAATGCGTGATGCTTTTCGGATTATATCGGTAGCGATATAGCATCTCGGGAATGAACACAGCGCTGCGCGCATTCTCAATGATCTCCAGCGACTGGACAAGATCCTCGCCGTTCCTGATATGATACCGCGCGCTGTGATCGCGCCCGTCAAAGCATGAAGCCTTTGCGCACTTGCGGCAGAGTGAGTTATAGGCTTCATCGTTAAAGACGATATTATATAGCTCCCGCTTATCGGTTATGACACGGCCGCAGTCATAAGAAGAGCACTTAATATGTGACGTTCCCTCCGGGCGCAGCCACTCAAAGCCGTAGATGACGCAGTCGGCCCCGGTTTCGGCTATGTAACGGCTGAGTGTTTCCAGCGTGTCGAGGCTCAGGTAATCGTCCGAGTCGAGGAAGACATAATAGTCCCCCTGCGCGCGCTCAAGCGCGTAGCGGCGGGTGTGCATAAGGCCGCCGTTGGGCTTATGGAACACGCGGATGCGGCTGTCTTTTTTTGCGTACTCGTCGCATATCTCGCCGCTGTGATCAGGCGACCCGTCGTCCACCAGTATGAATTCAAAATTTCCGTATGTCTGGCCCAGCACAGACTCGATGCATTCCGGCAGATATTGCTCGGCATTATATACCGGAGTCATAATACTAAATTTGATGTTATTATTCATAAACCATTACTCTTTCCCGGGGAGTTTTATCCAACTGCCAACCTTGTAATTCCATTCTGCTGGCTTGATTCCTGTAAAACCACCATTATGAAAGAAAGTCAGTTCACCGAAATAGATTTTGCTGTTTGCGCAATAAAAGTCTGTCCGAACAAGAGGAATACCCTCAGACAGCACTGAAGCTATCCGCTGCATTTCTTCAAAACATTCAGGTTTCGGCGGCAGTATCGCCGAATTTGGATCTTTCATCCGGATTGGAAGATGATTGAAGTCCATGTCAAAGAAATCTGTTGTGTCAGCTGCCGCATCTCTTGATATATACATCATTCTGGGCGTACCATTGAAGCAGAAAAACTTATAATCTTTCAGTTCGGTTTGCTCCGCCTTGAACTCTTGATGAATCCACAGCGCGCCGCCATCATACATCAGGAGCCAGCCCGTGTGTGTGTGTGTGTGTGTGTGTGTGTGTGTGTGTGGAAGTTCTATCCAGCTGCCAAGCTTAGAATCCCACTCCTCAGGGGTGAATGCGCACATACCACTCCCATCATACAATGTCAGTTCTCCCAGATAGAGCTTCCCTTCTATTCCATACCAGTCGACACGCAGATGAGGAAACTTCTTGGATATTTCGTTTGACATTTCCAGCATATCGTCAAGAAATTTCGGTCTTGGAGTTTGTTCATCAGCCATTGGAGCACCCTGAATTATGTCCAGTCTTTTCCATTGTGCATCATAGAAATCCTGCGTATGCTTTTCAAATCTTCCAGAATGGAGCTCTATCATTTTCGCTATTCCGTTGAAGCAAAGGAATTTGAAATCGCGCAGCTCCCCGGTCTCGTCCTCCATGTACTTTTCGGCGATGATACGGGGCGGCACATCCTTATACGGCCACTCGCGGTTCATCCAATAAAAGTTGCGCTTGAGGCGCTTCGCAAGCTTCGCCTTCGCGGCGGGGATATCGAGCGCTGACTTATCCTTGCAGATAATAACGCCGCCGCTGTCATGGGTGCATTTGAGGACAAACTGATCGGGCAGCGCGTCAAAATCTATCTCTTCCGGGCTGTTCCACGGGCCGCCGACAAGCGGGATAAGATACTCTTCGCCTATCTTTTCGGCAATGTATTTTCTGACCTCATATTTGTCGACAAGCTTGGTATACAAGGGGTTGCGGTCATAGAGCTTCAGCCACTGGAGCTTTTCGTTAAAGGTCTTTGGGTTATCTAAATCAAGCTCATAGCCCATCCTCAGCTTGAACTTTCTTTTCAGAAACGCCTCGTCCGACATCCAGTTGAGCATATTGCGGCTGGCAAAGAAATCAAACATATTGGCCCGGCTTGAAAGATAGTATTTTAATCCTGCAATGCTCATATTTCAGCCTCTTTTCGCAATTATTTCTTCAATATAGTTCTTCCAAAGGGAAAAGATATTCTCCGGTCTGAAGGCTTCCGCGCGCAGACGCGCGGCGTTTCCGACAGTCTCGCAGCGCTCCGGACTGCGCAGCGCCCAAAGCATCCTCGCGGCAAGCGCCGTCTCGTCCCCGACGGGAATAAGCCAGCCGTTGCGCCCCTGGTCAATGACCATGGCAGGTCCGCCGCAGGGGCAGTCTGTCGCGATGCAGGGAAGCCCCATCGCGAGTGCTTCGAGCAGGGCATTCGGCATGCCCTCATAGTCCGAGGGCAGAACAAAAAGCCTTGCACGGCTGAGCGTCTCCGGCATGTTCCCCGACGCGCCGGGCAGGTGTACACGCTCCGATATTCCAAGCGACGCAGCGAGCGCAAGAAGCTCCTCGCGCAGCTCTCCGACGCCGTAGATAAACAGATCGTCCTGAACCTTTGGGGCTATTTTACTATAGGCTTTTATAAGAAGCGCCTGATTTTTCTGCACATTTAAGCGTCCAGCGGTGACGATGCCGCGGCGCTCCGGCGACAGCTCCGTTTCAAAAAAGCGGCCGTCCACCTGATTCATTATAATAGCGGCTTTCTTTTGCAGATGCTTCGGGAACCACGCCCTGGCCTGTTCGGTCTGGAAGACGCAGCCGTCCGCCATCGGGAGCAGGAGCTTTCCGACAAGGCGGCCGAGACGCCCGGCGTATTCCTTCTCCGGGTCGTTCCGGACAGAGACGATGCACTTGGTCGGAAGACCAAATGTGGCCAATATTGACCTAAAATTCGGCTCGGCCATGAAGGAAATGAGGGCCGCTGGCCGTTCCTTTCTGCAAAGAGCACGCAGAGCCTTTATCCGGGACAAATTTCTCTTTAGCCTGGACTGGATGATCTGCTCGTTTTCTATCGAGACGCGCTCCACTCCCTCCGGGACTGGGTACTCATGCTCATCGACAAAGGAGGTGACAAGAATGCTGCGGTACCCCGCCTGAGCAAAACGATAGGCCAATTGTAGAATGACCCGCTCTGCTCCGCCGCCGTGGATGGCATTTATGTAAAACATCAGTGTGTTTTTATTGACTTTCATTTTCGATTATCACTTCGCTTTTATATTAAAGCAGTACTGGATATTCACTTTTCTCCGGCAAGGCGGAGATAAAGCTCCGTCATTTTCTCGGCAGATGTGCGCGCATCGAAGCCGGCGCGGACTATATACTCCGTCACATCGCGGCGCGGCGGGGCGTTCAGCAGCTTATCCGCCCAAATGGCGGCATCGCCTATCGGCAGGTGCTCGATCAGCGGGGAGACGTCGGCGTCACCGCTGACATTGGAAGACACATAGCACGGAAGTCCCGCTGCCTGCGCTTCGATAAGCGTGACGGGCAGCCCCTCCCACACGGAGGGGAAAGCGAAAACATCCATCGCCTGCAAAAGCTCCGGCACGTCACTGCGGTTGCCGGTGAAGACGACGCTGTCCGAAAGGCCAAGCGCGGCGGCTTTTTCTTCACACTCGGCGCGGAGATCGCCGTCACCGACGAGGAGAAGCGCGGAATCCGGGCGGCGCTCATGCACAAGGGAGAATATATCCAGCAGGAAAGAGTGGTTCTTTGCCGGCTGGAAGCGTCCAACATGGCCGATGACAAGCTTATCAGTCAGGCCGAGTTCGGCACGGTATTTCTCGCGCACACTCTCCGGCAGGCGGAAGCGCCGGGTATCGACGGCGTTCGGCAGGCAGATATAATTATCCCGCGTACAGGCTTTCTTGCCAAAAAGCCACTCCCCCGCTTCGCGCGAGCAAGCCATGAGCACATCCGCCTGATTTCTCAACGGCTTCTGCATGAGTTGCTTCACGACAGAAGAGACACCGGAGCCGTTCGAGGTGTTGTGGCTGTGGATGATAGTCTTGAGCCCATGCTTTCTGGCAACTGGAAGATAGAGCGAAGCATAGCTGCGGACATGGGAATGGAGCACCTTATACTCCGGGTGTGCGGTAAGAAAAGAGTCCCACGCCGTTTTGACCTCATGGGCATTGAAGCCGGTAAAGCCCGGCAGGTTATATATCCGCGCACCGAGAGCTTCGGCATCGGCGGCAAAGTACCGCTCATTGGGGTGGTCGAGTACAAAATCAAACTGTATCTTCTCGCGGTCGATGTTACGGTATAGGTTCAGGATCATCGTCTGCGAGCCGCCAACGTTCAGGCTGCCGATCATTTGCAGGATGCGCACCATCAGACACCCACCTCCCGGGTTTTTACCTCGGTATCGCGCTTCTGGTAGATAAGCGTATTGGTGGGGAACTCGCCCTTTATGACGCTGCCGGCGGCGACAACACAGTTATCGCCGATCTTCGTGCCGCGCAGGATGACGCAGTTTGCGCCGATCCAGACGTTATTGCCGATCTCGACAGGCGCGGTCTTAAACTTCATCGCGGCAAGCCCGCCCTCAGCGCGATAGTCATGGTCATGGTCGTATATCTGCACGTTCGGCGAGAGCTGGATATTATCGCCGAGGATAATCTTCTCATGGCAGACGATCATATCATTGGAGTTGAGGGAGACGTTTTTGCCAAGGACGCACTCGGCTCCCTTTCGCACACGGAGCTTTGCCCCGTCGCGCATCTTGAAGCCGGAGCCGATGGTCAGCTTTCCGCCGTTGAGCGTAATTTCACTGTGCGGGGAGACCATGCAGAGGGCAGGGCCATGAAAGGACTTGGGATGAAAGAGCTTCGCAAAGCCCATCTTCAATGCGCCGGTGGGCACAACGACAAGGGCACGGAGATATCTGTTCATTACTCGACCTCCCGGATATATTTCTCGATAACGATCTCGCGGTCAAATTCTTTCTCCATCTTGGCTCTGCCCGCGCGCCCCATCGCGGCGCGCTCACTGGGTGAGAGCGCAAGGAATTTTTTAACGCAGGAGATAAGCTCCTCAGTGCTGCTGGGGGTATAGATGTAACCGGTGACGCCGTCGTCGATCGTATCGACGGAGCCGGGGATGCGTGTCGCGATGCAGGCGCGGCCAGAGGCGGCGGACTCGAGCATGACGTTCGGCACGCCCTCGCCTCCGAGCGAGGGCAGGACGGTGCAGCAGCACTTCTTTATCCACTCGTCTATATCCTTGCGGAAGCCGAGGTATTCTATCGAGCCATCCCTGACATACTCATCGACGAGCGCCTTATAGCGCTCCTCCTCGATGAAGCCGGCCATGTAAAAGCGCGTCTCCGGGTGCTCCCGGCGTATGGCGCGGGCGCAGTCCATAAACTGCTCGACGCCCTTGACGGCCATGACGCGGCCGATATAAATGAAGCCGACAGTGCCGCCCTCGGGCATGGGAGAAAAGGCGTGCTGCTCAAGGTTCACACCGGAGCCGGGGAGCATATCCCAGTTATCGCGCACCATATGGTGACGGATAAAATAGTCCCGGTCGCCGGAGTTCTGGAAAAAGACCTTATAGGCATATTTCATTGAATGGCGGTAGAGCACGCGCACCAACTTTGCAAGCAGGTTCTCGTGCAGGAAAGTCGCGCCGGTGCCGGTGACGTTGCAGACCTGCTTATAGTGCAGGGCGTTCGAGGCCATAGTGCCGTAGATATTCGGCTTTATGGTATAGCTGAAAATGATATCAGGCTGCACCTCGCGCATGATGCGCTTATACTGGCGCAGCAGGGCAATGTCCTGCGCTGGGTTCATGCCGCGGCGGGACATTGGCGTGACGATTATCTCGCAGCCGAGCTGCGCGAAATACTCATTGCGCTCATCCACGGGCATGGAGATATAGACCTTATGGCCGTGCGAAATGAGGCGGGCGATAAGCTCCCGCCGGAAGTTATAGAGAGTGATAAAATGGTTTGAAAGGATAAGTATCTTCTTACTTTCCATGCTTCATGTATTCCTCGACTTCCCGTTTGAGTCCCTCATTGAAGCTGTCGGGCACATATCCGAAATCACGCGAGGCGGCTTCATGGCTGAAGCTACGGTCCTCGCCGAGGCGCAGCATTTTTTCGACATAGTCCTTCTTCCCGAAGGTCACAGCCTTGAGCACCTTGGCAAGAAAAACGCCGAAGCCCATGTGAAAGCTCACAAAGCGCGTCTTTTTCCCGAGATACTCCCCTATCAGCGCGCAAAGCTCATGCACCGTGAGCGGGCGCTCGCCCGAGCAGATATACTCAAGCTGCGGCAGCTGCTCATGCATGGCGGCCTTATAATAGGCCTGGCCGAGGTCGCGCGCGTTCACGGGCTGGATGGGGCCGGTGCCGTGGTCAATCTCCGGCATGATGGGGAGCTTATCGACCATACGGATGAACTTTGAAATGTTATGGTCGCACAGGTCGCCGAAGATCATCGTGGGGCGAATGATGGTGATGTTCATGCCGCGGTCAAGGTACTGCTGCATATCCTCCTCAACGGCTTTGTACCCGGCAGAAGCCATTTTATATTTTGAGTAAATACCGGTGGTGTGCACAAGGACGACATGCTTCACGCCGCCGACACGCTCTATCGCGGCAAGCAGGCGCGGGGTCTTCATAATACCGGCGATATGCACGACGGTATCCGCGCCGCTGACAAAACGCTCAAGGTCGGCGTCGGAATCGATGCTGCCGCGGAACTTCTCTATATTGAGCCCCGAAGCGTCGAGCGCGGAGGTATCGGAGCTTTCGCGCACAAGGCAGCGCAGAGCGCCGGGATAATTATTATCAACAAGCTGTTTAAGAAAGAACTTTCCGGAATGTCCGGTAATGCCGGTGACAGCGATCATTGTTTTTTCTCCTTTTTCATTTCTCCTGTGCCGCCCTCGACGACGCCCTTATGGCGCAGGACGCTGCCGATGGTCATAAAGAAAATTTTCACGTCAAAGGCAAAGCTGATGTTCTGGGCATACTCCCCGTCATAGCGCGCCTTGTCCTCTATTTCGAGCTCATCGCGTCCCATGACCTGCGCCCAGCCGGTGAGGCCGGGGGTGACGTCGTTCGCGCCGTACTTATCGCGCTCGGCAATAAGGTCGTACTGGTTCCAGAGCGCGGGGCGCGGGCCGACGATGCTCATTTTTCCGGAGAGTATCTGGAGGATCTGCGGAAGCTCGTCAAGGCTCGTCTTTCGCAGGAAGCCGCCGATCTTCGTGATCCAGCGCTGCGGATCGCTGAGCAGATGCGTGGGCATATCGCGCGGGGTATCGACGCGCATGGAGCGGAATTTCATAATATTAAAGGTCGTCTTATGTATGCCGATGCGCTTCTGGCGGAAGAATACAGGACCTGGATCCTCGATCTTTATCGCCGCGGCAATAATGAGAAACAGCGGAGAGAGCACCACCGTGCCGGCGGCGGAGAGGATTATATCGAGCAGTCTTTTTACATATCTGCGGTACAAGGCACGACCCTTCCTTCCAATAGGCATAACGATAGACATAATTACAGTACTTTATAGGATATCATATTTCCGGACTTTTTACAACAAAATGTTCGGATCAGGCGCGGTGCACCGCGCCTGATCCGGTCAATTTGCGTGTGATGCACAGTCTGTTATATTTATTAAAGCTTTCTTAATTAATTCCTTAATCTTTTGCGGCATACTGTGAACTCGGGCGATGGCCGGACTTTGTTTAATTTAAGGCATTCCGTGCCGCTCTGTCTCTTGATTTAGCGTCGACCACGTTATATAATGTAGTGTACGATGTCATTTTTATGTATTCTATTAGTTTTTATGGGAATACGGAGGAATTATGCGCAACATCTGGACGGTTTTCAAAACCGATATAAAATCGCTCAGCCGCTGCTTTTTTGCGATGGCGGTCGCTGTGGCGATAACCATACTGCCCAGCCTCTATGCCTGGCTGAACATATACTCCAACTGGGATCCCTACGGGAATACGGGCAACATATCCATCGGCCTGTACTCCGGTGATGAGGGCTGCATTGAGGACGGCGAGTATGTCAACATGGGGCAGAACATCGTGGATGATCTGCGCGAGGCGACCTCGATAAACTGGGTCGTCTGCGACTCGTCACAGCAGGCCATCGACGGAGTCTACAGCGGGGAATACTACGCCTCGGTCGTTATCGATGCGGACTTCTCCTATAAGATGTTCAACATGCTCACGAAGTGGACCGGCAAGCCCTCCCTGACATATTACGAGAACGCGAAGAAAAACGCCGTCGCCACCAAGATAACCGACACGGCGGTAGACTCCGTGCGCCGCACCGTCAGCGAGGCGTATCTCGAGGTCGTCGTCAACGCGATAATGAAGCAGGGCAACGAGATCGCTGCAACGCTCACGGATGATGAAGCCGTTTCGCTGGCGACAGTGCTTGACGACACCAAGACGACCATCAACTCCTGCGTGCGTACGATAGACGCTTTCGCGGCGGCCTCCGGGAACAGCAGCGGCGTGTCCATCCCGACGATAGATTCCTCAAAGCTCGAAGAGCTTCTCAATACGATAGGCAGTTCCACCTTCCCCAACTCTTCCATCACGGATATAAACATCGCGATATACAACGCATACGAAAAGGCCATGAAGGCGCTTGAGGATTACAAGAACTTCATTCAGGGCACTATCCCCGGCGCGAACCTCGAGATAAGCGCATCGAGCGCGGCTGAGGCCATGGGGGAGATTGCCGACACGCTCAATGCATGGGCGGACGCGATAAAGCAGGATGGGACCTTTGACCAGATAACTATCTCCGCCGTGGAGGAAACGGCCTACCTGTGCGAGCGGCTTCAGAATTACTTCACGCAGATCGCCGCGGGCGGCACAGGCTTTGACATCACGCAGGTGAACGACCTGCTGACCGACCTCATAAATCATGCGGCGAAGCTGATACCCACGGCTCAGGGGCTGCGTGACGACATCGCTGTGACCATCGGTCAGGCTTCCGACACGCTCGTCAAGATGCGCGGCCTTGCAAGCGACGCTGCACTGCTGATCGAGGCATCGAACGCGACGCTCAATTCTCTTCAGGATACGCTCGATACCGCGCGTCCCATCCTTCATCAGGTCGGCGCGAACATCGCAAACAAGCTGCGTATGCTCGACACTATCGACACGCAGGACTACGTCGACGCGCTCGTCGATATCCTCGGCGCAAGTCCCGAGGTCTACAGCGAATATTTCTCTGAGATGGTCCAGACCTCGGTCAACAAGGTCTACACCATCGATAACTACGGCTCTGCCATGGCGCCGTTCTACTCGGTGCTGGCAATATGGGTCGGCTGCGTTATCCTCGTTGCGATACTCAAGCCGCACGCGCGCACCGACAACCTCGTCGATCCCACGCGCACAGAGCTGTTCTTCGGGCGGTATCTCCTCTTCTTCATTATGAGCCAGCTTCAGGCGCTCATAATCATCGCGGGCGACCTGTACATACTGAAAATACAGTGCCTGCATCCGGGGCTGCTGTACCTCACGGGCTTCTTCACGAGCCTGACCTTCAGCCTGCTGATCTACGCGCTGACCTATTCTTTCGGCGATGTCGGCAAGGCGGTCGTCGTCATAGTCATGGTGCTCCAGATCGCGGGCTCGAGCGGCACTTTCCCCGTTGAGCTGCTGCCGGAGTTCAACCGCAGGATATACATTCTCTTCCCGTTCCCCTACGCGATAGACATGATGCGCGAGTGCATCTGCGGGCTTTACGGTATGCAGTACCTGCAGAAGCTCGGGCTGCTGATGATCTTCGCGGTCATAGGACTGGTCATAGGGCTGTTGGTGAGCAAGCCTTTCAGCGGGCTCAACCACTTCATGGAGGAAAAGCTTGAGGAGACGGAGCTGTTCTGATGATACTCAACTTTACATTTATTCCGGAGGTGCCGGGCAATGAATGAACGCGACAAATACCATCAGCTGTATGACAGGCTGCTTGACGAAGTAAAGCGCCTGCATGAGCTCATAAAGGTCGGCATACGTCAGGGGCTGAAAATGCTCGTGATCGTGCCGCTGCTGTTCATGGTGGTCATGTTCCTGACGCAGGGCTCGAAAGGCATTTTTCTCGTGCTGTGGATAGTTTCGACCTTTGTGTTAGCGGCGTTTCTCATCGCGCTGGAATACGTCGACCACGGTATCCAGAAGCGGCTCGAGGCGATCACCGGTATGGAAAGCGAGCTTCCGGATGATCCGCTCATGCCGGAGATCGAGCTGCCGGAGATCGACATCGAGGAACTGCGGCTCGCCGCTCAGGAGCGCCGCAGTCAGCTGCCGCTGCATAAGCTGAAAGAAAAGCTGGCAAACGGTGATGCTTCCGATGATAACGGTGAGGCTTCCGAAGAAGCTGCGGAAGCGGAGGCCTCCGCGGAAGAGGCCGCCGAACCCATAGTCGAAGCGCCGTTCATCTTTGAGGAGCTTCCGGAGGAGGAAGCGGCAGCGGTGGAAGCGCTGGAGACAGAGCTTGCAGAGGCCGCGGAAGAAGCCGCTGAGGCGGCATCGGCTGCTGAACCTGCGCAGGAGGCAGAGACGGATGGATTCGCGGAGCCTGCCGGCAGTGAAACTGAGGACGCGGAGGATGTGGTGAAGGTATGAAGAATATTTTCGGTATTTTCCGTGCCGACTTCCGGCGCATATCCAACAGCGTCGTGGCGTCGGTGGTCATTATAGGGCTGTGCCTCGTGCCGTGTCTGTATGCGTGGTTCAATATCCTGTCGAACTGGGATCCCTACGGCGAGGCGTCCACCTCGAACATAAAGGTCGCGGTGGCAAATGAGGACCGCGGCGCAAAGCTCATGGGCATGGAGCTGAACATAGGCACGCTCGTCATGGACGGTCTGGCCGCGAACCACCAGCTCGGCTGGGTGTTCGTCGACGACAGGCAGCAGGCGCTCGAGGGCGTATACTCCGGTGACTATTACGCTGCGCTCATAGTGTCGAAGGACTTCACGCGGGACTTCATAAGCCTGCTTGATAACGACCTCCGCCACCCGCAGATAGAATACTACGAAAACGAAAAGAAAAACGCGATTGCGCCGAAGATAACGAACAAGGCAAAGACCGCCGTTCAGGAGCAGGTGAACAACACCGTCGTTGAGAAAGCGGCGGGCGCGATAAACACGATAAGCTCAGTGCTGCGCGCTTTCGGTGTCGAGGCCGATGATGTTTCCAATGGGCTGACAAGCGGGCTTGACAGCGCGTGCGACAGCCTTGAGCAGATATCCGCGCTGCTCGCTGCACTGCGCGACCTTACCGGGAACATGGACAATCTTCTCGACGCGGCGCATCTGACGATCTACGACCTCGGCGAGGTGATGGAATCCTCCGCGGCGACGGCCGACGCGGCAAATACGACGATCATCAATTTTACCGGTTCGATGAACGATTTCAGCCACGGTACGGACGAGATACTCACGAAGATCGACTCTCAGTACAAGGATCTGCTCGATAAGATACAGACCGGCGGGACGGACGCTGTGCGCAAGGATTCGCTGCGCGACTCGCTCTCTTCGCTGAGCGCGGATATCCTCACCGTGGCGGCCCAGTCCGTCTCCCCGGAGCAGGCGGCACTGCTCAATAACGCGGCATCTTACGTTGATGAAACTCTGGGCTATGTCGACACGATAGAGACCGACCGCGACGCTGCGGCGGTTTGCCTGCAGAACGCTGCGGACTGCCTTGCCGACGCGCTCACGATCCAGGATGAGATAGACCGCTCGCTCAACACGCTCAATTCTCTGGCGCAGGAGCTGTCCGATGAGACGGCATCGTGGTGCTCCGTGCTTCAGAACGAGGCGGACACGGCAGCAGCCGGCGAGGATGCCGGTGACAGCACCGAATCCGCACTCGCGGCGCTCACGCCGCTTATAGATAACTTCATCATCGAGGCGCAGAGCGCTCAGACGATTATTCCCTCCCTCGATGTCCTGTGTGCCGTAGCCGAACAGTACCAGCTCGACGTTGCGGACATCGGAAGCGAAACGGGGCGCGACCTCTGCATCACGGACACGACCTCGATGCTCGACGAGATAGACGCTGTGATAGCCACGCAGTACTCGAATATCGGCGTCGGCGGGCTGCTCGAATCGAACTATGCGGCGCTCCTCTCGCTCAAGACGCAGACGGACGCGCTCAGGCTCCAGGCAGCAAACTGGACGTCTTCCGCTCAGGCGAAGCAGGATATACTCGATTCCATCACGGCGCTTGAGGACAGCCTCAACCAGTTCAAGGATAAATATCCCAACACCTCGGCCTCCATTGACTCGGCACTGGATAGGCTGGATAACCTGTATAACCTCATCGAGACCGGCACCGGCACGATGGATGAGATGCTGGATATCCTTGACAAGGTGAGAGAGGCGCTTTACACCGCAGCGATAACCATTAACAACTCCCTCAACGGCTTCCTTCAGGATCATGCAGGCAACGCCGAAGCAGTGCTCACCACCGTGCGTGACCTTCTGTCCGGCTACGCGGATAAGATGTTCGGCATATCCCAGACCATCGGCGGCTACGGTGACGCTATCGGCAGCATGCAGGGCACGCTCTCCGATTCCATCGCGCTGACGAACACCGTCAGGATATATCTCAAGCAGATTTCCGACGATATCCGCCGCTTTACCAGCAGTGATGCTTTCAATGAGCTTGTCGAGATACTCGAGAATAACCCCGACAGTCTCTCAGATTATCTCGCGTCCCCGGTCGAACTCAACACCGTGGTCGTATACGAGATAAAGGATTACGGCTCGGCAATGGCTCCGTATTATATAATGCTGGCGCTGTTTGTCGGCTCCCTCCTGTCCGCGACGATGATAAAGGTACCAGTGAAATATCCGGAGTACCTGACCTGCAATCCGCTCGAGCGCTACTTCGGGCGAAAGATGCTGTTTAACGGCATTGTGCTGGCGCAGGCGATAATAACCGCGCTGGGCTGTATGTTCTATGTAGGAATGCAGAGTGTCAATCCCCTGCTGCTGATCCTCGCCTGCTGTATATGCTCGCTCAACTTCATGGCGATGAACTATGCGCTGGTCTACGCGCTCGACAACATCGGCATGGCGATCGCGGTCATAATCATGGTCATCCAGGTCGCAGGTTCCGGCGGCTCCTACCCGGTGCACGTTCTGCCGGAGTTCTTCCAGAAGCTCTATAACTTCATGCCGTTCCACTACGGAATGGACATGATACGCGAAACCATCGGCGGCTTCTACGGCCACACCTATCTCAGGTGCGCGGTGATCATGCTGCTGATGTGCGTGGGCTTTGCGATATTCGGACTGCTGGTCTACTACCCGGCAAAGCCGATAAACAAGCTCATCGCAGAGAGTAAGGAAAAATCCGGGATAATGTAAAAACCATAAAAACATTGGACTGATGCAAAGCATCAGTCCAATGTTTTTATACTGTTATAATCAGAATTTGCCGCTGCTGTGGGAATGGCCGGCGGAATTGACGGTCGTACCGCCGCCGCTGTTATTGTCGTTCTGCGGGATCGGCTGGCGCGTTTCGGTATGGTAGAGGAACTGATCCTGCGTGACACGCATATCCACGCCGCCGTGGCTTATGTAGCCCCTTGCGCCGGTCTGGCGTCTGGCCGTCTTCATCTGCGCAGCGAAGATGCCGCACACGGCAAGCGAGATCAGGCAGGGTATGACGACGATCATAAGGATATTGGCTCCGGATGAGTAGCTTTCGGTGTATCCGCCGTCATAGTCCGGTGTGCCATCGTAGCCCGGAACATCGACAGGCGCTCCATTCTCGGACTCCTCAAGATACTGCCCGGCTGTGCTCAAGTAATCCTTGAAGCCGTCGAACCAGTTATCATAGCGGAAGTCATCAATGAACTCCTGCGCGAGCTGCTCCTTGCCGTAGTCGGTAAAGGCGCGGTTTGCAATGCTGCCGTGCGCATCAAGGTCATAGTCCCGCTCGCTCATGCTCAGCGAGAGCAGCAGGCAGTTGCGGTCATCCCCAAGGCCAAGGCCATAATGATCGAACATGGCTTCGGAAAAGTCCTCAATGCTGCCGTTTGTATAATCGGTATAATCATCGACGATAATTACATACACACCGCAGCCGTAGCGTTCGGCAAGCTGTGCGGCAGTCGTCTCCAACTCCTGCTGCTCATCCGGTGACAGCAGCCCTACCGTATCGCTGACGTAGCTGATGGAGTCACCGGCAGATGATGCCAAAGCCGCGCCGCCAAAGGCGAGGCAGAGCGCGACGCAGAGAACCATGGCGAGAACAAATCTTTTCTTCATATCCGCTCTCCCCTCCTCAAGTGAACAGCAGTGCCATGACCGCCATAAGCGGCACGGCTATGCCGGCAAACCACGCGAAGAACTTGCCCTTGGATATAGGCAGGTCGCCTATCAGGCGGCCGGTCTGGCCGTTCATGGCGAAGAGATAGTTCTTCCCGTTCCACTTGGTGCTGAGCATCCAGACGGGCATGAGGGCATAGCTCACTTTGCCGCGGCGGACGCTGACATTCTTGTTCTCCTCAACGCAGGTGGTATAGCCCATGACGCTCTCGGCCATGAGGCTGACGGCGGTGTTGACAGCGCGCTCATCGGCGCGCTTTGAGCATTCATCGGCGCTCACATCGTATTTATCCGCAAGGTAGCCCGGCAGATAGGCCGTGGAGAAAGGCTTGAGCTCATCATAATTATAGGGCTCAACAGCGTCCATATACTCATCGGGCATTTTCTCAGATGCGTCGACAGGGATACGTTCAAACTGCACGGTGCCCGCGCGGCGGACGCCGTAATGCTCGGTGCGCGTCACGCGGTCGTTGCCCTCGGTATAGCTATGTACGCGCGTGGCGTGGTAGCGCACATCCGCATAGGCGCTGCCGTCATAGAGCCAGAAGGGAACATACACGCCCTTGAGCTCCTCGATATGGTTCTCGGACGCAAAGCCCTTGGGCAGCAGCTTTTTGCCTTTGTAATACTTCTTGAGGGCAGCCTTCGCGGCGTTCTTATCGAGCTTGAAGGGAATGACATAGTCCGGCCTGAGCGTGTCTGTGAACTGGCCGGGGACAATGCTGGGATTGCCGCAGTAGGGGCAGCTCGTCGCGGCGGTGGTATCGTCACAGATAAGCTCCGCGCCGCAGCTCGGGCAATTGTAGCTGCGCATATGCGCCGCGTCCTCGCCCCAGCCGTTGTCCGAATATTCCCAATCTCCGTCCGCGGTTTTTTCCTCCGCCTTCGCCGAGGCTGCCGCCGCTGCCGCGTCCTTGTCTTTATACAGCGCCTCTATCTCGGCGACCTCATACACGCTGCCGCAATAGTCGCACTTGAGCTTGCCGCTCGCGCCGTCATAGTGCAGCGGGCCTGTACAGGCCGGGCACTGGTAATTTGTTACTTGGTCAGCCATGGCTCCTTACCTCAGCCGACGACATCGTCGGTATCGAACGGATCGCCGCACTCGGGGCAGAACTTCGGGGGCTTGGTGGGATCCTTCGGCTCCCATCCGCACTTATCGCACTTATATTTTATAGTCCCCGGTTTCTTCGCGCCGCACTCGGAGCAGAACTTGCCGGTGTTGACAGCGCCGCAGGAGCAGGTCCACTTACCGTCCTCGGGCTTCTTTGCGCCGCATTCGGGGCAGAACTTGCCGCTTGCGGAGGCGCCGCACTTCGGGCACTTCCATGTACCTGCCGCGGGGGCGGCGGGTGCCGCCTGCTGCTGGGCAGGCTGCTGATACTGACCGGCCATCTGATAGAGATTCTGCGCGTTCATGCCGCCCATCTGGGAAGCCATGTTCATGCCCATAAAGCCGACTGCCGCGCCGCCGGAGTTCTTGGCAGCATCGCGCATCGCCTGAGCCTGAGCCGCAGAGAGGTTCGCCGCAGCAAGGCCGGGGTCGCGGTAGGCCGCGGTACGCTGCATCTCCTTGAGCATGGCCTCGTCTTCTTCGCTGGCCTTGACGCTGGACACGCCGAAGGACACGACCTCGATACCGCGCAGGTCGCTCCACTTGGGGCTGAGGACTTCGTTGAGCGCCTGGGCGATCTCCATGGTGTGGCCGGGCAGAGAGCTGTAGCGGATGCCCATGTCGGAGATCTTGGCGAAGGCGGGCTGAAGAGCGGTGAGAAGCTCGGTCTTGAGCTGGCCGTCGATATTATCGCGGGTGTACTCGGAGGAGACATTGCCGCAGACGTTGGTGTAGAACAGGATCGGGTTGCAGATACGGTAGCTGTACTCGCCGAAGCAGCGGATAGCGATATCGATGTCTATACCGGCGCGCTGATCCACAACGCGGAAGGGCACGGGAGAAGGAGTGCCGTACTTATTGCCGACGAGCTCCTTGGTGTTGAAGTAATACACGCGCTGATCCTTGGGGGCTTCGCCGCCGAAGGTGAAGCGCTTGCCGATGTTCTTGAAAACTTCCTCGATGCTGGTGCCGAGACTGCCGCTGAAGATGGAGGGCTCGGTGGAACTGTCATAGACAAACTCGCCCGGCTCGGCGCAGAGCTCGGCGATTTTGCCCTGCTCGACGATTATCATGCACTGACCGTCCGCAACGGCAACGACAGAGCCGTTGGAGATGATATTGTCCGTACCGCCGCGGTTGGAGGAACGGCCCGAAACTCTCTTGCTGCCCTTTACGACGAGGACGTCATTATCAAGCGCCTCGCAGTAAAAATATTCTTTCCACTGATCACCGACGACACCGCCGGCTGCTCCAAGTGCTGCACGAATAAGACCCATGTGAAAAATCCCCTTTCAATTTTATCGGACAGGTTTTATATTCTTTTAACCTTTTAACATTATAGCAAACTGTGTCGTAAAAATCTACCGTGTTTTCTAAAGAATGTCTTAATAGTGCAGTCATTCGCAGAATGGTCAGATGGTGAAGGTCAACAATCCTTGAGCTTTAATTGAAGTACAGTTGCAAAGAAAACTTTAAGGTTTTTATATTGGGAAAAATAAGCCATGCCTTTGGTCAATGAGGGGATAAAGATGAAGCTTCTGTACTGCGTGATCTACTATATTGTATTGGGCGTGTGCTCGTTCCTGCTCGGGCGCATACTCCCGAAGGGCTGGTTTGACAGCCGTGCCTTTCCATATAAGCCGCTGGACTTCGAGGCGGGGCTTTACAAAAAGCTGCGCGTCAAGCAGTGGCAGAACACTCTCCCGGACATGAGCCGCATACTGCCGAAGCTCATGCCGCCGAAGAAGATGACCACCGACTACGGCAGCCGTCTGCCGCGGATGCTTCAGGAGACCTGCGTCGCGGAGTTCATACATGTGCTGCTGAGCATCCTCGGCTTCGGCGCGGTGTTCATCGTCGGCGGGGCATGGGGCTGGATAATTTCAATAGTATACTTCCTTGCGGGAAACCTCCCGTACATCATCATACAGCGCTACAACCGGCCAAGGCTGCTGCGCCTTGAGGACGGAATGAAGAAGCAGGAGGGCCTGCGACAGAAATGAAAACGCTTATACTGAGCTGCGACACCGGCGAGGGGCACAACTCCTGCGCCAAGGCTATCAGAGAAGAATTTCTCAGCCGCGGCGAGGAGTGCGATATATGCGAGGCGCTGCACTTCCTCTCCGAGGGCGCGCAGAAGCTGATAACGAGCGGGCACACATTCATGTACCGGCACACGCCGAAGCTCTATCAGTCGGGCTACAGGTTCTCCGAGAACCACCCGGACATGTTCCACGAGAGCTCAAGGCTATACGAAATGTTCGCCAAAGCCGCGCTGCCGCTGTACGAGCATATCCGGGACGGCGGGTATGACACGGTCATATGCGTGCACCTCTTCCCCGCGCTGATGGTGACAAAGATACTGGAGCTGTATGACCCGTCACTTTGCACGGCCTTTGTCGCGACGGACTACACGTGCAGCCCGAGCGTGGGCGACAGCCGCCTCGGGCGCTGCTTCATCCCGGCTCCCTCCCTTGCCGGGGAGTTTGTCACCGGCGGGATAAGTGCAGAGCTTATAGTGCCGTCCGGAATACCGATACGCCCGGAATTCTACACACGCGCGCCGAAGGCGGAGGCGAAGCGCAGCTTCGGCATTGAGCCTTCGCATCAGCACCTTGTCGCAATGACAGGCAGCATCGGCTGCGGCCCATTAAAGGAACTGACCGAAACGCTCGCGGAGACAATGACGGATGAGCAGGAGCTGACGGTCGTGTGCGGGGCAAATGAGAAGCTGCACCGGCATCTCGCCTCGCGCTATGCGGGTCAGGCAAACATCCACATCCTCGGCTTTGAGAAGAACGTTTCCCTGCTGCTCGACAGCGCCGATCTCTATCTGACAAAGCCCGGCGGGATAAGCGTCACTGAAGCTGCGGCAAAAGCTCTGCCCATGGTGCTTATAGACGCGATAGCCGCGGTGGAGGAATATAACCTCGACTTTTTTACGAAAGCCGGGGCCGCCGTCACCGCCGCCACGCCGGAAGAGCTGGCTGCCTGCTGCCTCGAGCTGCTGGCACAGCCCGAGCGGCGTGCTGAGATGTCCGCCGCCATTGCGGATGCCGTGCCGCTGAACGCAGCGGAGACGACATACGAGACCATGTGCGAGCTGCACAGGATGAGCATCAAGGCTGTCGATATGTAAAAAAATGACTGTACCGAATGGTGCAGTCATTTTTTCATATTTATTTCCTGCGGGTGCGCTGGCGGTGCTCGGAGTACATGCGATTGTCGGCAATCCTGCTGTCAGACTCCTGCATGAACTTCTTGAGTCTGTCCTCAAAGTCCATGTTCCCGCTCGTCGATGCCGCAGGAGGCACCGGCGTACGCGCAGGTTTTTCGCGCTTCGGCTGCGCTTCCCGGCTGCGCGGGGCGCTCTCCGGCTTCTGCGGCTCAAGCGCGCGCTTTATGGAGAGGTTGATACGCCCCTCGTCGCTTATCCCGATGACCTTGACTTTCACGGTCTGGCCTACCTTGAGATATTCGTTTACGTCACTGACATAGGTGTTGGCCACCTCCGAAATATGTACAAGGCCGCTCTTGCCACCCTCCAATGCGACAAACGCGCCGAATTTAGCAATACCCGTGACTTTCCCTTCCAGCACTTCACCGACCGTCAGCTCCATGTTTACCCCTCTCTGTCTGTTGTAAAATAGAATATTTTATCTCCCGGCTTGACAAGACCCAGCCGCTCGCGCGCAAGGCGCTCAAGCTCTTCATCGCTCAGCCCCGCTTCAAGCTTTTCCCGCAGCGCGGCATTGTCCGCCGTCCGCTCTTCAAGTTCGGCGCACAGCTCCTGCTGCACGGCTGCCGCCGCGCGGAGCTCCCCGCCGACCGCCGCCACGCTTGCGCAGGCATACAGCGTCAGCGATATCAGGACAATGCATATCAGCGTGTCTCTTGTGTTCATGTCAATCCACTTTCTGCTTATGCTTTATAATAAAACATTCGCGCGATTTTTGAAAGATACTTTTTGCATATTTACAAAATTTTTTTATTACTTTTTTACACCCCCGCGCCGCCCCTGCCGCCGCGGTATCGACCGCGGTGAACGCGGGCAGCAGGAGGGCGCTGAGCGTCTGCATATACATACAGAAACCGACGGCTGCCGCGGCCAGCGACCATGTGCCCATCCTGCCGCTCCCGGTGCGCATGGCAAGCAGGAAGAACAGCGCGCCGCCCGCCGCACAGAAGAGCACGTCCAGCGCTCCCCCGCCCCGGCCCGCCGCGCGCCTTATCGGGCGGAGCATATCATACACAAGCCCAAGCAGTGCGCCGCCAAGCAGGAAGGCAAGCAGCTCCAGCGCCTGCCCTTCAATGCTCTGCCCCACGTCAGCCGCCGAACAGGCGCGACCACAGCGTGCCCTTCGGTGCGCTCTCGTCGTAGCTCAGTTCCTGCACCTTGCCGCGCACCTCGAGCTGCCCGGAATCCAGATCGATGCGCTCGATGTGCAGCCCCTCGCCGCGCACAGTGAGCTCGCCCATGCTCGTCGTGAGGACGACGAGGCTCTCATCAAATCCACTGACGTCCTCCACTCCGGTAAGACTCAGCTTATCCCGGTTCTCCATGCTGAGCGTATGGCTGCGCTGCACCTCGCTCCTGCTCTGTTCATACGACATATAGCTTTCACCCCCATAGCATATATATGCAGTGGGGGTGAAAAACATGTCCGCAAGATATCACGAAAGCAGCATCCGGTCGTTGTCGAGCGCCTTGCCGACGCCCGCTCTGAAGCGCGCAAGGAGGTCGTTTACAGTAAGCCCGCTGCGCTCCGCGCCGCCGACGTCGAGAATTATCCTGCCGGAATCCATCATGAGGGTGCGGCTGCCGAGCTCGAGCGCGGACTGCATGTTATGCGTGATCATCATGCAGGTGAGCTTTTCTTCGCTCACTACCCTGCGCGTGAGCTCCAGCACATTCTCCGCCGTGCCGGGGTCGAGAGCTGCGGTGTGCTCGTCAAGCAGGAGGAGCTTCGGCGGGACGATCGTCGCCATGACGAGCGTCAGCGCCTGGCGCTGGCCGCCTGAGAGCAGCCCGACCGGCTGGCGCAGTCTGTCCTCAAGACCCATGTCGAGCTGAGCGAGCCTGTCACGGAACAGATCGCGGTCAGCCTTGGTGATGTGCGCAAACCACCCGCCGCGTCCCGCGGCGAGGGCGAGGTTTTCTTCTATCGTCATGCCCGGAGCAGTGCCGCGCATCGGGTCCTGAAAGAGCCGGCCTATCCGCTTTGCGCGCTTATGCTCCGGCTGGAAAGTGATGTCCTCCCCGTCGAGGATGATGCTGCCGCTGTCCGTGAGGAAGCTGCCGCAGATGGCGTTAAAGAGCGTGGACTTTCCCGCGCCGTTTGCGCCGATGATCGTGACAAAGTCGCCGCGTTCGAGTTCGAGCGAGAGATCGGGTATGGCGGTCTTTTCATTCACGGTGCCGGGGTTAAAGGTCTTTGAAATATGGCTGAGCTTCAGCATGCGCCCTCGCCCCCTTTCCCTCTGGCGTGCGCCATTCTGCGGCGCAGCATCGGCAGACGCGTTTTGTGGTACGGCACAGAGATCGCCAGAATGACGATTACCGATGAGACGAGCTTGAGCATGAACGCCGGCATATTGAGCCGCAGCGCAACGGTATAGACAAGGCGGAAGATCGCTGAGCCGAGCACCACGCCGACAGCGCGCTTGAACACGCCGCCGCGGCCCATGACCGTGCCGCCGATGAGGAGCGAGGCCAGAGCTATCGTGACCATGCCGGTGCCGAGGTTAATGTCAACAGCTTTCTGGGACTGCGCCATCAGGCAGCCGGAAAGGCCGGTGAGGGCGTTCGCCGCGCAGAGGCCGACCGTCGTCGTGAACGCGGGGTTCACGGACGAGGAGCGCACCATGTCCGGGTTATTTCCGGTCGCGCGGATAGCGAGACCGAGGCGGGTGCGCAGGAAAAGCGTGATGAACACGAGCGCGAGGAGCACCGCCGCGCCGGAGACGATGAGCTTATAGCCCCCGGCAAAGGGTGTGCCGGAGAGGGCGGATTTAAGCAGTGAGAACACCGTGTCGGTCTTATTGAGGTTCAGGAGCGACGAGCCCCCCATGACAGCAATGTTTATGGAATAGAGCGCGGTGTTCACGATGATGCCGGCAAGCAGGCTGTTCACGCCCATGCGCGTCTGAAGTATCGCCACGATGATGCCGGAGCAGATGCCCGCTGCCATTGCCGCGCCGAGCGAGAGCCACGGGTGCCCGGCGATTGCAACAGCCGCGCCGACTGCCGCGCCGAGAGTGAAGCAGCCGTCGGTCGACAGGTCGCACACGTTCAGCATCGTATAGCTCAAAAACAGCGCCAGCACCGTCAGTGAGCAGATAAGCCCCAGCTCAAGCGCGGTCTGTCCGAGAGACAGGATAGTTAAAATGTCCATACTTGTCCTCTTTTTCTAAACTTATGGTACGCGCAGAACCGGCATGCCGCCGGGTCTGCGCGTTTGATATGCTGCAGTGTATATTACTTAATGTCGTCAAAGCTCTCGGCGGTGGTGAGGGTCACGATGCGGGAGCAGAGGTCGGTGAACGCTGCTTCGACGTCTGCGTAGTCATAGCCGAGCTCGGCGCAGATATCGGTGTTTATGGTAGCGGTGCCGTTATCGAAGGTCATGACCGGGGTGGATGCGGGGTCGGCGCCCTCGAGGAGTATCTGCGCGGCCATGTTCGCGGTCTCAACACCGAGGTTTGCGTAATCAACGCCGTAGCCGAGGAACGCGCCGTTGAGGGCGAAGGAGTCAGCACCGGTGTACTGCGGGATGCCTGCCTTGGCGAAGGTCTCATAAATCGCAAGCTCGGCGGTCATGATGGTGTTGTCGGTCGGGGTGAAGACAGCGTCGACCTTGTCGGCGACCAGAGCGTCGGCGGCGAGCATGACCTCGTCGGTCGTGGTGCCGGTGCGCTCGATGTACTTGACGCCCTTGTTATCGAGGTATTCCTTAGCTTTCTCAATGGGAGCTGCGGAGGAATCCTGTCCCTGGTCGTAGAGCAGGCCGATGGTCTCAGCATCGGGGTCAAGGGCAAAGATGAGGTTCATTATCGCGTCGGTATCGAGGTAGTCGGAAGTGCCGGTGACGTCCGCGCCGGGGGCTTCGAGGGATTCAACGAGTCCCGCGCCGACGGGGTCGGACACCGCTGAGAACACGACGGGAGTCTGGCTGTCCTCGGTCGCGGTCTGCATGCGCATCGCGACAGGCGTTGCGACGCCGATCATGAGGTCTACCTTATCGGCGAGGTAGTCGGAAATGATCTGCTCCATAACGCTTGCGTCGGCATTGCAGTTATCGTAGAGAACGTTGAACTCCACGCCCTTCTCTTCGCCTATCTCGGCAAGACGGGTCTGGATGTTGTCAACGATCTGGTTGAGGGAAGCGTCGTCAACATAGTTGCACAGGCCGATCGTGTAAGTCGTCTTTGCCTGAGAGTCAGCTGATGTATCGGCTGCGGGGGCTGCGGCTTCGCTGCCGCAGGCGGCGAGAGCGAGACACATTACAGCGGCGAGAACACCGGCGATCACTTTACGGATGATGTTTGTCTTTTTCATGGTTGTTTCCTCCATTTGGCTTTTGAGCCTGAATTTGATTCCGGGCGGCGATGGAGGGGCCGCTGCCGACGGCCTTGTTTCGGAGCATGGATATAAAAAAACAACCCCCGTCCCACACACATGGGACAAGAGCTGCACACTCCTGCGATACCACCCAAATTGACGTTCTTTGAAAACGCCCTCTCGCTTACGCGTACCATCATACGCGCCCTGAAAGATAACGGTACAGGTTTCCGTCGGCATCTACTCGGGCAGAGCCCTTTCAAACCGCCCTCCGAAGTCCATTCGCCCCGCGCCATACGACCGTGATCACACCACCCACGGTTCTCTGCACAATGGTTATGCCGGGTTACTACTCTCCGTCACAGGTTTATAACAACTGTTCTGTTGATGGCGTCATTATAGCTGCGCGGTTTTGATATGTCAAGAGTCTTTTTTCACTTTTTGCAGGCTGACGAAATTTCAGCCCCCGCGTTTTCGACGATTTGTCTGCTATGACAATTTTATTAAACGATTCAAATAAACAAGGGATGACCTATGGCCATCCCTTGTTTATTGATATTGCTGCCAAATCAGATCTTCATGCAGACGTCCCAAGCGCGCCAGATAACGGTGCGCAGGTTGCCGATAGCGACACAGTCGCCGACACGGAAGATGGTCTCCTTGCCCTTGACCTTGCGGGAGGCAGTGCGTCCGCCTACCGGAGTCGGGACAAAGCCGATGCCGTTGACGACGTTGTCGCACTCGACGAAGAAGGTCTCGCCGGTCTGGACGTTCTTGACGGTGCAGCCCTTGTCGGTGATCTCGGTGACAGTGCTGTGCAGGTAGACGGGAACCTTGTGGTACTCCATCGCGTCGCGCAGGTAGGAGGTGTTGGCAAGGCAGGTCGCCTGAGCGGCAACGAGGTCGTTTGCGTACTCGACGATGATGGGGTGCTTTCCGTAGTTGAGAAGCAGGTCATAAGCCGCCTCGCAGGAGGATTGGCCGCCGCCGATGAAGAGCACCTTATCGCCAAGCTCGTGCTTCTCCTTGAGTATCTGCGTGAAGGTGAGCGCCTTTTCAAAGCCCTTTATGCCGGGCATAGTTCTGGGAACGGAGCCGGTGGCAACGATGATATCGTCATAGCCGCGCAGAGTGCCGAGATCGTTGACCTCGGTATTGAGGTGGACTTCGATGCCGGACTTCTCGATCTCTCTCCTGTACCAGCGGATGAGCTCCTTATCGTTCTCCTTGAAGGTCATGGCGGAGGCCGTCAGGAACAGACCGCCCAGCTCGCCGCTCTTTTCGAAGAGCACGGGGATATGGCCGCGCTGCTTGAGGACAAGTGCGCACTCCATGCCGCCGATGCCGCCGCCGATGACGGCGACCTTCTTCGGGCTCTTGGTCGGAACGATCTTGTACTTGTTGTGCTGCATAGTGGTCGGGTTCAGGGCGCAGCGGGCAAGATGCAGAGAGTCGCCAAGATGCTGGATGTTCGGGGTACCGGCAAACTTTGCCATATTGAAGCAGCCGTTGTGGCAGCGGATGCAGGGCTTGATCTCGTCCTCGCGGCCTTCGAGGATCTTGTGGATCCACTCATGGTCAACAAGGTTCTGGCGCGCGATGGCGACAGCGTCGAGCTTGCCCGCGGCGATCTCTTCTGCCGCCTTGACCGGGTCCATACGACCAGCGCAGACGACGGGCTTGGAGGTGTAGTTCTTTATATGCTCGACATAGCTGAGGTTGCAGTTATCGGGCATATACTGAGGCGGATGCGCCCAGTACCAAGCGTCATAGGTGCCGTTGTCGCAGTTGAACATATCGTAGCCCGCGTCCTCAAGGTACTTGACGGCCTTCTCGGATTCCTCCATGTCACGGCCGAACTCCTTGAAGTCCTCCTCATAAGGCATTGCGCCCTTGCCCCAGTCCTTGGTCTTGGAGACGACGGAGTAGCGCAGGGAGACAGGGAAGTCACTGCCGCACTCGCGCTTGATGGCCTGAACGATCTCGACCGGGAAACGGTAGCGGTTCTCGAAGGAGCCGCCGTACTCGTCGGTACGGTAGTTCATGTTGGAAATGGTGAACTGGTCGAGCAGGTAGCCCTCATGGACGGCGTGAATTTCGACACCGTCGACCCCGGCTTCCTTAAGGAGCTTGGAGGTCTTTGCAAAAGCTTCGACCTGATCGTGAATTTCCTTGATGGTCATGGGGCGGGACTTGACCTCGTCATACCAGCGGTTCGGCGTGGCCGAGGCGGAGGCGGTGATATAGTCAAGGTCGGCGACGGGGCTGGCGAGCTTGCCGAGCACCGGGTGCTGGAGAAGAAGGATCATCGGCTTTGTGATAGCCATGGAGCGGCCCATGCCCGCGGCAAGCTGGATGAACAGCTTTGCGCCGGTCTTATGGAACTCCTCCATGTACTTCTTGAGATCCTTGAACATCTTCTCATTCTGGTACAGCCAACGGCCGCCGATAGCGTCCTTGATGCACTGCATGCCGGGCAGGATCAGGCCGACGCCGTCCTGCGCGCGGTTAAGAAGGAAGTATGCCGCTTCCTTATCGAGGTGGCTCGGCTCCATCCAGCCGAACAGGGACGTGCCGCCCATGGAGCACTGGACGATGCGGTTCTTGACCTCAACGTTGCCGACTTTCCACGGCGTAAACAGGGCTTCATACTTGGGATTCATTGATTCTCTCCTTTTGATTTATACGTATGCGGCGTTATGCCGCACATAAATACTGCCGGTGGGGAGCCGATGCGGCGACTCCTCCCGGCAGATTTGTTAATGGTGGTGATCCGCGCCCTTTTCACCCACGCCGAAGTGAAGCTCTTTCATTCCTTCGACTTCGTCGCAGATATCCTTGAGAGCACAGACGGAGCAGTCCGTCGGCAGACCTTCGAGGATATGGGTAAGAGTACCCGTGACGTCAGCGGATTTCTTTGCCAGAGCCTTGAGCTTGGCATAGTCGATAGAGGGATCGGTCATGAAGATGACGGTCGCGCTGATGACATTTGCGTCCTTCTTGTACTCGGTGATATAGTTCATACCGATGGACTTGAAGCTTATGCCATGGCGCAGCGCATCCTTGCTGACACGGATCTGCTCGCGGTAGCTCTCAGGGGACATGCGGACCATGTAGCCCTCGGGGTACACATGGTACTTGGAGAACTCAATGTCCTTAAGAGTGCGGTAGACCGCCTCATCGTCCTCATCCAGCACGCCGACGCGCAGCAGTACAATGCGGGCAAAATCGCAGTCGCCCTTCAGCTCGCCGAGATCCTTGCCGCAGAGAATGACCTGATCCTTATTGACAAGCTCGGCATTGGAGGTGAACAGCACATAGTTCGCCGAGCCTTTGCCGGACGCGCCCAGTTCAAAGGCAGCGTCCTTCTGCAGGACGAGCTCGCTCATGCCGGTATCCTTCCAGAGACCGTGCGCGTCATAGTCCCAGACCTTCACGCTCTTTGACTCAAGCAGGGCTTTGGTCTCGTTGATAAGAGAGTTATACAGTTCCATGATCAGAACTTGATATCAACGGGCTTGCGGTCAAAGATGGTGTTGACCTGCTTGTATACCCAGCCCAGAAGCTTCTGGTCGAGGTTCCAGAAATAGACGACAAACAGGGCAGCGACAGTGATGACGAGCACCTTTATAAGGTTCTTAAAAAATTTGCACATGTAAGAATATGCCCCTTTCCTAAATCGGTTTGGTCGAGGAAATTACTTCTTGGCCATGCCCTTCTGGCGGGCATACTCAGCAGCGCCGAGAGCGCCCATGAGCTGCGGGTCGGTCTTGAGGTTGACGACCTTGAGCTTCAGAACGTGCTCGATAGCTTCCTTCAGACCGTCGTTCTTTGCGCAGCCGCCGGTCAGGGTGATGCTGTCGGTAGCGCCGGCCTTCTTGGCCATGACGAAGCAGCGCTTTGCAACTGCCATCTCGATACCTGCTGCGATCTCATCCATCGGCTTGCCTTCGCCGACGAGGGTGATGACCTCGGACTCTGCGAAAACGGTGCACTGTGCGGTGATGGGAATGACGTTCTTTGCAGTCAGGGAGAGCTTGGAGAACTCGGGCAGGCTCAGCTCGAAGGAACGTGCCATTGCTTCGAAGAAGCGGCCGGTACCGGCTGCGCACTTGTCGTTCATGGCGAAGTTCTTGACGGTGCCGTCGGTATCGATGCTGATACCCTTGACGTCCTGACCGCCGATATCGATGATAGCCTTGACGGAAGGATCGGTCACGTGCACGCCCATTGCGTGGCAGGAGATCTCGGAGATGTTCTCATCTGCAAAGGGAACCTTGTTGCGGCCGTAGCCGGTACCGATGAGGTAGCTGAGGTCCTTGGAATCCTTCAGGCCTGCCTTCTCGCAGACTTCTGCCATTGCGGCAACAGCACTCTGCTCGGAGTTGATCTTGCTGCGGATGGTGGTATCGGCAACGATCTTGCCGGTCTCGTCAAGTATTACTGCCTTTGTGTAGGTAGAGCCTACGTCGCAGCCGCCGAAATATTTCATTTTTCTTTCCTCCAGTTTATTTCTTTTCGCGTAGCGAATTAATTAGGTACTGTGTTTTTCTGTCTCCCGCTCAGGATGCGTTCATGCGCATCCTAAGCGGAAAAGATGGTTATGTAAGTCAGCGCTGACGACTTACATACATACCTCGTCCTCGAACTCGACGAGGGACGGGTCGACAGGCTCTGCCTTCATGACGGTACGCATGTACTCGTTGACCTTGTCGCGCATGGTGCGGCGGGAAACGGTACGCGGGTCCATAAGATCGTGCTCGACCCAGATCAGGTCGTAACCGCGCTCACGGCCCTGATCGTCCAGGATACCCTGAACGGTGGCCATGTTCTTGCAGGCGACGTTCTGATACATGATGATGAGCTTCGCGTTCCAATCCTCGCACTGACGCCACAGCTCGTCGACGACGTTCTGGTAACCGCCGTTGGTGTGACGGCGCATGACCATACGCTCATACAGACGGGCGAGGTCGCGCATTGCTTCTTCCTTATCCTCGGTCTCAAGAGGCTTGGTGAAGTTGAGGGATTCCATCTCGACCAGGACGTTGATGCCCCAGCAGTTGGCAGCCCAGTTGGAGAAGTTGGCGTAGTAGTGAGCGGGGCAGGACCAGACGATGGCGCGGTACTTCATCTTGCCGGGCCAAGGCTCTTCCTTGTTTGCGTAGGCCTTCATGAGCAGGTCGTTGACCTTCTCGAAGGTCTTGATGGTACGGGGATCAGCGCCGCCGTCCATCTCGTAGTTCCACTTGCGGAACAGCTCATAGCACGGGCCGAGCAGCTGCGGGTAAGCGCTCTTGTTGACTTCCCACTTCTGCAGCTCGTACTCGGTCTCCTTATTGAAGCGCTTGATCTGAGTGAAGTAAGCGTCCCAATTCCACTTTGCGCCGGTCTTCTGCTCAATGAACTTGATGCAGGCCTTGATGTCCTCAGCGCCCATCTGAACGGTCTCCTCATCCATGTAGCGGACGGGGAAGCAGAGATGGAACACGGGAACGTTCGGGAAGCGGCGGGAGTAGTAAGAAGAGGCCATGGTGGAGCCGTCGCAGGGCATGGAGGAGGAGAGGAAGCAGGAGCCCATGTGAGGCAGAGCGTCGGTAACGAGCGCGCCGCACTCGGAGGAAGGAACGGGGCAGCAGTCAGCAGGCAGACCGAAGGACTCAACAGCGTCAATGTAAGGCACGCAGGTGAGCTGGTCTATCTCGGAGACGAGGAACACTGCCAGCAGCTGGTGGGGGAAGCCATACAGATCGGGGAAACCGGCCATGATCTGACCCATGGTCATCTCATCGAACAGGACGGTTCTCTGGTTGAGGGCTTCGCAGTTGCCGTTCTTCTTATCGCACTTTGCGGAGAGCACGAGGTTCTCAGCAACGTAACGGAACACATCATAAATGAGCAGATGGCTCATGCGGAGGTTGGAGCCGCGCAGACCCATGATGTTCTTGTCCATGAAGCCGTGGCAGCAGAAATAGGAGACCATCCAGCGGTAGTACAGAGTGGCGTTGAGTGCGGGGATGAGGTCCTTGGAGAAGGTCATCAGCAGCATGCCCCACATGCGTGCCCACTCATAGAAGTCATAAGCGGTGTCCTTGATACCGCGCCACTCACGGCGGACGGTAGCCATGGCACCCTTGCGGTACAGGCGGCCGAGACGGCGCTCACCGTTGAGGATGACGTCCTTCTTGTTCTCGGCGTCGAGAGCCATGAAAGCCTCGAACTCTTCCTTGACGCGCTTGCCGTCGGCCTTCGCGTCCTCTACGCGGTCAAGCCCGAACTGCTTCCAGTCGGTAGCCTTGAGCATGTCCCATGCTATGGTGCCGACTTCCTTGAGGTTCTCCCACTGCGCTTTCCAGTTTATCTCGTCCTTGCAGCGGAAAAACTCGGGATTCGGGTACTGTATCTTTTCCTTCTTAGCCATTATGCTTTGCCCTCCTCTTTGTGGATGCGTTTGATCTCAAGGGATTCAACAAAGGCCTGAACACGGGTGCGCAGCTGACCGGAGTTACCGTTGTTGTACAGCCTGTCGATAGACAGGACAGGCCAGCCGTACTCATCGTGCATGATGTGGGATGCAAGAGCGCGCTCAAAGCCCCAGTAGTCGCAGTACTTCATCTGCTCATAGATGATGCCCTCGGCGTTATACTCCTTGGCGAGACGGTCAGCCGTCTCACGGCGCTGGAGGACCTTCTCGTCGGCTATGTAGCGTGCGCACTCGGAGTGCTCCATGACGTGCAGGCAGATCTGACGCAGAGCATCCTCATCGTCCTTGAGCTCGATGACCTCGCGGCCGGGAGTGGAGCCGAAGCAGAAGCGATCGGAAACGACCAGAGCGCCGCAGCCCTCGATGAGCTTGGTCAGGTCGGGATCGTCGATCTCGGAGCCGACGATGGCGACTCTTGCGCGGAACGGGCTGACCTTATCGGGCTTGCGCTTCTTGAGCTCAGCCAAAGTCTCACGCAGGTAAGGCAGGATCAGGCGCTTCGGGCAGGTGTAGGAAACGAGGTTGATGACATGGAACTCGTAACCGGTGATGACGGGGTTGTCAGCCTTGCGCATCTCGCCCATCTCGGAGATGATGGAGCAGACCTCGTTGTGCTCGGCGACAGCGGCGCGGATAGCCGCGTCGGAGGTGTCGACGCCGAAGACCTCGGTGAGCCTGTCAAGAACGCGCAGACGCATCTGCTTGACATAGGAGTCAAGGGTGTAGTCGGTGATCTTGTAGGGGATGTCGCAGTGGGTAACGAAGAAGCTGGGCTTCTCGTTAACCTTGAGGATCTCGAAGTGCTCCATTGCACGGTTCATCATGGAGCAGGCATCGACGCCGATCATCGCATCGAGGAACTGATAGCCGCCCTCTATGCCGCGCTCGACCAGTGCTCGGGCGTATTCGCAGGTATAGTTGGACATGTAGTAGGTCGCGATGTCGATGGAGCCGGTGTGCGGTGCGCGGAGTCTTACCGAGAAGCAGTTACCGACATTGAGCAGTGCCTCGGGGACATGGTAGCAGGTATAGCCGAGGCAGATATCGCCTTCAGCCTGAGCCTTCTGTACCAGCTCATTGTCAGCGTTCTCAAGCAGTTTTTCAAAGTAGATAAGATGCTTAAGATCTTTCAAATGTTACACCTCTTCTTCAAAGTATTTCTATTTTTTGGAGTGCGTCCTTCACTCCTGTGAGCACAGCGGAATCCGCAGGCAGCTCCAATACGCTCTTGCCCTTGATGTCGTTTGCGGCAAAAGCACTGTCCGCGGGGATGAATGACAGGATCTCAACGCCCGGCACCGTGATGAGATCGGCAAGCTCGGGGTTCGTGACCCTGTTGACGATGACGCCTATCCTGTCATAAGCGATAAGCTCATCCGCCACATTCTTGATGGTGGAGACGACCTGTGCGCCCTTCTTGCTCTGGTCGGTCACAAGCAGCAGGTGCGTGACCTTCTCCATAACACGGCGCTGGATCTGTTCGATCCCGGCCTCTCCGTCGATAACAACGTAGTCAAAGCTGTTGGCAAGCAGGCCGATGACCTCCTTGAGATAGGAGTTGACCTTGCAGTAGCAGCCGGAGCTCTCCGGCCGGCCTATTGCCAGAAATGCGAAGCCCGGCATTTCAACCAGCGCGTCGAAGATCCTGAATCTCGCCTCGCTGAGAAGCTCGAGCGCTTCCTTGGTCTCGCCGTTTTCAACGCTGTCGACAATGCCCATGCGGATATCATCCAGCGTCAGCTTTACATCCACGCCAAGAGCAACGGACAGACCGACAGCCGGGTCCGCGTCGATGGCCAGTATCTTCTTGTCAGGATATTTCTCGACAAGCAGCCTGACTATTGAAGCGGAAATGGAAGTTTTGCCGACGCCGCCTTTACCTGCAACCGTGATAATCTTGGCTTTTTTATCCATGTACTTACCCCCAATCTGCGCATAATAGCAGTAACACATCTTCGTCAGTATTCTAACACAAGGGGCATGAACATGCAAGATAAACAGTTGCAATTTCTTAATTTTCCATACTTTTGGGTATTTTGTCGCGTACATGGAGCGTCATTGTTTAGACAATCACAAGCTGTTGTAAAAGTCTGTTAAAAATTTTTAACGAACGGCGCAAATATCCCCTCGATACCGCTTAAAATGAGCGCGCCGCAGCTGCGGCGCGCCCGGTTCCGGTGATCTTTTACACGTACTGCTTGCGGGGAATTTTGTCATAGTGCTTGAACAGGATCGGTTCGACAAAGCGGGAGAGAAATTTCATATCGAGGTTGAAGAAATATATAGTAAAGGTAACGGTGAAGAACCCGGCAGCGCTGCCGAGAATCGCAAGCGGTATCTTTTTCGCGTTCATGCTGAAGCTCCTTTCCTTTTCATTACCACGCGTTCTCGTCCGGGAGCACCTCGATCGACGGATCGAGCGGCTCCTCGCGCATCACGGTGCGCATATAGACATTGAACTGGTCGCGTATGGCCTGACGGGTGTACACGCGGGGATCGCAGAGGTCGTGGCAGACCCAGACGAGGTGCAGCCCGCGCTCTCTGGCCTGCTCCTCAAACTGGCCGTGCATACCGGTGAGCGCCTTGCAGGACATGTGCTCCCACATCATTACCATGTCGGCGTTCATTTTTTCGCACAGCTCCCACAGCTCATCGACGAGCACCTTGTACCCGCCGTGGGTGCGGTTGCGCATTATCATGTTCTCGGTGAGATAGGCCATGTCGTAATACGCCTGCTCGCGGTTCTCGGGGGTGTCCTCCTCGGCGATCTCCTTACTGATGACCATGGAGAGCATATCCGTCAGCGGGACGACGCCCCAGCAGTGTACCATCCAGTTGAGCATATCGATGACATACTGCGGCTGGACGCCCCAGACGATGCAGCGGTGACGGTACTCTGGCGCCATCATCGTCTTTCTCTCGTAGCCCTGGCGGACGAGTTTCATTATCTTCTTGTCTATCGGCGGGAACTCCGCGGAGCGGCCGCAGTTGCCCATGTAGTTTGTGTCGTTATACAGAGAGAACACCGCGCCGACGAACTGCGGGTACGGCGTACTGTTGACCTCGAGCCACTCCCAGCGGTCACGCGTCGTCTGGTTCACGCGCTTGGCGCACTCGAAGTAGGCCTTCCAGTCCCACTTCACGCCCATCTTCTCCTCGACGAAAGCGATGGCGTTTTTCATATCCTGCGCGGCGTACTCCTGCACGTCCTCTTCCCGGTGGCGCATCGGCGCAACGAGCTGGAAGGTCGGGATGCCGTACTCCCGCTCAAGGCGCTTGGCGATGATGCCGTTGCCCATGAGTGAGCCGTCGCAGGTGGTGTTGACCTGAACTGCACATTTGCCGAGGACGGGGAAGTCATCGTCGATGGAGATACCGGCCTCCGCCTCAGGCATGGGGCACACGTCGCCGGGGATGCCGAACTGCTGGGCGACGTCAAGATAGTGGGTAGTGGAATACTGATTTAAGAGGTTTGCAGAGAACATTGTGGGTATTTCGCGCAGAATTGCCTTCAAAGTGGGGAAGCCCATCATGAACGCGGTCATGGCGTTCTCGTCGCTCAGGACGCATCTGTCGGAAAACTCAACGTCGTTTCCGGTGCGGCGGTCGCCGCGGATGCTGTTGTCGATAGTCATGGCGACGTCCTTGACGACGAAGTCCATAGCGGTATGTACTATGCGCAGCGGCTCATCGCGAAGCCCCATGGTGAACTTATCGAGCATATGCGGCACGGCGAGGTAGTTTGCAAACCACCTGTAGCGGAACATGGCCTTCACGTTGCGCGGCTTTGCGATGACCCCGGCGAGGATGGAGAGAATATACAGCCATCTGCCGTAATCATAAAGCGTGTCCCTGAGTCCGCGCCACTCGCGGCGGCGGCGGACCTTGCCGCCGTCAAACAGCACGCCGAGCTTTTCTTCACCGATGCGCTCTCTGTCGTTTACAACAATAGCCATTATTTCACACCTCCCTGAAGCTTCTTGATCTCAATGCTTTCCACAAAGGCCTGCACGCGCGTGCGCATCTGGCCGAGAGCCGAGGCAATATTATAAGGCCTGTCGACCGAGAGGACGGGATAGCCATAGTCATCGCGCAGCATCGTCGAGCCCATAAGGCGCTCATACGCCCACGGGTCGCAGAACTTGATCTGCTCGTATATGATGCCGTCCGCGCCGTACTCCTTGGCAATGTCGTTCACATACTGCTTGCGGCCGTAGACCTTCGCCATGTTCATCGTGCGCGGGCACTGGCCGCGGTACACATACTGACGGCACAGCTGGGTGAGCGCGTCCTCCCCGTCGCTCAGCTCTATCACGTCGCGCCCGGGGAGCGAGCCGAAGCAGAAACGGTCGGCGCAGACATAAGCGCCGGTATCCTCGATAAGCTTAATGAAGCCGCTGTCATCGACCTCGGAGCCGACTAGCGCAAGACGTGCGCGGTAGGGCTTGGTCTCCGCCTCGCGCGCTTTCAGCTCCTCAAGCGTCTCCTCAAGCTTATCGAGGAGCAGGTATTTAGGTGCAAGATATGTAGCGAGCGTCAGCACATGGAACTCATAGCCGGTGATGCGCGGGCGCTCTTCCTTGCGGAAGTCGCCGATCTCACGGATGATGCGGCAGACGCGGTTATGCTCCTCCACGGCTTTCCTGATGGCAGTGTCGGAAATATCGATGCCGTAATTTTCGTGCAGGGGCTTTAAGATATGGTTCTCGCACTGGAGCTTCAGCAGAGCCACGCCGTTTTCATCGGCCTTGAGGGGGAGCTCCATATACTGCCAGAAGAACTTATCGTTCCCCTCCCCCATGGTTTTAAGCAGCTCCATGTTCTCGACGCAGCGGTTCATCATCGTGCAGCCGTCCGGCGCGATGACGCAGTCGGCAAAGTTGAATCCGCCCTCTATCGCGCGCTCGAGCAGGGCGCGGCTCGTCTCGCACAGGAAGCTTGTCATATAATAGGTCGCAATATCCATCGAACCTGTGTGCGGTGCGGACAGGCGTACAGAAAACACGCCGTCGAGGTTCAGCAGCGGCTCGGGCGTGTTCTCGCACACGAAGGCGGCGCAGACTTTGCCTTCGTTTTTCGCTTGGGTGATCAAGGCGTTGTTTGCCTCCTGGAGGAGGTTTTCAAAGAAGCTAAGGTACTTCAGGTCTCTCATCGCGTTCCCCCCAAATTATTATTTCTTTCCATCCATCCGTTCAGGATTGTTAACATTATATCACTGTATACGTCTATAATCAATTTGAATATTCAATTTATACAGATATGTCTAAATTCATATCGCGTGTTTGTAAACATTTCACAATCAAATATATGTTTTATACAAATTGATGAAACATCGATTACTTTTATTCGCAACCACAAAATTCAGTCAGGATTTTCTGAAAACAAACGTCTTTATTTTTCCGGCGCGATAGGGTATAATCATCATATATCCTATGAGGAGGTTTTTGATATGAAGCAGTATTTTGAAATAGTAGACGTCATGGGGCGCGAGATCCTTGACTCCCGCGGCAACCCGACTGTCGAGGTAGAAGTCACGCTGGACGACGGCACCGTCGGCCGTGCGGCTGTACCCTCCGGCGCGTCCACCGGCATGTACGAAGCCTGCGAGCTGCGCGACGGCGACAAGAGCCGTTACGGCGGCAAGGGCGTTCAGCTTGCGGTCGAGAACGTCAACGGCGAGATCGCCGAAGCGATGGTCGGCCTCAACGCACTTGACCAGACCTCTATCGATAAAATGCTTATCGAGATAGATGGCACCCCGAACAAGACCCGTCTCGGCGCCAACGCCATCCTCGGCGCGTCCCTCGCGACGGCGAAGGCGGCAGCCGAGGCCACCGGCATGAGCCTTTATAACTACATCGGCGGCGTGAACGCAAAGACCCTGCCCGTGCCGATGATGAACGTGCTCAACGGCGGCGCGCACGCCACCGGCTCGAATGTTGATATTCAGGAGTTTATGATAATGCCTATAGGCGCTGAGAGCTTCAAGGAAGCGCTCAGAATGTGCGCCGAGGTGTTCCATACGCTCAAGAAAGTCGTCCCCGCATCCGGTGTCGGCGACGAGGGCGGCTACGCCCCGAACCTTGACAGCGACGAGGACGCGCTCAAGGCGCTTGTCACCGCTATCGAAAAGGCCGGATACAAGCCCGGCGAGGACTTCAAGATCGCCATCGACGGCGCAGTCAGCGATTGGTACAGCGAGGAGGACAAGTGCTACCACCTGCCCAAGCGCGGCGTCACGATGACGAGCGAGCAGATGATAGACATGTGGGAGGACTTTGTGAACAAGTACCCCATCGTCTCCATTGAGGACGGTCTCGGCGAGAACGACTGGGAGGGCTGGCAGCTCATGACCAAGCGCCTCGGCCACCGCATCCAGATAGTCGGCGACGATCTGTTTGTCACGAACACCGCGCGCATCAAGAAGGGCATCGAGCTCGGCGCGGCAAACGCGGTGCTCATAAAGCTCAACCAGATCGGCACCCTGACCGAGACGCTCGACGCCATCCAGATGGCGCACCGCGCGGGCTGGACGGCTGTCGTCTCCCATCGCTCCGGTGAGACTGAGGACACCACCATCGCCGATATCTCCGTTGCGGTGAACGCGGGGCAGATCAAGACCGGCGCGCCGTCAAGGACTGACCGCGTCGCAAAGTACAACCAGCTGCTGCGCATCGAGGAGGAGCTTTTCGACGTGCCGCAGTACTCCGGCAAGGACGCGTTCTTCTCAATAAAGTAACAGCAAAAATCCAAATATAAATAAGCCGCCGCGTATTTCTTTACGCGGCGGCGATTATAAAGGAACTGGATACATAATGATATACCACGAATTCAAGGAGCTGAAGCTCTCTTCTCTCGGCTTCGGCACGATGCGTCTCCCGCTCATTCCCAGCGGAGGAGAGCAGGACATCGACCAGGAGACGCTCGACCGCATGGTCGACTGTGCTATTGCGGGCGGGGTCAATTACTTTGACACGGCCTATCCCTATCACGGCGGCTGCTCCGAGCTTGCCATAGGCAAGTCCCTCGCGCGCTACCCGCGGGAGAGCTTTTATCTTGCCGATAAGTTTCCGGGACATCAGATCGTCAAGGGTGTGAAGAAGCTCGACCCCGAAACGGTCTTTGAGGAGCAGCTCAAAAAGTGCGGTGTTGAGTACTTCGACTTCTACCTGCTGCACAATATCAATGAGCACTCCATGAGCTATTACGGCAACCCCGAGAACAAATACCTTGATTACTTCCTTGAGCAGAAGGCGAACGGCCGCATAAAGCACCTCGGCTTTTCCTGCCACAGCGCCGCCGAAGGACTTGAGCAGTTCCTGCAGATGTGCGGGGACAAGATGGAGTTCTGCCAGATACAGCTCAATTATCTTGACTGGACTCTCCAGAACGCCAAGAAGAAGTGTGAAATTCTCAAGGCTCACGGGCTGCCCGTCTGGGTCATGGAACCGGTCAGGGGCGGCAGGCTCGCAAAGCTCGATGATGAGACCGAGGCCGCCATGCGCGCCGCGCGCCCGGATGAGAGCACCCCGGCATGGGCATTCCGCTGGCTCCAGACCGTGCCGCAGCCGACAATGGTGCTCAGCGGCATGACGAATCTTGCCCAGATGCAGGACAACATCAAGACCTTTTCCGAGGAAAAGCCGCTCAGTGACACTGAGTTGGGCATCGTCTACGGTGCCGCGGAGAAGCTTGCGAAGTTCGTCCCCTGCACCGGCTGCCGCTACTGCTGCGCCGGCTGCCCGAAGAAGCTGGATATCCCGAACCTCATCAATCTCTATAACGACATCATCGTGTACTCCAACATTAATCCCATCGTCCGCTACGGCGCTCTCCCCGAGGATAAGCGCGCAGACGCCTGCATCGGCTGCGGCCAGTGTACCCGCGCCTGCCCGCAGAAGATCGACGCACCCGAGGTAATGAAGAAGCTTGCTTCCGAGATTGCGTCAAAGCCGACATGGGAGCAGATGTGCAAGCAGCGCGAGGCCGCCGCGGAAGCTGCGAAGAAGAGATAAGTTTTCCGTTTATAACAAGCTAAAAGGCGTTGGAAAAAGTCTCAAGACTTTTTCCAACGCCTTTTGTATAAAACCTCTGCTTAAAGGCAAAAATAGGGTCGTAACCCAAAATTAAACGGAGGTTTGTAACTATGAGCAGCAACAGCTCCGGCAAAAAGCTGGAGGGATTCTTCACAGGCAAGGGCTTCTACATAGTCCTTTTCCTGTGCGCCGCTGTCATCGGTGTTTCCGCATGGATGATGGCCGCCGGAAATGAGGCTATGGATGAACTTAGCAAGGCCAACAACGCAAGCTTTGACAACAAGCGAGTGGAAACGATCATAATCCCGCCCGAGAAAACCGCCGCGGCGGAACCCGTGAGCACTCCCCTGCCCGTCATCGCCGGGGATGCAAAGACTCCCGCCGACACGCAGACGCAGGGCGAGACCGAGCAGGTCTGGCGCGAGGGCGATGTCAAGCCCGTCGAGGTGCCGATGTACGTCTGGCCGGTGCAGGGCGAGCTTGAGCGCACCCACAGCACAGACAAGCTCGCCTACGATGTGACCATGCGCGACTGGCGCACCCATGAGGGTATCGACATCGAGGCGGCGATCGGCAGCACAGTCTCCGCGTCGCACGCTGGCTCTGTCGAGAGCGTCGTGGACGATGACTTCTACGGCACCGTCGTTACCGTGAACCACGGGGACGGCTCCTGCACGGTATACGCGAACCTTGCCGAGCTTCCCGCTGTGAGCGTCGGCGACTGGGTAGAGCCGGGCGATGTTATCGGCGCTGTCGGCGCGACCGCGCTGTGCGAATCCGGTCAGGGTACGCACCTGCACTTTGCGATCTATGTCGACGGCAGCTGCGTCGATCCGCTGATTTATCTCCCCGCGTAATAACAGATCAAAAAATACTGGTACGCTTCACAGCGTGCCAGTATTTTTTCCGTTACCGTTTCTTTGTGGTCGTGTCCTCCTCGACATCGACGAGCACCCATGTCGTGTTGTCTGGCGTGTAGTTATCGACCACGGGGACGAGCCTGTCATAGACATTGCCTATCTCCGTGCTGCCGGCCATGTCCTCGATATTATACGTGTAGATGAACTTATCCGTTTTCAGATATACCCTGTCGTACACCTTCATGAACAGGCGCGCGTTCTGTCCGGTGCTCTCATCGGTCTTTGCGAGCGCAGTACGCGAGTCAACATATATCGACAGCAGCTTTTCCCTGTCGCTGAGCTTATCGGCAACGTTCAGCGCAAAGCCGCAGACTGCCGTCTCCGGGCTGCGCGGCGTGGAAATTTCGCTCGTGTAGGTTAGATTCACGGTCTGATCCTCGGGGAATGTCGGGAACGCGACGTCCGCCAGCACTACCTCATCAAAGCCGAGATCGTACAGCTCCTGCACCATCTCCGCGACCCACTGCCTGACCTGCGGATTATACGGGTCGAGCCAGCTGCCGGTATCGTCCCGGTAGTTCGTGCCGATCTCCGTATGCAGGCTGAAGAGCGCCGAGGACGACGAGAGGCGCTCATCGATGCAGCAGCTTATCTGCGCGACGAGGTATATATCGCGATCCTTGAGGGCGCTGATATAATCGGGCATGGCGGCCGTTCTGTCATTCTGCGGGCTGAGGCCGTAGGCCTCGGCAAGGCTGCTGTGCGACTCCCACAGATACTCGCCCGTGCGCGGCTTCATCTCCAGCACCAGTGCGTTTCCGCGCACCAGACGCGCGGCGTACTCGTTGAGCTTCTCCTGCGTGATGTTCTCCGCCGGGACAAATATCGCGCGCAGCTCCGGTACATTCTCTCCAACGGATGCCTGAACTGTCGAATAATCCGGCGCGTCGAAAACGATGTTCGCATCTACCTTCTCGAAGTTCACGACCTCGTTGCCCTGGCTGTCCACGGTGACCTGCTTGCTCCCGTCGTCAAGGATCGGCAGCTCGACCGAGACGCCGTCCTTCGTGATGACGGCGTACTTCTGCATCCCGTAGAAGGTGACGAGCGTCACCGACACGAGCGCCAGCAGCACTATAAAGGGTATGATCGCAAGGTTTTTCTTCTTGCGCCGGCCCTTGTAAAATTCCTGTACTCTTGCCAAATTTTAATCCTCGATCATGGAAATGCGGCGGATGTGCCGCTCGTCATTGGAAAAGGGCGTGTCAAGGAAGGTGTCGGCTATCTTGAGCGCCAGCCCCTCGCCGACGACTCTCGCGCCCATACAGAGAACGTTCGCATCATTGTGCTGCCGCGTCGCCTCGGCGGAGAAGCAGTCCCCGCACAGGGCGGCTCTGATGCCGCGGACCTTGTTCGCGGTTATGGACACGCCGATACCCGTGCCGCAGATGATGATGCCCCTGTCGCATTCGCCTGACGCCACAGCGTTTGCTACCGCCTTGGCGTAGACGGGGTAATCGCAGGATGCGCTGCTGTAGGTGCCGAAGTCCTTATATTCAAGCCCTCTTTCGCTGAGGTGCTCCATGAGTTTTTTCTTAAGCTCGAAGCCGCCGTGATCGCTGCCTATCGCTATCATATCCATACCTCCTGAGGTAATATTGTCTATTCAGCTTATATATTGTACCACCTGAGCGCAAAAGGTTCAAGTAAATCATATTTATATATTACTTCCGTGGTATTGCCGATTTGTAAACATTGCGCCCGGACTATTGACATCGTCTGCCTAAATTCTTAAAATATGTTCATATTCAGAGCGCCGGGGCTCTTTCCGGCAAGGGGTGCAAAATGAGGGACAAGCTTCGCAATCTGTTTTCCGGACGTCAGGGCATGGACGAGCTGGCAAAGTTCCAGTTCTGGTTCGGTCTCGCAGGGTTTCTGATAGGCTGTTTCCTGCCCGGTTTTCTGGGTAGATTATTTATCTGGCTCGGTATCTTTTCGCTGATCTCCGCCTTTGTCCGCGCTTTCTCGCGGCAGCTCGACCGGCGCGAGATGGAAAACCGCGCCTACCTCGCCTATCTCGACCGCTGGAAGAACAAGTACGCCGCGTGGAAAGACCGTTTCTCCCAGCGCAAGAGCTACCGCTTCTTCAAATGCCCCGGCTGCGGCACATATATCCGCGTCCCGAAGGGCAAAGGCAAGATACACATAAAGTGCCGCTGCGGCTACACTCTCTACCGCAATACCTGATATGTTATAAAAACACATCCCAGACGCGTGAGCGCCTGGGATTTTGTTGAACTCCGATGAAAGTCATGGTAAAGTTAAAGTACCAAATAAAAACCGGAAGTATAGAGCATGGCAAACAAGATCGGTCCTCTTATAAAGGTCACCGCGTCGGCACGCTGCTTGACGGCGCAAAGGACGCCCTCGGTAAGAAATAAAAAGCCTATACAAAATCTGCCCGCCATCCGTTTGGATGGCGGGCATTGTTTTTAGCTCGAATAAATGTTATGCGTGGGCTTCAAACAGATCCTGAGGATTGGTGGCCTCGGTCTCGGCAAGGCGCGCCTCCGCCCACTTGTTGCCCTGGTCGGCGGCTCTGGTGTACCATCTGCCGGCCTCGTCGAGGTTCTGCGTCACGCCGAGCCCCTGCTGATACAGCCAGCCTATCTGCGCCTGACCCTGAGCGTTGCCCTGCTGAGCGGCTCTGTTGTTCCACTCCATGGCTTTCTCATAGTCGGGATCGATGCCGCAGCCGTACTGATAGATATAGCCCACCTGAGCCTGTGCGTCGGCGTCGCCCTTTTCACCGGCTTCGGTGTAGAGCTCGAGCGCCTTGGCGTAGTCCTGTGCAACACCGGCATAGCCGCCGAAGTAGTAATCGCCGAGAGCCTTCTTTGCCTTCACGTTGCCGGCGTCGGCAAGGGTCTTTATGCTGTCAAGAGCCTTGGCGTAAAGCTCCTCCGCCTCGGCAGGGATCACCGGAGTTTCAGACTCAGTCTCGTCCTCGCCCTCGGCGGTGACTTCGGCAGCAGCGGCGTCAGCTTCAGCGGTGTCGCCGGTCTCATCGGTCTTGGTGAACACGCCCTCAACGTAGCTGCCGGCAAGCTTCACCATGTCAAACGCAGTGAGGTCAGCGGACGCGGCCTTACCGGCGGCGGCAGCGGCCTTGTCGATGTCCTTATCCGTGCCCTTGCCGTAGGCGTAGCAGTCGGCAAGGTAAGCCTGGATACGGCCGGAGTCCGCGTTCTCGCCACTGTCGGCCTCACCGACGGCGATGAACTTGGCATACATTTCCTTGGCCTTTGCCTCATCTCTCGATGTACCGGTGCCGGTAGCATAGGCATTGCCCAGCAGGTACATGGCTATCGCGTCGCCCTGATCGGCAGCCTTGGTCAGCTGCGCCACTGCCTCTTCACTGTCGGCCTCAACGCCGAGACCGAAGTAATAGCTCGTGCCGAGCAGCTCCTGCACTGAAGTGATGCCGCTGGTCTCAAGCGCGTCGAGCTTCTCAAATGCGCCGGTGTAATCGGCCTTGTAGAACAGCTCTTCAGCCTCGGCGGCGAGAGTTTCGGGCGCGGGAGTGGGTTCAGCGGTCGGCTCCGGAGTGGCCGCGGGGGCGGCTTCGCCGCAGGCGGCAAGGCTCAGCACCATGGCCAGCAGCAGAACTATTGCAAATGACTTCTTCATTTTATCTTCTCCTTAGTATCTTTCAGCACCTCCGGGAAGTCTCTCCCCTTGGTGCGCTGGTATTATACTTCATAAGGGACTATATTGCAACCGATTATAAATTACTGTTCTGTTAATAATTCAGGCTCCCGGCGAAACCCGGGAGCCTGAATTTATTGGTTTGTTTTGTCTTCCGTATTTACCGGATCAGTCCTTGCCCTTCTTGAGCTTAGGCAGAGCGACTGCGACAGCGCCGCCGGAGACTGCCATGAACACGAGCCACAGGCCGATGTTGCTGTTATCGCCGGTTCTCGGGCTGGAGGCCGCCTGTGCGGTGGTCAGGATGCGGAAGTTGCAGCTGGTCCACTCGCCGCTGGTGGTCTTGACATTGAGGGTGTAGGTCTCGCCTGCGGTGCGGGCATTGAGGAACTTCGCCTTGAGGGTGATGTACCTGCCGTTGCCGCTGATGGTGAACTGGCTGCCCTCTTCAAGCCAGCCGTTGCCGGAGCCGACTCTGACGTTCTTCGGGTCGATGGTGTCGGAGCAGACGAACTTGAGATCCTTGCTGCTGTTGATAACGTGCTTGTCGGTATCAACGGCCTTGAGAGACGGGCCGACATAGAACTGGATGGACCTGTTCGGGTTCTGGAACATCGTGTCGTAGTACACGGTCAGGGTGTGCCAGCCGGTAGCGAGATCGTTGAGGTAGTTGATGCCGAGGTAGATGAGGCCGGTGCCGCGGTCGACATAGTCCTCACCGGGAACCTTGTAGCCGTCGACTGCAATGCCGCCGTTCTTGCCGATGTTGGGCTGGATCCTGAAGCCGAGCTTCTCATCTCCGGAGTACCAGCTGTCGATGCCGCTGATGTAGTCGACCATGTAGTCGTCAATCGTGGGCGGTACCACGGGGCTGCCGCTGCCGCTGATGCGCAGGGCGGAACTGCCGGAGTTCATGCAGACGCGGGTGTTGTTGTTATCCAGCACGTAGAAGAAGTAGTAGCTGCCGTTTGCAAGGGAATCCAGGAAGCTGTTTGTGAAGCGCAGAGTGGTATAGCTGCCGCTCTGGGTCTCGCTGTAGCTGCCTGCGGGAAGTGCGGTTGCCTTGGAGAAGTCAGCGGAGGTACCGTATCTGTAGCCATAAGCGGAGCCGGTGGACAGAGTGAAGTACACGGCGCTGCCGCTGCTTCTGGTGTAGCTGCTGGTGTTCAGGCTGTAGTAAGGAACAACGTATACTGTAGCGGATGCGGGGTTAGTCTCGCCGCTGAAGTAGAAGTACAGGGTGACGGTCTGAGCCTTGATGCTCTCAACATAGGTGCTGTAGAGCAGGATCTGGCCGTTCTGGCGGTTGTAGCTGTAGTGAGTGCCCTCGATAAGGGTCTGTGCGCCGGAGGCGGTGTACGCAGTCACGTAGGTGACGTTACCGGCCGGGTTTGCGGTGAAGCGCAGGGCCGGATTGTTTTTGCCGAGCTGGTTGTACTGATATGCTCTGGTGCCGTTATCAAGGGTGATTGTCGCGTTCACGGGTGCGCCCGTCGGAGAGGGTGGCGTGGTCGGAATGCCGGGAGTGGGAGTGGGCACTACGGGAGCCGCGCCCTTGGCCTTGACGATCCACTCGCCTGCGACCTCCTGCGCCGCCTCATAGCTGTCTGCAACGTAGCCGGAAACATTTCCATCTTTCCACGTGCCGCCGGTGACCAGCTTGGGTGCGCCGGTGTTGTTTGCGCTGATCTTGCCGACGGTGCCGCCGGAGATATAGAGGTTAGGCGTGCTGTAAACATTGATCTCGCCGATGCTCGCATTGCTGTCGGACATGTAGGTGCTGCCATCGTCAGTGTTGAGGATATCGACCTTGCCGTTAATATAGGCGGCTCCGCCCTTTACTCTGAGCGTTGCGACTTTAGCGTTGCCGCTGACGGTAAGAGTACCGTGGTTTTCGATGGACTGATCAATCCAGCCGTTCATGATGGTCAGCGTGCTGCCGGTGTTGACGGTGATGTTGCCCGCAGTAATCTCCTCGTTGTTAAGGTTGAGGACAATGTTCTTGCTGCCATTGAGCGCTGCATCGCTGAGATTGTTGTCGCCCGTCTGCTTGAGAACATAGACAGTCTCGCCGTTCTTTGCCGCGTCGAATGCAGCCTGAAGAGTCTCATAGTAGCTGCCGTTCAGGGAAGCCTGATATTTGGTGGAGCCAACCGCGACTTCAAATCCAGTGAAGTCACTGAAGCCATATACACCAGTAGTATCAGTTACAGTTACATCTCCATTAACGACTGTGCCGGGGACACTGAATCCAGCGGGGTTATACTTAAAGAAACCGCTGTAAATTGCAATCTGGTTTGAATTCATGCCTGTAAAAATATTTGTTTCGCCGGAGATGACAGTTTCATTGTCAATCTTAACCAGACCGCCGTTCACGGAGAAACGATTTGCCGCATCTATGTAGCCTCCGTCAATCGTAAGGGTTCTGTTGTTGACGCTGATCACAGAATTCATTTCAATCATACCGGCAAGCTTAACATCGGCGTTAACGTTCAGGCCGCCGTTAATCGTCCAGCCATAGACGCAGTTAATATTGACCGCCTTTGAAATGTTAACCGCAGAGGTGCTCTTGATGGGTTTCAGAAACGTAAGTGTTTCTCCCGCATTAGCTGCTGCAAGAGCCTCTTCAAGAGAGTCATACTTGACACTTGTGGTGTCATTGACTACTACAGGATCTGCAGGCGTGGGTGTAGGTGCCTCTTTAGTCGGTTCTGCGGAACCGTCCCCAAGCTCAAGAGTGCTGAGACTGCCGCTGCTGCCGCCGTCGAGATATGCATCGTCGCCGCCGAACTGGACGCCATCGTTCACGACCGTCGGTGCAGAACTGGAATCATTTCCGTCCAACTCAAACGCATATGCGCTGCCGCCGAACAGGCTCATGCACATAGCGACAAGAAGAAGGATGGATAAGAATTTGGTAACCTTTTTCATGTTTTCCGTCTCCTTATATTGCTGTTTTTTATTCTCACCAATTTACATTACCTTTGGCCGGATACTTCACGATTTTCCCCCCAGGTCATCGGTGTAGCTATAATGTAACACGATGTTATGTAAAATGCAAGAGTTTTTTTAATGAATTTGCGAATTATTTTTTCCTAATTGTAACCGTTTTGAATTTTTGAAGTGTCAATTTGCTGTGTTATGTCAAATAACGATATTATTTATTTGACATTTTCCGTTCTTTGTACAAATTTATCGACCTTCTTTCCGGATGCGCTTAAGGATTCTTAATATGTTTTGTAACCATTTCCGTTACAATTCAGCTTCACTTCATCCTTGCGCTTATATGACGGCGCGCATCCCGGTTTTGTTCCCGCATGGGAGAAAAATTTTTTATCCCTGCTCGGCAAGATATATGCTGAGCTTTGACTGGATGAGCTTTGCCGTCTCCTCGGGCGTCTTATCGCCCGCGAGCATCGGCTGCATGCTCTCCGTTACTATTTTATATATGCTGCTGCCGTCGGGAATGCTCACGGTGTCAATCCTGCGGACAAGCTCAAGGAAGTCCTCCGCCTGCTCCGCGTTCATCGTTGCGCCAACCGTCTCGCCCCACATGTTCTTGTGCTCGCCCTGGAGCTCCCGCAGCTGCGCTTCGAGCGCGAGCTTATACATGGACATCCCCCAGCCGCCGCTCTGCGTCAGGATATATTTCGCAAACGCCCAGCAGCCCTCCGGGCACTTCGTCTGCGCGCTTATAGCATAGGTGCGCGTCGGGGCGACAACGAAACTGCCGCAGCCGCCGTCGGGCGTCGGCCAGCCGATATAGCTTATGCGCCGTCCAAAGGTTTTCTCCGCCTCGGCAAACGTCTCCGGCATGATCATCCACGTCCCCGACAGGATGAGCCGCCCGTCCGCCATGGCCTGATACACGTCGCCGACGGTGTTCATGTTCTCGGCGGATTCGTTGGGATTGCTGCCGTCACGCGCGGCGGAGAGAATGCGTACAAACTCCGGTGTGTCAAAGCTGCAGGTCCTGTTCGCCCAGTCTATATTACTGCGGAGATAACCCGATAGTGAGTTGCGTATGAACATATCCGCCGGGCGGTAGCCGAGCATCTGCGCGCCGTCGGGCAGCGCGTCCTGCATGGCGAAGTACTCGTCCCATGTCCAGCCATACCTGTCGCCCACTGTGTCGGTAAAGCCGTAATAGGTGTCTATCGCAAATTCACCCATGACCCGGTAGAGCTTCCCGTCCCGCTCCAGCGCCTTGAGCAGCCAGAAGTCGTCCCGGCTCAGCTCCGGGTCAGCGTCGATGAGCTGGTAAATATCCATCAGCAGCCCGTTTGAGCCGAACTTATCCGTGCCCATGTCGATGAGGTCAAGGCCGAGATAGAGGTCGGCGCTGTTCCCGGCAGCGATGTCGGTCAGCATCCGGGTGTAGGCCGTGGCCGTGTCAAACTCGCCGCCCTCGCTGTAGTCCTTTACCTTTATATAATATTCGTCGCTCTGCATATTGAAGTCCGCGGCGCTCTCCTCCCACGGCGCTGCCATCGTCAGCACGACCTTTGGCTTCACCTCGTCCGGGCTTGCGGGGCTGATGCGCGCAAGGCAGCCGGCGTAGAGACATATAAAGCCGTCGCCGTCCGGGATGATGCTCCGCATGTCGTCTCCACCGCTTATGCCGCACTCCTCCCAGACGAGTATCAGCTCCGTGCCGCCCTCGGGCGACCACCATGAAAGCTCCTCATCCGTCGCGCACAGGAAAGGGTGCTCCGCGTTGCCGGTGTACAGTGTCTGCGTGTTCTGCGGCAGGGCGTATTCCGTCCCGAGCGTCAGCGCCGCGCTGTTTATGGGGTACACATACCCGCTCCCGCCCTGTTCCGTGCGCAGCCAGATACTGCCGTCTCCGCTCTGCTCAAGGCGCAGAGAATATTGGTCAAAGCGCGCAGCGGAAATGTCTATACTGCCGAGGCGCTCGCCCTCCTGCGTATATACCGCGGCTACGTCGCCTATCGTGTCGCAGACGTACAGAAGCCCGTCCGCGCCGAGGTATATCTCGTCCACGCGGTCGGGGATATCGTAGACGGCAAGCTCTGTGCCGTCCATGCCGAGCTTCACAAGGCGGCTGTCGGAGCGGTACTGACCGTTCTCGTCGTAGCCCTGCCACTCGCCGTACCATACTCCGTCCGCCGCCGGGGCGTAGGCATAGACCCACACGTCACCGATCGCCGCGCCGTCCCTGCTCATGAGGCTGCTGCCGCTGCTGTACACGGTGTTTCCCTCGCCGCGCTTCATGCTGCTGTAGAACACTTCCCCGTCCGTGATCTCAAGCTTGCAGCAGCCGCCGCGGCCTGTCCACTTGCCGCTCTCGTCAACGCTCATCGTCTGCGGCTGGGCGGTCGTCTCGGGTGCCGCTGGCTCCGTGCTCCCGCAGCCTGTCAGCAGTGATGCGAGCAGCAGCACCGTCAGTATCAAAGATATTGTTTTCTTCATGGCTGTGTTCCTTTCGTTTTATGTAATTACTATATATAACGTTCTCCCCCGCCATTTTGTTTCACCGTTTCCGAAATTTTTTACATCTGCTTAACGCGCCTTGCCTTTGTTCTGTAATTCATATATAATATTGGCACTAACTGTCAGGAGGGCTTCGGCATGAAAATACTTCTTCTCAGCTGCTCGACCGGTGAGGGGCACAACCACTGCGCGCTTGCCGTCAAGGAGGCGCTGGACGCCGCCGGACACGAGACGTCCTTCCTCGATATGCTGCACATGTTCGGCGATCCCGGCCCGCTCAGCTTCGATAAGCTCCTCAACCGCATCTCCTCCCGCACGCCTGAGGTGTTCGGCATGATGTACCACGCCGGTGAGATGTACAGCTCGACCGGCGTCACCTCCCCGGTGTACCTCGCGAACCTCCGCCACGCGCGGCAGCTCAGCGCTTTTGTGACGGAGAACGGCTATGACGCGGTCGTCTGCTCCCACCTGTTCCCGATGGAGACGCTGACCTTCCTGCGCCGCCATGAGAGCTTCCCCGTCCGCTGCTACGGCATCCTCTCGGACTATACCTGCATCCCGTTCCTCCCGGAGACGGAGCTTGACGGGTACTTCCTCCCGCATGACGAGGTGCGCAGAGCCTGTGTCGACGCCGGTCTGCCGGGCGACAGGCTCTTCACCACCGGTATGCCCGTCGCGCGCAAGTTCTCTTTGCCTCTCAGCAAGACAGACGCCCGCGCCATGCTCGGTCTGCCGGAGGATAAGAAGATATATCTCATCATGACCGGCGGCATCGGCTGCGGCGACGCGGTCTCGCTCTGCGATTCTATCCTGCGCGTCCCGGATGAAAACTCCCTGCTCTGCGTCCTGCCGGGGCGCAATGAGGAGCTGCGCGCCGCGATAGAATCCGGTTATCAGGGGCGCGGCGTCATGGCCGTGCCGTTTACGGATAAGGTCGCGGTCTATATGCGCGCCGCCGATGTGCTGCTCTCGAAGGCCGGGGGCATTTCCAGCTCCGAGGCCGCCGTGCTCGGCGTCCCGCTCGTACACACTATGGCCATCCCCGGCGTCGAGACTCTTAACGCCGAGTTCTTCGCCGCGCACGGCATGTCGTACTTTGCGCGCAGCACCGACGAAGCCGCCCGCTTTGCCGACAGGCTCATCTATGATACCTCCGCCGCCGCGCGTATGCTGCGCGCGCAGGACAGCTGTCTGCCTAAAGACGGTGCGGAGCGCATCGCCGGTATCATCTGCGGCGGGAGTTGTTAAAATCTTTCCGCTGTGCTAATATGTAGAGCGTTAATTCACTAAGGAGCATTTATATAATGAAAGACAAGCTCAATATCCTCATCGCAAATGACGACGGTATCGACTCCCCCGGCATAGTCCGTCTGGCCGAAGCCGCGGCAAAGTTCGGCAATGTCTGGGTCGCCGCACCGTCGAGCCAGTGCAGCGGCATGTCTCAGAAGCTCACCATTTTCGGCGAGTTTCTCGTGAGCCGCCCCGCCTTCCCCGTACCGGTCATGGACGCATGGAGCATCGGCGGCACGCCTGCCGACTGCGTGAAGCTCGCGGTCAACTTCCTCATGCCCGTAAAGCCCGATGTCGTTTTCTCCGGCATCAACTTCGGCTATAACACCGGCTTTGACATTGCCTATTCCGGCACTGTCGGCGCGGCGATGGAGGCGCTCATAAACGGCATCCCCGCCATCGCGTTTTCTTCCCAGCATGACGGCAGCAGCGACGTGACGGACAAGTACCTCGTCCCCGTCATTGAGGAGCTGCTCTCTTCCCCTATCGGCCGCGGCGAAATTTGGAACGTGAACTTCCCCGGCTGCGCGCTTGAGGACTGCCGCGGCATTCTGCGTGAGCGCATCCCCGCGCCGCTGTGCGTCTTTGATAACCACTATGACAAGACCGAGCAGCCCGACGGCTCCTTCATCCTCCGCCCCTATGCCGAGCAGCTCAGCCCCGAACGCGCGCCCGAGGGCAGCGATATCCACGCCGTCTTCAACGGCTACGTCTCCATAGGCAAAGTAAAAAGTATGGTACTGTAAATATAAAATGTTGTGCCGCCTATTGTAAACGCTCGCAACATGTGGTATATTGTGTACAGGTACGGGACATGACCGGTTCCGACACGGTTCCCTCCCGCGCCGCCCATATCCGGTTCATCGGCCTTTTGGCCATGAATATAAATTTTATGGAGGAAAACAAGAAATGAAAAAGACCATAGCACTGCTTCTCGCGCTTGTTATGATGTTCGCCCTCTGCGCCTGCGGTCAGTCTGCAGCTCCCGCTGCTACTGAAGCCCCCGCAGCTGAGCCTTCTGCCGATGCTGAGCCCGCAAGGCCCCACTTCGACAAGCTGACTCTCGAGTTCGTTCCTTCCAAGGACGCCGATGTTATCATCACCGGTACCAAGGATCTGCCCGAGCTCGTCAAGGCTGAGATGGCAAACCTCGGCTATGACATCGACGAAGTAGACATCACCGTCGGCACCAGCTACGATGCTACCGGCGAGGCTATGTCCGCAGGCTCTATCGACCTCGGCTGGCTCCCTGGCGGCACCTACGCTCTCTACTCCGATGACGTCGACGTCATCCTCACCGCTACCCGCAACGGCCTGTCCAACGACAGCACCGACCCCACCACCTGGAACGGCGAAGCCAATGCCACCCAGAAGAACGGTCCTCAGGTCACCTACTACCGCTCCCTGATCTACGCAACTCCTTCCGAGTACGGCAAGGAACTGGCAGCCAAGGTCGCAGCCGGTGAGAAGCTCACCTGGGAAGACCTCGACAAGGCAAAGTGGGCAGTTCAGAAGACCTCTTCCTCCGCCGGTTACATCTACCCCTCCATGTGGCTGATGGAAAACTACGACGGCAAGAAGATCTCCGACCTCTCCAACGTCATTCCTCTTGACTCCGGCTACGGCACCGCATTCTCCTACGCTGCTGCTGAGCAGGTCGACATCATCGTCTGCTACGCTGACGGCCGCAACGACTACGAAGCCAGCTGGATGCTCCCCACCGATCAGCAGGATGAGACCGGCAAGCAGGGCATGGGCCGTTCCGACAGCATCTGGAACGAGCTGAATGTCATCGGCGTCACCGAGGGTATCTACAATGACACCGTCGCTATCTCCAAGGAGAGCCAGTACTACACTCCCGAGCTCGTCGCAGCTCTGCAGGATTGCTTCATCAACATCATCAACACCGATGAGGGTCAGGCGATCTTCTCCGTCTACAGCCACACCGGCTATGCCAAGGCTGTTGACTCCGACTACGACGGCGCACGCGCAGCTCTGACCGCAGTCTCCGACTGATAGCTCAAAGCACCTAATAAACAGCGCCCTGCCCTACAGGGCGCTGTTTTCCTAAAACTTTTTACGCGGTTTGTTATCCGACAGGAGAGCACAGGTGTTCTGTGCTTTCCTGTCAGCTAATAGGAACTGAAATCCATATTGAAAGAGAAAAGAGTCGCAGCATGATAGAATTTAAGAATGTTTATAAGACCTATCCCAACGGCTTCACTGCGCTGAAGAACATCAATCTTCAGATCGAGCAGGGCGAATTCGTTGCGATCATCGGCCTGTCCGGTGCTGGCAAATCCACGATCCTGCGCTGCATCAACCGTATGCACGATATCTCCAAGGGTGAGCTCACCGTTGACGGCGTCGAGGTCGATTCTCTGCGCGGCAAGGAGCTCCGCCGCTACCGCCGCAAGGTCGGCATGATCTTCCAGAGCTTCAACCTCGTCACGCGCAGCACCGCCATCAAGAACGTGCTGACTGCCGATGTGCCTGATATGCCTTTCTTCAAGGTGCTCTTCGGCATCTTCTCCAAGGAGCAGAAAATGCACGCTCTTGAGAGCCTTGATAAGGTCGGCATTCTTGACAAGGCCTATACCCGCTGCGACCAGCTCTCCGGCGGCCAGCAGCAGCGTGTCGCCCTCGCGCGCACTCTGAACCAGAACCCAAAGATCATCCTCGCCGATGAGCCTGTCGCCTCGCTCGACCCCATCACCGCAAAGCAGGTCATGCAGGACTTTGTCCGCATCAATAAGGAATATAATATCTCCATTCTCCTCAATATCCACCATGTCGACCTCGCGCTCAAGTACTGCGACCGCGTCATCGGCATCCGCGCAGGCGAGATAGTTTTCGACGGTCCCGCCAGCACCATCACCCAGGAGCAGATAGACGAGGTCTATAACGGCGCCAAGGCTCCCACCATGGGCGAGGGAGAGGGCGAGATACCGCAGGTCAAGGCAGAGGGCTGAGCGCATGGATAACGAAAACTCCGCCGTTCTCTATAAAGAGACTCTGTATGACAAGATCTTCAAGCCCCAGATCATTACCCTTGCAAACGGCCATTCCGTTCGCCGCCGCCGCAGCCGCGCCCCGCTGATCGTCGTGCTGCTTGCGCTGGCTATATGGCTCTCGCTTAAGATGACCGGCTTTGACATGGCCGTCGTCATACATAAGTTCAGCAAGATGCTCGACCTCCTCGCCAAGATCTTCCAGCCGAACTGGGAGTTTTTCCCGAAGGTCATCTCCCCGCTCATCGATACCATCAAGATGTCCGTCCTCGGCACGGTCATCGGCTGCGTCCTCGCGCTGCCCGTCGCGATCCTCTCCTCCAGCAACATCAACCGCAGCGTCCCGCTGGTCAGCTTCTTCCGCTTCATCCTCGCGCTGATCCGCACGCTGCCGACTCTTATCATCGCGCTCGTCTGCGCGCTCATCTTCTCCCTCGGCACTTTCTCCGGCACCGTCGCCATCGCGATCTTCACTTTCGGCATCGTCGCAAAGATGCTCTTTGAGAGCATCGAGACCATCGACATGGGACCGTTCGAGGCCATGGAGGCGCTCGGTGCGAACAAGTTCCAGGCTTTCTGGTCTGCCTGCGTGCCGCAGATCCTGCCCGTCTATCTCAGCCACAGTCTTTACTGCTTTGAGATGAACATCCGCGCCTCCGCCATCCTCGGCTATGTCGGTGCCGGCGGCCTCGGCATCACGATAAACGAGCGCATCGGCTGGCGCGACTACAATAGCCTTGGCATGGTACTGCTGTCGCTGTTCGTCGTCGTCGTTGCCATTGACTTCTTCAGCGAATATCTTCGCAAGAAGCTGAGCTGAAAGGAGAAGCGCAATGAGTAAGAAAAACAAGATAGAAATGCTCGAAGAGACTCTCGACCGCAAGCTCACCGTCGCGGAAATGTACGCGAACCGCCCGCGCAAGTGGCTGCTGTACACGGCGATAGTCCTCATCATCGCGGTGCTCATCGGCTGGTCTGCCAATGATATCCACTTCACCGGCCTTACCGCGACCGGTACCGAGGTCGCAAAGGGCGTCGTCCACGGCGTGTTCCATCCGGATACCGATCTGATGTTCGGCTCCGGTGACTCCGACGTGCCGTATCTGCTGCTCCAGACCATCGCCATCGCGGTGCTCGGTACGCTCTTCGGCGCGATCCTCGCCATCCCCTTCGCGTTCCTCGCGTCCTTCAACATTATGCCGAAGCCCGTGGCCTATGTAGTGCGCGTCCTCATCCTTATGATCCGCACCATCCCGAGCATCGTCTGGGCGCTCATGTGGATCCGCGTCACCGGCCCCGGCGCCGCCTGCGGCGTTATCACCCAGTCGGTCTGCTCGATAGGCATGATCTCCAAGATGTACATCACCGCCATCGAGGACCTTGACACGCACATCCTCGAAAGCCTTGACGCCATGGGCTGCACGCCGTTCCAGAAGATACGCTACGGTGTTATCCCCCAGCTCACCGCAAGCTTTATCTCCACCACCATCTACCGCTTCGATATCAACCTCAAGGACGCTACTACCCTCGGTATCGTCGGCGCGGGCGGCATCGGTGCGTCGCTGGTGCAGTGCCTCAACAGCCGCCGCTGGGCAATGGTCGGCTCCTTCGTATGGGGTCTCATGGTGCTGGTGCTCATTATCGAGTTTATCTCCACCCGCATCCGCAGAAAGCTCGCCCACGGCGCATAAAACCAATATCCCTGCGCATAGCGCAGGGATATTTAGCTTGTCAAAGAACCAGCGGTTCTTTGACAAAAAGGCTGCACTCCGTTCTGTGCCTCGGTTGTCCGCTTTCAGCGGACAATTCGACACTCACTCCGTGAGAAGTATTTTCTCCGACGTACACGCCGCCGGAGAAAATGTATTTGATTTATTTTTTGCCTGCGGGCAAAAAACTCTGCGAGGCTTTTGCTATCTCATTTGGCATGAATCTAATTTACAGCAAGAAAGGATCACCATGCAGCGTAAGCTTACGATATACTATACAAGCGATGTCCACGGTTACTTTTCCCCCGTCGACTATGCCAGCGGGAAGAGCGCGCAGTCGGGTCTTGCCAACTGCATGAACGGCTTTGCCAACGACGGCAATACCCTCATCATCGACGGCGGGGATATCCTTCAGGGCAGCCCCCTGACCTATTATCTCTACAGTCAGCGCCGTGACGGGGACTGTGTCCCGGCACGGCTTTTGAACCTCGGCGGCTATGACTTCGTCACCCTCGGCAATCACGATTTTAACTACGGCAAGGCCGAGATAGAGCGCTATCTGCGCGAGCTTGACGCCGTGTGCCTCTGCGCAAACATCGGCGGCATAGCGGGCGTGCGCCGCATCGCGGTCGTCACGCTCCAGAACGGTCTGCGTGTCGGCCTGACCGGCGTCACGACGCACTTTGTCTCCCAGTGGGAGCAGCCCGCAAACCTTGATGGCATCACCGTGACCGATGCTTTCACCGCCGCAGCCGAAGCCTATGCGGAGCTTCAACAGCAGCAGGTCGACCTCACGGTCTGCATCTACCACGGCGGCTTTGAAAACGACCTGCGCACCGGCGCGCCGCTATACACGACGGATGAAAATCAGGGCTGCCGTATATGCAATGAGCTCGGCTTTGATATCCTCCTCGCCGGGCACCAGCATATGCCGGTCGAGAACCTGTGCCTGAACGGCACCTACACCTGCCAGCCGCCTGACAAGGCCGCGGCATATATCCGCATGGACGTCACAGTCGGCGATACCATCACGGCGGAGAGCCGCCTGTGCAGGCCGTCGGAGCAGCCGCTCCCCGCTGCGGAGGAGTATCTTGCGCCTATCGATAAGGAGACCTCCGCATGGCTCGACCGCCCCGTCGGCCATCTTGATACCGCGCTCACCCCCTCCGATCCGCTCGACATGGCGCTGAACGGCTCGCTGATCGCGAACTTCTTCAATCAGGTGCAGCTCGAAGCCTCGGGCGCGGACATTTCATGCGCGAGCCTTGCAAACACCGTCCGCGGCTTTGATAAGAACGTCACCGTGCGCGACATCGTCTCGACCTATATTTTTCCGAACACGCTCGTGACCCTCGCCGTGAACCGCGCACAGTTAAAGCGCGCCCTCGAACGCAGCGCCGAATACTTCACCCTCGTCGCGGACGGGCGGATATCCGTCAGTGAAAGCTTCCTGCACCCCATCGTGCAGCACTTCAATTATGACTATATCTCCGGTGTAAATGTCACCTTCGACCTGCGCCGCCCGGTCGGCGATAGGGTCACGTCCATCCTCTGGCACGGCGAGGAGCTTGATGACACGCGCACGCTCTCGCTCTGCATGAATAATTACCGCGCCTCCGGTGCCGGCGGCTACGGCGTCTATACCGAGTGCGGGGTGCTGCGCGAGCAGCCTACCGAGATCGCGGAGCTTATAATCGACTATGTCCTGCGTCATAAGGACATCACGGTCGATAAAACAAAGTGGCTTAATATTATTTATTGAATCAAGGAGAACAACATGGAAAACAAAGTCTTTAAGGTCGTCCTGCTTCAGGCGCTCCCCGCCTCCGGCAAGTCCGAGGTCAGAAACTTCATGGCAAACGTCGAGCCCGAGCGGCTCCAGAATGAGTTCCACATCGGCGAAAACCTCCAGCTCGATGACTTTCCCTATGTCCACATGATGCGCCGCATCGATAATGAGCTTCAGGCCATGGGTCAGCCCCGCATCTTCTACCCCGGCGAGGAGCCTTTCATCGACGGACGCGATTGGGGCACGCTCTGCGCCCTGCTCAATGAGGATTATCACGATCTCATGAACCGCAACATCGTCAAGACCGATTCCGCCGCACAGCTGCTGTTTGACCGCTATGACCGCGCAGGTCTCGTCGCCGGCATCCCGCCGCGCCTCGGCCTGCTGGATGAGGGTGTGCGCGCAAAGCTCGCCGCGATCCTTGAAAATGAAGCCCGCGCCATGCTCGATGAAAAGCACGCCGGGTACCCCGAGTCCTTTGATAACAAGACCATCATCATCGAGTGCGCCCGCGGCGGACCTGACGGCTCCTCCATGCCGCTGACCGGCACCTTCGGCTATCAGTACTCTCTGCCGATGTTCTGCCCCGAGATCCTTGAAAACGCCGTTATCCTCTATATTTGGGTAACTCCCGAGGAATCCCGCCGCAAGAACTCCGACCGCGCCGACCCGAACGATCCCGGCTCGAACCTCCATCACGGTGTGCCTATGGCCGTCATGCTCGGCGACTACGGCTGCGACGATATGGAGTACCTCGTGAACAACACCGAGGTCGAGAACACCGTCACCGTGAACGCCCACGGCCGCACTTACCATGTCCCCATCGGCATCTTCGATAACCGCGTGGACAAGACCTCCTTCCTCCGCGCCGAGCCCTCCGAGTGGGACGCCGGCAAGGTCGCTGACGTCACCGCCGCCATCCGCAAAGCTACCGACACCATGTACGCAAACTACAACAAGTGATAAAAGTAATGCCCCGGAAGCCGCATATCCGCAGCTCCGGGGATACTTTTATTTTTCTTTTTTCTCCTGCCGGAGTATCCTTCTGCGTCGGTTTATATAGCGCTCAAGCTCCCCGCCGTTTATGAACTCTGCCAATACATACTGTTCAAAGGCCGGGACGGTGCAGGAATAGAAACCGAGACGGCGCGTGTACTCCGCCATCAGCTCCTCCGGCAGCACCATGTACGCCGTGCGCATCGCGGGCGCGAGGGTCTTTGAAAAGGTGTTGACGTATATCACCCGCTCCGGCGTGAGAGAATAGATCGTGTCTATCTGCCGCGTGACCGAGGAGAACTCCGAATCGTAATCGTCCTCGACGATATACGCCCCGTGCGCCCTCGCCCAGCGCGCGTACTCGTGCCGCTTGCTGGCGGGGGCGGTCACATGGCTCGGGTAGCTGTTGAACGGTGTCACGTGCAGTACCCCCGCCGCGCAGCCTGAAAGCTCGGACGAGATTATCCCGTCCTCCCCCATCGCGAGCTCCGTACACTCCACGCCGTTTGCCTCATACACCCGGCGTATCACCTCATAGCAGGGCTTTTCCAGCGCGAAGCCGCGCTCCCCGCCAAGGAGCTGCGCGATAAGCGAGTAAAGATACTCCGCGCCTGAGCCGATGATGATCCGCTCCGGGCTCACTGCAACGCCGCGGCTGCGCTCAAGATACGCCGCTATCGCCGCGCGCAGCTCCGCACAGCCAGCTCCCGGCGGCTTCATCAGTATGCGCCGGTCGTACTCCGTCAGCACCCGGCGCATCACCTTTGCGAGCACCGAGAACGGGAAGTCCTCCGGTACGCGCAGGGGCGCCGTGTCCTGCACCGGCAGCGCGCGGGATGGCGAAGTCTCAGCCCTGCCGCCGAAGGCCGCGAAGTACCCGCTGCGCTCGCGCGCCTCGGCGTAGCCCTCGTCGACCAGCAGCGCATAAGCGTGCTCGACCGTTATAAGGCTCACGCCGAGTTCCCCCGCAAGCAGCCGCTTTGACGGCAGGCGCTCGCCGTACTTGACGCTGCCGCGGGCAATGTCCCGCCGCAGCTGGTCATACAGCTGCATATACGCGCTCACCCCGGAGCTTTTGTCTATCTGGTATTTCATCTGGTTATATAATTCTTTCCTTATCTGACAGTATTGGCAATGCCAGATTTATAATATAATCCTTTTTGAAATAAGTCAAGACGGAGAAAACATGAAGCGTATAGTAAGCATACAGGACATATCCGATATCGGCAAATGCTCGCTGACGGCGGCGCTGCCGGTCATATCCGCCATGGGCGTCGAATGTGCCGTGCTGCCCACGGCGGTGCTCTCTGCGCACTCGCAGTTTGAGGGCTTCACCTTCCGCGACCTGACGGACGAAATGACCGCCACCGCTGAGCACTGGAAGCGTCTCGGCCTGCGCTTTGACGCGGTATACACCGGCTACCTCGGCTCGCCCCGGCAGGTGGACGTCGTCCGAGGCTTCTTTGATGACTTCGGCAAGGATGCAAAAATCATCGTCGACCCGGCAATGGCGGACTTCGGTCGGCTCTATTCGGGCTTTGATGCGGACTTCCCTCGCGAAATGGCGCGGCTGTGCGAAGGTGCGGACATCATCCTGCCGAACATCACCGAGGCCTGCCTCCTGCTCGGAGCCGAGTACCGCGAGGAATACGACCGTGAATATATCCGCTCCCTCCTGCGCGGCCTTGCCCAGCTCGGCGCGTCCGTCTGCGCGATAACCGGCGTGAGCTTTGAGGAGGATAAGCTCGGCATCGTCTCCTATGACAGCGTAAGCGGCGAATACTTCAGCTATTTCCGGGAGCGCTGCCCCGGAGTGTTCCACGGCACGGGCGACCTCTTCGCCTCGACCGTCGCGGGTGCTGTGCTGAATAATTGGAGTATCCCCGACGCCTTGGCGCTCGCCGCGGACTACACTCTTGAGTGCATCAAATATACCATCGCGGATAAAAACGCCAACTGGTACGGCGTAAACTTCGAGCAGGCCATACCATATCTCATACATCGACTTGGAAAATAAGCAGACCCGCTGCCGTAAAACGTCAGCGGGTTCTTTATATCTAATTTTTTATTATCGGTTGTATCTGCCAGCCGCGCAGTGCTGCCTCAACGGTCTGGTCGATAAGGGAGAAGTCCGATTGCAGCGAGCGCGGCTTCTTTGCCGCGTCGTCCTGCCTGAACGGTACGAAGTACACATTCTTGCGGTTGAGGAGCCTGCCGATGTTCTCCGCCGAACCGGACAGACCGTCGTTTGTCGAAAAGGCTATCACAAGCGGTCGGCCGTTTCGCAGGTGCGCCTTTGCCGCCATAGTGACGGCGGTGTCGGTCACGCCGTTTGCAAGCTTTGCAAGAGTATTCCCCGTGCACGGCGCAATGACCATCGCCTCCATCGGTTCGCGCGGGCCGAGCGGTTCCGCCTCGGCTATGGTTGTCACAACGTGCCGCCCGGTTATCTGCATCAGCCGCTTGATGTTCTCCGAGGCTGCGCCGAAGCGGCTGTCCGTCTCCGCTGCGTTTTCGCTCATTATCGGGATAAGCTCATATTTTTCCGTGAGCCTTTCCGCCTCCTCGAACACCCGGCTGTATGTACAATATGAGCCGCACATCGCAAAGCCTATTCTTTTTTTGTTCTCCATGCTCATTCATCCCCCTCGCTGATGACCGTGTATATCGTCTCCCTCATAAGCTCCGCCGCGGTGTATGGAGCATAGACTCCCGGCAGCCCCGGGGCCGCAAGCACCGGCAGGCCAAGGCTTCGCGCCTGCTCCGCGTCAAAGCCGCCCGGCGGAGACGCAAGCTCCAGCAGCACAGCGTCAGGCCGCAGCAGCGCAAGCAGATCATCCTCCAGCACCCGCGCCGGTACGGTGTTCGCGACGAAGTCAAACTCCTCCGCCTGTTCATATATCCCGTCAAAATCGCAGCTGTCGAGCCCCAGTGCACGCGCCATCGCGCGGTCGCCATCCTTGCGCGCGGCAACGGTGACGAGCGCGCCGAGGGCGTAAAGCCGCAGCGCGAGTATCTTGGCCACCCGACCCCAGCCGGTCACGAGCACGCGGCTGCCCCAAAGGCAGCTCTCGCCGCTCTTCATCATAAGCTCCGCCGCGCCCTCCGCGGTAATGGCTGCGTTCCCGACGGCGAAATCCCGCCGCTGCATCAGGTCGACTACCTGTAATCCAGCGCGCACCGCGCCGACGGCGGTACTATGGCTGAGCTTTCCGCCGCACAGCACCTGCCCCGGCCACAGCGCCGAGATGATCTCCTCAAGCCTCAGCTGCTCCGATGAATACGGCGCGTTGAGTACGCCGCCGCGCTCCGCCGGTGTCGGCAGTATCACCCAGTCCGCGCCGTACACGCAGCCCTGCAGACAGCCCGCTTTGGGCACCTCCTTCGGCAGCTCCGCCTTTTCCAGCGCATAGGTATAGACCCTGTGCCCGTCTCCCTCAAGCAGCGCGCATAGCCACGCGGAGCGCCGGTCGCCTCCGATGACAGCGAATTTCATAGGCACCACCTCCAAACCAGTGTATTCCGCAGCATCGTCGGTGGTGATTGACCAAGCCCGGCAGACATGATAAAATAGGCGGCAGTTAACCGAAAGGCAGGTCACACAGCCATGAGCAGAGCAGACGAAATTTTCATCCGGAACTGCCGCGATATCCTCGATAACGGCATATGGGATACCGACCGCCCTGTCCGCCCGAAGTGGGATGACGGCCAGAGCGCGCACACGATAAAGAAATTCGGGATAATAAACCGCTATAACTTGGCCGAGGAGTTCCCCATACTCACGCTCCGCCGCACCTATTGGAAGTCCGCGATAGATGAGCTGCTGTGGATATGGCAGCTCAAAAGCAATAACGTCCATGATCTCCGCACCCGCGTGTGGGACGCATGGGCGGATGAAAACGGCTCCATCGGCAAGGCCTACGGCTACCAGCTCGGCGTGAAGCACCACTACCCGCAGGGCGACATGGATCAGGTGGATAAGGTGCTGTGGGATTTGAAGCACGACCCCGCTTCCCGCCGCATAATGACGAACATATATACCTTCGCCGACCTCTCCGAGATGGCTCTCTACCCCTGCGCCTATTCCATGACCTTCAACGTCACCGGCGACAGGCTCAACGCCATTCTAAACCAGCGCTCGCAGGACATGCTCACTGCAAACAACTGGAACGTCGTGCAGTACGCGGCGCTGACAATGATGTTCGCGCAGGTCTCGGGGCTCAAGCCGGGTGAATTCATCCACGTCATTGCCGACGCACATATATATGACAGGCACGTCCCCGCAGTCGAGGAGATAATAAAGAACGCTCCGAAGCCCGCTCCGAAATTCATCATCGACCCCACCGTCGACGATTTCTATAAATTCACGCGCGACAGCTTCAGCATGGAGGGCTATGAATATTCCGACTTCAAGGGGACTATCCCCGTCGCGGTGTAAGGCCATGGAAGCAATAGTCGCGGTATATTCAGACTGGGGCATCGGCAGCGGCGGGACGCAGCCCGTCGTGCTCAAGGCCGACCGCGCCCACTTTAAGGAGCTGACGGACGGCGCCGCCGTCATCGTCGGGCGGAAAACGCTGGGCGATTTCCCCGGCGGCAGGCCGCTCAAGGGGCGGCACAACATTGTCGTCACCCGGCAGGATATTGAAGTTGCCGGCGCGCAGGTCGCGCACAGCACCGGGGAGGCGCTTGCGCTGGCGGCGGAATATGAGCGCTGCCTTGTTATCGGCGGCGCGTCGGTGTACCGGCAGTTCATGCCGTATCTCGACACGGTGCACGTTACGAAGATAGACCTCACCCCGCAGTCCGACAGTTATTTTGAAAACCTCGATTCTTCCCCCGATTGGGACCGGATCGATGAAGAGTGCTGGCAGAGCGAGGGCGATATACGCTACTGCTTCGTCACCTATAAACGGCGCGCATAATAAATACACCGCCCCGGTTCCCATTACCCATGGGAGCCGGGGCGGTGTGTTTTACGTTTCGGATATGAAGTTCATATTTACCCGCTCACTCCTGCGGCTTTCTCTGCTGGCAGAGCGCATCGCGTTTTTTCTTCTCAGAAGCTGAGCTCACCCTTGATGAGTCCCGCGCCGACAGCAAAGAACTCACGCATGGCATAGTGCGTAAAGCCGTAGCCCGTGGAGGGCGCCGGTATGCCGCTGAAGTTCAGCGCCGACACGTGCCGCGCCGTCGCAAGCGCGCGGAAGATGTGGAAATCGTTCGTGACGATGCCGATGTTCTCCGCCCCCTCGGGCAGCAGCTTCAGGCTGTTTTCGATGTTCGTCAGCGTACTGGTAGACTTGTCCTCAAGGAGCACCCTCTCCGGGTCTATGCCGTAGTTTATGAGGTAGCGGCGGATGCACTCTGCCTCGCTGATGCCCTCGTCGTCCCCCTGCCCGCCGGACGCGATGCAGACGGTATCGGGATTTGCCATGAGATACTCCGCCGCCGCGTCTATCCGCTGCGCGAGCGCGCCGCTCGGCTCCGTGCCGTTGACCTTTGCGCCGAGGACGATTATGCAGTCAAGCCCCGCTTCGGGCTTCACGAACGCACCGGAGCAGATGAAGCACTCCGCGAACACGAACACCGCCAAACCCACGGCAATGCAGATGTGGACTATCTTCAGGAGTCTGTCTGAAAACGGCAGCGGCTTTCCGGTGCGTATGCTGCGGTCAAATATCACAAAGCGCGCGATGCACGCAAGCCCCGCCAGCAGCCACAGGAACAGCAGCGACTGCCCGAAGCGCACGGCAAAGCCCATGCCGAAATAATACAGCAGGCAGAGGATGCCGAAGATCAGTATGAGGGTATTTATAACGCGGCTGTGCTTCATATCGCCGCCTCCTTATCATGCCTTTTACATTATAGACGGTAAAAAATGTAAAAAGTGCCATGTAATTTTTGTTATTACTTTATCATATAATCGCGTTCATGTCGATAGCTGCCGGAATTGTTGACTTTATGTACACAGTTAGGATATAATGTCTTCAAATTCTACCCTTGTTTGGAGTAAAACTATGCAGCTCGTTTTTCTCGGTATCGTCTTTCTTGTGATTGTGATCCTCCTCGCGCTCAAGCGCCCGCTCTATCAGGCCATACTCGGCGCGCTCATCGCGGCGGCGCTCCTCTACCGCATCCCGCCGAGGGCGATACTGAGCCAGACTGCGCGGGTGTTCACGGACTGGAACTCCTTTTCGGTGCTCGTCTCGCTCTATCTCATCACCTATCTCCAGCGCATGCTCGAAGCGCGCAGCCAGATAAAGCTCGCGCAGCTCGACCTCAACGGCCTTTTCCACAACCGGCGCGTCAACGCCGCGGGCGCTCCTCTCTTCATCGGGCTGCTGCCCTCCGCCGCAGCAATGATACTCTGTGCGGACATCGTGAAGGACTCGACCGACGGCTATCTCGACCCCAAGGAGCAGGCCTTCGTCACGAGCTGGTTCCGTCATATCCCGGAGAGTACGCTCCCGACCTACACAGGCGTGCTGCTGATGGCGAGCCTGTCCGGGCAGCCGCTCGGCAGGTTTATGCTCGGGATGATAATACCGATGCTCATCCTTGCCCTCGTCGGGTATTTTCCGTATTTTCTCCGTCTGCCGCGCGACCCCGGCACACCGCGCAGCGAAAACCACGCCCGCGACGCGCTGAACCTTGTGAAGCACCTCTGGTCGCTGATGCTTATACTTGTGCTGATACTGGCCTTCGATTTTCAGGTCGTGACGGCGGTGCTCACGGTCATTGTCCTCGCGGCGTTCGTGTACCGCTTCAGCTTTGCGGAGCTTAAAGGCTTCCTCGTCAGCGCCTTTGAGGTAAAGCTGCTGCTCAATACCTTCCTCATCCTCGTGCTCAAGGAGTTTATTTCCTACACCGGTGTGCTCACCCTGCTGCCCGCCGTGCTTTCAACGCTGCCGATCCCGGAGTGGCTCGTGTTCGCGATCATGTTCTTCGTCGGCGGCGCGATAAGCGGCAGCAACGGCATCATCGCCCTCGGTACGCCTTTGGCCTTTTCCACGCTCGACGGCGGCATACCGCTGATGGTTCTGCTCATGTGCATGTGCCACGCGGCAAGCCTTATCTCCCCGGTGCATGTCTGCCTCGTCGTCGCGTCGGATTACTTCAAAATCACCATGGGGCAGCTTATACGCAAGACCATCCCCGCGTCCTTGGTGTTCGCGCTGCTGATGATCGGCTATTACCTGCTGCTGACGGCTATAGTGTAATGCGGAAGAATAAATATGTAAAAAGCAAGCCATAAAAGGTTTGCTTTTTAGTTCTGCACATGGTATATTAAAATCAGCTATTTCGGAAACCGTACGATCAGATATACAGAAAGGAAGATGAACGTGAATAAGCTGAAGAAAACACTGTCCGTGCTGCTCATTGCCGCCTTCATGCTCAGTGCCGCCGGGTGCAGCATGATCGACTACAAGAAGGCCGAAAAGCTTAAAAACGACGGTGACTATGCCGCCGCGCAGGAGATGTATATCGCCCTCGGCGATTATAAGGACAGCGCGGAGCTTGCCAATGAATGCGGCTATCAAGTCGCAAAAGCCGCATATGACAGCGAGGATTATGAGACTGCCGCCGGTCTCTTCGATAAGCTCGGCAGCTACAAGAACTCAGCCGAACTCAAACAGGATTGTGACGATCGTATGCTCAGCGCAAAGCTCGTCGGCAAATGGGTGTCCGGCAGCGTGGATATCGCAGATGTCGTGCAGGCTGTTTTTGACGCGCTCTCCGGGAACATGGATGTTGCCGCATTGGCCGCCAACTGCAATTTCGATAACTGTGTCCTCGTGCTCAAGGCCGAGTTCACTGACAGCGGAACATTCATTCTGGGCTATGATTCCTCCGCCTTCGTCGATCCGTTTATCGCCGCTCTCAAGGACGGCTTTCAGATAATGATGGAGGATACGCTGCGTCAGTCGATAACCGACAACGGCCTTACAATGGAGGACGTGGAGGCTTATTACGGCACATCCGATCTCGATGAATTATTCGCCATCGAGTCCGGAATTACCATCGGGGATTATTTTGATTCTCTTGTTTCCCGCGACACGCTCATATCGATATACGATTCTATGAGCTTCACCGGCGCGTATAACGTCGAGAACGGCGATATCACCCTTACCCTCGGTACCGAGTCTGAGACCGCTGCATACGACAGTGACAGTGACTCTTTCTCCATGAGCGGAGAGGGACTGACCGAGGGCGAAATTACCTTTACCCGCGAGACGGCCTGACAAAAAATCGCACACAAACAGCAAATCCCCCGCGGCGTCCGAACGGATGCCGCGGGGGATTCACTTTATACCTTATATCACTCTCACGCGGAGCACGTCGCTCATCGCGCGGATCGATGCGGCGGTCTCCTCGCCTATTCTTTCGCCGAGGTCGACGATCGTGTATGCGTACTCGCCGCGCGGCTTGTTTATCATGTGCTCGACATTTATGTTCAGGTCGCTGATATAGTCGAGGATGCGCGTGATCATTCGCGGCACGTTGCGGTGAATGACGCACAGGCGGCACACGCCCATGCGGCTGAGCGTCGCATCCGGGAGGTTGACGGAGTTCTTTATGTTCCCGTTTGCGAGGTAATCGTACAGCTCCTGCGCTGCCATCTCCGCGCAGCGGTCCTCGCTCTCCGGAGTGCATGCGCCGAGGTGCGGCATCGCGATGACGTTCGGTGCCTTGAGTATCACCTCGTTCGGGAAGTCCGTCACATACTTTGCTACCTTGCCGCTCTTCAGCGCTTCCGTCATTGCATAGTCATCCACGACCTCCGCGCGCGATTCGTTCACTATGCGCACGCCCTGCTTCATCTTTGCAAAGGCGGCAGCGTTGAACATCTCATGCGTCGTCTCCGTGTAGGGGACATTGATGCTTATATAGTCGCAGTTTTCGTATATCGTCTCGATGTTCTCCGCGCGGATGACCTCGCGTGAGAGCCGCCACGCCGCGTCTACCGACATGAACGGGTCATAGCCGTAGACCTCCATGCCAAGCTCCAGCGCGACATTCGCGACCAGCGCGCCTACCGCGCCGAGGCCGACCACGCCGAGAGTCTTGCCCAGCAGCTCGGGGCCTGCAAACGCCGACTTGCCCTTTTCCACCAGCGCGGGTATCTCATCGCCGCGCTCGGCGATGGAGCGCACCCAGTCGATGCTGCCGAGTATATCGCGTGATGCCATGACGAGCGAGCATATCTCCTGCTCCTTGACGGCCTCGGCGTTCGCACCGGGGCTGTTGAAAACGACTATGCCGCGCTCGGCGCACTCCTCCGTCGGGATGTTGTTGTAGCCCGCGCCCGCTCTCGCTATGCCAAGCAGGTTCTCTCCGAAGTCATAGCCGTGCAGATCGGCGCTGCGTATCAGCAGCCCGTCCGGATTTTCTACCGCCGCGCCGACCTCGCAGCCGCGCTTTTCCAGCACTCCGATGCCCTGCCCGGAGATTGTGTTCATTGTCTTTATCTTAAACATGGTGCCCTGCTTCAAACTCCTTCATGTATTCGACCAGCGCCTTCGCGCCCTCGACCGGCATCGCGTTGTAGAGCGACGCGCGCATACCTCCTGCAAGCTTGTGTCCCTTGAGGTTCAGCAGCCCTCTTTCAGATGCGCCCTTTATGAACTCCGCGTCGAGCCCGTCGTCCCCCGTGCGGAAGGTGACGTTCATATAGCTGCGTGAATCCGCCTGCGCGTGCGCCTTGAAAAGCCTGCTGTTGTCAAGGAAGTCGTAGACGATCCCCGCACGTTCCCTGCGCAGCTCCTCCATCGCCTTGACGCCGCCCTGCGCCGTCACCCAGTCGAGCGTGAGCGAGAGCATGTATATGCACCAGCACGGCGGCGTGTTGAGGAGCGAGTCGTTCTCTATCATCGTCCTGTAGCTCATTATCTGCGGCGTGTACGGCAGCTCGCGCCCTGCCAGCGCCTTGTCTATTATCACGACCGTCAGCCCCGCTGGAGCCATGTTCTTCTGCGCCCCGGCGTAGATAAGCCCGTATTTTGACACGTCGACATATCTTGAGAGAATATCCGAGGACATGTCGCACACCATCGGTGTGCCCGCCTCCGGGACGTACTGCCACTCCGTGCCGTAGACGGTGTTGTTCGCGCAGTAGTAGAAGTACTTTGCCCCGTCGGAGAAGCTCAGCTCACTCTGTCCGGGTATGCGGTCAAAGCCTGTCCCGGCGGTCGATGCGGCGATGTGTACCCTGCCGTACTTCTCCGCTTCCTTTGCCGCCTTGTTCGAGAAGTTCCCGGTCACGGCGTAGTCCGCCGTGCCGTCCTCGATGAGGTTCATCGGTATCGCGGCAAACTGCGCCGTCGCGCCGCCCTGCAGCAGCAGTATCTCATGCGTGTCGGGCACCTCCATCAGCGCCTTGAGCTTTGCCTTGGCACTGTCGTGTATCTCCTGAAACAGCGCGCCGCGGTGGCTCATTTCCATCACGGACATTCCGCTGCCGTGGTAGTTCAGCAGCTCCGCCGCCGCCGTTCTGAGCGCGGGCTCCGGCATGACCGACGGCCCCGCCGCAAAATTATATACCTGTTCTCTTTCCACTTGTATCACCCTTTGCGCAGTCAATGTATGTAAGGTCATTCTAACGTTTTGCCCCGCGGCTGTCAATCGAGGATATCCCCAATTCTTCTACCTCCGCGCCCCGGCAATTTGTTGCTTTATCTCTTCCTTTAGTCTATTATCTCACCTGTCAGCAGCTCACCGTCCACGCCGGTTATGCGCACCTGGTTTATGCTGCCGCGCAGCTTCTCACCCGGCGCTTCCACGCGCAGATAGGTGTCGCTGTGGCCGCTGAAGCCGCCGCCCTCCGCCGTCTCGAACAGCACCGGCAGCGTCTGCCCAAGGCTGCTTTCCATGAACTCGCGGTGCATCTTATCGGCAACGCGCTGCGCCTCGTGTGAGCGCTTTGCCTTGACGGCGCTGCTCAATTGCCCCTCCATCTTGTCCGCCGGCGTTCCGGGGCGGCGGGAGTACGGGAAGATGTGCATATCCGAGAACGCGCACTTCTCTATGAACTCAAGCGTCTGCGCGTGATCCTCCTCGGTTTCCCCGGGAAAACCGACTATCAGGTCACAGGTCAGCGCGCAGCCGGGGAAATACTCCCGCAGCAGCTCCGTCGCGCGGAAGAAGCGCGCGGTGTCGTACTTGCGGTTCATGGCCTTGAGCGTCCTGTCGCACCCGGATTGGAGCGAAAGATGAAAGTGCCGGCATATCTTCCCCGTCGCGGCAAGGCGGCGGCAGAAGTCCTCGGTTATCACCGTAGGCTCAAGGGAACTCAGCCGTATGCGCATATGGGGCGCGGCCTCGGCGACCGTCTCTATCACGTCCGCAAGCCCCGGCTTTCCCGGCAGGTCTACGCCGTAGGACGCGACCTCTATCCCCGTCAGCACGATCTCTCTGTAGCCCTCTCTGTCGAGCTTCGCCGTCTCCGCGGCGGCATCCTCAAGCGGCAGGCTGCGCAGGCGTCCGCGGGTGTAAGGGATGATGCAGTAGGTGCAGAAGTTCACGCACCCGTCCTGTATCTTCAGCATCGCGCGCGTCCTGCCCGCGACGGCACCCGCCGGCAGCACCTCAAACTCGCGGCGCTTGAACGGCTCATCGATATCGCGGCTGCCCTCGCCGGTGCCATAGGCTTTCTCCACCGCCTCTACGAGCTTTCCCCTGTCCGCCGCGCCGAAGATTACGTCCGCGCCGAGCTGCGCGACCTCCTCGGGTTCTATCTGCGAATAGCACCCGCATACCGCGACTATGGCTCCGGGGTTTTCCTCCTTGAGCCGGCGTATCACCTGGCGGGATTTGCGCCCGCTCTCGGCGGTCACGGCGCAGGTGTTTATTATCACGGCATCCGCAAGCTCGCCGGGTACGGCGGGCTCATGCCCGTGCTGCTGCAAAAAACTTTCCATCGCCTGCGTCTCATACTGGTTGACCTTACAGCCGAGAGTGGATATAATATATTTCATCGTTTTCTCCTATTCTGTAATATTGGAGTATAGCTATGGAACACTATCTTGATAATTCAGCCACCACGCGTGTCTGCCCGGAAGCTGCGCAGGCAGCGCTCAGAGCAATGACGGAGGTCTACGGCAACCCAAGCTCCACCCACACCAAGGGCAGGGAGGCAAAGCAGCTGCTCGATGCTTCCAGAAAGCTCGTCGCAAGTGCTATGGGCTGCGCACCTTCGGAGCTTATCTTCACTTCCTGCGGCTCGGAGAGCGATAACTGGGCACTTCTCAGCGGTGCCGAAGCAATGCGGCGCCGCGGCAATCACATAATCACCTCCGCCGTCGAGCATGACGCGATACGCAAAAGTGCCGAAGAGCTCGAGCGCCGCGGCTATGATGTGACCTATCTCAAGCCCGACAGCACCGGGTCTATCCCCGTCGATGCCGTGAAAAACGCACTCCGCCCTGATACTATACTCGTTTCTCTGATGCTGGTCAATAACGAAACCGGTGCAATAAACGATATTTCTTCAGTTTCCAAGCTTTTGAAGTCCTCAGGCTCTCCGGCTCTGCTACATACCGACGCCGTTCAGGCTTTTATGAAGATACCCTTTACGCCGAAATCGCTGGGCGCGGACATGATAAGCGTCAGCGGTCATAAGATCCACGCCCCGAAAGGCATCGGTGCGCTTTATGTCCGCTCCGGTCTCCGTCTCAAGCCGTACATAATGGGCGGCAGTCAGGAGGACGGGCGGCGCGCCGGTACCGAAGCCATGCCGCAGATAGCCGCCTTCGGCGAGGCCTGCCGCATTGCAAAGGAAAACCTGGCCGAAAACGCCGCGAAGATGGCCGCTTTGCGCCAGCTGACCATAGACACGCTCACTCCCGCGATCCCCGAGCTTCAGGTCATCAACGGCGCAGCGCCGCACATCCTCAGCATCTCTCTCCCCGGCTGGCGCAGCGAGGTCCTCATGAACTTCCTCGAAGCGCGCGGGGTCTATGTTTCCCGCAGCTCCGCCTGCAAGAAGGGCGCGCGCAGCCACGTGCTCGAAGCCATCGGGCTTGACTCCCGCGTTATCGACGGGGCGATACGCATAGGGCTCTGCCGCTATAACACCGAGGAGGATATCCGCGCGCTGTGCGATGGGCTCATCGAAGCGCACTCCACACTCGCGCACAGATGAACCGGGTGACCACAGCTTGACCCCCGTTAAGCCGTAGCAAAGAATCTTAACACGGACGCCGTTAAAAAATGGTGTCCGTGTTTTTTTACCGAAATCCGGAAAACTTTGATATTTCTCAATTTTCTTCTACAAAGCTCTTGCAATTACGAATGGGTTCTGCTATACTTCGTGTTAAGGAAACGTTAAGAAAAGCGTCTCTCGCATAAATTTACCGTAAAGGAGTGAGAAGCAATGGAACCTGCTGGAGTAGTTATTTGCGTAATATTCGGTCTGATGATAGTTTACCTCGTAGTTTCGAGGATCGTCGAAGCTAAGAATAAAAAGAAGGGTGCAGCTGCACCTGAGGCAAACACCGAAGAAATTAAAGAATAAGGCGTAAAGCGCAATAACCGCCGCGGATCGGTCGATCCGCGGCGGTTGTTTGCTGTTTTATGTACTGCTTTTTTACATTCCCTTGGGGTTGGGGCCGTACTGATTTGCGCCGGGCTGACTGTCCTGGCACATCCATACCAGCAGAAGGATCCAGCCTACCAGCGGGATAAGAACGAAAAAGTAATATGCGCCGCTCCTGCCGATATCATGCAGCCTGCGCCAGCAGACAGCAAGGCTGGGAACCAGCAGTGCAAGGTCGAACAGAACCAAAATGGCCGAAAATGCAACCGACTCAGTTGCGGAATAAAGGCCGTTGAGAACGGCGGTGACGATCACCTGAAGCAGCACGAAGTACCAATACTCACTGCGTCTTGCGCGACCGCTGAAAGTGGCATACTTGCTGAAAACCGATTGAACAGCTTCTCCGAATCCCATGATCTTTTTCTCCTTTTTTATTGTTTTTTTGCTGTGTGCAAATTTTTCTTTTGCCATTATAAATTGTATCACACTGTTTATTTTGCGTCAATCATTTTTTTAAAAGTATTGACGTGCTGTCAAAAACATATATAAATATATACTATGTTTCTATTTGTCGAATGCTGCGTATTAACATCTGGAAAGGAAATATGGAAATGAAAAGCAAAACAACAGCACTTATCTTGTCCATTCTTCTCGGTGGATTGGGCGTTGACCGCTTCTATCTCGGCTATACCGGTATCGGTATCCTCAAGTTCCTGACTGCCGGCTGCTTCGGCATTCTCTCGCTCATTGACATTATCAACATCGCCTGCGGCAATCTCCAGCCCGCGGACAAATCCAAGTACATTGAGGATGTCCGCGCCGCGGCTCCTGCTTCCCCGCAGCCATATGCCGCACCGGCAGCATCTTACAGCGATCTCGAAAAGCTGACAAGGCTCCACCAGAACGGCGCACTGAACGATGAAGAATATTACCAGCTGAAAGCTGTCATTTCAGGAGGGATGTGAGGCCAATGACAAGACAGAAAAATATCCGGCGCTATATTGCCGCCGCCTGTTTCGCCGGGGCGGCTGTTATCTCTGTCATCTCGCTTATAAAGAATATATCAAACAACATATCATACGACGCAGTATCGCTCATCTTCTCTGTGCTGTATATGATAGGCTGCGCTCTTATCGCGGTATCCACGTTCGCATCCGTTCCGGTTTTTACCGCCGTTGGCGGAGGACTCGCGCTGCTGAACGCTGTTCGTTCGCTTATCAGTTTTATTAAACTCGTCGCTCTTGACTCCAATTATCTCTCCATAGTTCTGTTCAATATTTCTCTGGCAGCCTTTCAGGTCGTGTTCTTTATCCTTATCATAATAGCCGGGCTGAACAAAAAAAGTGCAAAAGTTCTCGGCATTACCGCAGCTTCCGTCTATGGCGTCAGGCTATTAGTTTACATAATATGTAGGTTGATAAACTATGGCTATATCAGTATGGGTCTGACCGCATGGCTTCACTATCTGTTTATGATCCTCGGCGCGGTCATGCTCGGCCTTGTGCTCTATGGCATGCAGGCAGGCTACTCAGCGTCAAAGCGTCCACGCGCGCAGGTCAGTGACGCGGAGCTTTTCTCCGGCAACGGCCCGCTTGACCAGCTTGGAAAGGCCAAAATGCTGCTCGACGCAGGAGTCATCTCAAAAGAGGAGTTCACCGCAAGGAAGAGAAACATCCTCGGTCTGTAAAATCAGCTTCTTATATACAAAAAGGTTGTAAACTAAAAGTTGGGGTACCCGGGTAAACCTGGGCACTCCAACTTTTAGCATGTGGGGAAAAATAAGAGTAGAGCATAACAGAAAAATCCTTTAAAATGAAGCTGCGAGACACCACAAGAAAGGACACTGTATGCTCTATGAAAGATAATACCTCAAAACTGCTCGGATTGGAAGATGTTATCGTAAAAAATGTTCATGAAAATGAAACAGGCTGCTGCATAGAGATAGAGTTGCCGCGGCAAAAGCACATCTGCCCATGCTGTCAAAGCGAGACAGAGCGCATCCACGACTACCGTATACAACGAGTCAAGGATCTGGACATGCATGGAGTGCATACATATCTGTACCTGAGAAAGCGTAGGTATGCCTGCGGCTCCTGTGGGAAGCGGTTCTATGAGGAAAACAGTTTCCTTCCTCGGTTCCACAGAGTAACGAACCGCCTTGCCGCAAAGGTGATCTGTGACTTCAAAGACCTGCGCTCGGCAAAGGAGATCGGCAGGAAGAACAATATCTCGGCCCAGACTGCGCTGAGGTATTTCAAGCTCGTGAATTACTCCTGCAAGGAGCTTCCGGAGGTGCTGTCCATAGATGAGTTCAATGGCAATGCGGGCGGCGAAAAGTACCAGACTATCCTGACCGACGCAAAAAACAGGAAGATAGCGGACATACTTCCCAACCGCAAAAAGAGCGACCTGATCAAGTATTTCCTTACGTTTGAGAACAGAAAAGACGTGAAGTATGTAGTGATCGACATGAACCGTTACTTCAAAGAGACTGCTGAAATATGCTTTCCGAATGCCAAAATAGTGATCGACCGGTACCACGTAGTCCGTCAGGCCATATGGGCTTTGGAGAATGTGAGGAAGGCAGAACAGAAAGCGCTCTCGGCCGCGTGGAGAAAGTTCTGCAAGCATTCAAGGAGATTGCTGTGCAAAAATAAGGAAAAGCTGAAGGACGAGGAACGTGAACATCTGAGGATCATCCTCGGTTTATCTACACGTCTTGAAATAGCTTATGATCTTAAGAACGACTTCTTAGAGTTTATGCGCTCTCCGGATTCGGCAACAGCAAAAGAACGGCTCGCCTTATGGTTGTTCCATGCTGAAAACAGCCATATCCCTGAATTTGAAGCCTGCATAACCGCCGTGCGCAACTGGTCCGAGTATATCCTCAACAGCTTTGATGTGCCATATTCCAACGGCTTCACCGAGGGCTGCAACAACAAGACCAAGGTACTCAAGCGCATTTGCTTCGGCGTCAGAAGCTTCCCCACTTTTAGGAACAGGATCCTTCACTGCGCTTCATGACCGACTGGGAAAGATAATGATCGCGTTGGAATAATCCTTCCAATCGAGTTCCTGCCCGCAGCGGTCACAGAAATGCTGGTATTCTCGGTCAAGCGTCAGCTTGCAGTACGGGCACACGGGATAGCAGCCGAGTCCACAGATAAAACGGCTCTCCGCAACGGCCATGGGCAGCCTGGAATCCGACAGCGGCGGGATCCTCAGCAGTTCGTTTGGTGTAAGCTCAAAGCCCTTACACAGCTTCTCAAGGACAATGATCGATGCGTTGGTCTGTCCTCTGGCAACACTGCCGAAGTATCTTGGGCTGAAGCCACAAAGCTCTGCGGCTTTTTCGTAACTGAGATCGCGGCCGCTGCACAGCTGAAGAATGGAAGTGGATAGGTCTTTTGAAAACATCTTTTGCACTCTCTTTCTATTCAAGATGCTTTCAGCTTAGGAGCAGTATGCTGCTCCCTCAAGGAACGATACTGCCTAATTTTTACTTTTTCTCCATTTTCTTACAAAAACCTTAAAATCTCAGGTAGCTGTTTTATATACAGCAAAGGCGTGTGCGGCACACCGCTCACGCCTTTCTGCTATTTCTTGCTAAGCTCTACCCCAACTATTGACACAGAGCCCAAATTCTTTATTTCGCTCCGATGTAAATCGAAACCGTACAAACTGCATAATTATCCCCCGGAGCGTCAGAGCCGATCCGGGGGATATAAGATAATTTTCAGATAACTATTGCGTTCTTCGGGCAGGCCTCGGCGCAGGTGCCGCAGCCGATGCACTTGTCCTCATCGAGCGTCCAGGTCTTGGCGGCTCTGTCAACGGTCAGCGCGTCCGCGGGGCACTTCTTCGCGCAGAGCGTGCAATGAACGCACCTGCTCTCATCACAGGCAGGCTTACCGTCACCGCGCGGCTTGACATTGGAGGCTTCCGCGCTCTTCTCCGACGTGGGCGCGGCGGGCTTCTTCGGCGGAGCCTTTATAAAGCTTCCGCTGACGAGCAGATCCTCTTCCTTGGTCGCAATCATGTGATAGTCGCGGGTGAGCGTTATGGCATGGCGGCTGCAGAAATCGGCGCAGGTGGCGCAGAAGGTGCAGGAGCCGAGGTCAAAGGTCAGCGTGACCTTATCGCCCTGACCGTCCTCGCCCTTTTCTATCGTCCTGGTGATCGCGCCGCCGGCGCAGACACGCTCGCACATGCCGCAGCCGATGCACTTATCGGCACGGTAAGCGATGCGCCCGCGGTAATTCTGCGCGGCTTCGCTCGGCACGGCGGGGTACATATTGCAGCTGGATTTACTGAAGAGCTTCGATATCGCTTCTCTCGCAAACGGGAAATCCATTACATCTTCCCCCTCTTCTCCTGAAGTATTTTTGCCGCCAGTGCGAGCCCGTCTATGACGGCCTCGGGCTTGGGCGCGCAGCCGGCCACGTCTACATCGACATGGACGTACTTGCTCAGGGGGCCCGCTACGGAGTAGCTGCCTTTGAAGACGTTGCCCGACTGCGGGCACGAGCCCATCGTGACTATGCAGCGCGGCTCGGGAACCTGAGATATCGCGCTCAGCACACGCGGCAGGGACTGCTTCGTGACAGGCCCCGTGACCACGACGATGTCTGCATGGCGCGGGGTGCCGGTCAATTTAAAGCCAAGGCGCTCCGCATCGTAGCGCGGGGTCAGCACGGAGACAAGCTCTATATCGCAGCCGTTGCAGGAACCGGCGTTGATGTGGAAAAGCCACGGGGATTTGCCGGTGCTCTCCTCGATAAGTTTCTTAAACATTCCCGCACCTCCTTACATACCGTACCATGCCAGCACAAGGCTTATGAGCGCAAGGCCGGAGACAACGGTCCAGTAGTATTTGAATATCTGCTCTATCTTGAGCCTTGCGGTGATTGCGTGGACGAAGGATATGCTCACTGCCGTCAGCGCGATGCACAGCAGCAGGAGTATGACTATGCCCAGCAGCATCGTCATGCCCGCGGCAGCGCCGCCGGTGAGCCCGATGAGCGCGACGAGCTTTTCTATCCCGCCGCCGATGCCGCCGAGAAACAGCGCGGCAAACAGGCTTGTAAGCGTGAGCATCTTGATGGCGTGATTGAGCTTATATACGCCAAGCGGCGCGCCGCTGTATTCGGCAAGCATGCCCTCGCATATCTCCGTCTCGGCCTCGGCCGCGTCAAAGGGGTGGTTGCCGGTCTCGCCGGGGATTATGAGCAGCATCGCCGCGGCAGCGGGGATCATGCTCGCCTTGAGGATCAGACTGCCGTTTGCCGCCTGATACAGGGCAATATCCGTCAGTGAGAAGCACAGCCCCGTGCCCATCGCGTCGCCCACAGTCTTTGCCACCGACAGCAGCACCAGCACCAGCGGCAGCTCGCAGGAGATGATAGTGACCATCTCGCGGCTGAGGCCGACGCCCGCGTAGGGTGAGCCGCTGGCCGCGCCGCCGAGCATGGCGGACATGGCCGGGATGAGCAGCAGGTAGAGGATGACGATGATATCCGCGACCTGCGAAAACGCGGTGAAGGTGAACACCGGGATAAACAGCTGTATCACGACGAGCGCCGCGAGCCCTACCAGCGGAGCCATGAGGAACATCGTCCTTGATGCCGCGGCGGGAACGATGCACTCCTTGCCGCAGAGCTTGAAGAAATCATAAAACGGCTGGAGCACCGGCGGGCCGACGCGCTTCTGCATCTTGGCTACAAGCTTGCGGTCAATGCCGCACAGCAGCAACCCCGCGAAGAAGCAGAACAGGAAGCCGGGGAAAATGAGGATGTAGCCAAGGTTATACAGAGCCGTGACGATAATATCTTTCATCATATTTCCCACCCCCTTAAAGCGCTATCAGCATGAAGGCCATGATGACCGTCACGTCTACGACCGCCCACAGTGCGTAATCGTTGACAACGCCGCTGTGCAGCCTGTGCATGAAATCGAAATAGTGACGCCAGTTGTGCTTGAGCCCCCAGAAGAGATCCTCGCCGCCGACCTGAGAATACACGTTCTTTTCGCCGCCGTAGAAGAGCTGGTACTTGGTGTCGGTCACGCTCTCAGCAGTTCTCGCCGCATCATAACGGGTAGAGACCGCCGCGATGGTTATCGCAAGCAGCGTGATGCACAGCAGGAGCAGCCAGTTGACCGGCGCCCAGACACCCATGCTCACAAAGCTTATAACGGGAGCAGCAAGCGTGGTGTCAAAGCCCATCGCGCTTATGTACTTACCGGCATTCAGCGCGGCGGTCGCCGCGGGCTCGGTAAGGAAAGCGGTGACGAGGTTCGGGAAAAGACCGGTGATAACGCAGAGAGCCGCAAGCAGCCCCATTGCGATGCGCATGCCTATCGGCGCTTCCTCGGTGTTCTCAAACTCGACGGAGAGCTGGCCGAAGAACACGCTCTGGCTGACCTTGACGAAGGACGCAAGCGTCAGCACCGAGGTCACGAGCGCCGCGATAAGTGCGAACACGAACAGGAAATTCCCGCTCTCGACGGCCTTCTGGTAAATTGCCTGATAGATCATCCACTTTGAGGCAAAGCCGTTGAACGGCGGCAGACCGCTTATGGAAAACGCGCCTATGAGGAACATCACCGTCGTATGCGGCATCTTCTTTGCAAGCCCGCCGAGGCGGTCAAGGTCGCCTGTGCCGGTCTGGTGCATAACAGCACCCGCAGCAAGGAACAGCAGGCCCTTGAAGATGGTGTGGTTCATCGCGTGGTAAAGTCCTGCGGAGAGGCCGAGCGCCGTGGCAAGGCCAACCGCCGTGAGCACGTAGCCTATCTGGGAAATACTGTGGAACGCGAGCAGACGCTTGAAGTCATGCTGCGCAAGCGCCATGGTCACGCACACGAGCATACTGACGCAGCCGAGGAAGACGAGCAGGAACTGCATCGTCCCCTTGTCCATGACCTGGAACAGGAAGTAGCACAGACGGATGATCGCGTAAAGGCCGGACTTTGTAAGCACGCCCGAAATGAGCAGCGACACAGACGCGGGAGCCGCGCCATGGGCGTCCGCCGCAAGCGGATGGAACGGCACGATGAATGCCTTGGTCGAGAAGCCCGCGAGCAGCAGCGCGAAAGCTATCTTCATTCTGCCGGAGCCCAGCATGCCCGGCAGGAGTGCGGCCAGCTGCGCGAGGTTCAGCGTATGTGCCTCGGCATAGAGCATCACTATCGCCGTGAGGATGAACGCCGAGCCGATGGAGCCGACGACAAGGTACTTGAACGCCGCCTCAAGAGCGCCCTCGCTCTTGCTGCGGTACGCCGTCAGGCCGACCGCGCCTATGGTGAGTATCTCCACCATGATATACATATTGAAGATATCGCCCGTCAGCACCATGCCGAGAACGCCGCCGGATGTCATAAGCAGCAGCGTGTAATACTGCACCTGATGCGCGTCATGGGTTATATAGTCCAGGCTGTAAAGGCAGGCGGCAAAGGCCGCGATACCGACGAGCAGCCCGAAGAACAGGCTCAGCGCGTCGACCTCTATCGCGATGCCTATCGCGTAGCCGCCGGCGATGCTGCGGTTGCCGAGCCAGTAGGAGATTATCTCTCCGTCTATCATTACCGGCTTTATGAGTGCGATAAGGCAGGCAAGGCTCAGCGCGGATGCGATCATTGACACGATCTTTCTCACGCCGCCTCGGGTGCCGAAGGTCGTGATAAAGAATGCGCCGAAGAACAGCAGCATTATCGCGCAGATCGGGAGGTGGTGGTAATCAAGGATCATCCGTGCAGCCTCCTTATCTCTCTGGTGTCAAGGGTCTTGTACTGTTCATCGAGACGCATGACTATCGCAAGGCTCATCGCGGTAACGCACGCGCCGATAACTATGCTCGTGAGGGTCAGCGCTTGCGGTATCGGGTCGACGAAGTAGCTCGCCGCGGTTATCTCGCCCTGCGTGAAAATGGGCGCGGTGCCGCCCGGTACATAGCCGACGGAGATAAGGAAGATGTTCACGCCGTAGTCCATGACGCACATACCGATGACGGTCTTGACCGCGTTGTGCTTTACAACGATGCAGTATAATCCCAAAAAGATCAGGAAGAACGAAGCAATATAGTTCATCGTAATCATACTTGCCACCTCACTTCAGGTTGTCTATATCCTGCGGATACAGAACGCTGAGCATACCGATGGAGAGCGTCACAGCCGCGGTGAACACGTCGAACGCGACAGTCTCGCCCATCCAGAACACTGTGCCGCTGCTGAAGAGCGCGCCTATATCGCCGTGGTAGTAGAACACGTTCTGGCAGAAGCTCGCACCGAGGACGACGCCGACGAATGCGAGGACTACATACAGCATCAGCGCGACGCCTTCGAGCTTATGGGTAAGGTCCGGGTGCAGGGCACGCTTGGCCTCCTCATAGCCGTGGGCAAGGTAGATGAGCAGCACGACGGCGACAGTGAGTATGCCGCCCTGGAAGCCGCCGCCCGGGGTCAGGTGGCCATGGAGCATAATATAAAAGATATATACGAGGCAAAGCGGAATGATCCTGTCACAGCCGCAGCGGGTTATAACGCGCTTGATGGTGACGTTATCTGCGTATCTTTCCATCTCGCTCCTCCTTCATTTTTTCTTTTTCGGCCTTGGTCTTTCTCAGCAGAATGATAACGGAGGAAACCGTGAGTATCATTATGAAAGACTCGCCCATCGTGTCATAGCCTCTGAAGTCGAAGACTATCGAGGTGACATCGTTCACGGCGTGGGTCTTTGCAAGGTTCTGCTGGACTATCGCGGCAGCCGCGCCGTCGGCTTCGGAATCGTCATAGGCATCGGGATCCTGCATCAGCTCATAGGGAGATACCTTGGCGTTGGCCCCGTCGTATGTACGCGGCAGCTGCGCCATCTCAACTGCGGCGAAAACTCCCGCTACGAGGAATGCCGCAAGACAGACGATAGTGAGGAATTTCTTCATTTGTCGTCCCCTCCCTTGAGCTTCTTGATCGTCACGATGAAGATGAGGGGAGTCAGTGCCGCGCCGACCGCCGCTTCGGATATCGCAACGTCGGGCGCATGCAGCAGCAGAAACTCCGCCGCGGTGAATATGCCGGTGACGCCGAGGGCAATAACGGAGGAGAGCAGCTTTTCACAGTGCACCGCGAGTATCGCGGAGACAACAACGCCTAAAAGTATGAGGGCATTTAAGATAACAACAAGTTCACTCATCGAAGTCCCTCCTGAAATCGTCCATTTCCATCTTGCGCTCCGGTCTGACGCCAGAGCGGTAAGCACCCTTGGCGATAGCGTGCGCGCCGATGGGGTTCACCGCGATGACGAGCGCCGCGATGACCGCGATCTTCACCGCAGCCGCGCCGTTGTGCATGATGAATATGGCATATAGTATAGCGCCGATGTTTGCGCCGAGAACGCCGAGGGTGGTGATGAGCGTGCTCGCCTGCATGCGGGAGAAGGTGTCCGGCATTTTGTTTATGCCGATCGTCCCGGCTATAGCGAAGTACAGGCTCACCGCTATAAGTACGTCTATGATAATACGCAGTATCATTTCTTGTGCCACCTTCCCGTATCAAGATAACGGCCGACGAGCATGGTGTTGAGTATGCCGAGCATCGCCGTGATGATGGCTATGTCAAGGTATATGCCTCTCCCGCTGTATATGGAGAAGAGCACCATTGCGCAGGCGACAAGAATATCCATGCTGTCCGCCGCGACCATTCTGTCTGCACCCGTCGGGCCCTTCACAAGTCTGATCAGGTTCCCAGCGGCCAGCAGCGCATAAATGACGGCAAAAATCAAAATGTCAATCATTCCCAGATCCTCCTGATCCATTTTTCCATCGTGCCTTTGATGTCCTCTCCGGCGTCCTCGCGGCTCCTGTGGAGCGGCAGCGGCTTCTCTTTGCCGTCCTCGTCCGTGTAGTAGAAGTTCTTATCCTCGTACTGGGACACATCAAGGCAGTGTACATAGTACGCCGTTTCGCCGTTCTCCTCGATGATGTCGAGGGTTATCGTGCCCGGCGTGAGGGTGATGCTGTTTGCGAGCATCGCCTGCGCGTAGTCGCCCTTGAGCTTCGTCGGTATCTTTACGATGCCGGGATACACGTCCTTGCAGCCCTTGTAGCAGCACTTTGCAACATTGAGGTTCGACTTGATGAGCAGGCCGAGGAAAACCACAAAGTATGCCAGCAGGGCGAAGAACTTGTCCGGTCTGAAGAGCCACCCGGCGTTTTCATGTATAAAGTATTTTGCTGAGAACAGCGCTACGAAAAAGCTGACGACGGCTCCCGCCGCAAGCTCCTCCGGAGACAGTGACCATGTGAGAAGAATCCAGAACACGTAGCAGACGATGAAGGTGGACAGCACCGATGTAAACCGTGTTTTCTGCAAGAGATCATCTCTCCTTCCTTTGAAGTTTATTATCTATCCGTTGTCTATTCGACTTTGATGTTTTCAACATAGAACTCGCGTCCCGCGGTCATTTTGAGGTTTTCCCCGCCGCACTCCGGGCAGGCAAAGCTCCCCTTTTCAAGTCCGCCGCGCCAATCGCACCCGCAGCACTCGAACTGTGCCGGCACCTTCTCGAAAATAAGCTTTGCCCCGGCGGCCGCCGTGCCCTTTGAGGCGATCGGGAAAAACTCCTCCATACACTCCGGTATCACCCCGGAGTATTCGCCGAGCTTCAGGCTTATCTCGCTGACTCTCTCAAAACCGTGCTTTTTCTTTTCGGACTCGACTATGCTGATTATCCCCTCTGTCAGTGCAAGCTCGTGCATCTTATCTGTCGAGGCAGCTGAAGCATGGGTCTATGCTTGCGATGATGAGTCCCGCGTCCGCAACGGTGTTGCCGCGGAGCATGAACGGGACGGTCGGCGTGTTCTTATAGCTCGGCACATGGATGCTGACGCGGTGGTTATTGAACGAACCGTCGCCCACGACCATGTGGCTGAGCTGGCCGCGCGGCGCCTCATGGCGGCAAACCGCCTGCCCCGGCTGTATCTTGATGAGCTTGTTGCCGAGGTTGATGGGTGTTGCGGGCAGGTTCTCGAGCGCCTGGCGGATGATCTTGATGCTCTCATAGCATTCGAGCGCGCGCACGACCACGCGGGCAAACACGTCGCCGCTCTCGACGACAGGCACGTCAAAATCAAAATCTTCATATGAGGAATAGGGCGCGTCCTTGCGGACATCGACCTTGACTCCGGATGCTCTCGCGTGGGGGCCGACGGCGCCCATGCGCAGCGCGTCCTCCTTCGGCAGTACGCCGACGCCCTTGGTGCGCATTGCGATGGTCTTGTCGGTCAGGGCGATCTCGGTGATGCGGTCGAGCGGGGCCTTGAGCTTATCGCAGGCTTCGAGCAGCTCGCGGCGAAGCTCATCGTCTATATCGCGCCTTGCGCCGCCGACAGTCACCATGGCGTAGTTCACGCGGTTGCCGGTCATCTTTTCCAGCAGATCCATGACAAGCTCGCGCTCATCCCAGATGTGCATGAACATGCTGTCATGCCCGATAATATGACATGCGATGCCGAGCCACAGGAAGTGCGAGTGCAGTCTCTCCAGCTCTGCGGTGATGACGCGGATATACTGGCCGCGCTTCGGCACCTCAATGCCGTTGATGTTCTCCACGCACATGGCGTAGGTCAGTGCATGGGAGTGGGAGCAGATACCGCAGACGCGCTCGACCAGAACGAGAGTCTGGATAGCGTTGCGCTCGGTGGCGAGCTTCTCTATGCCGCGGTGGTTATAGCCGACAAAGACCTCCGCGTCCTTGATGACCTCGCCCTCGGTATAGAGCTTTGCGTGTATCGGCTCCTCAAGCGCGGGATGGTACGGGCCGATGGGGACAATGTAGCTCATTTCGTTCCCTCCTCAATGTTTTTCTGCCGAAGCTCCGAAAGCGGCATGACCATTATCTGGCCCTTGCCCTGCGTTTCGAGCATGTCCTCCGGCAGGAAGAGCCGCTGCGATACATCGAGTCCCTCGAACTCTATCGCGAACAGCTCGTTGAGCTCGCGCTCAGGCCATGTCGCCGCCGTGTCGTAGATCTCGCCGATCGACGGAAGCACCGTCTCGCCTATCACGTGATAGGACTCGATCGCCGGGTCTACGGCATAGTCCCATGAGACGTCCATCTGCCCATCGTTGTCGATGAAGCCGTGGATCATCACAAGGGCATTACCGGCCTTGCGCATTTTTTCCGCTATGGGTACGACCTGATCTTTTGTGATCACGGTCTTTTTGTACTCCTGCATCCGTTTCACCTCTCTGATTTTCCTTTTATTTTAATTTTTTATTTTCAGCAAATTCTCGGAAGCTGCGCTCCCGTAAGCTTCTGGAGGATGCGCTTTCCCCCGAAGGCCGTGTCCATGACGAGCTTTCCGGGATAACCGGCGCTGACTCTGCCGATGATCGCAGCGTCGCGCCCCTCTTCAGTTTCGCGCATCGCGTCTATCACCCGCTCCGCGTCATCCGCTGCAACGGCAACAAGGAGCTTGCCCTCGTTCGCGCAGTATAGTGGGTCAAGGCCGAGCATATCGCAGGCCGAGCGGACCTGATCCCGAACCGGAATTTTATCCTCGTACAGCTCTATCCCGAGCGCCGTACCCTCGATGAACTCATTGAGCGTCGTGGCAACTCCGCCGCGCGTCGGGTCGCGCAGGACGCGGACTTCGGCTCCCGTGCCGAGGATGGCTTCGCACAGGCCGTTCAGCGGCGCGCAGTCGGAAGCTATCTCGCCCTGCATCATCCCGCTGCGCGCAAGCATGATGGCCGTTCCGTGGTCACCGACCATGCCGGAGACTATCACGGTGTCCCCATCTCTCAGGTTTTTCGGGCTGAGACCGGGGTATTTCACAAAGCCGATACCGGCGGTGTTGATATAAATTTTATCTCCCCTGCCGCGCTCGACGACCTTTGTGTCCCCCGTCACGACCTGCACACCGGCTCTCTCCGCTGTGCGGCGGATGGACTCGACTATCTTTTCCAAGTCCTCTGCCGGCAGCCCCTCTTCTATAATAAAAGAACAGCTCAAATACTTCGGCACAGCGCCGCACATTGCAAGGTCGTTCACCGTGCCGCAGACGGAGAGCTTGCCGATATCCCCGCCGGGGAAAAATATAGGATCGACGACGAAGCTGTCAGTCGAGAAGGCAAGCTTCTCTGCGCCCTCTACTATCGCGCCGTCGCCCAAGGCGTCCAGTGCCGGGTTTGACAGCGCCGGGACTATCAGCTTTTCTATCAGGCGGGCAGTCTTTTTGCCGCCGCTGCCGTAATCGAGTGTAATTATTTCGTCCATATAAGTCACACCCCCGCGTATTTATACGCCGCGGCGCAGGCTCCCTCCGAGGAGACCATGCACGGCCCCACCGGATTCTCCGGTGTGCAGCGTTCCCCGAACATCAGGCACTGCTCCGGGGCAATGCGTCCGCAGATAACGTCCCCGCAGCGGCAGGCGGTGGGCTTCGGCTTCTCCGCATATTTTATGCCGAAGCGCTTTTCCGCGTCGAGCCGCTCAAGCACGGCGGCCGGTTCAAGTCCGCTGTCCGGGATGAGCCCAAGGCCGCGCCAGTTATCTGGACGGCGGCGCAGGCAGGTGTTCATCATGTTCTGCGCAAGGGGGTTGCCGTTTTCGGTGACCGCCCTGCGGTACTCGTTCTCTATCTTCGGGCTCTTCTCGGCGATCTGCTTTGCGAGCCTGTACACCGCGCGGAGAATATCCTCCGGTTCAAAGCCCGCGATGACCGCCGGCATCGAATATTCCTCCGGGAGAAAGCGGAAGCCCTTAACGCCGATTATCGTGGCCACGTGACCCGGGCAGATAAAGCCGTCGATATTGAAATCCGGCATGGCTATGAGCGCGCGCAGCGCGGGCTCCACAGTTTTGAGCATCGACCAGAGGGAGAAATTCTCCACCCTCTGCTCCGCCGCTGTCAGCGCTGCGGCGGCAGTCCCCGGCGCGGTAGTCTCAAAGCCGACGCCGAGAAACACCACCTGCTTATCCGGATTCTCCTTGGCAAGCTGCACCGCGTCCACCGGGGAGTAGACCATCTGCACCCTCGCGCCCATGGCGCGGCGGCGCTGCAGGCTGTCGCCCGGTGTGCTGCCGGGAACGCGCAGCATATCGCCGTATGTGGTGATGATAACGTCCTTCTCCATGGCAAGCTCCAGCACCGCGTCGATGACCTCCGGGGGCGTTACGCAGACCGGGCAGCCGGGGCCTGACAGGAGCTTTATATTTTTCGGGAGCATCGAGCGCAGGCCGGACTTTGCGATGGACATCGTATGCGTCCCGCATACCTCCATGAGCCGTATCTCGCCCAAGTCCAGACGCTCTATCGCGGAGATGATCTCACCTGTGTGCATATCAGCCGAGGGCATCCTGCACCTCTTTCCAAGCGTCAATATCCTCCTGCGCCTGCTGTTCATCGAGCCGGTCTATCGCAAACCCGGCATGTACCATAACGTAGTCCCCCACCTTCGGCTCCGGGATGAAGTCGACGCGAATTTCGCGCGTCATGCCGAGAGCTTCGCCTATGGCGGAATTTCCGTGTATTTCAACAAGCTTCAGCGGTACTGCCAAACACATATCTTTTTCTCCTTATTTTTCGAGCTTCGCGGCGGCTATCATCAGCTGGCCGAGTGAAAGCCCCTCGTCATTCGTCGAAACGCGCCTGTGCCTCAGCACACGGAAGCCCTCTTTTTCCAGTCTTCCCGGCAGGCGCGACATTATATACATATTCTGGAAGCTGCCGCCTGAGAGCGCAGCAACGTCTATTCCGCTCGCTTCCCGTGCAGCGCAGCACTGGCGCACAGCCATTTCAATGAGCGTGTTCATAAACCGGGCGGCTATGCGCCCAGTGTCGACCCCCGCCTCTATATCGGCGCATATCGCGCGGATCGTCCCACGCCAGTCATAGCGCAGCGGCGTACCCTCAAGGGCAAATGGGTAAACTTCTTCGTCCTCCGCTGCAGCGGCTTCGAGCAGGACGGCTCCCTGCCCCTCATAGCTGCACAGCGTCTTTATCCCAAGGATCGCAGCGACGCCGTCAAACAGCCGTCCCATGCCTGAGGACACGGGGCAATTGAGTCCGGAATCAAGCACGGTCTTATAAATCCCCTTTTTTTCGATGCTCCCGGTATCGCAGCCGGAAGCGTCGAGCAGTGCGAAGGCGACGCGGTCAGTCTCCTTGACTGCCCTGTCCCCGCCGATGAGGGGTATGGGCAGAATACTGCCGAAGCGCTCAAAGCCGGAATAGTCCCCAATGAGGCACTCCGCGCCCCATATCGTGCCGTCCGTACCGAGTCCGGTGCCGTCCCACACAAGGCCGATCACCGACCCATTCTGACCATTATCGGCCATGCAGGCGGCCATGTGCGCATGATGGTGCTGCACCTTTATAAGCGGCAGGCTTTCTTCCTCGGCTATCGCGGAAGCATATTCCGTGGACATATAGTCCGGGTGCAGATCGCAGACCACGGCCTGCGGTCTTATATCAAACAGGCGCTGGAAATGTTTTATCTGTCCGGTATAATTTTCCAGCGTCTCAAAATTCTTCAGATCACCGATATGCTGGCTCGGGAAAACATAGCTCCCCTTTGACAGGCAGAAGCTCGCTTTCTGCTCCGCGCCGCAGGCAAGCAGCGGCAGCAGCTCCTCCCCGACGGTTATCGGAAACGGTACATATCCCCTTGAACGGCGGGCAAAATATTCCGCGCCGCCGAGCACCCAGCACAGCGAATCATCACAGCGGGTCTGGATATCCCTGTTGTGCAGCAGGAAACCGTCGGCAATGCCGTGCAGCTTTTCCACCGCTTCATCGTTGCGGTACATCATGGGAGTGTCGGAAAGATTGGCGCTCGTCATAATGAGCATATCTATATCGTCGCCGAAGAGCAGATAGTGCAGCGGGGTATACGGCAGCATAACGCCGATAAACCCGTTTTCACTGATATGCTCCAGCCCCTGCCGCTTCTTTCTCAGCAGGACGATAGGACGGCGGAAGCCGTCAAGTATCTTCTCCTCGTCCTCAGAGACGAGGCAAATTTCTCTCGCGCAGTCTGCATCGCGGCACATGACCGCGAAAGGCTTTTCATCGCGCTGCTTGCGGCGGCGCAGCTCGCGGACGATGGAAGCGTCGTCACAGCGGCAGGCAAGGTGTATCCCGCCGAGCCCCTTGACGGCGATGATCTTCCCTGCCTTGATGCTCTGCCGGGCAAGCTCTATCGCGTCGCCCTCCACGGTCTTTCCCTCGGCGTCCAGAAAGAAGACCTTCGGGCCGCAGTCCGGGCAGCAGTCCGGCTGGGCATGGTAGCGGCGATCTTCAATATCGTGATACTCCCGGTCACAGTCTGGGCACATGGGAAAGGCGCTCATCGAGGTCTTTGCCCGGTCATACGGCACATCCTTTATAATGGTGAACCTCGGGCCGCAGTTGGTGCAGTTGATGAAAGGATAGCGGTAGCGCCTGTCGCCGGGCGTTCTCAGCTCGCGCAGGCAGTCGTCACAGATGCATATGTCCGGGGAAATGAGCGTATTTCGGAAAGCTTCCGTTTTACTGCTCAGAATCCTGAAATCTTCATAGCCTGCCAGATCCGGGAGATACTCCGTCTCCATTGCTTCGATGACGGCAAGCTTTGGCGCACGGCGCGGGATATCCTCAATGAAGCCGGAAAGCTCCTCATGCTCCCCCTCCAGCTCAAGCTCGACCCCGGAAGAGGTGTTTTTTATATATCCCCTCAGGCCGCGCTCCTTGACGAGCTTATGGATAAACGGCCGGAAGCCGACCCCCTGAACGATACCGTGTATGTGGATCAAAACTCTATGCACCGGATCAATCTCCCGCCGTATTTCAAGTTAAAGTTTTAGCAATAGTATTCTACTACATGACCGTTTTTTTAGCAATAGGAAACCGCATACCGCCTTAAAGCACTATTGCTATTTCTCTTGAAGTGATTATACTTCCGTTTATATGCACTTTGCAAGATTAGTAAATTTTTTCACAGGGATTTTTATGGTTTTATATTCAAATTACACAAAATTGTCTAAATCAGTTCTATTAGCTTAACATGGCCTTAACCCTAATGTCCGTACACTTTCTCATATCTGCACAAAAAATTCATCCTGCGGGTATTCCCGCAGGATGAACCGACAGATATATGCAGGGGATGTGCTGCCCGCATATCTGCTGTCTGTAAAAATATGTCCCGGGTTTGTTCCCGGTAATTCCGGTAGAGTTTCCGGAATTTTTTCGTGTAATATAGCTGTCTTTTACTGTTCTTTCCTAAATTATACTAACTTTTTCATCATAGTGCAAGACTTTTACAGATAATAACATTTCACTTGCATTTCGTAAAATCCCATATTATTATATATGTAATCAGTTTTTTCATAGATAACCGCACAAGGACAGTGATTTGCAGAATGGACAGCAAAAAAGTAAGCGCGCTTCTGACCGCGATAGACCGCGGCAGTCTCACCGCCGCCGCCGCGGAGCTTGGCTACACCCAGTCCGGGCTCACGCACATGATGAACTCCCTTGAGGATGAGCTCGGCGTATCGCTGCTGATACGCAGCAAGGGCGGAGTGCGGCTCTCCCCCACCGGTCAGGAGCTGCTGCCGAAGCTCAAGGGCTTTGCAGACGCCGCCGCGGCGCTTGAGCGCGAGGCCGATCAGCTGCGGCTCAAGACCGGCTCGGCACTGCGGCTCGGCTCGTTCTCGAGCATCGCGCGCCACTGGATCCCGGATATTCTCTCCGCGTTCAGGCTGCTCTGCCCGGACACGCAGGTCTCCCTCACGGTCAACGACATGAACGAGATGGCCACGGCGGTAAGGAACGAGGAGCTTGACTGCGCGATGGTGAGCTATCAGCCGGAGCTGTGCCAAGGACTTACGTGGATACCGCTGATGGAGGATGAGCTCGTCGCCATCCTGCCCGCCGACTGTGATTTTGACGGCGACGCGTACCCGGTGGAGCTCTTCGAGGGGACGGACTTTCTCATGCCCTCTCTCGGTTTCGAGCTGGATATACTGCCTATCTTTACGGCAAACGGGCTGAAGGTTGCTCCGAACATCCTGCGCACGAATCTTGACGATGCGTCCATTGCGTCGATGGTCGAGCACGGGCTCGGCGTGAGCGTCCTGTCAAGGCTCGTGACAAAGGACATGCAGTTCAACATCAAGACACTGCCGCTTGAACCGCGCTGCCACCGCTCGCTCGGAATACTCATAAACGAGCGCAGCGCGAACGACCGCAGCATCCGCCGCCTTGTCTCATGCAGCAAGGAGCTTGCGGAGAAGAAATACGGTGGAGCTCAATAAGTGGTGTCCCTACGGGACGATCAAAAATTATAAGCGCACTGCATAATGTGCTGCAGTGCGCTTATTTTTCAGCTGTAATTCCCGCTTGTGCCGTTGGGGCGGTCAGACTCGCGCTCCCACAGGCGGCGATCCGGGCTTTCCCTTTCCGCTTTCTCGTCATGCCCGGTCAGTACCTCGGTCTGACCGTCACGGTTCGTTTTCTTCTTCGCGTGTTTTCCCATGAGCTTCTCCTTTTGTATTTCCTACGCTGCCCCAAATATCAGCAGCAGTATGCCGTAGATGACGCCGGAGCTTATCCCGTATACGATGACGGGGCCGGAGATGATGAACATTTTGGCGGCGGTGCCGAGGATCATGCCCTCGGTCTTATACTCTATCGCCGGGGCGACGACGGAGTTTGCAAAGCCCGTTATCGGTACAAGCGTGCCCGCACCGGAAAAGCGCGCCATGTCGTCATATACGCCGAGCCCCGTCAGCAGCGCGCCGATGAAGATCAGCGTCACGGAGCAGGCCGCGCAGGCACTGTCCATCTCCATGCCGAGAGAAAGGTACAGATCCGTCAGTGCCTGACCGGCGGCGCAGATCGCTCCGCCGCTCACAAAGGCTCGCAGCATGTTTCGCCCCGCCCTTGAGCGTGGCGCGTGCTGCCCGGCAAATTCCTTATACTCGTCGTTTGTCATCTTCACGGCGTTGCCCTCCGCTTTTTTGTCTCAAAATAATCTTTCCCGAAGAATTGAAAAATATTCCTTGACTTTACGGCACATATGAATTATAATGTGCAAGCTGACAAGTTGATAATTTGTTTTCTTGAGCAAACACGGAGATGTCGCGTAGTTGGTCGAGCGCGCACGATTGGAAATCGTGTAAGGGTCAAAAGCTCTTCGAGAGTTCGAATCTCTCCATCTCCGCCATAAAATAAGCCCTCTACCAACGGTAGAGGGCTTATTTTATAATGTGAAGTTTCAGAGATTCGAACCCGAGGGCTCTTAGCAAAGCGCCGGGGGCGCTTTGCAACCCGAGGCAGCCCGCGTCGCAACGCGGGTCGAATCTCTCCGGTGCCGATCCTGAGACGTTTTTGTCATTAACACGAGCTTTTCTTTATAACTGTTATGTGATATAGTATCATCGATCAGCAAGAGTACGGAGGTTTATAGGCACTATGGAAACTGTAATTCTACTTATATTCTGTGGCGCACTTGGCGCATTTAGTATTTGGTGTTTTAAGATGGTTATAGAATACGATATAGCCCGTGCCAAATATAACAAAAAACTGAAAGAGCAATATAAGAATAAGCAGAAGCAGTATATCATCGTTGAAGAAGATGACGAAGATGATGAATCGGATGTCGATAGGCAGAATCGCGAATACGGCGATTATTACGGTGACAGTTATTATGGTTCCAAACGGCGCTGAACTAAAAATTCCCGGACTTTCGTCCGGGAATTTTTCATATGAATCTTATTAATAGATATCGTCAATGACTCTGGAGGGAGGAGCTTCGACTACCTCGGGGTGCTGGAACAGATAGCGGATCGCCTGAAGGAACTGGGCGTAATAATGCCCGTCGACCGTGCGCTCGTCCATGACGAACTTGCAGTCAACATACTTGCGGTCGACCATGTTGCCGTGGCGGTCAAGCTCATAGGAGTGCCGCTTCGCGCCGAAGGCGATGAACACCGGGAGCGTACCGAAGTTATATATATGGTGGAAAATGGGTCCTATGCGCAGCGAGCCAAGGTCGGTGATTATCATCGAGCCATGGAAGGGGCTTGCCTCGGTCAGGCTCTCGGGGAGCCAGCCGAAATAGTCCAGCATGCGGACGATCGCCAGCGCGAAGCGGAGCAGGAAGCGCGGTGCGCGGCAGAAAGCCTCAGCAACAGCCTCAGTGTTGTTGTTTTCGTCGGAAGCCTTGATCTCATCGATTTTCTCATTCATCTTGCGGTAGACGTCGAAGATTGTGTCAGTCGGTTCAAAGTGGACCTTGATGGTCGTCTCCGTAGCTTCAACGGAGAGACTGCGCTTGACGGTCATAACGACGGAGATATCGTCCCTTGCGTAGACGCGGCGGCCGACGACGAAGCGGTTGATGCCTGGGAGCATGGACACGCCGCGGATATATGCCGCGATGATAAAGTGCAGAATGCCGATGCCCTTATAGCCCTGAACACGTAGCTGACGCAGACGGCGGTCAACATCGGAGACCTCGAAGCTCTCCTCATACTGGTTGGATGCGTCGTTGCGCGTGGGCATGATATATGGGATGAACTTGGAGAACGCGGGAAGGGAACGGAGAAGCCGGCCTTCCTTCCTGTCGCCGAAGCGGCGCTTGTATGTACTCATATCTGATCCAGCCTTTGCTTTTAATTTTTTAAGCTTTTTGTATTATACTATCAATCCGGCGTTATTACAAGTACAATCTTGACTAAATGTCTGAAAATTCACGCGATATGCCGTCGAAACCGCTTGAAAACGCGGGCTTACTGTGCTAATATTGCTGCTGCCATCAGATGAAAAGAGGTATGCGGCATGGAAAGCTGCCATGTGAGAATTGCAAGAGGCGAGGACGCGGAGAAGCTGCTGGCGATCTATGCGCCCTACGTGGAAAACACGGCCATCACCTTTGAATATGAAGTCCCGTCGATAGAGGAGTTCCGGGAGCGTATCGAGCATACGCTCAGCAGGTATCCCTACCTTGTTGCAGAGCGTGGCGGGGAGATAATGGGCTACGTCTACGCATCCGCGTTCAAGACACGCGCCGCCTACGCATGGGCTGTGGAGACAAGCATATATATCCGCACCGACGCAAAGCATCTCGGTCTCGGCAAGCTCCTGTACACCGCGCTTGAAGGGGCGCTGAAGCTGCAGAACATCACGAACGTCAACGCCTGCATCGCGCACCCGACAGTGCCGGACGAATACCTGACGCTCAACAGCGAGCAGTTCCATGAGCACCTTGGCTACAGGTTCGTCGGCAGATTCACGGGCTGCGCATATAAGTTCGGCCGCTGGTACGACATGGTGTGGATGGAGAAGCACATCGGCGAACACGCCGCCGAGCCCGCGCCGTTTAGAAGCTTTGACGATATCCGCCCGGAGCTGAAGGAAAAATACGGGATAGAATAAAACAGCATTTCAGCTGCAAAAAACAGGCTCTGTGTCAATAGTTGTGCTTTGACTATTGACACAGAGCCGAAATTTTTTTGCCTGCTCTTTACAGTATATGTACCGCGTCCGGATCGAAGCGCAGGCAGCACTCCTCGCCGACAGCATAGATGCGCTTGTTCTTGGGGTTATTCTCGGTGAGCTTCACGAGGGTGTTCCCTACCATGACATGATAGTTCTGGTACGAGCCCATGAAGCAGCTGAGTATGACCTTGCAGGGCAGGCCGCCCTCGTCGGCAAGCGTCGCCGCCTCGGGACGCAGGACGAGCGTGTAGTCCTTCCCTACCTCAAGACCGTCGGTCGACGCGACACGGAGCTCAGTACCCTCGATGTTCATTACGGCCTGAGCGCCATCAATGCCCGTGAGAGTGCCATGCAGGAAGTTTGCCTCGCCGATGAAGTCGGCGACGAATTCGCTGTTCGGATGGTAGTATATCTCCTGCGGGGTGCCGACCTGAGCGACAACGCCCTTGTTCATGATGATGATCTGATCCGACAGAGCCATTGCCTCGCTCTGGTCGTGCGTGACATAGATGGCCGTGATGCCGACCTCCTGCTGGATGCGGCGTATCTCCGTGCGCATGGAGACGCGCAGCTTTGCGTCAAGGTTCGAGAGCGGCTCATCGAACAGCAGGACGGACGGCTCGATGACCAGCGCGCGGGCGAGCGCAACACGCTGCTGCTGGCCGCCGGAGAGCTGGTTTGTCATGCGCCCCTCCATCCCCGTCAGCTCGACGAGGTCGAGTATCTTCATGACGCGCTCCTTTATCTCATCCTTCGGCACCTTGCGCAGCTTGAGACCGTAGGCGACGTTATCGAACACGTTGTAGTGCGGCAGCAGCGCGTAGCTCTGGAACACCATCGCCGTGTCACGCTTATTCGGGGTAAGCTCGTTTATCGGCTCCTCGCCGAGATAAATTTCGCCCTCGTCCGGGCTTTCAAAGCCCGCGATCATGCGCAGGGTCGTAGTCTTGCCGCAGCCGGAGGGGCCGAGGAGCGTCACGAAGCTGCCGGGTTCGATGTTGAGCGAGGTATCATGCACGGCATAGAAGTCCTTGCCGGTTTTGGGATCCTGATATATTTTGGAGATATGCTCCAGACGGACGCCTTTCTTTGTTTTTTCCATGGCTCAGTCGACCTCCTTGAGTTTCTTGCTGGTGCCGAAGTGCTTGATGAACAGGTTCATCAGCAGCACAGCGCCGTAGGTGATGATGATAAGAATGGTTGCAAACGCGCAGGCAAGGCTGTAGGAGCCCTTCTCCGCAAACTCGTTGATCTGCACCGTGATGAGCAGGAACTGCGGCGTCACGAGCAGGATGATCGCGGAGATAGCGGTTATGCTGCGCACGAAGGCCGTGACGAGGCCGGAGAGGAAGGAGTCCTTAATGAGCGGGAGCGTCACGGTCATGAACACCTTGAAGCTGTCCGCGCCCATGTCGTAGGCGGATTCCTCGATGGACTTGTC
>QAMJ01000019.1 GCA_003150355.1 Clostridiales bacterium | reverse complement strand
ACCGTATCCACATAATACCCCCTGCACCAGAATTCTCTGTTGCGGTACTTGTACTTCAGTTCCCCGAATTGCTCATACAGCATAGTGCTGCTCTTCCCCTTCAGGTATCCCATAAATCCTGATATCGACAGCTTCGGCGGTATCTCCACGAACAGGTGAATGCGATCCGGGCAGGCTTCCGCTTCGATGATTTTCACACTCTTCCATTCACATAGTTGCCGGAGTATTTTTCCTATCGCTGCACGCTTCTCTTTGTAAAATATCTTTCTTCGGTATTTCGGCGCAAACACTATGTGATATTTGCAATTCCACTTCGTATGAGATAAACTGTTTATGTCATTCAGGCTCATTCTGAATGCCCTCCTTTTGCTTTTTGTGTGCAGTTGGCAGACCGCACGCTTATTCTAAAGCAAAAGGAGTTTTTTTGTCTCCCTCATCGCCAAAGGCTCTTTTGAACCACGCGTCTAACGCGTGGTTTTCGGGTATACAAAAAAAGCGGATGTAACTGAAATCAGTTACATCCGCTCAATATGGCACGTTGCACCAAAAAAGATATTAGTATTTTGAGGGAAATCTGTTTGCAACAAGGCTTTTGGGGGAGTATGCAGCGCCTCACTTACGGGTTGTGATATTCTTTGCTCTTTCGAATGCGAACCGAAAAAGATATCGCCCCTTTATGTCTGTTAATATATTCCGACGCAGAACCAAACAATGTATAAATGTGATGTGTTTGCATTTACAAATCATTTGGCTTTCAAGAGCGATTGACATATTGCCCACAGCAATGTTTTTTCTTTTACTAATACTTCAGATACTTCAGAAGACGTTTATAACAAAATCTTTGCTACGCGCGACGCATATTCCTCGTTTAATTACAAAACACTGCACAGCATGAGTACCTGTATATAACGTTGACTCCTCTCTTCCGTTTACACCTTCATTGGAGTCATAAAAATCACCACGGAGGCATCCCGCGCGGGTGGCCTCGTCACCAGTATTTGTTATTTGCCACTTGACTGTATACGGGGCTTTACTCCGGTTAGAGCTTTAAAGTGCAAAGAACAGTGTTTACTTAATGGTTGTCCATTGCTCTCATAAGCGACATAACTACCATCTGCGCCTTCAACCCTAAGTGTCACTATTACTGCGCTCCCTCGGGCCATTGGCCAAGCGGACTTTTGGCGATGGGAAGCAGTTTTACAAGCAAGAAGATTATAAAGAGATTTACTCTCTTGGTTCTTCGGAAACTCTGTTCCTAGAATAGTCCGCCAAGTTTCACTTTCTGAACCATTATCATTTAACAGCTTTATATGCTCATCAAGCTTTAAAATGAAACCCTTAAAGTCATCAGTTGTATAACCAGCCAACAAATCGTTAGAATCAATTTTGCCTGATGGGTCGTCTATGTATGGGTTAATCCCAGCATCTACATATGCTTTTTTGTATGCAGAAACTATATTCTGCATTGTCTCAATCAGGAAGTCTTCCGTCGAGGCTGAAGAGTCTCCCAAATTGTCTGCAATTAGCTTTTCTAGCGTTATTCCTTTAGGATACTTGACTCCGCTGGGGCAGTGTTTACGTCTCCACCATTTGAAGATTTTGACCAGGGGCTTGTAGTTGTTATTATTATTCCGATTAGTTTCTGTTGACCAGTTTTTGTGCCCTTTGGGATCAGAGTTAGTCCAGGTGCCATCTTTGGAGTCAGCTATCCAATATAACGAATCATCATCTTTATCAACGATAACAGGCACAACATCGATACTCAGTTGACTCAATTCAATCCCGACTGAATGATGCTGAATGGTGGCGGATCTGTAGGTGCTTGAGGCAACCAACACATCATATAATTCTTGTAGTACCTTTGAAGAATCGTCGTCTTGGGAATGTGTTGTGACGACGATAATATCGACATCTCTTTTGTTGTCTTCTTTGGTGGGCCTAATTGACGTGTGTTTTGCGTACGAGCCAGAAAGAAATGTCTCCTTGTGCACATTGCTATATGTTTTATGCTGACGTAAATAATCGCGCAGACTGTTTTGAACACTACTGACGTACTGCACGGTAGTTTTGCTAGGCTCTATGTTGCGCAAAAAAGTATCAAAATCTTTTTGCTTAGCCATTCAGTTCCTCCGAAACGGTTAAGGCTTTCATATATTCGTTCAAGTCGATCGCCGGTACAGTGCCTATCTCTTGAAGCAGCACTAGCAACTGCAGAAAGAAAAAGACAAGGGACTCATTCGAGGTGCTTGTTTTCAGCTTTTTTTCTGCATAATCATAATAAAATGAGCCTGCTAATAATATACAACCGCAATCAATCTGCTGATCGTCGGTAAACGATGAAAGGCAATTCTTAAAAGCGGTCTCAAAAGGTTTCGTCCACCCAGATTTAGTCGTTAGAATTCCAGAGAGTATCCTGTGAAGACGCTTAGGGGGATAGACGCCAGCAGCATATGGAATAGAAGCTGACGTGCGATAAAGGCGGCGAACACTTGCAATCTTCTTCCCCGCATACTCCATGTGTTCTTTTGTTAGATCTTGCTTAATCTCAAAAACTGCATATACGCTTTCGGCAGGAAGATAAAGTATTTCGTTTTGATTAAAGGCTAGATAAGAGTATTGTGCGTCATACAGAACCAGATCAATCTGGTCACTTATATTCCCTTGTGAATCAATGATGGTTGCTTTTGCTGCCTTGTATCGTTTAGGCAGATACTTAGCGAACCATTCAATCCAGTTTGCTTCAGAATTGTCTCCTTTATCTGTTGGGTGGCTCAAAGCACCACTAAACTCTGCATCAGTGATCATGTGACGTTGCAAGGCAGAAAAAAGATCTTTTAAAATTGGAGCAACACTCATATTGATAACCTCTCTGTCAATTATTGTTGCTTACATCCTCACCAAATAATCTGTTCCCAGTATTGCTCGGTCAGACTCTTCTGTGCCTGAGTAGAGAGAATCCTCTTTTCTCCCGCAGTAAGGTCATCGGAAAGAATATTGTTTGAATTGGCTGGGTCAACTACTCTTAAAGAGCCGATATTGTCTCCGATATACCGCAAAAGATATGAGAAATTACTTGCTGTATCGGAGGAATACCTACCGCTAAGCGCATCAATTGCAAGAGTTTCCAAATAGATGGACGGGAATTCTAATCTATGGTTCTCACGCCAGACTTTTAAGGCAATTATTTCATTCCGCCGTCCAGAATTGTTCACCCGACTAATATGAGTATCGATATTTGTTTTTGTCCAGGTATCAGCTTTACTGCGGTAAAGACTATGATCGTTTCCGTACTGCCCTTGCCTTTTGGCGGGCACAAGGTCGATCTTTTGGCCTCCATACGTGATGCCAATTGAGACATTCTGCTTTCTAGCCGTTATTCCCTTTCTCGTAACCCAGTTATAAAGGGAATCATAAATCTCTTTCAATGAGTTTGTAGTGTTAGATGTAAGCGAAATAAACAAATCAAGATCCGTCGACAAATCAATAGCGGTTCCTTTGGCTCTTGAGCCTGACAATTTCGTCTCGCAAAGGCAACTGCCAGCCCATTCTGCAATAACCCTTTTCAGGGGATTTACGACATAATATACGGTGTTCGTATCTAATTGCGCTGGAAGCGCATGATTTCTGACTACATTCATCACATACTCATTTGATGTCATCTGAACTCCATTCTCCTCTCGAATCAATCAAAAAAATTCTTTACTGAAGCTGCCGTTCGTCAAACGCTGTATACCCGAACACTGTATTTACTTCATTCTATAAGCTCTCTTGCCACAGTCATGCTCGGCAGAGTATCATTTTAATTCAGAATTCTTTGAAGCGATGCGCCCTCCGGGGGATCTATCTTTATCTACAGTCCCTTATTTTGTGACAACCTAACCACTATGGCTGTATTATACGGAGCCCGAATACATCATGTCAACCTAGCCTTTTCGATTCCAGAATGATAGTAATGATCCTTTCTCTTATTCGAAATCGTTTCCTGTCAATCTTTAGGGGAACGTCGTTCCTCCTGCCGGATGTGGTTTCTGTCATAGGCTTTCCTGCTTTGGACAATGCGCGTGACCGGGGAAAGCCCATTCCATGAGCCGCGCTTTGCGGCGTAGTATTTACGTTGTGCGTTCTTGCTTTGCTTCTTAAGCGGTGTCAGCTTCATTTTGATCTGCCGCTCCTTTCTTTTTTTCCGCAGCATCCATAAAAGTGCTGACTTCAGACACATAGTCGAGATGCCCGCAGAGCAGCATCTTCTTTTTCAGCTCCTCCAAGACCGCCAGAAACTCTGGCACATCCCGTTTGCGGACGCGGCAAAGGATAGCGCGATAGGGAGAACCTTCTTTGGTGTATTCCGACTCAAACCACACCCTGACCTTGTGCCGGGTGAACAGCTGGTCAGCAAGGTGCAGCGTTGTGTCAAAAAACAGGAAGTACGCGTACCGCAGGGAGAATCTCTCTATCGTCCAATATATTTTTTCTCTCAAATTACCCTCCGCTCTGAATTTTTCGCTTGCTTTTTCAAAACAATTGTTCTGACTCCTTTCCAAATAGTTTTTGAGAGCAGCTTCTACAATGTCCTCTAACGGAAGCTCCGTTTCCGAAACCAGCCGAAGAAGCGGCTCCGTAAGCTGAGGCGGGATTTCGATCTCGTATTTTGCTCTCATAGGCGCTTCACATTCCCATGACGGGACCGCTCTCGTCCTCGTCCATGCCTGCGGTCTGTTCTTCGGTCAGTTCCTCATCTGTCAGCATACGGAAGGAGTCCTCGCCGGGGACGACACCGAGGCTTCTGCCATTGTCGAAATCGCAATGCAGGGTTCCGATGTCATCCACAGCTCTAACCGTTCCTCTTGTGCCGCTCTCCACGGGGTTCGGATCGTTTCCCATGCTGAGAAGCATGATCCTCGTTCCAGGGGGATAGGCTTCCCTGTATCGTTGTGCCTGTCTGTGCAGGCGATCCCATTCGTTCATATGGGGTACCTCCTTGTTTTGTTCTGCTATGTTCTGCTTACTGTCGTATAGTTCCATCTCGTAGAGCACGCTGCCGTTGTTCTTGCGGGGATTGAGTACTTGGATTTTGGAACCGTCGAAACGGTAAGCACTGGCTTTACTGTAAGGCGACCAAAATCCAGAGCCATGATTGCAGGTCGACCATTTGTGATCCGGCTGATCCTTGATCTTTGAGTAAAAGCCGTTTGTCTGCACCTTCGTCACTACACGGGTCAGCCCGACGATGTCGGGATGGTATTGGTGCGAGGTCGCCACAATCTCGGTTCCGAGCTTAATGTGCCGCTTGAGGTCGGTGAGGTTCTTGATCTGGAGCGGCTTGCGGTCTTTCTTTTCTGCCGTCATAACTCCATCTCCGTTCCGTACAACTCGTCCGGCGACCAGCGGATCGTGAAATCCGTGTCCTCGATGTTGTCGCAGTGGTCATGCAGGAATTCCTCATCTGCATCCGCTCTCATGGTGAAGTACGCTACTTCCTCGGGCGTCGCCCCGACAGTTTCGCCCTCGCCGTAGAGATATGCTTCCACGTGAACGCCGACTTCCTGCTCAGCATCCAGCTCGTCCATGAAGTCCTCAAATGCAGCCCAACCCTCGAGATCATCTGCAGCCCTCGGAATACCGGCGGCGAGAAATTCCACTTGATTTTTGCCTACGGTAAGTGTTACCGCTGAAAAGAGTACAGCCATATATCACATTCCCCCCATGTCCATGCCTTCGTCCTCAGATTCCAATTCATCGAGGAATTCATCCAAGGTTTTGTCGCTGTCAAAGTAGACGAAGCCGCCACTCACAAACTGACCGTCATGTTCCTCGGCGAAATACTCGCCGAAACCGGAGAAGTCGAAGTATTCCTCCATCTCGATGTTCATCCCGTACTCGTCCACGTTATCCACGAGGAAGTGCCCGATGTCGGACTCATTCTTTGCATCGGGGAGGAATCCAAACTCTTCGAGATGTTCTGCGACGGCGGCAATGTTGGCGGTACCCTTTACATCGGCAAGCTCAACAGCGGCGGTCAACTTGTTCCAATCTATATCACTGGTATCCAAAGAGCGGAGCATCTTGTTTGCCGCATACAGTCCTTCACTGCGGATGATCCCTTCGATACGTTCCTCCCATGCGCTATCATCTCCGTTTTTGAGTGAGAATTTGATTTCACAATCTTGGTCAGACGGAGCACCGAGTCTTACAAGAGCTTTTTTGATTGCAAGTTCTTCGCCGGGGAGCAGGAGCAGTTCGATGCGTCCGTTGTAATTGACCTCCGCACTGGCAAGGGTGCTTTCGTAGTAGTATTCGGGGAAGGTCTGTCCGTCGTACACCTCGGTCAACTTCTCAAAGGGCTTGTAGATGAGCAGCCCTTTTGCAGTGATCTGCGCCAGACCTCGGTCGATAAGCTCTTTGCCGATTGCGGCGTATTTCGGATCGTCTTCGTCATAGGCGGGGACGGAGCCTTCCGTGTTTAACACATACGCTCTGCCGATCTTTCCGTAGCTGCTGACATCTTGGCACAGCGTGAAGTGGTGGAGATTGAAGGTCAGATTGATGAGATTCTTCACTTCCTTGCTGTCCAGCTTGGAGATGCCAATGAGGAATTGGTCGTATTCGAGGGTATCGAAGCTCTCCATTCTTCTGGCGAGATAGTTCAGCTCATCCAGATTGGCGTACCGGTCTTTCAGAGCCGAGAATTCCTCCGGCCAGTAAACCTCCGTCACATAGACTGATTGCGCGGCATTTCTGTCTTCAACTGCGTGGATTTCAGCGAGTTTTGCGAACAGCTCGCTCTCGCTGATTGGAAAGCGGACGTCGACCTCGTGATCGGCGTTTCTGATTCTGATTTTGATCATAGATACCATTCCTTTCTGCGCAAATAATGAAAGGGCTGCCCTCAAGGATGTGTTCCAAGAGGCCAGCCCAATTCATTCCTTATTCTGTTAGAGGGGTTTGCCCCAAAATGTAGGGCAAACCTCTTTTCGTGGGCAGTAGAGTCGTCCTTACCTTAGAAAGACATACTCGAAAATATTTTTCTTAGAAAACGAAAAAAGGCGGCTTTCGGAAGAAAAAATCCTCCAAAAGTCGCCTCGAAATGCTGGGGTCGGTAGTTCAAGTCCTCTCAACAAAGAAAAATATCTTTTTTTGCACTTAAAAAAGGAGGCACGAAAAAACCCAGAAACCATTGCGGTTTCTGGGTTTCCCGGTGCAATATCTTTTTTGGTTGCACAACATGGTTGCGGGGAATGGACTTGAACCAATGACCTCCGGGTTATGAGCCCGACGAGCTACCAACTGCTCTACCCCGCGATATTGCAAGAGTTATATTACCACAGTTTGTGCCGCCCGTCAACACCCAAACGAAAAAATATTTTGACGGTCTTCGCCGTCAGCCCTCCATCTGCCGCCCGAGGAATCCCGCCACCGTCTGCGCGAGCTTGAATTCCAGATCCGTCGCCGCCGGAGAGCCGGGGTGCGAGAG
>QAMJ01000003.1 GCA_003150355.1 Clostridiales bacterium | reverse complement strand
TCTTTTCAAAGTCCTGCATATCGAGAATTGCATATCTGCCGCGCCCGTTCTTTGTCAGAAAAACCGGAGCACCAACAGCCACATCATGCAGCACATCGCTGTAATTTCGCAGATCGGAAATGGGTTTGATATTTGGCATATTGCTCAACTCCTTTCACTCATAGTATACCCCAATCTGCTGTAAAATTCAACCGCAGTTTTTACAGCGCACGAATTTTCACGATTTTCAATTTACTAAGCTTCATCACGAGCCGCACAGATGCGCTCACTGGCAGCAGCGTTCCATCATCCGGGAGAATACCGACCATGGACTTGGCAGTATCTCCCCTGTCCTGATAGATTGGAAAGCTTGGCAACAACCCTTCCATTACGTGTGATGTAAATATCCTCTGCCGCAGCAAGCAAAGGATACTTTCCGAGATTTCTTTTTAGTTCAGTTGCAGTAATCGACAGAGTCAAAAGAGATTGAAAATGCAGCAGTACATTTGAAAAAAAAAATATTTTTCGCGTCTACTTCTCTTGACTGCTACAAAGTGGATTAGTGCTTCCGGAAAAAGTGTCAATTTCGCATGGTCATTCTCTTGGAAAAGTGTCATAGTTGAGGTATAATATTCTTGGAAAATGCACAGATTGGATGTGGCGGTGCTGATGATGCTGAAGCGGAAAATTGAAAAGGATATTATGCACTGGATCGATAGCAGCGACACAGCACCCGATTCTGGCTGCTATAATTTTTACCCTAATTCCTTCATATAAAAAACAGCAGCTCATATTCCCAGCAAAAAATACTTCTCACGATGAGAAGTATTTTTTATGCTTTCGGTTCTGCGAAAAGTTTATCCAAATCGTCGTACCCTTTTGGGGAGCGAATTGTATCTAGGGAATTTTTTACTCAAATGCAGTTGAAAATGTTCCCTAAGTTAAAACGTCTTCACGCATTTTTCTTTCATGAAAAGAAAAATGTCACTGCTCCTGTACTCGTAATAGGCTACAAGAAGCTGCTTAAATTCCGGAACCTCTTTTTCCGGAATAATCAGCATGCTCGATACGCTGGCCGGATCGCACCTTGAGCGTATGCCGACCAACACAGTTTTTCTTGATATTCTTGCCTCGCATATAAGATAAACGCGGGAGGGCGAGAAAATCGCCCTTCTTTTGCCTGCCGGTTAAAGCGCACCTGTACAAGCGCGTTTTTGCAGGCTGGCAAAACAGCCTTTTACATATCCAACTGAATAGGGCGAGCAGATACATTCCGCATATGCGTAGCCGGGCAATGGGTGCGCCGGGATCGCCGGGAAACCGGCAGAGCGAACAACACTATCATCGCAAGCAGCCTTTGGCAGGGCTGTCGGCCATGAAGCATCTGCGGAGATTATGATACTTGCGCTGGCTGCACGTCACAGAGTAGAGCGCCCCGCCATGAGCATGGAGGGAGGCACGTTGATCCTATGGAGCGGTTTAGCCCACCGCCGTCTGTTTCTGCCTTTGAAAAACACTTCGTGATATAAAAGAATCCGCACAGTGCCATGTGCGGATTTCATTGCATAATGTTGAAAAATACTTCTCACCGTGAGAAGTATTTTTGAACCGCTGCCTGTGTATTCTGTTCTATGGCAAAAAATAACGCCCACATATTCTGTGAGCGTTATCGCTGTGATACTTATTCAGATGCAAAATGCGGCGTAGAGAGGAACGGTCTTTTTGTCGTCTTCAAAGCCGAAATTTTTAGCGGAGAGCTTGATAGCGTAAGCGGGCTTGTAGGTGTCCATACAGACCTTCAAGCTCTTGGCCTTGGTGTTGTCGGCAGACTTGACCTCAATGGGGATAAGCTGACCGTCGCGCTGAATGATAAAATCAATTTCAGCTCCGCGCTCGGACTCCCAATAGTAGGTACGGTAGCCGTTAATGGAAAGCTGCACATTGACATAGTTCTCCGTCATGCCGCCCTTGAAGTCGCTCAGCTCCTCGACCATATAGAGAATGTCATTGGCAGCCAGATCCTTCTTGGCGCAGAGCAGTCCCAAGTCGGACACATAAATCTTGAACGCGTCAATGTCCCGGTAATTTTCGAGCGGCTTTTTGATCTGCTCCACCCTGTAAACCTGCGACACAATACCGGACAGGCAAAGCCATTCGATCGCATTCTCAAATTCGGAAGCCCGTCCGCCTTTTTTGATAAGCTTATACTGAAAACGGGTATTCTTCTTTGAGAGCTGAACAGTAATGTTATCGTAGGCAAGTCTGGTTTTCTTGATCTCGTTCAGGTTGTTATACTTGCTCATATCGTTGAGATAGCTTGCAAGTATCGTATCCTGCGTGTGGCGGACAAGGATATAATCCTTTGTCTGGGCAAACTGCATCACGCACTCCGGCATACCGCCGACCACAAGATACTGACGGTAAAGCTGCATTGCGGCATCATGCAAAGCATAGGGCAACGGCGTATCTGTATTGAAGCAATTTTTTATCTGCTCCACCAAATCGTCCTCACCGAGAGCCAGCATGAACTCCTCCATGTCCATCGGATAAAGCGTTTTCATATCGACCTTTCCGACAGGGAAAGAGAATTTTGCCCTGTTGACCGCAACGCCGAGCAGGCTTCCCGCAACGATAATGTGATACTCCGGCGCGTCCTCACAAAAGTATTTGAGCGAAGTCAGCGCTCTTTCGCAAAGCTGCACCTCATCGAATACTATCAGCGTCTTTTCTCTTACGATGGTCTGTCCCGCTATATGGGATAAAATCGGTATGAGATAATCGGGGCTGATGTTTTCTTCAAAGGTCTCATTCAGCTTCGGATTGGTTTCAAAGTTGAAGTAGGCCACATTTTCATAGTGTGTGCGCCCGAACTCCAGAATGGAATAAGTTTTTCCGACCTGCCTCGCGCCCTGCAAAATAAGGGGCTTGCGGTGTTCGCTATCTTTCCACGCTTCCAAAAAGCCCATGATTTTTCTATACATGCTCAGGCCTCCTTAAAGGTACTGGACATAGTATAGCAAACATTCGTGTAAAAATCAACGAAATTTACTCGTATTTTTACATTAAACCGCATGAATATTTTTGCTGTTTTCCCTCATTGCAACACGAATATCAAAAAAATACTTCTCACCGTGAGAAAAATTTTTGAACCGCTGCCAAAGGTAAGCTGCAAGTTTGCTTTTGGCAGCGGCTCATTATATCCGCTGTGTGCCAATAGACTGTATGTAGAACTGGAGGGATGAATATGCGCAATGACGCCGTTGAAAAACTTGCTTCGGCAGATATACGCAGCGTGGATGCAGAAACCTTAGTCGACGCAAAAGATGTAAAGCTCAACATGAATCTGCCGAGAGAGGCGCGGGCTGCATATCTGCGCGAAAAGCTTCTTAACCCTTATTGCTACAAGGTCGGCGGCATAGCGGTAAAGCTTGAGTTTGACAATGACGCCGCGAGCTTGCAGGATAACTTGACAGACTTTTTTGTAAGGAAGAAAAACGGCCTATAACGGCATTTGCAAAATTTGACTCACATTTACATTAAGCTTATAATAACAGTGTAGTGTGATGGAAGGAGGAAAAATGGCTGCAAATAGCCGTACCGCAGTAAGCGGAAGAAGGACAAGAACATGGTTGATAGGGGTGTATATACGCCTGTCGAAGGAGGACGCACGGCACCTTGATGAATCCGAAAGCGTCACAAACCAGCGCTCGATCATAGAAGACTATATAGCTTCAATGGACGACGGCGACGAATACCGCATAGTCGACGAGTATGTTGACGACGGCATATCCGGCACGACGGACGATGAACGCGCAGACTTTCAGCGGATGCTCAACGACATAAGGCGCGGCAGGGTAAACTGTGTCATAGTCAAAGACCTTGCGCGCTCTTTCAGAAATTACAGCGACCAGGGATATTATCTCGATGACTGGTTCCCGCGCTATAACGTCCGCTTCATTTCGCTTTATCATCAGCCGCTCGACAGCTATAAAGAGCCGAAGCTCATGCGGAGTATCGCCGTACCTATCCAAGGTGTTCTGAACGAAAACCACTGCGCTGAAACCTCAGAGAAGGTTCGGGAAGTGTTTGACATGAAGCGTCGCAACGGCGAGCACATAGGCTCGTTCGCCGCTTATGGCTGGCTTAAAGACCCGAACAACAAAAATCTGCTCATACTCGATGAAGTCGCCGCGGATGTCATAAACGATATGGCTGACATGGTGCTCAACGGAATGAGCCTGAACAAAATTGCGGAGTATCTCAACGACCATGATGTTCCATGCCCGTCAGTCTATAAGCGTCAGACCCTCGGCTTGAAATACTATAATCCGCAGTTTGACATCAGCACAAAGCCTTTGTGGGCAGGAACCACCATACGCCGCATTCTGACAGACCGTATGCTTTGCGGAGACCTGATTCAGGGGCGCTACCGGGTGAAAAGCTATAAGGTGCATATTCAGGAGCGCGTCCCTGAAGAGGAATGGTTCATCGCGGAAAACGCTATCCCGGCTATAATGAGCAGAGAGAAGTTTGATAAGCTTCAGAACGCGCTGAACCGCGATACACGTCGCTCTCCGAAGGAGATAGACCTGTATCTCTTCAGCGGCTTCCTGCGCTGTGCCGACTGCGGAAGAGCCATGAGCCGCAAGGTTTCCGGCAACATAGTCTACTATATGTGCAAGACGTACCGCGACCTGTCCAAGAAAGCCTGCACTATTCACTCCATACGTCAGGACAGATTGGAGGAGGCCGTACTGTACGCCATCCAGCAGCAGATATATCTCGCTGTGGATTACACAAAGCTCGTTGACGATATCAACCGCGCCCCGGCAGCAAAGACGCAGTCCAAGAGGCTACTGGACGCGATAGAGCAAAAGGAAAAGGAGCTTGCGAAGATATCCCGCTATAAGCAGGCGATCTATCAGGACTGGAAGGACGGCGAGATAAGCCAGAGCGAGTACCGCGGTATGAAAGCCGATTACGAGCGCCAGACTGAAAGCATCAACGCCGCCATTGAGAAGCTGCGCAAAGAAGAAAAGGAGCTGGAAACCGGCTTCGATACGGAAAGCCCATGCCTTGCGGCGTTCAGGCAGTACGGAAATATAGACCGGCTCACGCGGGATATACTCATCGAGTTCATCGACACGATATATATCTACGAGGGCGGGCGCATAAGCATAAAGTTCAGATTTGCCGACGAATTCCGCAAAATACAGGAGTATATCGAGCTGAACAGCACCAAAACAACGGAGCAAACCGTTGCTTTTAATTGAGGCTGACCGTTCCCTAAGGGCTGTGTCTCGACCGGTGCGACCGGTGCCACCGGCCCGGCAGGTCCTGCCGGGGCAACTGCCACAAATGAAAACGCCATGCTCTATAACACCGACGCGACCGCCATTACGAGCGGCGGAGACATCACGCTCGGCACGAACGTCATCAACTCCACCGGCAGCATCACCGCTTCCGGTACTACCGGCGTCACGCTCACAGCGGGGCAGTACCTTGTGACCTTCGCAAGCGATGCATCAGTCACCGCTGCTGGGACGGTCGGCGCGGCGCTCGCACTCGACGGCACGGCGCTCCCCTACGCCGAAACGGCACAGACGCTCACCGCCGCAGGTTCCGACCGCATCGCCCTCACCGCGATCATCAGCCCCACGGCGGGGCAGATACTGACGGTGCGCAACAACACCGGCAACTCCGTCACCTATTCAAACAGCACCCTCACTATCGTGAAGCTTGCCTAAAGTGCTATGAAAACAGACCTGCCTCCGTTATGGAAGCAGGTCTGTTTTCAGTTTACAAGTGCGGTTTACTTGAACGCGACGACGGCCATCGAAAGGATGCCGGCGGCGAGGAGCCGCACGGGGAAGCCGCGAAAGGCCGCGGGGACATACTTGTCATCGATCTTTGTCTCGACCCCGGCAAAGAGCAGCAGGGCAACGGTGAAGCCAAGCCCTGCGCCCAGTGCGGAAGCCGAGGCTTCGGCAAGGCCGCTGCCGGCGGCGTTTGCGCAGGTGCCGAAAACGACGCCGTTGAGCGCGATGAGCAGGTACTTATCGGTGAAGAAGTGGCCGATGACGGAGGCCGCGATCAGCACCCAGAGAGCGGCGACAAAGGTCGAATACACACCGATGCTGATACCGGCAGTGCAGAGCGCTGCGACGAGCGTGACCGCCGCGACGGCAAGGCCGTACTTTGCAAGCGCCTTTGCGCTGCCCTTCGCGCCAAGCGCTGGGGTGACGCCGAAGAACTGCTCCAGAACGACGTTATTCGCAAGCGCGCTGCCGATTATGATAAGCAGAAAGGTTTTGAAGTCCATCGTTTACGCCTCCTTCTTTTCGGCACAGGCCGAAATGATCGCGTCCGCAGTGCCGCCGAGAGCGGCAGTGCTCTTCTTGCTGACGGCGCTGACAACGGCCATGACGATCGCAAGCACGATGAAGCCGCCGGCGGGACTTGTGAGCAGGGAGACGCTGTGCGCCTTGAAGAAGTCAAGCATGATCCCGGCAAAGCTGCCCGCGCCGAAGATCTCTCTTATCGCGGCGGTGACAAAGAGCGCCGCGATGAAGCCGAGGCCGGTAAGGAAGCTATCCTTGAGTGCCGCGCCAACGCTCTGCTGCGCCGCGCGCTCGGACTCGGAGAAAATGAGCGCATCAACGGCGAGGAGCGCGGCATAGACGCCGAGCATGTTATAGACCTTGGGCAGCCACGCGTTCAGAAGAAGCTGCGCCATGCTCGCAAAGCCCGCGACCAGCATGAACTGGGCGATGAACAGCGTGTTCTCGGGAAGGAGCTTCTTGATAAGCGAGGAGAAAAGGGACGCGAGCAGCATGACCGCAAGCGCGGTGACGCCCAGCGTGAGAGCCGGGAGCACGGCGGTAGTCGCCGCAAGCGCCGGGCATGCGCCGAGGAGCAGGACAAGCACGGGATTTTGCGCAATGGCTGCGCGAAGCTTATTTTCGTTCATCAGCCTTCACCTCCGTTTTGATCGATCGCGCCAAAGGCCAGGAACACATCCGCGGTGGCGGCGGAGACAGCCTCAGAGGAGATCGTTGCGCCGGATATCAAAGCCTGATCGCCGTTCCAGCTATCTCCGGTGATCCCGGCAAAGCCGGCCTTGTAATCGGATTCGTTCAGCTCATAGGCATTGAAGTAATCGCCCATGAGGATGAGCTCATCCGCCGTCATGGAGACGATAGCGCCGCTCTCATCGAGCACATAGTAGAGGAGCATGGGCATGTTGCCATAGCCGAGCGGACGCGCGGCAAAGCCGTAATAGGTGCTGCCGCCGACGCTTATGCTGTAGGCATGGGAGACCGTGCCGTAGAGTCCGTCGAGTGCGATGGGTGTGCACTCGGCGCCGTCACCGGCGAGCTTCGAGAGCTTCTTGATCTCCTTGGCGGAGCTGTCCTCGATATTCGCCGCGGCGTCAGTGGCTGCTTCCTTAAGTATTGCCGCGTCAACACTCTCGGTAACGTCCGCCCCGTTTACGTCATAGGCGCGGGCTGAGAGAGAATCGTTCACGAGCACGAGATAGCTGTTCTCGCCAATCGAGGCGATGTATGCCGCGCCGACGCCGTTTGCGGAGTCGAGCGCCGCTGCAATGCTGCCGCCTGAGAGCTCACGCTCGGTGTACTGGGCGACGCCCTCGGTATTTGCCATGCCGGGGAAGAGGCTGGGCAGCAGCTCAAGCAGGATCTGGCTATCGCTCTTGACACCTGCAGAGACGAGGGAGTTTGCGGTGAGCACGGCGAAGCCGTCCTCGACGGCCTCCTTGAAGGCCTTGGAGGAATAAGTGACGCCGGCGACAAGGCTCACGCCGCCGAGCGCGGAGTCCTGACCGAGATAGCTGTCGGGATAGTCCTCGCCGAAGTGCTTGCTGTCGGAGAATGTATTGAGCTTGATGCCGGAAATTTTGCCCTCGCTGTCGACCGCCATTGTGAGCTCTATCGGCTCGCCGGTATAGCCCTTGGTGGTGGACAGGCGGATAACATAGCCGAGACCGGAGGTCTCACGGTACAGCCCCTGAACGGTTTCGGGCACGTCGGTAAGGGTCGAAGCCGCGGGATCGGCCGCGTCATAGAGCAGCTCGAAATCCTGCGCGTCGGGCATGACCTCAAGCAGCGGCTCATAGACCGCGGCGGAGCCGTTGGCCGCGATGATGGGCGCGGTATAGGCATTGACGCCGGTGATGCCGAGCATCATAACGGCGAAAATGAGCACAAGGACAATGACTGACTTTACGGTATTTTTCATATCAGACACCTCCAAGCGGCTTCTTGGCCGTCCATTTCTCGATATACGGGGTGAGTATGTTCATGGCGAGGATGGAGAAGGACACGCCCTCGGGGTAGGCGCAGAACTCGCGGATGACAAAGGTTATCACGCCGCAGCCGACCGCGAACACAACTCTGCCGGTGTTATTGATGGGAGTGGTGACATAGTCGGTCGCCATGAAGATCGCGCCGAGGAACACGCCGCCTGCCATGACGGAATAAAGCGCGGTGACGAAGCTTCCGGCGGAGACAAGGGAGAGGACGAACACCGTGCCGACAAAGGCGGCGGGAACGTACCACTTGATGACACGGCGCGCGCAGAGATATGCGTAGCCGATGAGCAGGGCGAGGATGCAGCTCTCACCGACAGCGCCGCCGCGCAGGCCGAGGAACATATCCATCAGCGAGGGGAGTTGCTCGGAACCGGCAGAGATGAGCTCCAGCGGGGTAGCGGAGGCCTCAAGCTCCACAACGGCCGGCATAGCGCCGCCTGCGACTTCGGAGAAGGCAAGCAGCATGAACACGCGGCCGCTGATGGCGGGGTTTGCGAAGTTGTGCCCAAGCCCGCCGAAGAGGCACTTGACGATGATTATCGCGAAGGCAGAGCCAACGACGCACTGCCAGACGGGGACGCTCGAGCTGAGGTTCAGCCCAAGCAGAAGCCCGGTGACGACGGCGCTGAAGTCGCCCACGGTCTGCTTTCTGTGGGTCGCAAGATCGAACAGCGCTTCGGAAACGACAGCACCGATGACGCAGGCGGCGATGACCTTAAGCGCGCCGGTGCCGAAGATCACGACGGCGGCGACGGTGGCCGGGAGCAGCGCGATGACGACATCGAGCATCACGCGGCGGCTGGAATCCGAGGTATGAATATGCGGGGCGTTCGATACGATCAGCTTATCCATATCACTTTCCCCCTTCTTTTTCGGCCAGAGCGGCCTTGTATTTTCTGACGAAGCTCTTAGCTTCGCTGTTATAGTCAACGAGCGGACGGTGTGCGGGGCAGACATAGGAGCAGCAGCCGCAGGACATGCAGAGAGACACCTGCTCTTTGGTCAGGACTGCGTAGCGCTCCGCCTCGTCCTCAATCTCAATAGCCTTGGCAAACGCCGTCGGGTTGAGGGCGAGAGGGCAGTTCGACACGCAGCGGCCGCAGTGGATGCACGGAGTAGGCTCAAGCGCGGCGGAGTCCTTCTTATCGAAAGCAAGAACGGCGTTCGTGGCCTTAATGACGGGAGCGTTAAGATCGGAGACGCATTTGCCCATCATCGGGCCGCCGAGGATGACCTTGCCCGGCTCGCACTTGAAGCCGCCGGCCTGCTCGATAACGTAGCCAACGGGTGTGCCGATGGGGACGATGAGGTTCTTCGGCTCCTTGACGGCGGAGCCGTCGACCGTGACGGTCTTCTCGACAAGGGGCATGCCGTCGTTCATGTACTGGGCAACCTTGGTGAGAGAGGTGACGTTTATAATGATAACGCCGAGGGACGCGAGACGCTGGCCGGGGCCGACGACCTTTCCGGTGGCGTTATAGAGCAGCACCTGCTTTGCGCCCTGCGGGTACACGCTCTTGAGGGGCTTCACGGTAACGGCGGGGTCATCGGCAAAGGTGCACTCAAGCTCCGCAATCGCGGCGGGCTTGTTCTTCTCAATGCCGATGATGAACTCCTCGCTGCCAAGGTACTGCTTGAGAAGCGCGACGCCCTGCTTTATAAGCTCACTGTGCTCGACCATGGTGCGGTCGTCGCTCGTGATATAGGGCTCGCACTCCGCGCCGTTTATCAGCACGGTCTTGATCTTGTTGCGGCGGACTGCGTCAAGCTTTGCCCAGACGGGGAACGCCGCGCCGCCGAGACCGACGATGCCGCTCTCGCGCACGGCCTGAAGAAAGCTGTCAAGATCATGCACGTCGGGAGCCTTCAGCTCGGGGTCTGCTTCCATCTTGCCGTCGCTCTCGATGCGGATCGCCTGAGTGCGGCCATACGGCTCAATGGCCTTGACAGTGCCGGAAACGCTTGCGTGAACGGGGGAAGAGTTCTTTCCCTCCTCGCGCGCGATAAGCTGGCCGCGGTATACATGCTGCCCGACCTCGACGACCGGCACGGCCGCCTGACCGGAGTGCATGTTCATCGGAAGCAGCACTTCGGCGCTCGGCGTTATCGGCTCTGACGCCATGCCTGAGGTCTGCTTATGGTGGGGCAGCTTAAGGGTAGAAATGTTTTTTCCGAAGCTCATAAGCCTCTTGCCTCCTGTTATCCTTCAATTCGCTATTAGTTTTTCCATCCCGGGGGTATACCTGATCTCACCGTCCGGGAATATCCACAAAACCTCTGCGCCGAGACTTTCGGCCAAAGCGGCGCCGTCCTCATAGGGCATGCAGAAAAGCGCCGTGGAGAGCGCGTCGGCAAGCGCGCTGTCCTTGATGACGACCGTAAGAGAGCTGTAATAGTCCGCAGGGAAGAGCGTGGCCTCATCGATTATATGGTGATAGCGCACGCCGTCAACGGTATAGTAGCGCTCATACGAGCCGGAGGTAACGCAGGACGTATCCGTGAGCATGAGCTTGACGGCAAACTGCTCGGTATTTGCCGGGTCCTTCACGCCGGTGACCCAGCCGCTGCCGTCGGGCTTTGTGCCGACGATGCGGATATTGCCGCCGACATTGAGCACGTACCCTAAGGCTCCGTCAGCTTCTAACCACCGCGCGGCCATCTCGGTCGCGTAGCCCTTGCCGAGCGCGCCGACGTCAATAGACGCATCCGGGTCGCTTATGCGCACGGTGCAGTTTTCTTCGTCTATCTCAAGAGAGGAGATGTCCGTATGTTCGCCGGCCGTTTGCAGCTCTTCATCCGTGGGGATGCGGGCAGAGGCGGGATCGTCCCCGGCGGCAGTGCGCAGGTCATGCCAAATGCTGAGCACTGAGCCCATCATAACGTTCATCTTGCCGTCGGTCGTTTCATACAGCTCCTTCGCATAAACGAGAAAGTCAATGAGCTTACGGTCGACCTCGATGCTCTCTCCGCCCGCGTTCCGGTTGAGCGTACACAGATTATTCTCCCCGGAATACTCATGGTATATATCAAAGAGCCGGTGATATTCCCCCAAAATGCCAGAAGCCCCGGCAGAGCGTCTGTCAAACTGCTCTGCCGAGTCTCCTGCATAGCTGTACACGAAGGAGACTGTGTCAAAGTAAGTGAAGTAGGACTTTCCCCGGTTCTCCGTCTCGGTCTTGCCGGCGGAGCATCCGGTCAGGGATAATGCCAGCAGGAGCGCTGACATGAACCATGCCGCTATTCTTTTCATTGACACATCTCCAGTGCGATTTTTAAATTTGTTTATCTTGCGTATTCAGCAGCCTGAGCGATGACAGCCATCATGCCGGTGATCTGAATGGTGCAGGAAGCGAGAAGAGTCTCGTCCGCTGCGACGGAGTAGCCGTGGTCGTTCTCGGTGGTCTCGATAGCGGCGACCTCAGCTGCGGTCTTGCCGACGACGTACTCGGAGAAAGCCTTGGACTGAGCGTCCCACTCGGCTATCGCGTTGCCGTAAGCGACCATGCCGTAATCATCGCCAAGCTCCATCTTGGTGCCCTTGAAAGAGGTCTCGGTGATCTCGCCGTCCTCGTCGAAGCTGATGTTGGGCTGAGTTGCATCGTTGACAGCAGCAAGGATCTTTCCGTCAGCGCCGACAACAGCTGCGCCGAACTCGGTGTACATCTTGACGACGCCGTCTGCGTCAGCGGTGGGATCGGTGGACTCGGCAGCGCTGGTCTTTGCAGCAAGGCCGAGAGTGAAAGTTCCGTCAGAGGTGAAGCTCATAGTGTTGACATCGCCGCAGGCCTTGACAACGGCATCCTTGAAGTCGGTGATCTGAATGGTGCAGGAAGCGTAGAGAGCCTCATCTGCTGCGACAGAGTAGCCATGGTCGTTCTCAACGGTCTCAATAGCGGCGACCTCTTCGCCGGTCTTGCCGACAACGTACTCTTCAAATGCCTTTGCCTGAGCGTCCCACTCGGCTATCGCGTTGCCGTAGGCGACCATGCCGTAATCATCGCCGAGCTCCATCTTGGTCTTGAACTCAGCCGCGGTGTCGACAGTGCCTTCGGAGATATCCATCTTGCTCTGCGCGCAGTCGATACGGCAGGAAACTATCTTACCCTCAGCGTCGAGAACAACGGCTGCGACGGTAGCGTCGACCTGAGCATTGCCGGACTTGGAAGAATCCATGTTGAGGGAAACGCCCATGCCGAGAGTGTACTCACCGCCGGCAGCGGGAGCTTCGGTAGCTGCATCGGCAGCGGGAGCCTCGGTCGCCGCATCGGCTGCGGGAGCCTCAGTGGCTGCGGGCGCAGCGGACTGACCGCAGGCAGCCAGCGCGAAAATCATGCAAAGTGCAAGAACAAGTGCAAGGATCTTTTTCATATTTGCCTCCATATTTTTTGAGTAGCTTATATACGAAAATCTCATCTCGTATATCATGGTGGATTATAGCAGGCTTATGCGCGTTTGTCAATTATTCAACAATCGAAAAATTAATATTTTTTTGCTTTCGATCCAGCCGCAGCAAAAGCCCGCATCCCATTTTACGGGATGCGGGCTTGTTATTTATTCTGTTTACGATTTCCGGTTGCGGTCATACAGGACCCACAGCCCCTTGAGCAGCAGGTCTGCATCGTAAATGATGTCACGGCTGCAATTCTGCACTACAGTTCTCGCCAGGCCGCCGGTCGCAACGACCGTGCAGGGATAGCCTATCTCCTTCTCCATCCGGTCGATCATGCCGTCAAGCATCGCGGCCGTACCGTAGACCGCGCCGCTGCGCATGGAATCAACAGTGTTGGTGGCGATGACCCTCTTCGGCGGGAGGATGGCGATATCGGGCAGCAGGCTCGTCCCGGAGGAGAGCGCGCCGTAGGACAGCTTTATGCCCGGGATGATCGCGCCGCCGCGGTAGCTGCCTTCATTATCAATGACCACCATCGTCGTCGCGGTGCCCATGTCTATGACTATGAGCGGCGCGCCGTAGCATGCGATCGCGGCGACGCTGCCGACGACGAGGTCGCCCGCCATGGTCGACGGGTCGTCTATCCTGACGTTCATGCCGGTCTTCATTCCCGGCGCGACGATCAGCGGCTTTTTGCCGATAAGGCTCTCCACCGCCAGCCGCAGTGACTCCGTGACCGGAGGCACGACCGAGGAAATGATAGCCCCCTCGAGCCCCATAAGGTCGATATGATAGAAATCCGCAACTTGGCGCAGCTTGAGCGCGTACTCCGTTCCCGTCTCGCGCAGATCCGTATGGATGCGCACGACGTTCTGGATCTCCCCGTTCTCTATCATGCCGAGGACGATATTGGTGTTGCCGACGTCAATTGCGAGGATCATGTTCAGTTCCTGCCCTTCCCTGCGTATTTGATAACGGAAGTGATGCCCGACGAGAGGACGAGGTTTACAAGCAGCTCGACCACGAAGTTTATGCCCATCAGTCCGAAGATGACATAGTACAGCATATTCTGGCCGCCCGCCCAGCTCTGGATCGTGGAATTGAAGAACAGGAGCAGACCGATCACCAGTATCCCGGTGTTCACTATCGGGCAGACGACGCCCGCGGTAACAACGCCCGCAAGCTCGCTTTTCTTTGCAAGCAGCCTGTACACAAGGCCGGATATCCAGCCTGCCGCTGCGCCCTTGCCGATGCAGATGATGATGCAGGCAATGGGATTGATACCCATCAGCAGCATGACTACGCCGCCGTCCCACCCGGCAATGCCGGTCAGGAGCACTACTGTTCCGAATACTCCGCCGAGCAATGCTCCGGCAGAGCTTCCGTACACCGCAGCTCCAATGATGATCGGCGCGAGAGCCAGCGTTATCGGGAACGGGCCGAAGCGCACGAAGTTGCTGAGAACCTGCAGTACGACGATGATGGATGCGAACAGGGCAAGACCGGTTTGTCTCCGGAGCCCTTTGCGGGGTGTTGCGTTACTCATATTAAATTCCTTCCTGCTGTCGCTCCGCTCAAGGCGGATGCGGCGCAGCTTGATTATATACACGGATGTCTGTTCTGTCAACTTTTAAACCAAAAAATGCACGGCGGTTTTACGCCGTGCATTTGTGTCTCAGGAGATCACGGGAGCGTTCGGATCCGGTGCAATTACAGTGTCTCTTACCGTCACGTCCGCGGTACTCTCCCCGGTTCTGTCCGCCTCGACTATATTCTCCGGGGCATACTGCAGATCGCGGTTTACCTTTTTCGGATCATTATAGCCGTCTGGCGTCTTGCTTTCAGTCCCATCCTCACTGATGACCTCCTCCGCCTTGGCGGTATCGTCCTTGAGGTTTATGGTCATAACAATATTATTGCCTTCCGGATCGGTCGCGATAATGACGCTGTCGGCAAGTTTCCTATACATATCTCTGCCCACAATATCCGCGACCCGGGCATCCCAGATCGCGTTCAGATCATCGCCCAGGCTTGCAAGATCGTCTACGGGGATGAACTCCGCTTCGCCGCTGAGTCCAACGATTTTAATATAATAGTTATTCGTATCGTCCTTTGCCTTTGCAACGCCTGCAAATCCGCCGCCCTCACTGTAATTGGGCATTTCCTCCGGTGGGGGCAGCTCCTCATCAAGGTTCTGGCAGTCGATGCCGCTGCTGCCGTACCAGGTGACACCGCCGTACATGATATAGATAGTTGTTTTCGTAACTCCGGCGTAATTCTCTCCAGTCACTCCGCTGGTATCATACCCGTTATTTTTATCAAACGGAACGCCGATGCCCTTGACGTCAAGCCCGTTCTCTTCAGTTCCCGGCTCGGCGGCTTCTCCGCCGCCGGTCACGAAGCCCGTGACCACGACCTGGAGCTTCACGTCCCCGCCGTTGCCGACATCGAACCTGTCGCCCGCGACGAGACCTATTACCGCCGCGCGGGTGAGCTCATCGAGCCCTGCGCGCAGCTCCTCCGCCTCCGCAGACGGAACATCCTCCCTGACCTGTATCAGGCCGTTTTCAATATAAAGCTTTGCATAGTCCAGCCCAAGCTCCTTGGCCTCGTCCGCACAGCTGCGCAGCAGCTTCGCCGCGGCAAGGTCAAGAACGTAGACATAGAGCTTATCCTCCGACGTCTTTGTCCTCCAGCTCACGCCGTCTATCGTGATGTCGTCATCGCCGAGTTCGTGCCTGTCAACTCCCGGCGCATCGGGGAGCCCGACACCGTAGGTGACGTATTCGACAGGCAGCTCGCTGTCCGTCTTGTCGGCAAATGCCGCCGTCCCCATGGAGAGCATCAGCGCAAGCATCAGCATCACGGAGAGCATATAGCGCAGTGGTTTCTTCATAAGCATGACCTCCCGATCAATATAATTTGTCCGCCAGGCGCATTCATATGTCCGTGCGGTTTTACACAAATCCAGTATATGTTATAACGCGGCTTTTGTCAATGTAATTTTGGTATGCGCGCCAATTAAGATTTATTAATGATCCCACCGGGCAAGCCCGGTGGGATCAACCTGCAAATATTATTCTGCCTTTTCTTCCGTTCCGTCCGTCGCTGCAGGTGTCTCAACTACAACCGGTCTATCGGTCTCCGCCGCAGGCAGCGTCACCGCAGCGCCGTTCAGCGTCATGTCCGGCAGCGTGATCGACTTGACGTCGTTCACGCCCGTCACTGTGAGCTCGGTCGGGATGCTGTCGATCTTGAGGTCGGGGTAGAAGCCGAAGCCCGACTCGGCAATGAGGTACTTCAGCAGCGGCGCGAGATCGGCGCTGATGCTCGTCGGGATGTGCGTTTCCTTATCGACGTTCACCGATATGGTAATGTTATCCATCTTGCTCTTGTGCGGTCCGTTTCCGCTTATGGCGTTCATCAGCATCTTGCCGGGCAGCTCAAGCGTCAGCGGGATGACCGTGGACTCTTCAAGCTCCTCTTCGTCCGACATCGAGACGGGCTGGGCGTTGTTCTCAAACATTGCGATAATGCTCGCCACGTCTATCTGTGCGGCTTCTCCGTCGGCCTCGACGTCCACCGCCATCCATATCGGCTCATCGCCGCCGAGGCTGTATCCGAAATACAGCACCAGCTGCTCGCCCTCCATCGCGATGTACATCGGCAGATTGATCCGCCCCATTCTGCCGAGCGAGGCGGTCGCGTCTATCTTCATTGTGAAAGGATCGAGTATCCATTCGCAGCTGGCCTTGAGGCGGACCTTGACAGGCTCCCCGTTCGAGGTGCCGCTGGCCGTCGATTTGAGGTCAAAGCTCATGCTCTGAAGCTCCGCAATGGCTCTGTAGGTTTTCTTGACGGTGAACATAGCGCTCAGGCTCTGCGTGCAGCCCGTCAGCCCAAAGCACATCACAAGGCACAGAACAACGGCAATTATTCTCACAAGCCTCTTCTTCAAATCGCATCCGTTCCTTTCAGCTGCCGCGGCAGTACGGCATTTTTTTCACATACATTTCGTTCTAAGTATATATACTCTTTACCCAAAAATCAAGCGTCACATATTCACGCAGTGTAAATAAAATGTTAACGTGAATTATTAAGAGCTTTATTAGTATATGTAAAAAATGCACCCATCACCTTGCGGTGACGGGTGCATTTTAATTATGCGGTAATTGCCCTTGCGGGAATTACATCTCCTTGATCGCGGCCTGTGCTGCTGCAAGGCGAGCGATAGGAACGCGGAACGGGCTGCAGGACACGTAGTCCAGACCGACCTTGTGGCAGAACTCGACGGAGCTGGGGTCGCCGCCGTGCTCGCCGCAGATGCCGAGGTGGATCTCCGGACGGGTCTCACGGCCGAGCTTTGCAGCCATAGCAACCAGCTTGCCTACGCCGACCTGGTCGAGACGTGCGAACGGGTCGCTCTCGTAGATCTTCTTGTCGTAGTAAGCGCCGAGGAACTTGCCTGCGTCGTCACGGCTGAAGCCGAAGGTCATCTGGGTCAGGTCGTTGGTGCCGAAGGAGAAGAACTGAGCCTCGGTGGCGATCTGGTCAGCGGTCAGAGCGGCGCGCGGGATCTCGATCATGGTACCGACGAGGTACTTCATGTCGGAGCCGGCATCGGCAATGAGCTTGTCCGCAACTGCGGTGACAACGTCCTTAACGTACTTGAGCTCCTTGACCTCGCCGACCAGCGGGATCATGATCTCGGGAGCGAGCTTCCACTCGGGGTGACGTGCCTGAACGGCGAGAGCCGCCTTGATAACGGCACGGGTCTGCATCTCGGCGATCTCCGGGAAGGTGACAGCCAGACGGCAGCCGCGGTGACCCATCATGGGGTTGAACTCGTGCAGGGAAGCGATGATGTTCTTGATCTGCTCAACGGTCTTGCCCTGAGTCTTTGCAAGAGCCTCAATGTCGGCTTCCTCGGTGGGAACGAACTCATGGAGAGGAGGATCGAGGAAGCGGATGGTCACGGGGTAGCCGCCCATTGCTTCGTAGATGCCCTCGAAGTCTTCCTGCTGCATCGGCTCGAGCTTTGCAAGAGCTGCAACGCGCTCTTCCTTGGTGTCGGAGCAGATCATTTCACGGAAGGCAGCAATACGGTCGCTGTTGAAGAACATGTGCTCGGTACGGGTAAGGCCGATGCCCTGTGCGCCAAGCTCACGTGCCTTGCGTGCGTCGTGAGGAGTATCGGCGTTGGTGCGGACCTGCAGACGGCGGTACTTGTCAGCCCAGCCCATGATGCGGCCGAACTCGCCTGCGATGGTAGCATCGACAGTGGGGATAAGACCGTCATAGATGTTGCCGGTGGAGCCGTCGATGGAGATATAATCGCCCTCGTGGTAGGTCTTGCCTGCGAGAGTGAACTTCTTGTTTGCCTCGTCCATGGCGATTGCGCCGCAGCCGGAGACGCAGCACTTGCCCATGCCGCGGGCGACAACTGCCGCGTGGCTGGTCATGCCGCCGCGAACGGTCAGGATGCCCTGTGCGGCCTTCATGCCTTCGATATCCTCGGGGCTGGTCTCGAGACGGACGAGAACGACCTTCTCCTTGCGGGCGGCCCATTCCTTGGCCTCTTCAGCGGAGAAGACGATCTTGCCGCAGGCAGCGCCGGGGGATGCGCCGAGGCCCTTGCCGATGGGAGTTGCGGCCTTGAGGGCGGCGGTGTCGAACTGCGGGTGGAGCAGAGTGTCGAGGTTTCTCGGGTCGATCATCAGAACGGCCTTCTTCTCATCGATCATGCCCTCGTCAACGAGGTCGCATGCGATCTTGAGAGCTGCCTGAGCGGTACGCTTGCCGTTGCGGCACTGGAGCATGTAGAGCTTGCCGTTCTCGACGGTGAACTCCATGTCCTGCATATCGCGGTAGTGCTCCTCGAGGATGCCGCAGACCTTGACGAAGTCAGCGTATGCTTCGGGGAACTGCTCTGCCATCTGAGCGATGGGCATAGGAGTGCGGACGCCTGCGACGACGTCTTCGCCCTGTGCATTGACGAGGAACTCGCCCATGAGCTTCTTCTCGCCGGTGGCGGGGTCACGGGTGAATGCGACGCCGGTGCCGGAGTTCTCATTGAGGTTGCCGAACACCATGGGCATGACGTTGACAGCGGTGCCCCAGGAGTAGGGGATATCGTTGTCGCGGCGGTAGACGTTTGCTCTGGGGTTGTCCCAGGAACGGAAGACCGCACGGATAGCTTCGTAGAGCTGGACCTTCGGGTCGGAGGGGAAGTCCTCGCCGATCTGCTTCTTGTACTCTGCCTTGAACTGCTCAGCGAGCTTCTTGAGGTCGGAAGCATCAAGCTCGAGGTCGGAGGTGACGCCCTTCTCGGCCTTCATCTTGTCGATGAGCTGCTCGAAGTACTTCTTGCCGACTTCCATAACGACGTCGGAGAACATCTGGATGAAGCGGCGGTAGGAGTCGTAAACGAAACGCTCGAACTTAGGATCGGGGTTGCCCTTGATCATGGCGGCGACGACGTCGTCATTCAGGCCGAGGTTCAGGATAGTGTCCATCATGCCGGGCATGGAGGCGCGGGCGCCGGAACGCACGGAGACGAGCATGGGGTTCTGGAGGTCGCCGAACTTCTTGCCGTTCATTTCCTCCATCTTTGCGACGTACTGCATGATCTCAGCCATGATCTCATCATTGATCTGACGGCCGTCCTCATAGTACTGGGTGCAGGCTTCGGTGGTGATGGTGAAGCCCTGGGGAACAGGCAGACCGATGTTGGTCATTTCGGCCAGGTTTGCACCCTTGCCGCCCAGCAGCTCACGCATGTTTGCGTTGCCTTCGGAAAACAGGTAAACGTATTTCTTGCTCATCTTTTTTATCCTTTCTATGGTAAATTAAGATTTCGCTGATAAATATGAATGCAGTATTCTGCACTCCTTAGGATATCACATAAAGTGCCATTTTTTCAATACATTTTAATCACAAATCTGCATTTATTATAGCCAATATTTTGTCTGAGATTTTCGCAAAACCACTAATACCCAATACTTCTCCGCGGATCCGCGTATCGTATCCGCATTCTGCGAGCGCCCGCTCGGCCTGATCCTTGGTGATTTCGCCCAACTGCGAGCTTATTGCGTTCACAAGCGTCTTGCGTCTCTGGTTGAAGGCGGCGCGGATTATGCGGAACATGAGCTTTTCATCTTTGACCTCGGCGGGGTGCTCCTCACGCCTTTTCAAGCGGATGACGCTCGAGGTCACCTTCGGCTGCGGAACGAAGCAGGACGGCGGCACATCGAACAGCAGCTCCGGTTCCTCGTACCACTGCACAAAGATGCCGAACGCGCCATAATCGGCCGTACCGGGCTTTGAGCAGATGCGCCGCGCGACCTCGCGCTGGATCATAACGGTGATGCTCTCAAAGCATCCGGCCTCGATAAGCGCCGTGAGGAGCGGAGAGGTGACGTTATACGGCAGGTTTGCGCACACCACGGGGCGCAGCCCATTGAGCTTTTCCGCGACGAGCGCCGGGATATCCTGCTTGAGTATATCCCCATAGACCATCTCGACGTTTTTGCAGCCGATGAGCGTCTCGGCAAGGATCGGCTCGAGCGCGCGGTCAAGCTCTACGCACACTACCTTTCCCGCTCGCGCCGAAAGCTCGCGCGTGAGACAGCCGACGCCCGCGCCGATCTCCAGCACGCCCGTGTTCTCATTAAGCCCCGCGGACTCGGCGATGTCCTCCGGCACCCATGAGGCCGTGAGGAAGTTCTGCCCGAGCGACTTTGAAAAGCGGAAGCCGTGCCGCGCGAGCAGGTCATGTATATAATTGATGTCCGTCAGCAGATTCATTTCTTGTCCTTCAGTATTTTTTCAAAGGCCTGCCGGTGCGGGTCGTGTCCCGGCTCGCCGGTGATGAGGATATTTCCCCGGTAACGGTAGCCGCTGCTGCGCAGCAGCTTCTGCATGGGCTTATTGTTGCGGTGCGTGTCGATCCTGACATAGCGCCGCCCGTGGCTGCGCGTCAGCTCCTCAACACATTTGATAAGGTAGCCAGACATGCCGCTGCCGCGGTACTCCTCGGCTATCGCGCTGCGGTGCATGACGCAGTAGGGTGCGTCCGAGCTCCACTTGCCGTCAGTGATATCGGCGTAGGTCGGCTCCTCGCGGTCGGAGAGCATGAAGAAGCCCGCAAGGTCGCCGCCGTGCATGAGCTTATACAGCTCGCCGCGCTCAATGTCGCCCTCAAAGGTCGCCCTGTCGGGGTAATCGCCCTGCCACTGGTCGACGTTCAGCGCCCCGAGTGACCTGCGCGCGTAGGCGACGATCTCCATAATACGGTCGACGTCCTCTTTTCCCGCCGGGACACATGCTAATTTCTTCGTGAGCTTTATGCGCCCGTCGCTGCGTTCGACGTCCTTCATGAGCTTTCTGTCCGTCTCGTCCTGCGGCTCGAATTTTTCGTACATATCCGGTCTTTTCTCCTTTGTTCTCTCAAGCTGCTGCCGCCGGCGCCACAGCTCTACCCGGCTGTGATCTCCGTTCAGCAGCACCTCCGGCACGGCGCGCCCTTCCCAGACCTCCGGGCGCGTATACTGCGGGTACTCCAGCAGCCCGTCCCAGTGGCTCTCGCCGGTGTAGCACTGCTCATCGGCAAGCACTCCCGGCACAAGGCGGCACACCGAATCGGCCACGGCCATCGCCGCGATCTCGCCGCCGGTGAGGACAAAGTCGCCAAGGGATATCTCCTCATCGACGCACTCCTCGATGAAGCGCTCGTCCACACCCTCATAATGCCCGCAGACGAGTACAAGATGATCGTAATCGCGCTTGAGGCGCTTTGCCGTCTCCTGCGTGTAGGGCTTGCCCTGCGGTGACATGTATATCACGCGGCTGTGCATCCCCTCCGTCTGCGCCTTTATCGCATCGAGGCAGCTCTTGAGCGGCTGCGCCATCATTACGCAGCCGAAGCCGCCGCCGTAGGGGTAGTCGTCCACTTGATTCTGCTTGTTCTCGGTATAGTCGCGTATCTGCACGCAGTTTATTTCAACTATGCCCTTCTTCGCCGCGCGGCCTATGATGCTCTCATGAAGCACCGCATCGACCGTCGCGGGGAAAAGCGTCATTATATCTATGCGCATTGCCTTACATTCCCTCGATGAGCCTCACGGTTATGACGCCGTTCTCCGCGTCCGTCGCCAGTACGAACTCCGGCACGGCGGGGATCAGGTGCTCCGTCTCCCCTTTCACGACATACACATTCGACGCCGGGCGCTCCATTATCTCGACCAACTCGCCTATCTCGTTCCCATCCTCGTCCACTACACGCGCGCCGAGGATGTCCTGCAGAAAGAACGCCCCGTGCGGCAGCGCCGCGTCCTCGCGGCGGACTGTTACCTCGCGACCCTTGAGCGCCATCGCGGCGTTTATATCGTCAATGCCCTCAAGCTTTGCTATTACGAAGTCCTTATGCGTCCTTGCGGAGACGACCTTCATCTCCCGCTCGCCGAGGTATATGCGCTTGAAGCTCCGGAAGAACTTCGGCGAATCCAGCCAGACCTCTATCTTCACCTCGCCCGCGACGCCGTGCGTGTTCACGATGCGTCCCGCGTCGATAAATTCACGTTTTTCCATATCTCAAATGCGCCGCGCGTCCCGCGCCGCTCCTCCGTTGAGTTGTTAACTATAGTATTATACCATGCGCCGCCGCCTTTGCCAACAAAATCTTGCGCAAAAGGCCGTCTTGTATATGACATGTGTTAGGCAGTCGGTGGTAATAGTCTGTCTTGATAAGGCTGCAAATTTCTGCTATAATATATAAATTAAGACTAACAATCATCCCCGGCGTGTGCCGGGGTAAAGGATGGATAAATGGGACTTTCTGCAAAACTTGTCAGGTCGCAGCTCAATTTCTTCAAGCCCTTTGTCGCCTCATGCTCGCTTGAGGTGACGCGCAAGGGGCAGGACAAGCTCGGCGAGCTTATGGAGGTCATCCACCGCCACAACGTCATCGTGAAGGATCACCCCTTTGAGGGCTTCGAGGGTGCGTGGATAATCCCCAAGGAGGAGCGGCGCTCCGGCGTCGTTCTGTATCTGCACGGCGGCGGCTATACCTGCGGCGACCTTGAATATGCCAAGGGCTTCGGCTCAACGCTCGCGGCGGAGTGCGGAGTGCGCGTGTTCTGCGCGGCCTACCGCCTCGCGCCCGAATCGCCCTACCCCGCCGCGGTGGACGACGCGGAGGAGAGCTACCGCTATCTGCTGTCCAAGGGCTACACGCCGGGTCAGATATGCCTGTGCGGCGAGAGCGCGGGCGGAGGGCTCATCTACGCGCTGTGCCTGCGCCTGAAGTCAAAGGGCATGACGCTGCCCTGCGGCATCATTGCCATCTCGCCGTGGACGGATCTCACCTGCTCAGGCGAAAGCTATGCAGTGAACCGCGACAATGACCCCTCGCTCACTGAGGAGCTGCTGAATTTCTATTCTGGGTGCTACACCGGCGGCGTGACGCCGAAGGACGCACCGGAGGTATCGCCGCTCCTCGGCGACCTCACGGGTCTGCCGCCGTCGCTTATCTTCGTCGGCGGGGATGAGATACTGCTGGACGATTCGCGCAGGATGCACGAAAGGCTGCTGGAGGCCGGGTGCTCAAGCCAGATGATCATAGCGCCCGAGCGCTGGCACGCCTATGTGCTCTATATGCTCAATGAGAACATGTCTGACTTTGAGGATATGAACAAGTTCCTCACAAAGGTCATGGCCGCGGAGCAGAAGCAGAAGTGGCTGCGGCTGGATAACGCAGCAAAGATATACCCCGCCGCGCGGCGCAAGAAGTGGAGCAATGTCTTTCGCCTGTCCGCAACACTCACGGAACCGGTCGACAAGGAGGTGCTGCGCACGGCGCTCGACGTCACGCTGCGCCGCTTCCCGTCCATCGGCGTGCGGCTGCGGCGCGGGCTGTTCTGGTTCTACCTCGAGCGCGTACCGGAGGTCCCGGAGATACAGAGCGAGCAGGCCTACCCCCTCGCGCACATGTCCCATAAGGAGATGAGACAGTGCGCTTTCCGCGTAATCGCCTACAAGAACCGCATAGCCGTGGAGATATTCCACGCGCTCACCGACGGCACGGGCGGGATGATATTCCTCAAGACCCTCGTTGCCGAGTACCTGACGCGCAAATACGGCATCAGCATCCCGGCGGAAAACGGCGTGCTCGGCAGGCTCGAAGAGCCGTCGCCGGAGGAGCTGGAGGACAGCTTCCTCAAGAACTGCGGCCCCTACGCCGCAAGCCGCAAGGAGGCCAACGCCTACACGCTCAAGGGCGAGACGGAGCCGGACGGCTTTGTGCACCTGACGACCTTTATGCTCGATTCCGACGCCGTGCGCAAAACGGCGCACGAGTATAACGCGACGGTCACGGAGTTTCTGACGGCGGCGATGATGCAGGCGATTCTCCGCCTACAGGCCGAGCAGGTGCCGTTCCGCCGGCTGCGCAAGCCCGTCAAGGTGCTGGTGCCGGTCAATCTGCGCAGCCTGTTCCCGAGCAAGACCATGCGCAACTTTGCGCTCTATGTAACGCCTGAGATAGATCCCAAGCTCGGCGAATACAGCTTTGCGGAGATATGCAACAATGTCCACCACCGCATGGGCATGGAGGTCACAGCAAAGCAGATGAGCACCAAGATCGCGACAAACGTCAACAGCGAAAAGTCGCCGATACTCAAGGTGATGCCGCTGGTCGTAAAGAACGCGGCGATGAAAGCGGTGTTCGACGCGGTGGGCGAATGCAAGTCATGCCTGTGCATGTCGAACCTCGGCCTTGTGAAGCTGCCGGAGGTCATGCAGCAGTATGTTACGCGCATGGACTTCATCATAGGCGTGCCGTCAAGGACGGCGTACAACTGCGCGCTGCTGTCCTACGGCGGGACGATATATCTCAACCTCGTGCGCTCGATCACCGAGCCGGAGCTTGAGATGCACTTCTATAAGGTGCTGCGCGAGCTTGGCGTTCACGTCAAGGTCGAGAGCAACGAACGCTGACGCGCGGAAAGGAATGAGAGATAGATGTACTGTATAAAATGCGGAGTTGAGCTGGCTGACAGCGAGAAGAAATGCCCCCTGTGCGGGACTGTTGTTTTTAACCCGGAGCTGAGCCGCCCGGACGGCGAACCCCAGTACCCGCGCATGCCCGCGGCGCAGCCGGAAAAGGTGAACCACTCGGGTATAATGTTCGTCGTGACGATGCTGTTCCTGCTGCCGATAGTCACCACGCTCCTGTGTGACTGGCAGATAAACGGAAAGATAATCTGGTCGGGCTACGCTGTCGGCGCGGTCGTGCTGCTCTATACGCTGGTAGTCCTGCCGCTCTGGTTCCGGCACCCGAACCCCGTCATCTTCATCCCGGTGGACTTTGCGATGACGGCGCTTTACCTGCTGTATATAAACTGCGCGACCGGCGGGCACTGGTTTTTGAGCTTCGCCCTGCCCGTGACGGCAGTGGCCGGGCTCATCCTCACCGCGGCGGTCACGCTGCTCAAGTACGTGCGCAAGGGCTACCTGTTCATCTTCGGCGGGACGATAATCCTCTCGGGCGCGTACACGGTGCTGGTGGAGTTCCTGCTGAACCTGAACTTCCATGTGCATGATGAGTTCATCTGGTCGTTCTATCCGTTCTCGGTGAGCTTCATCCTCGGCGTAATGCTGATAGTCATCGGCATCTGCCGCCCGCTCAGAGAATCGCTGCATAAGAAGTTTTTCCTGTAAATCAATATAAAACGAGGCGATCAACATGAAAGAAATCAAAAACCCAAAAAGACCGCTTGTATACTATGCCGTCGTCGCCATGCTGGCGGTGCTGCTGTTCAACCTCATCGCCGTGCCCGCGATGGCGAACGCGGCAGTCAAGGAGGTCGACTACGGCACCTTCATGGACATGACTGAAAAGGGAGATATAGGCAAGGTCGAGATCGAGAGCAACCAGATCATCTTCACCGACAAGTCCGGGCAGAGCTTCTATAAGACCGGCCTGATGGACGACCCCGACCGCACCGAGCGCCTGTATAAAGCCGGGGCGGAGTTCTCCAGCGAGATTGTCGAGCAGACCTCCCCGCTCCTGAGCTTCGTGCTGACATGGGTGCTGCCTATACTTATCTTCGTCTGGATCGGCGACGTGATGAGCAAGAAGATGATGAACGGCGGGCCGAACTCCCTGATGTTCAACATGGGCGGCTCGAGCGCGAAGGTCTATGTCAAGTCTGCCGACGGCATAAGGTTTGACGACGTCGCCGGTGAGGAGGAAGCAAAAGAAAACCTCACCGAGATCGTCGAATACCTGCATAACCCCGAAAAGTACCGCGAGGTCGGCGCGAACATGCCCAAAGGCGTGCTGCTCGTAGGCCCTCCGGGAACCGGTAAGACGATGCTGGCAAAGGCCGTTGCGGGTGAAGCGAACGTGCCGTTCTTCTCCATGTCGGGCTCCGAGTTTGTGGAGATGTTCGTCGGCATGGGCGCGAGCAAGGTGCGCGACCTCTTCAAGCAGGCCAAGGAAAAGGCGCCCTGCATCGTGTTCATCGACGAGATAGACGCGATAGGCAAGAAGCGTCAGGGCAACGTCATGGGCAATGACGAGCGTGAGCAGACCCTCAACCAGCTGCTGACCGAAATGGACGGCTTCGAGGGCAACAACGGCGTTATCATCCTCGCTGCGACGAACCAGCCCGACGCCCTCGACCCGGCGCTGACGCGTCCCGGCCGTTTCGACCGCCGCGTACCGGTCGAGCTGCCCGACCTCAAGGGCAGAGAGGAGATACTCAAGGTCCACGCGAAGAAGATAAAGCTTGCTGACAATGTCGATTTCAACAAGATCGCACGCATGGCCTCCGGCGCTTCCGGCGCGGAGCTTGCAAACATTGTGAACGAAGCGGCGCTGCGCGCGGTCAGGAACGGGCGCAAGATAGTCGAAGAGGCTGACCTTGAGGAGAGCATCGAGGTCGTCATCGCGGGCTACCAGAAGAAGAACGCGATACTCACAGATCACGAAAAGCACATCGTCGCCTACCATGAGATAGGCCACGCGCTCGTCGCGGCAAAGCAGACAAACTCCGCCCCCGTGCAGAAGATAACCATCGTCCCCAGAACCTCCGGTGCGCTCGGCTACACGATGCAGGTCGACGAAGGCAACCACTATCTCATGACGAAGGACGAGCTTATAAACAAGATCGCGACGCTCACCGGCGGCCGCGCGGCGGAGGAGCTCATCTTCGGCTCCATCACGACCGGCGCATCGAACGACATTGAGCAGGCCACGAAGCTTGCCCGCGCGATGATAACCCGCTACGGTATGAGCGAGGAGTTTGACATGGTCGCGCTCGAAACGGTGACGAACCAGTACCTCGGCGGGGACGCCTCGCTTGCCTGCTCCGCGGACACCCAGCGCGAGATCGACCGCAAGGTCGTGGAGCTGGTGAAGAGCCAGCACGAAAAGGCGCTGAAGATCCTCACTGACAACCGCGAAAAGCTCGACGAGCTTGCAAAGTACCTCTATGAGAAAGAGACCATCACCGGCGAGGAGTTTATGAGTATCCTCAACGGCTGAAATAATACACACGGAAAACGGACGTACCTTACTTGGTACGTCCGTTTTGCATATCAAAGGTTTCACCGCTTCTGCGCTTTGATGAGGTTCTGATAGAAGCTCACCGCGCCGGGCAGGCAGTTGTATTCGATGTTCTCATTCAGGCCGTGCATACCCTTCATCTGCTCGGGGCCGTAGATGACTGGCGCAAAGCGGATGCAGCTCGGGCATATCGGCTGATAGAACTGCGCGTCGGTCGCGCCGGTCATTACATAGGGGCTGACAGGCAGGCCGGGGAAGGTCTCGCCGATGACCTTTTCGACGAGCTTAAACGCCTCGCCGTTTATGTCGACAGGCTCGGTATAGTCGTTGGAGTGGACGATCTCGGTCTCAAGGCCGTGCTTTGCGGCAAGGGCTTTGATAATCTCAAGGCTCTCCTTTTCACCCTGATGCGGGATGAAGCGCATGTTTGCGCCGAGCGTCGCCTCCTGCGGTAGGACGTTATATGCATCGGAACCTGACTGCATGGTGAAGGCTATCGTCGTCTGGAGCATCGCGCCGGCCTGCGCGCTTATCTTGCCGAGGACGGGCTTCATTATCGGGGCGAAGAGCCAGAGGTTCCCCATGACGAGCTTGAGTCCGAACGGAGCGTAGGGCGCAAGGCGCGCGAACATCGCGCTCACCTCGGGCAGGAACTTTCTCTTAAAGGGCGTGTGCGTCTCGACCTCGTTCACGAACGCCGCAAGGCGCGCGATAGGCGTGTTCTTCGCCGGGGCGCTGGCGTGCCCGCCGGTGGAGCGCGCGGTAAATTTCACATCGGCCTTGCCTTTCTCGAACACGCCGACCATTGCAAAGTTCCCCTTTATGCCGCCGATGGGCTCGGAGATTATGCCGCCGCCCTCGTCGCAGACTATAAACAGCTCCACGCCGCGGCGCTTGAGCTCCTCAACGATCTTCGGCGCGCCGTCGCCCGCCCACTCCTCGGTGCAGGAGGAGGCAAGGTACACGTCGCATTCGGGAGTATAGCCCTCGCGCAGCAGCTCCTCGACCGCCTCGAAGAAGGCCATGACCGAGCACTTGGTGTCGGATGCGCCGCGCCCCCAGACCTTGCCGTCAGCAATGTCCCCGGAAAACGGCTCGTGCAGCCACTCGCCCTCGGCAGGGACAACGTCCTGATGGCTCATAAGGAGGATGGGCTTTTCACTGCTTTTGCCTTTCCAGTAATACAGGAGGTTGCCGTCAATGACGGTGCGCTCGAGCTTTTCATGCACGAGCGGGAACAGCTCTTCAAGTACCTTATGAAAGCCGAGGAACTTCTCTTCCTCGTGGACATTCGCATGAGAGGTCGTGTCGTATTGGATCATCTTCGAGAGCTTCTGCGCAAGTAGCATCGCCTTATCATCCGCCTCCGGGGCGGCGTAATCAGAGCGCTTGTTCGGCATGAGCAGTGTGCGCACAACGGCGATGAGCAGGAGCAGCACCAGCAGCGCCGGTATCAGCAGAAGATATTTCATGTCCTCGCCCCTTTCTTATAAAGCAGGTATGCAATGCCGATGGCCATCGCGCCCGACGGTATTATCATAAAGCTCGTCGACGCGGTGAGCGACGGGACGAACACGAACAGCATGCTCATGATAAACAGCGGTGCCGCCGCGATTTTCATATTGCCGCGGAAATATTTATACGCCATCGCGCCGAAGAGTGCGGGGACGACGTTTTCAAACGCGGGCTGGAGCGCCGGGCTCTGGAGCACCGGCTGCAGCGGCACGAGCAGCAGCACGCCGAGCGCGAGCACCACTATCGTCACAAGTGATGAGGTTGCGATGGAGAGCGTGGAGATGATCTCATTCTCGGGCGTACCGGTCTTTGCGCCGACGATATCGCGCGCGTTGACAGCGCAGGGTATCTTCATATTTATGAGGTTGCCGGTAATAAATGCGAGGTAGCCGCCGCCCGCGCCGAGCATCGGCGTGTAGACAAGGAACTCCACAACGCTGCTCACCGTCCACACAAGGCCGACAGAGATAAAAGCCTTGGCCGCCGCTCCGAGGTCGGGCATTGCGCCGAGGTACGCGCCGATGAGAAACGGCGCGCCGACGAGCATTACAAGAACGATAACGGAGCTTACGCGCCCGATGGTATGCGTGCGGGAATTGTAGCGCTCAAAGTAATTTTTATCCATATCCGCACCTCCTTAAAGCTTTATGAGCACGGCAGCCGCCATGCCGATGAGCATGCTGCCGGCAACGGAGAAGCTGTCGACCCAGCCCTGCTTTTTCTTTTCCGCAAGGTAGACGAACAGCGCCATCACAGCCCCTGAGACGACCGCGACGATAAGCGGCATGACGTTGCCGGTGAAGGTGAACAGGCCGTTTCCCGAGACGATGGTGCCGATATAGCTGCCTATGTACGCCGAGACAAGGCCGATGAACATCGCGGTCATGGCGATATCGCCGAAGCCCGCTCCGCCGGTACCGGTCTTCTTGCCGCTGCCGAGGCGGCCGAGATAGCGCTTGTTGAAGAACACCGACAGAACCATCCCCCACATGATGCACACGCTCATCAGAAGCGCGATGGTGGAAAAGGCCTGCGCGGTCATGTCCGCCGCGGAGAGCCCGCCTATGCCGACGGCCTCTGCCGCCGCCTGCGCGACCTGCGTTTCATAATGCAGTGCGCCGATGACGGACAGTCGCAGCCACGGCCACGGTGTGCCGAGGCTCCCGGAGAGCGCGATGACGCCCAGCAGGATGCCGACGCTCGGCAGGACGGAGAATGTGGCGCTGGAGGTGATCGCGCGCTTGAGCTTCACCGGGTCCATCCCCATGGCGATACCGGCGCGGTAGGCGCGGACCATGAACACGATGCACACAGCGGCGACAAAGGCGATTATCCCGCCGCAGATGGCATACATCGGAGCGCTGTTGAGCAGCGAAAGAATACCCATATACTATCCCTTCCTCTTTTATATAAGATTGACTTAATAATATCACTGCCGTGCTCCGGTGTCAAAAAGTCTTTTGCTTGCGCGGGCATATGGTTCTGTGTTAGAATATTTATATAAAGAATAGAAAGAGTACGCACAGATGACGCAGACGGAAAAGCAGAAGATGATGCTCACGGCCCCTGTCGAGGGGCTTATTTGCCGCATGGCCGTGCCGACGATAATAAGCATGCTCATAACGGCGCTGTATAACATGGCCGATACCTACTTTGTCGGCAAGCTCGGCTCCAACGCCGCGACGGGCGCGGTGGGCGTCGCGCTGCCGCTGATGGCGATCATTCAAGCGACGGGCTTTTTCTTCGGGCACGGCTCGGGCAATTCCATCTCCCGGCACCTCGGAGCCGGAGACGTGGAGGACGCGGAGAAGCTGGCCGCCTGCGGCTTTGCGGGAGCAATTGGCGCGGGGCTTATAATATGCGTCCTCGGCCAGCTGCTCATCGAACCTCTCGCGCGGCTCCTCGGCTCGACGGAAACTATACTGCCCTACGCCAAAGAATACATGCGGTATATACTTTTTGCCGCACCGTATATGACAGCGGCGCTCGTGCTCAATAACCAGCTCCGTCTCCAGGGCAACGCGAACTTTGCCATGATCGGCATCACCTCTGGCGCAGTGCTCAATGTTGCGCTCGACCCGCTGTTCATTTTCACCTTTGATATGGGTGTCGCGGGCGCCGCGGCGGCCACTGCGCTCAGCCAGCTCGTGAGCTTTGTGATACTGCTCTGGGCGCTGAAGCGCGCGGGCTGCGTGCCGCTCCGGTTCAGATACGTGCGCTGTATGCCGTCCGTAATGGGGCAGATATTCGGCGGCGGGCTGCCCTCGCTCGTGCGGCAGGGGCTTGCCAGTCTCTCGGTCATGATGCTCAACCGCGCCGCCGGGCCTTACGGGGACGCGGCTATCGCTGCAATGTCGATTGTCGGGCGCATAAGCCAGTTTGCGGGCTCGGCGGTGATAGGCTTCGGCCAGGGATTCCAGCCGGTCTGCGGCTTCAACTATGGCGCTGGCAAGCGTGAGCGCGTCGAAAAGGCGTTCTGGTTCGGCGTCAAGGTCGCGTCGGCCGTCCTGCTGGTGACAGCAGTCGTGGGCTTTGTACTCTCTGACAGGCTCATCGCCCTGTTCCGTCAGGGCGACGCCGAGGTCATCGCCATCGGCTCCTTCGCCCTGCGCTGCCAGTGCGTGACGCTCCCGCTCGTCGGCTGGGTGATAATGAACAACATGATGTTCCAGACCTGCGGCTACACCAGCCCCGCAAGTCTCCTCGCCGCCGCGCGGCAGGGCTTGTTCTTCATCCCCGCGGTCATGCTGCTGCCGCTGCCGCTCGGGCTGCTCGGCGTGCAGATAAGCCAGAGTATCTCTGACCTGCTGGCTTTCGCCCTCGCGGTGTATATGTACAAAAAGTACGAGCCGCGTATGTGGGAAATGTACAAGGTATAGCTTTCACAAAGCCTTAATATAACAAACAGGAGGAAACTTAGATGGGGAAAAAATTAGTCGTCTATTTTTCCGCGAGCGGCGTCACCAAAAATGCCGCGGAGAAGCTCGCCAAAGCCGCGGGTGCGGATATCTTTGAGCTTAGACCCACTGTACCCTATACCCGCGCAGACCTCAACTGGATGGACAAGAACAGCCGTAGCAGCAAAGAAATGAACGATGCGGCTTCCCGTCCGGAGATCGCCGCGCTGCCGCAGGATATGAGCGGGTATGACACCGTCTTCATTGGCTTTCCGATCTGGTGGTACACTGCCCCGCGCATCATAGAGACGTTTCTTGACAGCTGCGATCTTTCCGGTAAGACCGCCGTCTGCTTCGCCACCTCCGGCGGGAGCACCGTTGCAAAGGCCGAGAAGGAGCTGAAGGCAAAGTACCCCGCCGTCATTTGGAAGTCCGGCAGGATGCTGAACTCTGCCTCTGACAGCGCCATCGCGGCCTTGCTCGGTCAGCTCTGAGACCCCGCGCACGGCACAATGCCCTGTGCTCCATCCGTGTGCCGTTGATCGAATAATTGTCGCCTGACAGGCGACCAAACCCTCCTTCAGTTACGCTTCAATGCAGACGTAAACAAACGAAGGAGGGTTTCTCATTATGACAGAATTGGTTTTTATTTTGGATCGCAGCGGCTCTATGTCAGGACTGGAGGCGGACACCATCGGCGGCTTCAACTCCATGATCGCAAAGCAGAAGAAAGAATCCGGCGAGGCGTTCGTCTCCACCGTGCTCTTCGACAATGAAAGCACAGTCATCCACGACCGTCTGCCGCTCGGCGAAGTTCCGCCCATGACGGAGAAGGAATATTTCACCCGCGGCTGCACAGCGCTGCTTGACGCTGTCGGCGGAGCCATCCATCACATCGGGAACATACACAAGTATGCCCGCCCGGAGGACGTACCGGAAAAGACGCTCTTCGTCATCACCACCGACGGTCAGGAAAATTCCAGCCGCCGCTACAACTATGAAACGGTGCGCCGCATGATCGATCACGAGAAGGAAAAGTACGGCTGGGAGTTTCTTTTCCTCGGCGCGAATATCGACGCGGCAAAGGAAGCTGCGCGCTTCGGGATCAGCTCTGACCGCGCGGTGACCTACAAGTGCGATGAAATCGGCACAGCCCTGAATTATGAGGTCATCGGCGAGACAGTCGCCTGCTTCTGCGCCTCCCGTCCCATCAGCGCTGACTGGAAAGACAGTATTGAAGAGGATGTGCGCAAACGCGGCAGATGACGCAGAACATACGCGCTGCACCCCGCACTGCCGCATCAGTTGCGATAAATCCGTTTCCGTATCAATAATCAAGCGTGCCGCAATGTGTTTGCGGCACGCCCGTTTTTTTATTCTTCTTCCCAAGTACGCTCGCTGATTATATAGCGCGGACGGTGCTTGGTCTCCATGTATATTTTCCCGATGTACTCGCCTATGATGCCGAGGCAGATAAGCTGCACACCGCTGACAAAGCAGACAATGCAGGTCATGCTTGCCCAGCCCGCGACGGCTTTGCCGCACAGCGCCGTGATGAGCGCCCAGAGGCAGCCGATAAAGCTTATCAGCGCAACAATGATGCCGAAGCCCGTGATGAACTGGAGCGGCTTTACCGAAAGGCTCGTGATGCCGTCGACCGCGAGAGCGATCATCTTCTTGAGCGGATAGTGGCTCTCGCCGGCGATGCGCTCGGCACGGGAATAGCTCACAGATGTGCTCTTGAAGCCGACGAGCGGTATCAGCCCGCGCAGGAAGAGGTTGACCTCCTTGAAGTTTGCAAACTCCTTGAGGACGCGCGCACTTATAAGGCGATAGTCAGCGTGGTTATAGACGACCTCCGCGCCCATCATCGCAAGGAACTTATAGAAGCTCTGCGCGGTGAAGCGCTTGAAGAAGGTGTCTGTCTCGCGGCTGGAGCGCACGCCGTAGACGACCTCACAGCCATCGAGATAAGCATCGACCATCGCGTCCATCGCGTTTATGTCGTCCTGCCCGTCGCAGTCAATGGAGATCGTGATATCGCACTTGTCCTTCGCCTCCATGAGTCCGGCAAGGACGGCGTTCTGGTGCCCGCGGTTGCGGCTCTGGCTGATGCCGATATAATGCTCGTCCGCCTTTGCAAGCTCCTGGATGATGCTCCATGTGTTATCCTTGCTGCCGTCGTTTACGAAAAGCACACGGCTGTCGGCACTTATTTTGCCCGCAGCGGTAAGGGAATTGAGCTTTTCGAGGAACATCGGCGCGGTTATCGGGAGAACCTCCTGCTCGTTATAACATGGAATAACGATGAATAGTCTTGGTGTCATGCTGACCTCCTTGATGTTTCACTGCCGCCCAGTGCAAAGGCGGCCAATATTATGATGACGGGAATTATCGAGTAATGGTACCGGCTTGAGACCTCGACCAGCATATGTGCCAGCGTGAGCCCCAGCATATACAGCGGCGGCAGCAGGCACGCGCTCAGCCTTGAGCTGCGGCGGAGCACGAATATGCCGCGGATCGCCAGCAGCATGCAGCCGTAATAGAATACATTGCATATCACCATGCACAGCTTGACAAACAGCTCTGTCCGGGTAAAGCGGTAGGTGTAGCCGCCGAGCTCGTCATTGCCCATAAACGCTATGAGCTTTGAGGCGAAGAGCCGGCCGAAATCTATCCCCGAGGAAAGACGCTCTTTCAGGTGCGGAAGCATCTCCTCCTGCGCCTCGCTCGTCGTCGCGCCGGGACGGCTCAGATAGGAGAACAGCAGATCCATGTCCTCTGCGCTCCACTGCCCCTGCGTCTCTTCATTAAAACCGACGTATATGTTATATACCGGGAAGGACGCGGGCTCCATGCCGAGCACGTTTTCAACGTGCCTGTCCCACAGCTCCCCCGTCGCTTTGTATATGCCGAGGAGCGCCACGAGGATAACGAGCCACATTTTCCATTGCGCGCCGTCTTTTATATCACGTCCGCGCAGGAACAGCAGCCAGAGCACGAGTGCGATAATAAGTATTGCCGATATCGGGCGGACAATATTCACCGCGCGCAGCAGTACGCCGAGCGCCAGCCCCCACAGCAGGCATACGCCAAGCCGCCGCGGCAGGCTCCCACGCTGCTGTTCAATAAGCACGATGAGGTAAAAGAACAGCAGGATAAGGCAGGTATACAGCGGCTCGGAGAACACGAGCGGATTGAGCATCATCTTTGACGGGCAGACTATCCACAGCAGATATGCCAGCGCCGCCGTCAGCGGTGACGCAAGGCGCAGGCATATGCTGTATATCAGCAGCCCGCTCAGGCAGGTGAGGATAACGTTTATAACAGCAGCGACCATGACGTGCTCGCCGAAAATTTTCAGAAAGGCGCTGAGAAATGTTGAACAGCCGAGGATGTGCGGGTACATGGCAATGTACCACGGGGCGTCAATCTCTCCGCCGGAAGCCAGCGCGCAGGCTGTCTGCCAATACGTTTCATAATCGCTGAACGGCTCGATACGCACAGCGAGCACCCACGCAAGGTTCACCGCCGCGCACAGCAGCGTCAGCAGCAGCGTGGTTTTCCGCGTGTCGATTGAAGCCAAAGTCCCGAGCTTTCCGCGTGTGCACAGGCGGTACAGGATAAACGCCCACACGGCGCCCGCCAGCAGCGCTATCAGATATGAATGCTGCGTGAGCCCGTTCACTGCTGTCAGCAGCAGCGCCGTCGACATAATTAGCAGCAGGATGCCAAGCATTATTTTTCTGAAAATGTCTGACGCTCGTCCCATTTTTCCGGTATAACCGCCTGTCGTTCAATGTGATGTTATTATATTCCATTGGGCACATAACGTCAAGAAATTCGTCGGTTCCGGCATTCATCGCGCCATTGTATAAACTCCCAAAAGCTGCAAACAATATCACGGAAGACAATCTGAGCCAAAGGAGAAATATATATGAAAGCTACCGGAATAGTCCGCAGGATCGACGATTTGGGCCGTGTCGTGATCCCAAAGGAGATCCGCCGAACTATGCGTATCCGCGAGGGTGACCCGTTACAGACCACATTGACACCGTGGGAGCAGTTCTGCTTCGGCATGCTCGATCTGGCAAGACGGGAAGGGTGGGGATAGTACATAGTGACTAAAACTTGTGGTTCTACCGTGAGTATCCGCTCAACAAGCTGACGCAGAATGACCTGCAGCAGTTTTACGGGCGGATCAAAAAAGGCGGTCGGAAATGCCTCACCGAAAAGTACGGCGAGGGGCTGTCCGATCGGACGGTACGTATGTGTCACGCCACCTGCCGCTCCGCGTTGGAGAAAGCCGTGCAGGAGGGGCTCATCCGTGTGAACCCGGCCATCGGCTGCAAGATACCGCCGAAGAAGGCGCGGGAGATGCAGGTGCTCACAAGGGAGGAGCTGCAAAGGTTTCTCATTCAGGCGAAATCCGAGGGCTACTATGAGCTCTTCCTTCTGGACTTGGCTACCGGGCTGCGCCGCGGCGAACTCATGGCTCTGCAGTGGGACGACCTGAACTTCAAGACCGGCGTACTGAACGTGAACAAGCAGGTCTACGATGTGCGCGGTGAGCTTCAGCTCAGCACACCCAAGACGAAAAGTTCGATACGAAAAATCGCCCTGCCGACCGCCGTGGTGGAGGTGCTGCGTGAGTACAAAGAAACGGTGAACTCTCGCTGGATGTTCCCATCGCCGGTAAAGGAGGACTGCCCCATCACTCCCGGCGTTGTGCGCCGTAGGCTTCAGCTCATCTTGGAACACGCAGGCTGCAAGCACGTTCGCTTCCATGATATTCGTCATACGTTCGCGACCTTGGCTCTTGAGAACGGCATGGATGTGAAAACGCTCTCGGCCATGCTGGGTCATGTGTCGGCGGCGACGACACTGGATATATACACCCACATCACCGACGATATGCAGCGCGCCGCTGCCGTGAACATCGACCGCGGTATCGGCAAAGCAGCGCCGCAGGAGGACGCTTCGGCGACAGGCCAAGAGACTGCCCCGGCAAATGGAACGACGCCGAGTATGACCGATTTCAAGCCCTACATGGGGCTGCGGCGCAAGCCCGGCACCGGCTGCGTCTCCGAGCTCAACGACCATCTGTTTGAAGGGCGCTACTCCCCCAAGTGGCCGGACGGCAAAAAGCACTCCCGCAATGTCTACGCCCACACCCGCGAGGAGTGCGAGGAAAAGCTTAAGGTGCTCATCGCGGAGATGAAAGCCGAGATTGCAGATGCGAAGCGGGTGGCCGCCTCGAACTGATGAAGAACTCCGAAGGCCTATGCCTCCGGAGTTCTTCTCTCGCATTATGGGTATCTTGATTTTCAGATCGCTGCGCGGGTAGGACGAGCAGGCGTGGAACCAGCCAAGCTCCTTGTCCATTTCACGCCGCCCGTCGCCTATCGGGGGACACGAAGATATCCCCGGCGAGCAGTTGCCTGCGGCAGAAGCCGCACTCACCGTTGCGGCAATGAGTGTCGATGGGTATTGCGCTGCGCTCAAGAGCAACGGCGACAGACTCGGATAACCGCGCTTCGATAACATCTTATTTCCATTCTATCATCGGTGGGTATATCGAATTTCCATTTTCTCACCTCTCCAAATTCCGATTTGTCAGAATACCAGCCGCATCTGATGCCACACGACATTGCCGTGCGTGGATTTGTCGGACACACCTTCGTCCTTGAATCCGAATTTCGCATAATACGGGATGAGCCGCTCCTTGCAGGTCAGCACAAGTCCTTTGCGCCCCCGCTGTTTTGCGTCGTCGATGGTGCGGCGAAGCAGCGTTCCGGCGTATCCGTGCCGGCGGTATTCGGTCAGCGTATTGACGCCGAAGATCATCTGCCATGCGCCGTTTTCGTTGTGCATCGCCGCGTTTTCGTACATTTCGTCGGTCAGGTCAGGCTCGTCTGTCACGAATCCGTCCACAAATGCTATCAGCTTTTCGCCGTCGTGTATCAGCCAGAAATGATTGCCGTAATGACTGACCCGCTCAACGAAGTCCTTTTCCGTCGCAGCCTCCGCGGGCGGAAAGCACTCCGCCTCGACTGCCGCGATTGCCGCAATATCTTTCATTTCCGCATATCTTATGTTCATAATGTTTCCCCCACGGATTGACCTCCGTCTTTATCTCAAATCAAAAATGCATTTCACACAAAAAGCAAACAGGAATTTCTATTTCCGCCGCCATTCCATTACATGATCTTTCTCCCCAGCAGCTTCATCTATGCCGCTGCACAGGATTTTAAATCCCTCTCTTTGATAAAAAGCTATTGCCCGTGTGTTTTTGCGGTACACGTTCAAACGCAGTTCGTTCCTTTTGGTCTTTGCATAATTCAGCAGAAGTCTGCCTATGCCCTGTGACTGCATTCCATCAGAAACAAAAATGCCCTCAATATATTCGTCGTTCAGCCCTAGGAAGCCCTGTATTCCCTGATCATCCTCATAGACATAGACAGTTGCATGCGGCAGCAGTTCTTTTACTGATTCAAAATTGCTTTCCCAATATTGAGCTGGAATAAAATCATGCGCCCTTATATTTGTGTCCAACCATATATCCGCAACTTTATCTATATCTGCTTTTCGCAGTTCTCTGATCATAATGTTTCCTCCGCAGCTTGACCGCCGCCTTTATCTAAATCAAAAACGCAGTTCACCAAAAGCAACCTTGAACTCACCGCGTCAGTTTCATATACAAAAGCGGATATGGGTTCTCCGTTTGGTATAGAAACGGAAAAAGCTCATTTGTGTTGTACCACGCCTGTCAAGCGGCGCAGGACTTTGGCAGCGCTATGCCTCATCCTCCGCCAGCATACGGTATCCGACGCCAAGCTCGTTGATGATGTAGCGTTTTTCGCCGGGCGTCACGCCCATTTTCTTGCGGATGTTCTTCATGTTGACTTGCAGCTTCTT
>QAMJ01000001.1 GCA_003150355.1 Clostridiales bacterium | reverse complement strand
AATTTGCCCCAAGTCTGCTGCGGCCAGTAATTGCTGCCATGAATGCCTTTTACCAGCGTACAGGTATAAGCTATTTCTAACCATGGAAACAGCGTAATGTTCAGATAGTAGTTATAAGTATAAGGATTATACTCATCATGGGCATTCCAATAGGCATCACGATAAATATTGTGGTCTATCATGCTGCCACCAATCATGACAGTCTTGTCTTTCTGCATTTCGGCTGTAGGAGAATAAAGCAGCCCTGATGTGCCGTAGGTATGCTGACCCAACATATTGGTTACCAAACAGCACAATATAATAAACGAATAAAAATATTTCATGGAAAGTCTTCAGATTTTTGATCTTTTTCATGCATTATTGACTTTTCAGAATTGCACTTTTACAAATTAAAACAGATTCAATACTTTTTCTACGATGTGGTGCATGTCATAATACTTATACTCCGCAAGCCTTCCACCGAAGATTACGTTCGTTTCTTTATCCGCCAGCTCTTTGTATTTATGGTAAAGCGCATTGTTCTTCTCATCATTCACTGGATAATAAGGCTCGCTGCCTTCCGTCCATTCTGAACTGTATTCCCACGATATGACCGTTTTCGGGCAATTGTCCACATCTGCACCGAACATCTCGAAATGCTTGTGCTCTATCACACGGGTATATGGCACTTCACGCTCCGTGTAGTTTACTACGGCATTGCCTTGGTAGTTCGACGTGTCCAATGTTTCTGTTTCAAACCGCACCGTGCGATATTCCAACTTGCCAAACCGATAACCATAATACTCGTCAATAGCACCAGTAAACACCACCTTGTCCGCCCAAGCCTCCAGTTCTTGACGATGCGTAAAGAATTCACAGTCCAACCGTATATCAGCACCTTCCAACAGACGATCTATCAACACATTGTAACCACCGATGGGGATTCCTTGGTATTTGTCGTTAAAGTAGTTGTTGTCAAACACTAAACGCACTGGTAACCTTTTGATGATGAAAGCTGGAAGCTCCGTACATTTCCGTCCCCATTGTTTTTCGGTATATCCTTTTATCAGTTTTTCATAAATATCCTTTCCGATAAGCATCTGCGCCTGCTCTTCTAAATTGCGTGGTTCGGTTACACCGTCCACCTTCATACGGGCTATAGCTTTCGCCTTCTGTTCCTCTATCTTAGCCGTGGCTTCGGCTGGGGTTGTCACGCCCCACATCTGATAGAACGTATTCATGTTGAAAGGCAAGTTGTATAGATTACCTTTGTAATTTGCCACGGGCGAATTGGTATAACGGTTGAACTCCACAATCGAGTTGACGAAATCCCACACCTTCTTATTCGAGGTATGAAAGATATGCGCACCGTATTTATGCACATTAATCCCCTCCACATTCTCGCAATAAAGGTTTCCTCCCAAATGCGGACGACGGTCAATCACCAGGCATTTCTTTCCTTGCTTCGTAGCTTTATAGGCAAATACAGAACCGAACAGACCTGCGCCTACTATCAGGTAATCATAATGTTTCATAGTTGACAAAACCATAACAATAAAACCATAAATGATCAAAAAACATAGCGATTCAAATATCCTATAGATTTATAATCCTCTATTTTTAAAATATTTATCATACCCTTCCAACAAAGCCTTGCTCGTATGCTCCCACGAAAGTTCGTTCACTACACGGTTTCTGCCAAACTTGCCCATTCGCTTCCGTTCTTCCGGATGATCCAGCAGATACACTATCTTTTCCGCCATATCCTTGGCATCGTTATGCTTGGCATAGAGCGAGCCCTCCTGTGCGCTATACCTCCCTTCCGTCAAGTCGAATTGCACGATGGGCTTGCCCAATGCCATGTATTCCAATATCTTGTTCATTGTGCTTTTGTCATTCATTGCATTATATTCATCTGAATTGACGCATACGTCCGCTGTATTCAGGTAATCCAGCAACTGTGCATCGGGCACACGCCCCGTAAATTCCACGATGTCATCCAGTTCCATCTTCGTAGCCTGCTTCCTCAACTGGTCTAAGTGGGGACCTCCACCCACAATACCCCAAAATATATCATCCCTCTTCAGGTCTTCCTTGATATACCGGGCGGCTTCCAGCAGATATTCTATTCCCTCTTGTTGCCCTATTACGCCCAAATAACCTACCATGTACTTTCGTCCTCGCTTTATCTCAGGTTTAGCCAGCACTATCCGCAGCCGTTCCAGCTTAGGGCCGCTACGCAGTACTATCACGTCTTCTGGCCTCATGCCCCCCCTCTCAATGGCTATCTTCCGATAACTCTCGTTGGTCACAAAGGCAAATTTGCTGTGCCTGTAAGTCTGCCGTTCCAGCCACAGCTGGCTTTTGTAGAGTAACCCCTTGGTATATCCGAATTTAGCCTCAAACAGTTCAGGGCAAATATCGTGATGGTCGAATATGTACTCCACTCCTTTCCCCTTGAACATCCGTGCCACCATCCAAATGTCATCAGGCGGATTACAGCCATGAATGCAGTGGAAGCCATGTTTCTTCCACACCCGCTTAGCCAAGGTATATTCGGCCCAAAGGGCACTGAAATATTCACGGACATAGCCTAACGCACCGTTCCCTTCCTTGGGAAGCTTATGGCGGTAGATATGCACACCTTGCAAGTATTCATACTCCTTGTCAAAGCCTTTGCCTGTGGGGCAAATGACTGAAACCGTATATCCGTTGGCAGCCAACGTTGTCGCCTCCTGCCACACACGGGTGTCAAAAGGCACAGGGAGATTTTCTACGATAATTAGAATTCTTCTATCCATTATGTATGTGCTATGAATTAATGATAAAGGTTGATTTTGAAATTGACAGAAAGCCTCATGCCACTGCCATAAATCCGTATGGCCGTAGTCCGTGTTTTCGTGCCATAGGATTCGCTTATCCATGCCTCTTCCAGACAAATCTTCTCCACGGAAGTTCCTATGGTCATGATGACCTCACTCTGCCCGCAGCTTATCCGGTAGCCGTTTTCCATTCCGCTTGCCTTGCACTGCTTTCCGAGCAGCCATGTGACTACCCACTTACCATCCTTGTCCAACTCATCTTCTATTTGTAGCCAGGGGCTACTACTGTTTTTACCTTTCAGCTCCACCGTTCGCCTATGTACGATGGGGTGGTATCCGTTGTGGCTGGCAACTATTTTGTCGTGCCAGCGATCAGACTCACATACTTCCAACATGCATTGTGCACGCTTGCCCCACAAAAAAGGTCCCAACATCTGCGATTGGTCAATGGTTTTACCTGCCCGATTCAGCAAGCACAGAGTGTTGTGGTTAATAGTTTTCCTGAAGACGTTGCGCATGCCCAAGTCGCAATGGTAAATGTAAGTACCTGGGTCGGCCAGCACACTCATCCCGTCCACCATCAACTGCACGCTCAGCGCGTCGGCATGTCCATGGGCGGCAATGCGGCCAAAGCCTAGAGCTGCATGATCCATCCCCACCAAAATGCGACCGGAAGTATCACGGAGGAAAGTGTTTCCACCTACCTCAAAGCATCTGCTGGCTCGGTTGTCATACAGTACCGCCGACCTTATCTGCTCGATAGCCTTGTTACTGAACAGCCAAAATATGTTTTCGTGGATGCTGCCAAAGGCATGGTACCTTCTGCCGGTCAGCAGGGAGCAGAACTGTAGGATGTAGCTGCAATAATTCCACTCACCCCCTTGCAAGTCTAAGATTTTGCCCTCATCATCATCACCAAACTCCATGGGCACCTGTTCGTTCCACAGGCTGTGAGCCACATATTCGGCTTGCTTGCTCAGCATCCCGTACCATGCGGTCGGGATTTTATCATCATGTGCCTGCATAGCCCGCATCATCAGGCAGTAGGCTTCCATTCCGAAAGTTTGGTAGTGCAGGGAGAGTTCCTTGTTCACGCCATCCTCATAGTTCTGGTTCAGCAGCTCCTTCGACAATAGTGCCATACCCAGTTCCTTCCAAGGTCGGTAACCAAAGGCATATCCGGCCAACCCTATGGCAGCTGCTTCCACCAACAGGTGATTGTTGGCAGAAGAAAAACGGCTGTAATGACGAGTCAAGTAGTCCGTCATGTTGATAACCCCCGTCCGCAACCTTTCTGCCAGTTTCTTGTCCTTGCAAAAGGCCAAGGCTACCATCCAGTTGACAGCCCTGATAGCCACCTCCATGACCGAAGTCCATGCTATCCCATGCAAGAAAGTGTGCTGTTCGCACCACCTGTCTTGTTCGTCACTCAAGTGAGCAAGCAGCCTCCTGTCGCCCGAAACATAAGCAGCCTTTGCCAGTAAGGCGAACCGGAAATGCCGGTGCTTCTCCCAACAGGTCCGTGCATCGCCTAAATCATCTCGCTGCTTGTATGTCAGATCGTAGCTGAAGGTGTCCGGCCATTTGCCATAGTCCGGACCTTGCAGACGATGTACTTCAGTAACGGTAGAATAATGCGCGTTGGCCAAGTTGATTCCCAAAGCACCTGCATCGAAGCCCAACTCCCTGAGCGCTTCATTCCACACTTCACCGTCCACCCTGACGCGCTGCTTGCCAAAGCGTTTCTTTTCCGCCTTGGCAAGCAGCCTTTGTTGCACCCTCCAGCACACCTCTCGCAAGTCCATAGCCTGGAGGCGGTTCAAGTACCAAAACAGCTTTCCCATAATTTGTTTTCTGTCGGCCTCAGAACTCAGTCCGTTTAAAGTCTTGCGCTATCTGTTCGGCTTGGGCAGGATTCATGTTGATGCTTCCCCATGACAGACCTTCATAGTAACCGTTGTAGTCCACCTCTTTCCACTGCCGTATCAGGTCAATCACTACCTTCTGCGGATAGTCGGCCAGCAGGTTGGCAAACTCCTTCTCCTTGTTGGCCACCACCAGCACGTCACTGTTCCGACACACCGAGTGCAGGTCATCCGTCACGAAGTGTTGTAAGTGAGGTATCTTGGCCATGATAAAATCTTTGTTCGTACCAGTCAGTTCGCTGAGTCTCACATTCTTATCGTAAATCCTAATTTCAAAGCCTTTGCCCAGTAATTGCTCCACTACATCCACAATGGGACTACATCGCAGGTCGTCCGTGCCTGCCTTGAAACTAAGCCCCAATATGCCCACCTTGCGCTTACCTTTACCGATAATCGTTTCGACGGCATTCTTCTTCTGGTTTTCGTTGCTTTGGTAGATGCTCTCTATCACCGGCACGTCCACGTACAGGTCACGCGCCAGCGTTTTCAATGCTTTCATGTCCTTGGGCAGACACGAACCACCATAGGCGAAGCCGGGTTTGAAGTAATAAGGCGAGATATTTAGTTGCTTGTCTTTGCAGAAAATTTCCATCACTTTGTGCGAGTCGATACCCAGCCCCTTGCAGATGTTTCCCACTTCGTTGCCAAACACAATCTTCAGAGCATGGTAAGTGTTATTTACATACTTCATCATTTCCGCCACCTTAATGTCCGTACAGACAAATTCAGTATGGATGTCCTTGTAAAGTTCGCGAAACTTTTGTTCGGCTAGCTTATTGTCCGTGCCCACCAGTGTCAGAGGCGGATTGAAATAATCTTCCACGCTTGTTCCTTCGCGCAGGAATTCCGGATTACTCACCACAGTAAAGTCTACATTGCGCTTCTTGCCCGACTCCTGTTCGATAATCTCTCCCACCTTCTGGTTCGTGCCGGGCAGCACTGTGCTCCGTATGGCTACGATGTGGAATCCGTCCTTGTGCTGCAACGCACGACCTATCCGCCCTGCTACCGTATAGATATAATCCAGGTTCAGGTGTCCTTCCTTGCTCGAGGGTGTTCCCACTACGATAAAGGATATTTCCGTCTGCACCACTGCCTCTGCCGCCACGGTTGTAGCCGTCATCAGCCCTTTGTCGTGCGCTTCCTGGCAAAGTTCCGCAATACCTTCTTCTATGATGGTCGGCTTCCCTTCGTTCATCAGCCGCACCTTGTTCTCGTTTACGTCCACACCGATAACCTTGTGGCCTAATTTGGCCAGACATGCCGCGCCCACGCATCCTACGTAGCCGAGGCCAAAAATACTAATGTTCATTCTTTTATATAGCTATTTGATGTTCATTGACATTGCCTTATGGCATAAAAGTAACCGGCGGCCTATCTTGACTTCAATTTTGACAGGTTGCCTATGGGATTGTTGCTTTTCGTGTTTAATGAGGGGAAGAGCGGAAGATAGGCTATTCCCGAATCAGATTGATGATGTATTTGAATTTGCCGCTGCCGGTTGTGACCAATTTGTCCATAGTCGTCTCTATCAACTCCACATCCAGATTGTCTGTGCCAACCCGGGCTATGAGGGCAGAGATAATCCTGTTGCGATCTTCACTTCCAAAGCCTTCTTCCGGTATCACCAATACCTTTACTTTTCCTGCCCTTTCCTGCACCAACTGTGAGGCTTTTACCCGGGTTGCTTCTTTCATGATGAAGTCCAACCTCTTTAGCCGGGTTCCGTCTTTGCAGACGATATAGTCCTCAATTCTGCCTTGAATCCTCTTGATTACCCCCCCCGTTTAACATTTATTAGATTAATTATATAATTAAATTTGCCTCGCTTGCTGTAAACCAGCTCTTGGGGACTTATCTGGTTAATCCTTATGTTGAAGTTCTGCTCGCCAAGCTGGGCAAACACCTCTTCGTGCAACCGCTTCATATCATCCTGCGAGAAACCACCATTTACCACTACGTTCAGCGTCACCTCCCCCTGCTTCTGCTGTATGAATTGGGCATTGTCTATGGACGTGATGTCCTTGAACACGCGGGTCAGCAATGCACCGCTGTATTGTGAACCGTCTTTTCCAATGAGGCATGTCCCTGCACGCCCTTCAATAGACTTCACCCTGACCTGCCGGTTGCTGTCATCCAGCTTCATCAGCTCCATCACATCGTTTCCCTTATACCTTATCAGGGGGAAAGATTCGTTAATCAATGAAGTGGTTATCTCTCCATCTTCGGTATATTCATTGATGGAATAGCCTGGTTCCTCGTAATAACCATTGTGGTTCAACGCTTCGCTTAGGCGGATGGTTCGTTCAGTAGTTCCATAATGGTCATAGACCTGTGTACCGAATTGTGTTTCTATCAGCGCCCGCTGATAGTCCAGCAATGATTCGCTCGAGGTGAAAGCCAACGGGATGTGGAGCTGCAGTCCTCTGTCACGCAACATGAGGGCAAGGCTGTACAAAGAACTCGGGTAGCCTTCAATCGCCACAGGCTTGTGCTTCAATATCTGGTCGTAATATGTCTGTACTGTTTGTGAGTTGATATTATAGCTCGATAGGTAGAGCGTGTTGCTGATATGTACCTTCAGGTAAAGTTCTTTCTTCTCCAGGTTTCCACGAAGCGACACCAAGGGTTGTCCGTAAATAAATCCGCACCGCTTCCGGTAGCAGTAGAAGTAAGCCTGTTCTCTCCAAATCGATGGCCAGTCTTCATACACTTTGAGCGGTGTCCCTGTAGTGCCGCTTGTATGGTTGGCTATCAGTTTCCATTTGGGTACCACCAACATTTCATCAGCATGCTTTTTCACCATTTCTTTGGTTATTATCGGAAGCTTCTCCATATCGGCCAGGCTCTTTATATCTTCCAGCCCAATGCCAGCCTCTGTATACAGCCTGTGATAAAAAGGAGATTTCCGATAAGCATTCCTGAATATTCGCAGAAACACTTCTTCATTTCTCCTGTTCAATTCGTCCGACGTCATGCCATACATTTTCTCTATCTCGACCACATAAGGCGATATGATAAGTGGGCATCTGAGCAAATATTTAGCGGTTTCTTTTAGGTATTTTTTCATTGATGTGTTTACAATTTATTTGTTTGTAAGGGAGGAAACCTATGTCATTCATTTAACAAATGCTTTATATGGGTTATGTAATCCAGCTCTGATAAGTACTTTCCTCACAAAACGCAATAAATTGCGAGAGACATAGCTTATGTATTCATTAAAAATATTGGGTACATAACGTGTCCTGAGTGCAATATCCAATAATGATGCATTCTTTAAATAGGAAAGTAGATATTTGCTACCAGATATTTGCTCCTTAAACAAAGCGAAATGTTTTTCTATATCTGCCGATAAATCCACTTTCAACTTATTTATCTCTTTATCGAAATATAATTGATAGAGTTGGATATTCTTGCCGTCCCATTCCACAATCAGCTCATGCTGTACTTCAGGTTGTCTGTAAACCAATTTTTTATTCCCATAAAAAGTTTGGGGTAAAATAAAATTTCCAAGTGAATAAACTATAGGAACGCCTTTGTATATTTCAACTGGCTGAATAACGTGAGGGTGATGCCCTACTACAATATTTGCGCCTGCATCCACGCAGTCATGCGCGAACTTTCTGTCTGCGGGTTCCGGATAATAGAATTTCTCCACTCCCCAATGTGGATAAATCACAATGAGTGCATCAGGGTCGTGTCTTCTTATTCTGCGAATATCACTTAAAACTCTACTTGGATTCATGAGATTCAAGCTATGTTCATTGGAAAAAGTGGCTAACGTTATGATGTGAAGATTACGTCCATTGAATTTTATTTTTAACAGGTCATGGTTTTTTAATCCCCAACTGTCTATGTCATTTGATTTTAGAAGTTCTACAGTCTCATTTATGTCTTGTTTGTAGTCCAATATGTGATTATTGCATAAAGACACATATTTTATGTTCAGCTTCTTGATTATATCAAGAACTTGAGGGGAGCTGTATAACGAATATTTATCTGTCCATTTAGGGGCTTCTACTGCTGATTTATTGAGCAATATAGCTCCTTCCAGATTTGCTATTCCAACTGAACGTTCAAATAAAGAACAGATGTCACTATAATCAACATCTACATCGAAAGGGCAGACTAAGTCTCCACAAAATATAATCTTATCCATTGTCAATTTTGAGAATCCGTTTGTATAAAGCAACGAGTTTAGGAATTTCAATATCAATATTATGGCAAGTGCGAATATGCGTGGATGCTTTTTCACTCATCCTTTCCCACAATTCCATATTTATCTTCTTTATCTCTGTAGCATATTCAGCACCGGTAGCGTTTTTATCCAAGACAATACCGCAGTCAGCGATTACCTCCGCATTAAAACCCTGATTGGAAGCAAGAGGTACAAGCCCATTTGCCATTGATTCAATAAGGGAGTTCGATTGCCCCTCACCAATATGTCTGGTAGGGAATACAAAGAAATGCATTTTACCCATTTCTTCTTTCAACTGCGAAGGGGTAAGCAATCCTAAATATGTGATGTTTTCATTTTCTACGATGTTTAAATCAAAATCCTTATCAATATTCCCTGCCAAATACAAATGATAATGTGTATCAAGATAGTTCATCATGTCCAATAAAACATCTATACCCTTACTCATTGTGATACGCCCAAAGTAGAAGATGCTAAACTTATCATGTGATCTTGTCTGGATTGGAAGATTGTCGCATATTGTCAGATTAGGGAAATAGATGGCTTTCGCATCTATACCCATCACTTCCTTTATGTCTCTTATGTATGATGAGCTTTCTACCGTTATGCAATCGGCTGATGACAGCATTGCTCGCAGTCTTTTTTGTTTCCCTTTTCCCTTGGTTTGATAATAGTACAGCAATGACCCCGCCCTTACATCAACCAATACAGGAATTCTACATGTCCGAGCTATTTTCAATAAAAAGAGAGATGGGCACAACAGCTTGCCATACAAGGGGGTTGCGTGTATCAAAACATTCTTTCTCCCTATATATTTTGCTAATATGAATGGCTTGAAATACAGACTTATATAAGCCAATTTCCCGAGTTTACCCCATTTACGGTTAATGATGGGATTGGAAAATTCTTCAACATCAATCCTCAGTTGTCTCAGCTTATCTATGTTCTTTCTGTTAGCTGCTTCAAAACCACCCAGTGCCGGTTTACCGGATTCAGCAATGGGTCCGAAATATAAAATCTTCATAACTCAAAAATATTTTTACTGCCATAAAGACAAATAAAGCATATATGAAAGTCTTGGGCTTATTCTTTATCAGAAGCTAAAATCAAAACTGCATAACAGCCTTATGTGTTTGCCCTCCCCATCGGTCGGTACCGAAAGCATGGGGGTAACCGAAAGGTTCCCATAAGCGAACCTCAACCCCAGCTTACACCGTTCCTCCTTCATCCGATACTCAGGGACGGTGGAATATTGCACTAAAAACGTGATGCCTTTATAGAGGTGAATGTCAGTACCTGCGGTAAAGCAAGTGAGATAGTCTAAGGCACTGTCATAATGAGGGTTCACTACACCGGTCAGCCCCCAGCCATCGAGCAAACGCCAATGCACATCAACCGCCATACCAAGGTTGTAGAAATCTCCATTATAAGAGGTACCATAATAGGGGATGGCCTTGATATTCCAGTTACCCCACTGCTGCTTATAACTCAACAAGAATCGTACATACTGTGTACTGAATTTTTGTGAAAACACGCTATGTTCGAGCGTGACGTTCCATTGCTCTTTCCATGTGTAGCCGATGTGCACATATTGGTTGTCGCGCAGACCCACTCCCACTTGGGCGTACAGGCACGAGGCAACCACCGACACAGCCGCCAATGCTACCACCCTGGTCATTCCGTTTCTTCTCATAGCAATACCTTTTTCAGTTCACCGGAAATCAATGCATATCCCCATTCGTTCAGGTGGGTCCCATCGTAGAAGTATTGCTCGTTCAGTCTCCCACCTTCCAGGAAAAGGTCGAATACATCTATGTAGACAACGTTGTCCAACCGTTCGGTCACACCTTCCCTGATTTTCTTGTTCAGCAAACGCACTTTCTCATAGCCATCAGACTCAAATGCCAAACGTGGCAATATTGAATACAGGTAGATACGCTTCGCCTCCATGTTTTGCAGCATCCGCAGGTAACGCTCCACATAGGCCTCCGTATCATCCACCGAAACCACATCGTTGCCCCCGATTATCAACACAACATTTTCTCCCTTGAACTGCTTGCCCTGCGACTCCACATAATCGATTCCGGCACCGGATAGCCCTGCGTTATACGTCACCTTTGTGGGGAAGAACCTGCGTACATCCCACTTCTCAACCAAGGAGGAACCTGTAAAAAAAACGGCTTCGTCCGTATCACTGCTACAGGCAGAGAACGCGAGTGGCAGAATCACGGCCAACAGCAGGACGCCGATGGAGCAGCTTTCAGGAATCCGTTCAGTCACAGGACGAAGCTGCCCGTTCGTCCACCAGATAAGGTTTTGTACCTTCTTTCCAACTTTCATTCTTGAAAATATCATAGTCCAGATTCTTTGTCCATCCTATTATTCTGGCAGGATTACCCGCCACTATTGCACCCCGAGGGACACTCTTCGTGACCACGGCATTGGGCGCAATGATAACTTCGTCTTCCACGACTACAGGACCTTGGATAACAGCACCTGGGCCTACATACACCCTGTCTTTAAGCACCGGCACACATTTGTACGGTCCTTGCCCCACGATAGACACATTGTTGCCAATCTTGCAACAGTCACCTATCACGACATTCGAATTGATGAGCACACCGAAACCTCCATGATTAAAGAAAGTCCCTTTCCCAATCTTCACCTTATAGCTGACAGCACTGCTATAGAACAAGAAGGCTATCAGCTGCATCACTTTAGGGAGCAAGGGGATTTTATGGGTGTTCATCCAATGCCCTGCCCTGTTGATGTCTGCCAAATTTATCATATCCTTATTACCTATATTAGATTCTATCTGAGACGTAAAATCTCTTTCCACTCATAACCATCCCTATTGTCGAACGTCTGCTGGAAGAAACGGCCGACACATCGTGTAATATATGCCAGCATCAGGATAATAGCCAACAAGACCAATATATTCAGAGGGAACAATGGCAGCAAATCATCGGTGTTTCCACCAAAAGGCAAACACCGTTCTTCTCCTGTCAATATGGGCATTTGCACCAGGTATATTTCGAGGCAAAGCCCGCCGATGGTCATGCCCATGAAATTCCAGCATCTTCCCTGAAAAAATCTTTGCATGATTTCAGTATTGGCCAATCTATAGAAATAGTAGATGATACCTATTAGAGGCAATACGGTCAGAACCTGTAGATGAGCGACCCATACATATCTGTTCCCGGCAATCTGGATGCCATAGAAGAGTAAAGTGCAAAAGAGCAATACAGATATTATTTGTAGCATATTTTTACCCCCCCAATTACAGTTTGAGGCTGTTCTTTGCTCCTTAGCCCTATGATGGCCCCTAAAAGCATGGACAGAAAATAACAGAACCATTTGATGGTACTGCCTTTGTACATCCACACCATTTCCTTATGCTCAAACAGAAAGATATACCACAAAACGATAAAGAGACCAACCGCCATAAAAACTGCATTCAGATGGCAGGAAAACAGCTTGCGCACCATGTATAGCACGATATAGCTAAGCATGATACAACTGACAAACTGTCCTCCTCCACTCAGAATCACATGCAGCATATTGCTGGTAGAGGCAAAGCATATGGATGCAACTAAGGCAAAGCCAAATACGGAAGGATATATACGCCGTATTCTTCGTTTATACCAGGCATCAAAACGTCCCATCCTGCCCAAGAAAAGTGTAAAACCGCTACAAAAGAAGAACAAGGCATCACCGATGGCACCTCCTGTAGAGAGTGCCCCATAATCGGCATAAACCTTTTCCATGTGTGAATTGGTGATAAGCAGGACAGCGAAAAATTTTAAGATGTCAATACTGAGGTTTCGTGAACGTTCCATATAAAAATAAAATTTGCAATACCTATTGTTTAGCAAGATAGCTCAACTATCAGCATCAGGGGATAACATTTTAATGATTTTGGCAGGAACACCTGCAACGACAGCATAAGACGGTACGTCGTGTGTAACAACCGAGTCTGCCCCTATAATAGCGTGATGGCCTATGTGTACATTTTCGACTATACAACACCCTGGGCCAATACTAACAAAATCTTCAATTGTGGCTGCTTTCCCTTTATTTGAACCAATAGTGGTGAATTGCCCAATCGAACAGTTTTTCCCTATTCGTGCACTGCCATTAATGACAACACCTACGCCATAACTGATATAAAATCCTCCGCCTAATGGCATCCGATGTGAAATTTGAATGCCATATTTTGATGACAGATGATGCAATATCAACCAACAGAAAGGTTTTAAAACTCCTTCCACCCCACATAGCCTTAGCCAAAATGTATAGCAAAAACCTCTACTATGTATAAGGACTTTTAAAATGTTTAACAATTTCTCCCCCCCTAATTCATTGATATGCAATATAATTCGTTGATTGACAATATAATCTTGCTTGATTAGCTTCCACATTTCTCTATATGATCCCATATCATATCGAATTTATGAGTTGAATATAATTTTTGGCAAATATCTCCAATGAAAAGCATTGTTCAAACAACAGTCTATTGCTTCTTTCCAATTCATTTTTTAGTTCAAAATCCATATCGTATACATTATGGATAAGTTGTGCCGCCTCTTCAAGTTTTGAATATGTAAAGACACCTTTTGCAAAACTCGACTTGAAATATTTGTTTCCTCCTGTATAACTGGCAATGATAATCTTTCCCAACGACAAAACCTCAAGCATTACCAAGTCAAAATACGTTTCCTTATTAGGCAGCATGAACATATCACTGGCATTTATTAAAGAGTGCGGATCTGATGTCCATCCCACTTCTATCCACCTCGGATGATGAAGCCCGTGCAATGGTTCTTCCCGTCCTGCAATAAGGAAATAGATGTTTGGAGCTTCCTGCAGGATCTGTTCTCCTAACAATTTTAGTTGATCATATCCTTTAATTTCATTATGCCTACCCACATAACAAATTATAAAAGCATCATCAGGTATTGAATATAGCTGACGAACCTCTGTTTTAGACAATTTAGCTACCCGTGCTTTAGTCCCAGTCAATAGATACAAGTATTTTCCTTTCTTCTCCTCTTTTACGGCTTTGTATTCAGGCCAGTTATTATAATAAGGTTCTTCCGCTTCCGGACATGGAAACACAATGTAATCAGCTCTTCGGAATGCATATTCGTCAATTTTAATCAGATTCTTATAAAGCCAATTCATGTGTTTTTTTTCCCACGAAGTCAATGCGTCATACATTTCTTTGGACTGAATCGTAGGGGTGTGCGAAGTCAGCACAACGGCCCCTTTATAACCTTTGAGACTGTCCCTTACATTATACATATCAAGAGTTGAGTGAAAGTGGACTGTATCGTATGCATTTAAATCAACGAGTGCTTTATGATTAAAGCCATACAGTGTCAGAAACTTCCGATAGACACTCTTCAATATAATAAGAAAGTTTTTAATTCTATCCTGTTTCAAGGAATGAATTCTGCTGTTCACATTTTGATTTATACTAGTCTCACGATGGATATAATGGATATTGGTAACACCCAAATTGTCCAATTCTTTCTTTAAGAAATAATTATATCCCAACTTTCCCCCTCGGGGAGACATCATACAGTCAACAATATAAACTAAAATATTTTTCATAATCAGTTTTTAAAGTATATAAACTATCTACACTCTATATTTTTATTATGTAATCCCAATACATGCAACTTTATATACTGGGGTATAGAATAAAAAAACAGATAGAATAAAGCGTATAATTTAACAGATAGCAATGGGACAAAGCATATACAATACGTAAGGGATAAAACTGAATTTTTAGCAAGACATAAAGCCAAACTTTTATCTATATAGCGTTTATCAAATCCCATTTCTACAAGTTTATGATAAGCACACTTAAATCCTTCAAAGTCTTTCACTCGTAAAAACGAATACAATGCCTTAAAGTGTCTGTCGTCATGTATGGGTACATCGTGATTAAAAAAAAATAAATCTTTCTGACCAAACACATCTATTCTCACATAAAATTTCCATTTCTGATTAGGCAATGCACTGATAGAGCCACTTCTTACAGTGTAAGTATATAATGCCCTTGAATCTACTTGAATTTTTTTAGCATAATACCCAACCAAATAAGAAAATTTCGTATCATTGTGGACACGTGTTTCATCAAATAATATACCATTATTGGTTAACAAATTCCTGCGTACCATTTTACACCAAGGTTCACCAAAGATATATCTTAAATACAATTCAGCGACATGAGAATCTGAATTCCATAAACTGATGTATTGGTTTAAGTGTTTTGATTTGGATTGCTGCACATAGGTCTGACTGTCTACACTATTTGCATTAAAAAAAATCAAATCCGCATCTACAGCCGCATATTCATCAAGAATATCATTAATGCAATAATTAAAATAATCATCTGCATCCGCAAATAACAACCACGTTCCGCAGGCATGAGACAATCCTACATTTCTAGCATAACCAGCTCCACCTCCTTCTTTAGTAAAGTATAATTCAACATTCGCCCGATTACATCCAGGAAAGTTTCCAAAATCGACTTCAGATTCATCACTATTGTCATCTACAACAATAATTTGCAAATCACTTCTTTGGGGAATTGAATCCAAACAGCGTTGCAACAAATTAGGAGCATTTTTATGGGGTATAATTATACTGTAATTAAATGCATTCATTAGAAAATATATTTGTTACGTATTCATCCGAAATCTTCAGAGCCTTCAACTGCTATTCAAATAATTTGTTTTGATTTTTCCGTCTTACAATCAGGGAAAATCATAAATTACCTAATGGGTAAATAGTTTCTACCTCCAGCATCCCATATAAACATCATGTCAAAAACATTTTCTGTTTTCCATAACAAACTAAGAGCTGGCCAAACAGAAACAAACAAGCCTAACATAGCAATAATAAAATACAACAGTGGTTGAATATTCCTATTTTTGTATGCTTGATAAAAGTAAACACCACAGACAACACAAGAAAAAAACGCAAAAGAAGACGCATATCTATCTAAAATTTCCACTAAACAAATTGGTCTCAGAATAGCACCTATTACAAATAGGTTATAAAAGAATATACCATACTTTATTTTATCAATGTAACTCCGCATAAAATATACAGTAGGGATAAAGGCAATCAATGGTCTAATCTTATTCATGATTGAGCGCTCATAAAATCCTAAACGTCCAAAGTCTCCATTTATTAAATCTTGGGTTGAATTAAGATATATGTCTGCTTTCTCTCCACTGCCAACTAAACCCAAGCCTAAAAATTGAGAACTTAAATTTATCAAAAGAGTAAATGAAGACAAACTGAGTATAAAAGATGTTGCAAACATTAAAACAATTGCTATTATAGGTGGAATCGTCCTTCTATTTATAAAAGGTGCAAACACTATTATAGGTGCTAAAACAATTATACCAAAATGTATAAAAAAGGCACATAGAAACCATAATAATGCCCACGCATTATTTTTATGTAAATATGAATTGAGTGATAAAATAAAAAAACTAAATGCAAACCACCATCGTATGTAACAATCATTTGTAGAAATTAGAGGCAATAGCAGTGGCAGTATAAAAGGCAAATATTGCCTGAAATTTCTAAGAAAAACAAGTATTGTAAACATCAAAAAAGCACATTGAAGAAATATGAACATATAATATGGTATGCCTATATTGTAGAATAAATGGCATAACATAGAGAACAAGAACTCATAATCTTCATTATGTAAGCTTTCTCCTAAAGCTTTATACCGGAAATAATATAAATTCCAATCTATATCACGACCGAATCGTAACCCGTAAGTTAGTGCATAAGTTAAAATAGGGAATATGGATGCCAAATAATATTCTTTAAAAGTCCCTTTCTTTGCTAATATTTTACCATAAAAAAGAAATACAAAGAAACAGAATCCATTGATTAGTATATACGTAGTTATAATATCAGACATTATATATAGTTTTACATTAATTGAACAAATAGCTATTATCAAGCAATTTATATAGTAGATGCCAGTTTGTCTATCACACTCCAAATAGGTATTAGTATTTTATCAATCACTATGCATGCCGGCATAACCACTAATGTATACACAACCAACACCTACGTCAGAACGCCATAATTAATAGCAGCCTATTCCATCCAAAGTATCAATTTTCCGATATAATGCAAGATAAAAGGGTGCGAATGTATCAAATATATAACCAGCGTTGGTTATAAAAGCTAAATAAAGAAAGAACAGAAACAAATAGTATAACGCCATGAAAAATTGGGCGATGACGCTAATCAACCCCTATGAACTCTCTCTACGTGATACGATTCCTTTATTCACCTTATTTTCAATATTCTGTTTTTAATCCTTTTATTTATAGCCCACCGTTCTTGATTTGTGATGCCCACCAGATAGATAATCAATCCCGTGCTTGAACAGGCAATCAGGGAAGTTATGACAAATGACAGGAAACTTATATCAAACATGGATTTTATGTAGGAGGCTGTCACAAGGCAGACAGCCGCTATGAACAGATTTTTCAGGACAATGGAAAAGGTGAAAAATCTCAATCTGTATGTCGGTATAAGTTTCTTTAGTATCAGGAATCGTGCAAACAGACCGATAAAACTGACCAGTACAGCCGGGTACATTGCCTGGTAAGGGCTTCCTCCGCAGGCTAAAATGAGATACGCCAACGGCAGTTCGCATAACATGATGACACAAATGACAATCTGAAATACTTTTATGTTCCCTGTAGCCTGCAACGCAGTCACAACAGGAGATGCCATGACATTCACCAAAGCAGCAATCAATGCAAGCATCAGGAATTGGGGTGTATATTGAGGAACCGTTTTCAGCCATAATCGCAACAGGTAATCCATGTTGATGAAAACAGGGATTACTATCATAAGTAGTAAGAAAAAAGAGAACCTGCATCCCAGGTAAACCAACTCCATCGAGGCCTTGGTGCCACCTGCCGCATATTGCTTGGTGATTTGGGGATTCAAGGCCATGGTGAAGTTGTTGGAAAAATTGCTGATAATGCCATTGACTTGCATGGCAATTCCGCGTGCGGCATTGACCGCTGTGCCGAAAAACAGGTTCAATATGATATTCGACCCTTGATCTTTCATAGAAAACCCCAGATTTCCAATGATACTCCAGCCTGCAAAAGCAAACATCTCTTTAAACAGCTTCCTGTCCAGAACAAATCGATAGGTGCATTCCTCGAAATGCCGTTTGCAATAGATGCCGTAAATGATTCGGATGACGAAAGCTACAGCAGCTACCAAGATAGCATATAAAACCAACTTGTCTACAGCACCTACCAATAGCAAGTAAACCACCAGAAGTTTCAGGACAGCTTCAAGGATGCTGACGTATGCAAACGCCTTCATGTGCTCGTGGGCAACAATGCACGAATTGTACGGTACGCTTACCACTGTCAGCATCAGGGTCAGAATGGAACACTGATATACCCAGTTGGCCGCCCCCATCCTTTCAGCAGGAATGTTCAGGTGGGTATTCACAAACCACAGTCCGAGTGTTTCAGCTATCAGGAATATGATAAGAGCCAATACGATATGAATCGAGACAGAAGTGCAGAATACTTTCTTCAATCTCTCTGAATCGTCTGTCCCTAACTCGAATGAAATGAAACGCTGCGAAGCCGCGACCATGGCGGAATTAAGAAAGGCAAGCATCGAGACAATGCCTCCCACAACATTATAAATTCCATAATCACTTACGCCCAAGGTATTGAGTACCACCCGGCTTGTATACAAACCGACAATGATAATCAATACCATACGAAAATAGAGCAGTAGCGTGTTCTTGGCAATCCGCTTATTGGATGAGTCACCAGAAGCCATGAAGTATTACAATGAAATATCGCTAAGGCCGAGTCTTGCTGCGTGCGGTGAGAATTTTTCAGTCTCTTTGGAATATGTCGCGAGTATAAACTTTTGCTTGCACATCATCCAAGCAACTATCATATCGGTTGGCAATAATCGCATGACTCTGCATTTTAAAGAACTCCAAATCATTTACCACCTTGCTACCGAAAAACGTGCTACTATCTTCAAGCGTAGGCTCATAAATGATAACTTCCGCCCCCTTGGCCTTGATGCGTTTCATCACGCCCTGAATGGAGGACTGGCGGAAGTTGTCCGAATTAGACTTCATCGTAAGGCGGTAGACACCGACAACACACTTCCTTTCCTCCGCCGGGTTGAAGTCACCCCGGTTGTAATAGTTGTAATATCCGGCCTTGGTCAGCACACGGTCGGCAATGAAGTCCTTCCGCGTGCGATTACTTTCCACGATTGCCTGAATCAGGTTTTCGGGCACATCGGCGTAGTTTGCCAACAGCTGCTTGGTGTCTTTGGGCAGGCAATAGCCGCCATAGCCGAAGCTCGGGTTGTTGTAGTGCGTGCCGATTCGTGGATCGAGGCTTACGCCGTCAATGATGGCTTTCGTGTCCAGGCCCTTCATTTCGGCATAGGTGTCAAGCTCGTTGAAGTAGCTGACGCGCAGGGCGAGGTAGGTGTTGGCGAAGAGTTTCACCGCCTCCGCTTCCGTCAGGCCCATGAAGAGGGTGTCGATGTTCTCCTTTATCGCCCCTTCCTGTAGTAAGGCCGCAAAGGTACGGGCGGCTTCGTCAAGGCGTGCGTCGTCTTCGGGACGGCCCACGATGATGCGACTGGGATAGAGGTTGTCGTACAACGCCTTGCTCTCGCGCAGGAATTCCGGGGAGAAGATGACGTTCTCCGTGTCTAATTTCCTGCGCACACTTTCCGTGTAGCCCACAGGAATGGTACTTTTAATCACCATGATGGCATTCGGGTTCACGCTCTTCACCAGCTCTATCACTTCCTCCACGTGGCTTGTGTCGAAGTAGTTCTTCACCGGGTCGTAGTTTGTCGGGGCGGCAATGACCACAAAGTCTGCGTCGGCATATGCTTTCGCTCCATCTAAGGTGGCAGTCAGGTTCAATTCTTTTTCAGTAAGATACTTCTCAATGTATTCGTCCTGTATGGGCGATTTACACCGATTTATCAGTTCTACCTTTTCAGGAATCACATCAACAGCCGTCACTTGATGATGTTGTGCCAGCAGTGTGGCAATGGAAAGTCCTACGTAACCGGTTCCGGCTACGGCTATTTTTATATTCTTATCCATGATTATTATTTTATTTGTCTTTTCATGTAAGCAATTGTACTCTTCCGTCTTTTACTATAAGCATCCTCTCATGAACTCGCATTGAGAAACCATAAAAGGCCGTTTTTCCCGTATTAATGAAAGAAACTGGGAATGACATAATAAAGGTCTTGTTTACAATATAACCGTCTACCGCTACTTCTATTTCAGAACTGCCTTTCATATATTCTTTAATTGTCGGAAACTATAAAGACTGTGACCACGGCTGCTGCAAATGACCAGAATTTGTAGAAAAGCAGTTCTGAAAATGTCTTTCTCATCATTCGATACATATTCATTATTTAGATTAATAATCCATTCACCGGCATTGCTACCCCATTCAAATATCCCGATGCCCTTTCCACGAGTTTTATTCCGTCTCTCTGAACAATTGCCGATGGTTTGGGACAGGAGTATGTTATTAAGCATATGACCATTTTTACTGATTATGATTCACTATAATTTTTTATTCGTTGTGTGAAACCGGGCGTTTACAGCGAATTTGTCGGGACTGTTCAAAATGACAAATTTACAAACGGGACTGGCGGACCACCCTTTATGGCAGTTTCACTAATACCTTGTTTCCGGATACCTTTGTTCCTGTGACATCACCTTTCATGCTGATTTCTATATCAGAGTATTGCGGTTCGATCATCATTGTGCCGTCAATGGCAATGACACCCCACTGGCTGTAATTCTTCTCCACGGCGCAATACCTGCCTATGGGAGGCCTGACACTGCGGTATATCGGAGGAATGGTGATACGCTCACCGACTTTCAGCCCCCATTTCATCCCTGAACGGAACGGGACAGCCTCGCCCGACTTCTCCAGAAGCAGCCGCCTCTTTTCCAATTTCTCGGATTCCGCCATATTCCGCATCTCCCTCGCACGTTTTACCAGTCGTTCCATCTCGGCCAAACATCTCTCTCCCTCCTCTGCCGAGATGTGACATCCGATGTATTTTTTTTCCCCACCCTCTGTCACATGATAGTATTTTCCTCCGCTGTCCGTCACGATGATGCTGCCGTCCGCCAGCCATCGGTATATCCAATAGAAACTGTCATGGTCGCCACCGAGAAGACAGGCATATCCCCATGGAAAACCAACCATATGCGGATCGTCAATATAACATCGGACGGAAGCATTGTAATCGAAAATTGCCACATAATACTTGTAGTTATAAATATAGCCGCCGCTCAGGTTCAGTTTGCTTGCATACAGATTTTTTGTACGGCTGTAATACATGCGTCCGACTTTCAACATCTCCACATCCCCGAAACGCCTCACCTCGGGTTTTTCCCTGTATGATCGCAGGTTGTAAAGATCTATATAATCAGACCTGCCGTTCGGTTTCTGCACGGTCAGGAAATTGTTTCTCATGAATTTCATGGACAGGCAATGCCCTTCCTTCCTTATGATCTCACCGCAGGCGTTTACCAGTCCGCAGTTCTTGTCCACAAACCTCACCGCTGCCATGTCATGCCGGATGTCGAAGACTGTGACGAATACCGGGTCCGTCATCTTTTTTCTTCCCCTGCGCAGCCCCCATAGCCCACTGTCCCTGTCCTGCCATGCTTTAAGTTCCGGACTCTTGCAGGGATTCGGAGTTTTTTGCAAAGCTATAACGGAAAGCAAGCTGTCATGGGAAACGATCACTTCCATACCGAAGTCCTGACATGAATCTTCCGCGGTGACAGTTTCCGGACTTGTCCCGTTTCCATACCGAACGGTCCGTATTCCCTTTCCTGCCATATCCCCGTGGAACATCGCCTCCCAGTCCCATGCCATGGTGGGCAGACCGAACACACGGTAGAGCCCCACATTATCTATCAGCACACATGTCTCCTTGCCGACTGATTTTCTCAGTCCGCGCCCGGCCTGTTGCAGATATTTGGCCAGTGAGAGTGTCGGGCGTGCCATCTGCACGAACTCCACATCGGGGCAGTCAAATCCCTCGCTGAAAACGTCCACATTTACCAGTACCTTTATTCTGCCTGTTTTGAAATCCTCCACCATCCGTCCGCGTTCAGCAGTCGGTGTGTGACTGTCTATGGCTGCGGCGTCCAGTCCTTTTCCACTGTAATACGCCGCGATGTTCCGCGCATGGTCAATACTGACGGCATAAACAATCCCCTTCTTCCCGTCCGCATACTCCAGAACGCTCCGGTATAACCGTTCGATGCTTGTGTGGCGATTCAGTACATCATTCATCTCCCTTATCTGGTAATCACCGTCGGCACCGCGTTTTTCCAGCGAGTCTATCAACCGTTGCTCCCTGCTGTTTGCACGTATCGAGACATAATCAAATGACGACAGCCACCCTTTCCTTATAAACTCCGCCACGCTCCATGAGCATACCAGCGAGTCGAAAAGGTCCGTGAACCCGGTACGTCCCATCCGGCAGGGAGTAGCGGTAAGTCCGAGAAACTTCGCTTCCGGAAACTTGCTCCACAACATTCGGTAAGTCCTTGCCTGTGCATGATGCGCCTCGTCGATGATGACCAATTCCGGTTTTTCCACCACATCATTGTAATGCCGTGTGAGCCATTGTATGGACATCACCCTGATGCGCCCGTCAGTCAGACTTGTTCCGTATTTTGCAACGGTCTCTTCTATCTGTTCCACAAGTTCCCTGCGGTGTGCGACGATCCAGACCGTCCTCTTTCCATCAGTGAGAAAACTGCTTACCACCGCCGCCAATACATGGGTCTTGCCGGTGCCTGTAGGCATCTGCACCATCACGCTGCAGCGCGTCCGCCATTCCTCCGAGAGACGCTGTATAATATCTTCCTGATAGTCATGCAGACATACAATTTTTGCCATATAGTTTTCGATTAAAACTCCGGGAACAAGCGCTCTCGTTCCCGGAGCTCCCCCTGCACTTTTCACAAAGGACAAGGGTTCTGATCTAACATTAGTGCCGGCTATGTTCCATTTCCGGCCGGCAGACGGAAATAACAGGCTGCAAAAACAAAGTTTTTTAACTGCTAAATTACTAAGGACCCTCATCGAGAAGGATCGTTAAGAACAGCCCGTTTTACTAATAGGCATTCTTCTCGCCACGGAAGACATTCGCCACCGTCCTGTACATGATGTAAAGGTCCAGACCGAAGCTCCAGTGCTCCAAATACCAGATATCACCACGGATACGGCCCTCCATGTCTTTTAGTTCCTTCGTTTCCCCACGGAAACCCGTAACCTG
>QAMJ01000008.1 GCA_003150355.1 Clostridiales bacterium | reverse complement strand
GTTCCAGTCCTGCAATCTGGTCCGCATATTCACCAAACAGTAACCCGAAGTCTATCTCAGAAACATTGTGAGAATTGTCTATTTGTTTTCCGTGTAATTTGTTCAGTAGCTTACACTCCGCCTGCATTTTTATCTGCAAGAATTCTTGTTCGGTAAATTGATATCCAGTAAATTTATTGCTCCCTGACATATCCTGTGCCTCAAGTTCAGGTAGGCGAAAACCGAAGATTTCCTCAATGCTACTATTGTCCCAATCCCGATAGAACTGAGTATGCTGAATTGAACGTGTATACTTCCGGCTGGTTCCGTAATACTCGCTATCGTACAGATCAAGATAATATTGAATTGTGTGCTTTTCGGCGTATCTCTTGTACTCCTCTTTGATGAGCTCAAAAACGACCTGGTCTAAAATATCATCAAAAGAGTAATGACCCTTATCAAGCCCGGACACTTGGGAATAGCATTCGCTAAGGAATATCTTAATGGTGTTCCGCAAAGCAAGAATCGTCACATTATTTCCTCTCCATTCATATACTGGAATTAGGCATTTCTTCCTGCATATTACGCAGGTAATTCTCGGTCAAGATTTCCCTGTATCTGTTTAGCTCAGCGGCAAGTTGAGCATCACTTGCATCACTAAAGGGAATGAAGTTATATGGAAGTACCGCCATTACAGTTCTTCCGACATCTTCGTTCGTTATTCGCAATTCTCTGATTTTGGCAATGGCTTTTTCTCGGTTTATCCGGCCAATCTGGAAGTATTGATTGAGTATATCATCAATGTCCTGCATATCTTTCTGTAAGCCAAAATTTTCAAGTGGTTTATCCATGTCTACCTCCATATTTGGAATTTAGCATCGCATCTCCACAGGACAATATCAGTCCCGTCAAAGGGGATTTTCATTCCCGCCGCTCCTCCAATGCCAACCCAATCAGCCGGTCCGCCTGGTCCGCCATAAACAGGGGGATATTCAGCACATCCCCATCCAGCTTCAGATTATCCAGGGAGAACCGCACACGGAGTTTTACCTGGTCCGGGAACAGCTCTTTGAATTTTTTCAGGCTCTTGCTGGACGTATTGGCTTCTGATTTGACCTCCACTGGGAAAATGTCATTCTCCCGCTGAATCAGGAAGTCCACCTCATAGGGTGGGTTGGTCTGGGTCCAGTAGCGGGGCGTGACCTCGAACTGCGGGATCAGGGATTGCAGCACATAGTTTTCCGTCAGCGCACCCTTGAACTCTGTAAACAGGCGGTTTCCCTCCCCAAAGGCTGTGGGGGCCAGCTGGGCCAGGCGGCGGAGGAGTCCCACGTCTACCAGGTAAATCTTGAAAGCCGACAAATCGTCATAGGCCACAATGGGCAGTCCCGGTGCGGTGCTGCGGTAGATTTTGTGGACAAGCCGGGCATCCACCAGCCATTGCAGGGCATCCTCATATTCCCTGGCCCTGGCCCCCTCTTTTACCACTTTGTAGATGAACTTCTTGTTTTCCCTTGCCAGCTGAGAGGGGATGGACTTCCAGATCATGGAGATTTTGGGAAATTCGCTCACATTAGGGTGCTTGGCAAAGTCCCGCTCGTAGGCCCCGATGATGTTGGCAAGGGCTTCCTGCATGGCTCCCACGTCCCGTGCCTGCGTCCACATCAGCACAGCCTCCGGCATTCCGCCGGTGACATAGTACATCTTGAGCTTTTCATAAAGCGGATTAAAAAACGCATCAGGGATTGGCTCCAGCTCGTCTACAGTCTCCAGATACTTTGCCAGGTTTTCGTCCCCATTGGCAACCAGAAATTCCGAAAAAGTCATGGGGTCGATCTGCATAAAGTTCACTTTCCCCACCGGGAAAGAGGAGGGCTTTGCCAGCGCAATGCCCAGCAGAGAACCGGCACAGGCGATATGATACTGGGGGGCATTCTCGCAGAAGTATTTCATGGAATTGATGACCTTGGGGCAGTCCTGCACCTCGTCAAAAATGATCAGGGTCTTTTCCGGAACGATTTTCTGACCACTGGCTAGCATCAGGTTTTGCAGGATGCGGTCAATATCCTTGGTGATTTCAAAAAACTGCTTGTACTCCTCGTTTTCGTCGAAGTTAAAATAGGCTGTATTTTCATAGTAGCGCCTACCAAACTCTTTCAATATCCAGGTTTTCCCCACCTGGCGCACCCCCTTCAATATCAGGGGCTTGCGGTATGGAGAATTCTTCCAGTCCAGCAACTTTTGCAGTATAGCCCGTTCCACGGTTGCCCTCCTCACATTTTTATTGAATTATTTGTGGATGTCATCACACTTTTATTATATGCAATGAGCCATCAAAAAACAACCCCATTTGCAAAATTATTATGATTTTGCGGTGCTATCATCACATTAGATATAACACCGGTTTCTTTGAATTTCCCCCGCTTCCTTTACATTAACCGAAATAATTCCGAATGATGATTGAAATTATTCTTTTTGACAGGTATACTAAGTGTATAAATGATTTGGAGGAACCGCTTATACTAGAAATGAGCCGCCTCGTCCTGGAATATCACCGAGCGGCAAGTCTCTGCCTTTAGCGGAGATTTCAGTTGAAGCCCAGGAAAAAGGGACTTCCAGGCATCCTGATCGAGTTGAAAGCAGAGAAGCAAAGGAGGTAAACGTATGGATTCCCAGGAACGCGAAAAATTCTGGAATACGCTATGTTCATTGAAAGGAACAGACATTCAAAAAGACTGCGAAGCTTTGAGAGCCAGTATCCAATACCCGAAATTTCTCTACCGTTACCGTCCTGTTACAACAAACAGTTTGAATGCACTTCGGACAAACAAGCTGTATTTCTCAAAGGCAAACTATTATGATGACCCCTTTGATACCTTCCTGCACATAAATATTGCCGCAATTATGGAGGAATACAGGCAGAATTTCAAAACACCCGAGCGTACGCAAGAAGTAATAGATGGCACAAAGGCATTATTAAGCGGCATAATCCCCGAGGAAAAGCTGGAGCAACTCACGGTAAAAAGCGTTCAGGACAGGTTGGCGCAAGGCGTATTGCCGGACTTTCAGAGCTATCTGCTTGATATACGAAATGAAGTCCGAAAAAATATATGGTCAGTTTGTTTCTCGGAAAATGGGCTTAACGAGACGCTCTGGCTGAAATACGCAGACCAATATCGAGGGTTTGTTCAGTTCTATGATATGGAAGACGAAAGCACCTTCTTGTGCGGCAAGCATGAAAAATGTAAAGAATGTGGGATACGGTATGGAACCCCGATATACCCAATCTGCTATTCGGATACGCCATACGATGCAACCAATTTTGCAGAATATATTATGATGCAAAAGCTTACTGAATCCGTCGGTAAGACCATTCCTCCTGAGTGGCTGGAAAAAATGAGGCCGATTGCGTGGGAAGCTGAGCGGGTAACACTTGTCAAAAAGAAATGTCATGAATACGATCAGGAGTGGCGTATGATTGCGAATGCGCAAATGAATGCACCGGTTATGGTAGAGATGATACCATACGGAGTGGTTCTTGGTTTGCGCATGAACCGGGTCGAAGAAGACCTTGTAATTGCAATGGCAAAAGAGGCAGGGGTAAAGAAAATCTACAAATCGTTTATAGATGAAAATAACGAATTGAATGCATACCCTGTTTAGAAAGATGGTTTATCCAAATAAGAATCTGCAAGTGGTATTCGTGAGGTCACGAATACGATTCGATAGGAGTGTACATAATGGCCAATGAAGAAAAGAAAATATGGGGCATCCACACAACGGATGATTCCCTGTTCCTGCACAATGATGTCATTGCTATTGGCTGGCAGGACTTTGGAGATTGCGGCAAGCTGGAACCAAGTCGGGAAGCCTATAAAGCGCACTATATAGACACATATCCCGACAGCAAAAAGGGTGCCATCGCTACCAGTGCCGGTATGCTGTATCGGTTTGCTGTAGAAGTGAAAATCGGTGACTATGTGGTGTTTCCGTCTAAGGCTGACCGAAAAATCAACATCGGTGTCGTTGAGAGCGATTTCATTTATAACCCCGAAGCCGCCCCGTATGTGCAGCAGAGAAAAGTAAAGTGGCTGAAACACTTGCCCCGGACTGCGTTCTCCCAAGGCGCACTGTATGAGGTCGGTTCGGCACTGTCTTTCTTTTTGCTCAAGAACTACGCAGACGAATACATGCAGACTTTGGATAAAGGTTTCAAGCCTTCGTTAGCCTTGGCAGAACCGGACGAAACCGTGGCAACTACTGCAGAAGATATTGTTGAGGCCACCAGAGATTTTGTTCTGAAAGAGCTAAGCAAACAGCTGAAAGGATATGCGCTGGAAGAATTTGTTGCGGAGCTTCTGCGTGCAATGGGATACCGCTGCACCGTATCCCCCCAGGGCGGCGACAGTGGCATAGACATCACCGCATACAAAGACGAACTGCCTCCCCGTATACTTGTCCAGGTAAAAAGCCAGGACAGCGACATTAAGGAATCCACCATTCAGTCCTTGAAAGGGGCCATGCGTGAGGGGGATTACGGCTTATTTGTTACGCTGTCCAACTACACAAAGAATGCCGCAAAATACCTGGAAAGCACGCCGATTATTCGGGGGATCAACGGTACGGAACTTGTGGATTTGATTTTGAAATATTACGGTCAACTAAGTGAAAAATATCGGAGGATGATTCCGCTGAGGATGGTGTATATTCCCGTTCCTGAGGAAAAACTGTAGCGTTAAAACGACATAAGCGAAATATTACAGCCCACCGATCAATTGACCGGTGGGCGTGCTGTCGTTATTTCCTGATCTGCGTGCTGCATAGGAACGCATGATAGGAGGAGCGATTTGTACGCTGATAGTATGTCATCCGCTACAATTAAATCAGAATGCAAGGTGTACTACATCCAACCAGAGCTGTTTGCCCTTGAGAAAACGGTTCTGAAAACCCATGCCGGAAATCTCGTCTCCGCATACGATCTGAAACGAACGGTCTGCGATTGTGTCCGCAGCCGCAACAAAATAGAGACAGAGACATTCCTTGTTTAAAGAAGTATGGAATAGAACATGGCTATAAAAAATGAACTGTATAGTTCCCTCTGGGCAAGCTGCGATAAGCTGAGGAGGCGGCCCGGGAAAAGACGAATACATACGCTCCAAATAATCGTTGCCGTTTTTACATAATTATGGTAAAATAGTAGTAGAATACATGGTAAGGAGGAACGGATATGCGATATACTGTGGATGAAATCAAGGAAATCGTTGCGGC
>QAMJ01000009.1 GCA_003150355.1 Clostridiales bacterium | reverse complement strand
CTGCGTTCGCTCGGTATCGGAAATTTTGATGTTTGTTTTGTGACCATCAGCGGCAGCTTCCAGAACTCGCTGGAGACCACCTCGCTGCTGAAAGAGCTGGGTGCCAAATGCGTGGTATCCCGCGCCGAACGCGATGTGCAGGCGAAGTTTCTGCTCCGCAACGGCGCAGATAACGTGGTCTACCCTGAAAAGCAGATGGCAAAATGGGCGGCGATCCGATTCACTGCCGACCATATTTTTGATTACATAGAGATCGACGACCAGCACGCCATCTTTGAAGTGCAGGTACCGGAGACGTGGATCGGGAAAAGCGTTGGCGAGTTGGATGTCCGCAGAAAGTTTGGCATCAACATTCTCGGCATCAAACGCGCTGGAAAAACGGATGTCTCCGTTACGCCGGACACCATATTGTCCGATGACATTACGATTCTTGCATTGGGTGAGTATAAAGCTCTGCACAAGTGCTTTCGGATTTGAAGATAAGGTACAATAAGTTGCGCAAAAAGAAAAATGGATAAGAGAAGACATAGCTTGCAGGCTCTGGTAGAATGAAGTTACCACACAAACATTCGAAAGGAGACAGCAAACTATGTCTTCGCTTATTACTTCTTTTTGCGCAACTTATTGTACCTTATCTGTAAACAGTGCGAAAATATACTCCCCAAGGTCTTTTTCTGCCAGTGGTTCGCATAGAAAAGCTTCAATTTGTAAAATCTCAGAATGGTATTCATTTTCGGGGCAAAAGGGGAAAAGACCTATTGGATCCCAAGCATCTATGCTTTCTTTTATATTGCTCATTTTACTCTTTTATAGTGTTCTCTACCTAACTTTAGATACCAATTTATGACCGCACCAAGGGCAGTAATCTATTTTTACAAACGATTGTCCGCCATCATGGATGATAATGCCATAGTCTCCAGTCGTATCATCATGTAATATCAGCCAGTCCGGGCACTCAAAAGGACTGCTGTGAACTGGACAGTGGTTACTTGAATGGTATCTCATTGCGTCGCAGCAAATCGTTTCTTTCATTTTATCACCTATCAAATCTGTATCTTGGATCCTTCTTGCCGGTATGTGCTGCTCAAGAATAGTTTAATTGAATTTCATATCCAACCGGCCTTTCCTTCAGCTGCACTAAACGGTCACAAAAGTTCAACAATAAACCGTACTCTGTATTAACGAAGAAACAGCAGTTATGTTCTGAATAGCTTCCGCCGTCGTCTATTTCCGCAAATACTTCTACGGTAATATGCCCGAGTGCATCCTTCTTTAAAAATCGCAAAGATACACAAGCAACCGTGCCATCTCCTCTGCCTCCGCTTTCCCATAAACTTACTTCGTCTCTATCTTTGCTATAAAGGAAATGCTTGATTTTGCAGATCAATTCATCGATCGAATAATCTGAGACATATATGCTTGATATAACGGACGCAACAGAAGAAGTACAAGTAACTCGAAGCTCTATCAGGCAGTCGTCTTGCCATATTTTGCTGAATACGATATTATCCTCCACTGCATATCACCCCTTGCCCCTACCATTATAGTATATTTCCGAAACTCTTTCAAGCGCGTCAAACTAATATCACGCTTGCCCCGCTGCCGTAAGTGCAGCTTTTAGCTCAGGAGCAAAGTCCACCTAGTTATGCTAGGGGAACATGATCGAGCTGCTGTTTTCCCATAATAATTTTCAGCCCCGAGGCTGCATTTTGCAGTCTTGGGGCTGATCGCTGTATCACTTCAGACCTTATCGGCTTTGGTTATTGCCTCCCAGAGACCGGTGAGGTAGCATGCGCCGAGAGCGCGGTCGTACAGGCCATAGCCGGGGCGGCCGACCTCGTCCCAGATCATGCGCCCGTGGTCGGGGCGGATGTAAGTATCGGGGCAGGTGTCGTATATGGCCTTCATGATCTCGTACATGTCAAGGTCACCGGCGGAGGACAGATGCGCCGCCTCGCGGAACTTGTGGTAGCCAAGGTGCTTGATGTTTCTCACATGCAGACAGCCGATACGGTTCATCTGGCCAAAGTGCCGGATCGCCGCGGGAATATCGTTGTTCTCATCCGAGCCTAGAGAACCGGTGCAGAGGCACACGGTATTGCAGGGCGAGTCATGCAGGGCGACGATCTTATCAAAATCTTCAATGCTGTGCGCGATGCGCGGCAGACCGAAGATCGGCCACGCAGGGTCGTCAGGGTGACAGGCCATCACGACGCCGCACTCCTCGCAGGTCGGGATGATGCCGTCGAGGAAGTATTTATAATTCTCGCGCAGCTCTTCAGGGCCAATGTTCTTATACAGTTCCAGCACCTTTTCGAGCTCAGCAAGGCGCTCAGGCTCCCAGCCGGGAAGAGAGAAGCCGTTGCTGTTTTCGATGGTTCTTCTGACTATCTCGAGCGGCCCCATATCGCCCAGCTCTGCTTCGTCAAAATACAGGCTGTTCGAGCCGTCCTCGGGGATGACGCGGGCAAGGTCGGTGCGCAGCCAGTCGAACACCGGCATGAAGTTATAGATGATGACCTTGACGCCATACTTGGCGAGGTTTCTAATCGTTGTGCAGTAATTCGCGATGTACTCATCACGCGTGGGGAGACCGAGCTTAATGTCCTCGTGGACGTTGACTGATTCGATGACCTCGCACTCAAGTCCCGCGGCGTGGATCTCGTCGATGTAGCTCTTTATCTCATCCTCGGTCCAGACCTCACCCGCGGCCTTGTAATCCAGAAAGCCCATGATGCCGGTCATGCCGGGGATCTGCTTTATCTGCTTGAGAGTTACGCTGTCACTGTTAGAGCCGTACCAGCGGAATGTCATTTTCATATAATTACCACCTTTGGTTAAATATAGATTTTCGTTGAGTATGCCGGTATTACAGGCCGAAGTACTCCTTTGCATTGGTAAAGCATATACGCTTTACCAATGTTTCAAGCATTTCCTCATCGTCCGGATACTGCCCGTCCTCTACCCAATTGCCGATAAGGCTGCAAAGTATCCTGCGGAAGTATTCATGCCGCGGATAGGACAGAAAGCTGCGGCTATCGGTCAGCATGCCGATAAAGCGGCCAAGCACGCCTTCATTTGCAAGGATGCGCATCTGCTTTTCCATGCCGTCGATATTATCCTGGAACCACCACGCGGTGCCCAGCTGGATTTTGGAAGCGACGCTCGCGTCCTGAAAATTCCCGAGCATGGTCGCAAACACCATGTTGTCGGCCTCGTTGAGCGAGAAGAGTATAGTCTTCGGAAGCTCGCCGGTCTTTTCAAGCGCGTTCATGAAGTGACTGAGCTTGAGCGCCATGGGATGATCGCACACGGAGTCATAGCCCGCGGCCTCGCCGATGCGCGCGACAGCCTCGGTATTGCAGTTGCGCATCGCGTTGACATGAAGCTCCATGGCCCAGCCGCGCTTTGCGTACTGTTTCCCGAGCCACAGCATGAGTTCGGTCTTATAGCCCTCGGTCTCCTCGGCACTCAGCGGCTCTCCGGCAAGCGCCTTCTTGAAAGCGGCATCAGCCTTCTCTGGACCGATAGGCAGATACGGCATCGCCTCAAAGCCGTGGTCGCTTGCGACGCAGCCGGCCTTAGCAAACTCTTCCATCCTGACTTCCAGCGCTTTGAGCAGGGAGCCAAAGTCCGCGATCTCCACGCCGGAAACGGCGGAAAGGTGCTCGATATACGCGCTCCATCCGGGCTTCTCGACAGAGAGTGCGTTATCCGGGCGGTAGGCCGGGACGACCTTTGCGCTCAGCAGCCCCTCTTCGGCTATGCGGTGATGATACTTGAGCGTATCGGCGGGATCCTCTGTCGTGCAGAGGGCATAGACATTTGAGCGCTCGATGAAATACTGCGGAGTGTGCTTGCCGTCGGAAAGAATGGCCTTGGTCTTTTCCCATATTTCCGGGGCGGTCTTTGCGCTGAGCGGTTCGTCAATGCCGAAATAGTGCTGAAGCTCAAGATGCGTCCAGTGATAGACCGGGTTGCCGATCGCGTAGGGAAGACTTTCGGCAAAGGCAAGGAACTTTTCATGGTTCCCCGCATCGCCCGTCACACGGCGCTCCTCCACGCCGTTTGCGCGGATAACGCGCCACTTGTAATGATCGCCCAGCAGCCACAGCTCCGTCAGGTCATGGGCGGGCTTGTTCTCGCATATCTCCTGCGCGCTGAGATGGCAGTGGTAATCTATGATTGGCTGAGGGGCTGCGTACTCATGGTACAGTATCCGCGCGGTCTCGGTGCCGAGCAGGAAATCCTTATCCATAAATTTCTTCATGATTATTCTTCCGTTTAAGTTTTTTCGTTTTGCGAGCCTCGTATCGATGCACTTACATGCTAACATGTTAGTACATGCATTTTCAACAGCTTTTTTATATTTCGTTTCTTTATACAAATCATCTTGGCTGACATTGTCAAATCTGACGGGAACCGAGCGCGCCGAACTCTTCAGGCGCGCTCCCGCTTCAAGGCATCAATACTTGCCTCGCTGAAATATTCCGACCAGTTTGTAAGAAGAATTTCCTCCTGTGCGCAGAGCGCTTGCAGGTGTGTGCGCAGGAGCGCCTCGGCCCGCGCCGCGTCTCTGCGCTCGATGTAGTCGAGGTATTGCTCATGCTCCCGCATGGCGGTGGAGACGATCTGCCCCTCCCATGCGGAGATAAGCCGTATCCTGTCATAATGCCCGTTCATCTGCTGCACGATGCTGCGTGCGAGCTCTTCGCGTGTTTCGGTAAAAGCCGCCTGATGAAAGGCGTTGTCCAATTCAAGGTAGTCTATATAGCGCCGCTCCGCTATCGCCGCGTATTGCTTAGCTATGTTGCTGCGCATACGGGCAAGCAGCTCAGGCGTGGCCGCTTCGACAAATTTCTGCACGGCCTCTGTTTCGAGAGCCTCACGGATGAAGCGCTCCTGGTGCACCCTAGACATGTTTATTCTGGACACGACCGTGGAGCGCTGCGGCGTGACGTCAAGCAGATCCTCACGCTGTAGCCTGATGAACGCCTCGCGCACGGGTGTGCGGCTGACGGACATACTGTCGGCGATCTCCTGCGTGCTTATGACCGTGCCGGGTTTAAGCTCCATGCTGACGATCTTATCGCGGAGAGTTCTGTAGACCATCTCCTGCACGCTTGAAACCTGGACTGTATATTGTCTCTGCATATAAGCTTCCTCATCTCTGTCAACGTATTCTCCGCGGCGGTACTCTGATGTTAACACAGCCTGACCCGGAGCGCAATAGCCCCCATCATGATCCGCTGTCGGTGTTCCTGTGCCGGCAGTCGAGCGGCGAGGCACCGAACTCCGCCCTGAAGGCATGGTAAAAACGGCTGAGACTTTGAAAACCGGAAGCGAAGGCTATGTCCACGACCTTCATATCGGAGTGCAGCAAAAGGTTTGCCGCATAGTTCAGGCGCTTGGCGTTTATATATTCGACCGGCGCGACGCCGAAATATTTTCTGAAGCTGCGGCACAGGTGCTCCTTTGTGCGCCCGCTCATCTCTGACAGCTCGCCGAGCGTACAGGAAAAATTCTCCGGGTCCTCGAGCTTTTTCGCGAGCGCGCCGAGCCACACCGGGCAGCTCATCTCGCTGCCGCGCTCAACAAGCGGCAGAATATGCTGCATCACGACCTCGAGCATCAGCAGCCGAAGCTGCGCGCATACTTCCTCCGGCCTGTCCACGGGGATGAGGTTCAGCCGCTCCAGCCGCGTCTGCAAAAGCGTGGTCTCCGCCGCCGACAGGCTGACTATAAGCGGCGCGGCGGCGGACGCTATCAGCCTTTCCCCGTCAGGTTTATCAATATACACGAACATATCCGTCATAAGCTTGCTGGGAAAGGCGATGTTTATATACGTGCTCTCCCCGACAGGCGCACGGCTGTGGATGTCACCGGGACGCAGCAGCAGCAGCGCTCCGCGCTGGATTGTCTTGTTCCAGCCCTCGACCGTTACGTTCACTTTGCCCTCTATTACCAGCGACAACTCGTAAAAATCATGCACCTGCGGGTAGACAGAGGTGTCTATGATCTGGTGGAACTGATACCGCATTTCGCTGCGCGGGTCGATCCAATTTTCAGCGTTCATGATGTGCAGCATGAGCACAGACCTCCTCGGAAGCATCCGCAAACATTGCTCCGATATCAATATATGACACAAAAGCTCAAAATGCAAGAAGAACAGTTTTGATGCTCCTGCTACTATGTGCGTGAAATCACGGAGGTAAAACAACATGAAACTTGATCTTGCATCACTCAAAAACCGCACCGCGTGGGATGCTGCCGGCGTCAAACTGCCGGAATTCGACATCCCCGCCGTTATCGAAAACACCAAGGCCACGCCGACTTGGGTACACTTCGGCGCTGGGAACATCTTCCGCGGCTATGTCGCGAATCTGCAAAACGACCTGCTCAATAAAGGTCTTGCTTCCACGGGCATAATCGCCGTGGACAGCTCTGACGGCGACCAGCTCGTCAAGGTCTACAGACCGTTCGATAACCTCACCCTGCTCGTCACGCTCTATGCCGACGGCGAGGCGAAGAAGGAAGTCGTCGCAAGCGTCACGGAGGCGCTGCATGCCGACTGGGGCAAGGCCGATCAGCTCGCCCGGCTGCGCAAGGTTTTTGCCGCGCCGACGCTCCAGCTCTGCTCGTTTACGATCACCGAAAAGGGCTACGCCGTCAAGGGCGGTGATGGCAAATTCACCCCGGCAGTCGAGCATGACATTGAGGCCGGCCCTGACGATCTCACAAACGTCATGACCAAAGTCACCGCTCTGCTCTATCACCGCTACATGAACGGAGCGTACCCCATCGCCGTTGTCAGCATGGATAATTGCAGCCACAACGGTGAAAAGCTCAAGGCTTCGATACTCTCCATTGCCGAGGCGTGGCTCGCGCGCGGCTTTGTCCCGCAGGGCTTTGTCGAGTATCTGAGCGATGAGGAGCGCGTGAGCTTCCCGTGGAGCATGATCGATAAGATCACTCCGCGTCCGAACAAGGATATAGCCGACAAGCTCGAAGCACTCGGCATAGAGAACATGCAGCCTATCGCGCGGCAGCACGGTGCCTCCGTCGCACCGTTTGTCAATGCCGAGTCCTGCCAGTATCTCGTCATTGAGGACCGTTTCCCGAACGGCCGGCCGCCGCTGGAGAAGGCCGGGGTCATAATGACCGACCGCGACACCGTCAACAGGACCGAGCGCATGAAGGTCACGACCTGCCTCAATCCGCTTCACACTGCACTTGCGGTGCTCGGCTGTCTGCTCGGCTATAAGCGTATCTATGAGGAGATGCGCGACGACGATCTGCGCCGCCTTGTCGAGCACATCGGTTATGCTGAGGGCATGCCCGTCGTGACGAACCCCGTCGTTTTAGACCCGCGCGCCTTCCTCGACGCGGTGCTCAATGAGCGTCTGCCGAATCCGTATATCCCCGATATGCCGCAGCGCATCGCATGCGACACCAGCCAGAAGATACCCGTCCGCTTCGGCGAGACGATAAAGGCCTATATCGTCTCCGACAGCCTTGAGCTCTCCTCGCTCCGCGCGATCCCCTTTGCTATCGCGGCGTGGCTGCGCTATCTGTTGGCTATGGACGATGAGCTCTCTCCGATGGAGCTGAGCGACGACCCGCGCATCCCGGAGCTTCAGGAGAAGCTTGCCGGTATCGAGGTCGGAATGCCCGAAAGCTGCGCGGGGCAGCTTGACGCGATACTCTCGGACGCAAGCATCTTAGGTGCTGACCTCTGCAAAGCGGGGCTGTCCGGAACCGTCGAGGGATTCTTCAAACAGATGCTCACAGGCCGCGGCGCTGTGCGCTCCGCGCTCCATGCGCTGGTCGAAAGCTTTCGCTGATACAGCCGCCCGCTGCCCGCCGCGGGCAGCAAACCGACAGCGAGAAAATAATACCGGCTGCCGCCTTCTTCGGATCGTGGCAGCCGGTATTTTTCTATTCTCTGCTGTTTTGCACAAAAGCCAGGAGGGAAGAGTGGCTATCCTGCACAAACTTTGGATATTCTGCTATTGTAGACTAGAATACTAGTTGACAAGCCAGCGGCGAAGTGTTATTTTTTACTTGCGGACGGGCAGCGTACAGCTATTCCCGGACGCGGAAAATATACAAAAACAGCTCGGCAATACAGAGGATATATTCCGAAAAAGAGGAGGGGCTTGGCTTGGTAAACAGAGTGGCGGCGCTTGTCGGAAAAGGGAAAATTGAAATGACGGTGGGCCCTGTGCCCGAACCCAAAGCGGATGAGGTCCTTATAAAAGTCAGGCACTGCGGCGTGTGCGGCTCGGATGTGCACAACTTCCTTGAGGGGCGCACCGGAAAGCGCGTGATAAGCTATCCGTTCGTGCTCGGCCATGAGTTTGCGGGGGATGTAGTCGCGCTCGGCGCGGACGTGACCAACGTGCAGGTCGGCGACCGCGTGTGCGTGGAGCCCGGCGCTGCGTGCGGCCACTGTGAGTATTGCCGCATAGGGCGGTATAACCTGTGCGAGCACATGCGCTTCCTCTCGGCCTATCCCAATGTCGGCAGCATGCAGGACTATGTGGTCTTTCCGGCGCGAAACTGCTTTAAGCTGCCGGATAATCTTGACACCATTGACGGCGCGATGATAGAGCCGCTGGCCGTCGGGCTTCACGCGGCAAACCGCGGCAACGTCAAATGGGGCGACACGGTGCTTATCATCGGCTCGGGCTGCATCGGCATCATGACAGTCCTTGCCTGCAAGGCGAAGAACGCGACGAACATCATCGCTGTCGACGTCTTCGACAATAGGCTTGCCAAGGCGAAGGAGCTCGGCGCGACCGCGACGATAAACTCCCGCACCGAGGATGTGGCCGCGCGCGTCGCGGAGCTTACGGGCGGAAGACTGGCGGACGTCGTGTTTGAATGCGCGGGACGTCCGGAGACCTTCAACATGGCGTGCGACGCGGTAAGGCCGGGCGGCGCCATCGTGACCGAGGGCAACATCTCCGAACCGCTCCAGATGAACCATGTGCTCATCAACATGAAGGAGATAGACATCAAATGCATGTTCCGCTATGTGAACGTCTATCCCGTCGCGCTCAGGCTTATTTCCTCAGGGGAGATAAACATAAAGGGCTTGCAGCCGAAAATATTCCCGTTCGACAAGACGCCCGAGGCTTTCGACTGCGCCATAAACGACGGCAAGTCCGTTCTCAAATGCGTTCTGGAAATGTGAAGGTACCGGCATGGATATGAGAGATATAAGTTTCGGCTACACAGAGTATGACGCCGACGGAGAAAGGGAGATATTCGACCGCAGCGGCAAATACAAGAACATGCTCATGGAGCTTCATGGCAGCCTCATGAAGCCCGGGGCTGAAAAGCTTCTCGACTCAGGGGAGGACGAGCTTGTTCTGATCCTGCTCCGGGGAAAGATCACACTTAACTATGCCGGGAGCACCGCCGCGCTCGAACGCGGCAGCTTTATCACCGACGGCATAAGAGGGCTGCATGTCAGCCGGCATACGCAGGTAAAAGTAACGGCCGAGACAGAGAGCGAGATCGTCACGATCCGCACCGATAACGACAGGGACTTCGCGCCGGTGCTGTATACCCCGGAGAACACCGCCGAGAATGACGCCTGCGTCGGGCTGTGGGACGGCACGGCGGAGCGCCATGTGCGTACCGCGTTTGATTATAGCTCGATGCCGCAGTCAAACCTCGTGCTTGGGGAGACGATAATGCCTGGCGGAAAATGGTCCGGGTACGTCCCGCACTATCACGAGCAGCCTGAGGTCTATTACTTCAGGATGGAGAACCCTGACGGCTTCGGAGCTTCGTTCGTGGGGGAAGAGGTCTTCAAGATCAAGGACGGCAGCTTCTGCGCGATAAATGCAAACCTTGTGCATCCGCAGGTGGCAGCGCCGGGATACCCGATCTACTACCTCTGGATCATCCGCCACCTCGATGGCAACCCATGGATACGCGAATCCTGCTCGAACGAAAAGGCGCATGAGTGGCTGCTGCCTTAAACATGTGGATATTCGGGAAGGATGCAGCTCCTGACCGGTTTATATTCAGGAAAAAAAAGAAAGGACAACAAGACAATGAAAAAAGCACTTTCCATGATCCTCGCGCTCTGCATGATCCTGGCACTCTGCGCCTGCGGCCAGAGCGCAGCTCCCGCAGAGTCCAAGACCGAGCCTGCCGCCGCTGACACGGCAGCCGACAACACCGTCACTGCAGAGGTCGAGCCCTTCGTCATGAAGATGAACCTCACTGTCGGCAACAACGACCCTCAGTACCCTCTGTGGGAGTCCTTCAAGGAGCACCTTGAGGAAGCCAGCCAGGGCACGGTCAAGGTCGAGCTCTACACCGGCCAGACCCTCGGCACCAACGATGAGATCACCCAGGCATGCGCAAGCGGCGCAGAGTTCATCAACGTCCCCGACTTCGCGGGCCTTGTTGACTACAGCGCAGACGCTTCCATCTACCATGTTCCTTACCTGATCCAGAAGCCCGAGCAGATCAGCGATCTCTGGAAGTCCGAGATCGGCCGCGGCATCGACGCTGAGATAGCCGAGAACGGCATCCATGTCATCTCCGCAATGTACTTCGGCACCCGCAACGTCATCAGTAAGATCCCCATCGAGACCGCTGACGACTTCAAGTCCATCAAGCTGCGTGTCGGCACCTCCAAGATGTGGACCTTCACCGCCGAGGCTCTCGGCGCAAACGCGACCAACACCCCTTGGAGCGAGACTTACCAGGCACTGTCCCAGGGCATAGCCGACGCATGCGAAAGCCCGTCCACCCTGCTCTACTCCTCCAAGCTCTATGAGACCTGCAAGTACCTTGTGAAGACCGAGCACCTTGTCTGCAACAGCGCAGTCATCATGTCCCAGGCCGTTTATGACAGCCTCCCCGATGTCGCGAAGAACGCCATTGACGAGGTCGGCGATTGGTTCGCGGCTGAGACCATCACATTCAGCTCCGCACTGGCAGACGAGTACGACCAGAAGCTCGTCGACGAAGGCGTACAGATCTCCGAGATAGACAAGACCCCGTTCATCGAGTACAGCAAGAACAATGTTGAGGCTGCCTTCCCCGAGTGGTCCGAGGGCCTCTACCAGAACGCCTACAACTTCCTGTACGGCGAAGCCTGATAAAATACTGCCCTTAGCAAAGAGGGGAGCTGCGAGTTACTCTCAACTCCCCTCTTTTTGATTTTAAGCGGACACGCCCATCGCCTATGGGCACAGGCGCTTAAGGTCTATCTCTGAATAAAGGAGAGAATCCGCTTGCTGAAAAATATTATAGAAAAAGAGAAAAAGATCGAATCGATAGTTGCGACCGTCACCTTCGTCGTTATGGTCGCGATGACGAGCATAAACGTTTTTTCAAGATATTTGTTTGGGAAATCCTTCCCGTTTGCCGAAGAGGTAGCTTATCTCATGTTCGCATGGTGCGTTTTTATAGGCGCATGCGATGCTTACCGCACAAAGGGCATGGTGGCGGTCGATGTGTTTGTTGACAGGATGCCGGCCTCCGTGCAGAGAGTGATAGGAATATTTGTTGACCTGCTCCTGATCGCAGTCAATGCGGTCCTCGCATATCTCAGCATAAAAATATGCATAAGCGGTTGGGCAAGAAGAACCCCCAGCCTTGCCATCCCGTATACCTTTATGTATCTTCCGGTAGCGATATCGTTCACTATAATGGCGATCACCTCTGTAAACGCCTTTATCCATACATTCAAAGCAAAAGCTTGCGGAGGTAATGACGATGAGTAGTTTTTGGACATTCTTCCCGCTGATATTTATGCTGGTGCTGCTTCTGCTGAAGATGCCTGTGGCCTTCGCGATGCTTGTGCCTACAGCTTTGTATTTCATATTCGGACAGAACATGGCTCCGACCGAGATGATGGTCCAGAAAATGGTCACCACGACGGAGACCTTCACCTATCTTGCGGTGCCGTTCTTCACCTTTGCCGGAGTCGTTTTCAATTACGCGGGCATAACGCAGAGGCTTCTCGGCCTGGCAGACCTGCTTGTGGGTCACCTGAAGGGTGGACTTGCGCACGTTAATATCCTGCTGAGCGCCATGATGGGCGGGCTTTCCGGCTCGTCTCTTGCAGACGCGGCGATGCAGAGCAAGATACTTGTGCCCGAGATGGAAAAGCTCGGCTACGACAGAGGCTTCTCGGCGGCGGTCACGGCGACCTCCTCCGTCATCACCCCGATAATTCCGCCCGGGATCATCCTTATAATGTACGCGACCGCGGCAAATGTGTCCGTTCAGAAGATGTTCTTCGGCGGCGTTATCCCCGGCATACTGCTGACTGTCGGACTCATGGTGGTCGCCGCAGTCATTTCCCATAAGAAGAACTACAAGGGCAGCCGCACAAAAGCTGCGACCTTCAAAGAAGTCATGCACAGCCTCAAGGAGGCGATATTCGCGCTGTTCGTTCCGTTCGGCCTGATAATGGGTCTGCGCTTCGGAATGTTCACCGCGACCGAGGGCGGCGCGATATGCTCCGTGTACGCGCTCTTCGTCGGCGCTTTCCTCTACCGTGAGCTTCATTGGAAGGACATGCTGCCCATAATCAAGGAGACGATCGCCTCCACCGCGTCCATCATGTTCCTGCTCGCGGCGGCTCAAGCGCTCGGCAGATATCTCACATGGGAGAGCCTCCCGCAGCAGATATCCGAGCTGCTTGTCTCCACCTTCTCCACGAAGTGGACATACCTGCTGGCAGTCAATATCCTGCTGCTGGTGATAGGCTGCTTCTTTGACGGCGGCGCTGCGATGGTCCTGACGGCCCCGCTGCTCGCCCCGGCGGCCTCCATGCTCGGCATAGACCTGATACACTTCGGCATTATCATGGCGATAAACCTCACCATCGGCGGAGTTACGCCTCCGTTCGGCACGCTGATGTTTGTCACCTGCCAGATAACAGACACCAAGATGGAGCGGTTCGTCAAGGCGGTCATACCGTTCCTGATCTCCGAGATCGTGGTGCTGTTCCTGTGCACCTATGTACCGCAGCTGGTGACAGCGCTTCCCAATACGCTCAACTGATGGGCAGCCCTGCTGGGCGCGTAAGCGTTACCGGCCGGCAGGGCGGAGCGCTTTTACCCGCTTCCGTAAAACCGAAATCCCCATAAAGGAGACAGAAAGACAAGGAGAAAGCTATGAAGTACGGCCTGCACAAAATGACATGGGGAGAGTATTTTGACCCAGGTAATATGGAACAATTCTTCGCTGATGCGAAAGCCGCCGGAGCCGAGACGATAGAGTTCCGACTGCCGCAGAAGGCGATCGATATGGATCAGGCGGAGATAAGGCATATCCGTGGTCTTGCTGAGCAGTACGAGCTTGAGATGATGTATAGCTTTGCATACCCGGATAACGCCGATATGCGCTCTGCCGACCCCGATGAAAGAAAGCGCGCGGTCGAGCTTCTCAGGCGCGGTATCTATGCCGCGCGGGAGATGGGAGGCCGTGAGATAGGCGGCGTGCTGTATTCCGGCTGGCCCACGAAATTTGAAAACGACATGCTCACAAGGCAGGAGCGCTATGAGCGGTGCCAGCGGAGCCTGGAGTGCATGAGCCAAGTAGTGCCGGCAGCCGAGGAGTGCGGCATACCGCTGAACCTTGAGATACTCAACAGGTATGAAAACTATGTGATAAACACGGTGGAGCAGGGGATCGACTTCTGCAAGCAGATCGGAAGCGATCATTGCAAGCTCCTGCTGGACGTTTACCACATGAATATAGAAGAGGACGATATATGTCAGGCGATACGCTCGGCGAAGGGGTACATCGGTCACTTCCATGTGTCCGAGCCGAACAGGGGCATCCCGTACCACTCCAACCGTATTGACTGGCGGGCGATAGGCGAGGCGCTCCGCAGCACCGGCTATGACGGCACGGTGACGATAGAAGCGGTCGTGTCGTTCGACGGCCCATCTACCTATTATATGCGTATGTGGCGTGACCTTATGGAGGACGTCTCCAAGCCTGCCCGCATAGAAGCAATGCGCGCCGGGCTCAGATATGTAAAGGAGCAGTTCGAGGCTTGAAGAGGATAAACAGATGAACTACAAGGATAAGGCTATAGACATCAGGGAGGACGCCCTGAGAATGATATGCTCCGCAAAGTCGGGGCACTCCGGCGGCTCGCTGTCCTGCGTGGAGATGCTCATCGCACTGTATTACGGGACGATGAAAATAGACCCGAAGGACCCCGCCGCGGAGGACAGGGACAGATTTATCATGAGCAAGGGGCACAGCTGCCCGCCGCTCTATGCGATACTTTCTGACCTCGGTTATTTCCCGCGCGAAGAGCTGTGGACCCTGCGCAAGATAGACAGTCCGCTGCAGGGACACCCGGATATGCACAAGGTGCCCGGGATAGACATGAACAGCGGCTCGCTCGGGCAGGCCTGCTCCTGCGCGATGGGAATGGCGCTGGCGGCAAAGCACCTCGGAAAGAGCTACAAGGTATACACTATGGTGGGCGACGGCGAGTGCCAAGAGGGCATTATATGGGAGACCGCCATGGCCGCGGCACACTATAAGCTCGATAACTTCACCGTGCTGCTCGACCATAACGGCCTACAGATAGACGGAACGAACGAACAGGTGATGAGCCTCGGGGATGTATGCGAGAAGTTCAGCGCCTTCGGCTTCGACTGCGTGAGCGTGGACGGGCATGATACCGAAGCGCTGATCCGTGCGCTGCACAGACCGTCGGTCGGAAAGCCTAGGTTTATAGATTGCTGTACCGTAAAGGGCAAGGGCGTTTCCTTTATGGAGAATCAGGTCGGCTGGCACGGCAGACCGCCCAAGGAGGATGAGCTGAAGCTCGCGATCGAAGAATTGGAGATGAAGAGACATGAGTAAAGCGCTGAGAGCGGCATACGGGGAGGCTCTTATCGAGCTGGGACAGAACAACGAACGGGTCGTAGTGCTCGACGCAGATCTGGCTCATGCAACCATGACGAGCATGTTCGCCGAAAAGTACCCAGACCGCTTCTATAACTTCGGCATCGCCGAGGCAAACATGGTCTGCGCCGCCGCTGGCATGGCGCATTCCGGGCTTGTGCCGTTTGTGAGCACCTTCTCCATCTTCGGCGCGGGGAGAGCGTATGAAATGGTGAGAAACTCCGTGGCATATACGCATGCGAACGTAAAGCTTGCGTGCACGCATGGCGGGCTCAGCGTCGGAGAGGACGGGGGCAGCCATGAGGCGATCGAGGATATCGCGCTGATGCGCGAGATCCCGGGCATGACTGTGCTTGTCCCCGGTGACTGCATAGAGGTAAGGAAGGCTGTTATGGCTGCCGCGGAAATTGACGGCCCCGTGTACATAAGGGTGTCGAGACAGCCCAGCCCCGACGTCACGTCGCCCGATGCGAAGTTCGAGATCGGCAAGGCGAGCGTGCTGAGGAGCGGGAAGGACGTCTGCATCATGGCGATAGGGCTTATGCTGCCGCACGCGCTCGCCGCGGCGGAGCTGCTGGAGAAAAACGGCGTCTCCGCGGAGGTGGTCAACATGTGCAGCATAAAGCCGATAGACAGAGAATACGTCATGGCGGCAAACCGGAGCTTTAAGGCCATTGTTACCGCGGAGGAGCATTCGGTGCTGGGCGGACTCGGCGGAGCTGTGGCGGAGCTGATCGCGGGAACGTGCGGAGCAAAGTTCGGCCGTGTGGGCGTGCAGGACAGGTTCGGAAGGTCCGGGACGCCGGAAGCACTGTTTGAGGCATACGGGCTTACCGCTGAAAATATTGCGGAAAAATGCAGGGAACTTCTGGGTATTTGATCTGTGTTTACTTAAACGGATTATTGACAATCCAGTATATAAAGGTCTAGAATATAAAGTATTAAAAATGATGATCGAGGGAAATTTATGGTAGTTTCGGAGCCTCTTGCCAAAGAGAGTCGAAAAGAATATGCGCTGCGTGTGCTCAGGGAAAACATTGTTAAATGGGAGCTCAAGCCGGGCAGCTACGTCAGCGAGCAGAAGTTGGCCGAGGAACTGCACCTTTCCCGCATCCCGGTGAGGGAAGCGCTCAAGGAGCTTTCCAAGTCCGATATAGTTGAGATATATCCTCAGCGCGGGAGCAAGATCGCGCCCATTAATTTCGAGCTCATACAGGAGGCGGAGTTTTTCCGGCGCGTGCTCGACTGCGCGGTGACTCGGCTGAGCTGCGAAATGGCGACCGAGGAAAACTTCGAGTGGCTGCGCAACCACCTGAAGCAGCAGGAATACTTCTGGCAGAATTCCGCGCCTGACAGGCTGAATGAGCTGGACTCTGAATACCACATGTATTACTACAAGATCTGCAACAAGATGCGCTGCTATACAAAGCTTCAGGAGATGAACATCCACTTTGACAGGCTGAGGCACATCTCCTTCCTTATGCAGACGGACTGCAAGCTGGTCGATGACCACCGGCGGATATTTGAAGCCGTCATGGCGCGCGACCCCGATCTTGCGGAGAAGCGCGTTATCGAGCACCTCCAGCGCTATCAGATGGAAAAGTCTTATATTGAAAAGGCTTACAAAGAGTATATGGAATAAAGCCGCAGCTGGATTTTGCGGCGCCGGCACATAAACGAAAATCGGTTGTAAACTAAAAGTTGGGGTACCCGGGTAAACCTGGGCACTCCAACTTTTAGCATGTGGGGAAAAATAAGAGTAGAGCATAACAGAAAAATCCTTTAAAATGAAGCTGCGAGACACCACAAGAAAGGACACTGTATGCTCTATGAAAGATAATACCTCAAAACTGCTCGGATTGGAAGATGTTATCGTAAAAAATGTTTATGAAAATGAAACAGGCTGCTGCATAGAGATAGAGTTGCCGCGGCAAAAGCACATCTGCCCATGCTGTCAAAGCGAGACAGAGCGCATCCACGACTACCGTATACAACGAGTCAAGGATCTGGACATGCATGGAGTGCATACATATCTGTACCTGAGAAAGCGTAGGTATGCCTGCGGCTCCTGTGGGAAGCGGTTCTATGAGGAAAACAGTTTCCTTCCTCGGTTCCACAGAGTAACGAACCGCCTTGCCGCAAAGGTGATCTGTGACTTCAAAGACCTGCGCTCGGCAAAGGAGATCGGCAGGAAGAACAATATCTCGGCCCAGACTGCGCTGAGGTATTTCAAGCTCGTGAATTACTCCTGCAAGGAGCTTCCGGAGGTGCTGTCCATAGATGAGTTCAATGGCAATGCGGGCGGCGAAAAGTACCAGACTATCCTGACCGACACAAAAAACAGGAAGATAGCGGACATACTTCCCAACCGCAAAAAGAGCGACCTGATCAAGTATTTCCTTACGTTTGAGAACAGAAAAGACGTGAAGTATGTAGTGATCGACATGAACCGTTACTTCAAAGAGACTGCTGAAATATGCTTTCCGAATGCCAAAATAGTGATCGACCGGTACCACGTAGTCCGTCAGGCCATATGGGCTTTGGAGAATGTGAGGAAGGCAGA
>QAMJ01000017.1 GCA_003150355.1 Clostridiales bacterium | reverse complement strand
CCCTTTAGGAACTAAAGGGCGCACTTCTATACTCTCCTAACGGGAGTATCGTGCGTCCTGCGGAGCTTCATTCTCCGTCAGCAGGAGGATACTGCATGACCGAGAATGTTGCGTCACTTCGTTCCGTCAAGGTGGCTACACCCCCTTGCGCTGCTAAAGCGGCTATCCCCTGTGGACTTGCCGTCCGCAAACGGTTTTGACAAACCGTTTGCCGCCAGCAAGTTTGAAGATTAGACATAAACAAATCCTCCGCATGGTCTAAGCCATACGGAGGATTAACTGTTTTACGGACACCCGTCTATCATGCCGCTGTTTTTTGCTTGCGTTTTGCGCAAGGCTGTGCTATAATAATCCAGCCGATGCAGGGTTGGTATATCGGTATTACTCTAGCTTCCCAAGCTAGCTAGGCGGGTTCGACTCCCGTACCCTGCTCCATAAAAATACCTCAGTCTTTAAGACTGAGGTATTTTTATGGAGCAAAGAAAGAGGAAGGGAGGCGAACGGGAACGGTAGTGAATGGAGCGCCGGGGGAAAAGCGCCGTGCCGCTGCCGGGGGGGCAGATGGAGGCATGGCGCTTTTTCCGCAGCCGCAGCTTTTGCAAGGCTATGCGAACGCAGACTTACAAAAGCTAAATGCGGCAAGGTGGATTTGTTTCAACCCGAGGTGGCCTGCCGTGCACGGCAGGTCGACTCCCGTACCGCTTGCCGCCTCCCCCTCCCCTCACGCCGAGAGATGGTGGTGCGAGCCGGAGAGAAGATGACGCCATATCAGCTTTGAGGAGTCGATAATATACCGGCAGTCCGTCTGCACAGTGCCCGCGCCCTTGAGATAGCGCTCATGCAGGGCGTCGACATCCCGTATGCCGCGGAGCTTCTGCTCTCCGCGCGCCGCAAGCTCTTTCAGATGCTCCACGAAATTCGCGTGGAGCTGCTTTTCATATTGGATATGCTCCGCCATCGAGCCGCCGAACACACTGTTGTGCGGATAGGTGAAGCTGTCAACGGCATAGTGGATAAGCGTACCGAGCGAAAACCACTGCCACAGGGAGTGTACGCCGCTGTTTGAGAGCCGGTGCATGAGCTTATGGCGGTGCTTGCTGGAATTATCCGCATGGTGGCCGTGCAGAAACTCATGCTTTATCGAGCCGCGCGCGTATGTAAACGGGTTTATATCCGGCTCGACGCAGCCGAACAGGAACGCGAGGCGCTGTATACCGCTGAGCTTTGTATCCTTCTGCGCGAGTAAAAGCTTGCCTATCTGTAAATGATCCTTTTTCTTCATAAGAGCCTCCTGCGGTCTTACCGCAGTGCATGGTATACTCCTTATCCGCGCAATGGTCAAGCAAATTTTATGAACAATTTAATGTAAAGAGCCGCCCTATGCGTCTTACATAGGGCGGCGTAAATCTTCATATTCCGTTTTATTCAAGCCCGTTCAGGGAAAACTCAAACTGCATCGCAAGCGCACGGAACAGCTCGCGCATGACCTGCTCCGATATTCCGCGGATATCGAGCCCTGAGATGGAGCCGATGATCTTTTCCTGTTCTTCTTCCGGGACCTTAAATGCACTCATAGTCATAGCGAGGAAGCGGCTCAGCTTCTTTTCAAGCGTAAAATACTTATCGCATTTGCGCGCCATATAGCCACGCATTATCCCAGCCGTGCCTATTTCAAGCTCATAAAAATCGCTCTCGGTATAACCGGGCAGATACGGCGAAAAGATGTGATACAATTCCTCGGAGGTATGCTCATGAATATAATCCATGGCCTCCTGATGCGTATAGGCCTCAAGATATATCTCGCGCAAGTTCTCGTTAAGCTCCGTCAGCGTCATCTGTATGGAGGTCTCCACCGCATATACAAACACTGGTGAAGCATTCTCCCCGGCGATCTTTCGCGCCACTCCGAACTGATTGCCGAACATAAACTCTACGAGCTCTACCAGCACTCCGTCCTTCGCGCGGAATATATTCTGAAAGCTACTTGCCGAGACATCCGCCTCACGAATTATCTCCGCAACCGTCGTTCCCTTGTATCCCTTTTCGAAAAACAGCCTTACGCAAGCGGTAAGTATCCGCTTCTTCGCCGGAAGGCTTGCGCTTGTTATAGCCATGCCGTCAGCACCTCTCTTGTTTCATGTCAATTTATGTCGGTTTATGTCGTTCATATCTCGGCGGTTTATATTACAATATTTTTTGCCCCAATGCAAGACTTTTTATGCACTTTCATTGCATAAACTCTGCATTATGCCATATTTTTGCAAACAAAAAATCCATGTTTCTGCAAGGGAAACATGGATTTTCAGTTTATTATCAGTCCTTATTCCGTTTCGGGCAGAGCCGGTGCGGACTGCTTTGGGGGCTTACCGAGCAGGAGCGTCAGCACACCGAGACCGAGCGGCACGGCGACGAGGCCGGTAATGAAGCTGAGTCCGGGTACGCAATAGACGATCCGCCACACCAGAAGGCCAATAGGAAGCTCCGCAAAATAGCAGGGCGCTTTCCTGAGCGCGCGTCGCCAGATAAGCATGCCGATGAAAAAGCTCAGGAACACCGGAGAAGCAACGATCGCCGCGGCATAGACGAGCAGCAGCACGAAGGCGAGCCGCAGTCCTATGCGCGTTATCATCAGCAACACCGCCGCGACGGGCAGCCCGGCTAGCACCGCAAAGCCGATGCCGAAGGCTCTGGCATAGTCGCCGAAAGCCGCGCCGTAATACTTGGAGTCGAGCTTTTCCCACATCGGGGTGAGCCACAGCAGCGCGAACGCCACAGCCGCCGCGCCGAGATAGCTCAGCACAACGCCGAGAGCCTTGCTGCCGACGCTTTTATGAGCGGACGCGGGCGCGTTCTCTATCTCCTCATATACCTCCGCGACGGAGAGCACCGACTTCGGCGCGCTCACCTGAGTATTGCTGCCATAGTGTACGGTGCCGCCGATCTTGGTACTGTCGCTTATCACAACCTTGTCGGCGCTCAGATACAGGTCGCCTCCGATGCTGCCGTCGATAACGACGGAGCCTGCGGCAATGTACGCGCTGCGCTCAATGCTGCCTCTTATCTCAACAGTGCTGCCCGCGGTGAAAAGGTCGCGCCCGACGCTGCCGAATATGTACACATTATTGCCCGCGGCAAAGGCATCGTTCTCAGCACCGCCGCTGAAGACAAGCTGGTTGCCTGCGGCCATGAGGTACTCGCAGCTGCCCTGTACCTGCACATCGCTGCCCGCGGCAAACTGCACGCCCCTGACCTCTGCCGAGCTATCCACGCTGCCGCCGGCGGTGAACAGGGAGCCGTCATAGCTCCCGGCTGCGCTGCCCTCGGCAAAGCCCGCGCCGGAAGTCTCCGCAAAGGCGGGGCTGGTCATCGCCGTCAGCATTGCCAGCGTCAGGATGAGCGCCAGCACAAATCCGATCTTTTTCATTTTGTCCTATTCCTCCATTCTTTGCTTTGTCACTCTCTTAACATATAACCAATTTCATTAATTGTCAACAGATATCTGCCGTATGAATTTATTAATTTCTATTAAGGCACTGCTGTTATAAATCATGCCAATTTCGTCCGGGTCTTGAAAAAGTCACAATTTTAATATATGCTTGGAATGTAAAATCTGCCTACGAAAGAGGTCGATCAAATGAAAGCTCAGAAATTTATTGCCATATTGCTGGCGCTGCTTCTGTCGGCGGCGCTGTTCCCCGCGGCCTACGCTCAGGAACCGGAGATGCCGTCCGAGGTCGAGACCGAAGTCCCGGCTACCGAAACGCCGTCTGCCGAGCCTACAGCCGCGCCCACTGAGACGCCGTCCGTGGAGCCTACGGTCGAGCCGACCGCGTCTCCGGCAGTATCGCCTACCGCCACGCCGGCTGCTACACCATCGGTGCCGGTAATAACCAAGCAGCCCACCGGGGAGACGCTCAAAGCCGGTGAGTCCGCCATGTTCATCGCCCGCGCGGATAACTATTCATGGTGCGCATGGCGCTTTTACGACAAGAACGGCACAGAGATAGTCTTTGACAAGATATGGGGCTACTTCCCCGATCTCCGCCTCAGCGGCGGCAACAGCGAGGTGTTCACCATCTCAAACGTCCCTCAGGGCATGAACGGCTGGTCGGTAGCCTGCCTGTTCAGCAGTGAGGACGGAGAGTGGGAGTACACTGACGCGGCAAAGATAACCGTCACCGCCGCGGCTTCGCCCTCTCCCAAGCCCACCGCGACGCCGAAGCCGAGCGCATCTCCGTCAGCCACGCCCGCGCCGTCGGCAAGCGTCTCACCGAGCGTTTCTCCGTCCGCCACTGCCCTGCCGTCTCCGACGGCGAGCGCCGCTCCCGTTAAGGAAGCAAGCGCCGGGGCACTTATCACCGCCGCCGTTATCAGCATCATGGCGATAATCGCCGCAATTATCGCGGCAATCGTGATAAGCTCCAAGCGCAACAAGAAGAAGTCCAAGCACTCGAAACACTAACACATACTCTGCCGGCACTCTCCGACTGTTCGGAGAGTGCCGTTTTTTCTTTTTACCACACCAACCACCGCGAAAAGCGCTTTTTCCAGCAATGTTCACAAGTCATTATTGATTTCTTGCCCCGCTGCTGGTATAATATTAACACGTTATGTAACCCTTTCGAAAGTGGGTGTGACCATGAACTCTGTCGGGCTGCTTCTCCCGATAATTATCATCCTTGCCGTCGTCGCGGCGCTCGTGATCTCCTGGTTCGTCGCCGGTGAGTTCTTCAGGATCGCCGAGGACAAGGGCTACCATGAGCGCAAGTATTTCTGGATATCGTTCCTTCTCGGCTTTGTCGGCTACCTGCTGATAGCCGCCATGCCCGACAGAAGCGTGGGGCAGAGCGTCGTCAGCAATGACGAGCTGCCCGATCTTTAAGGAGGGACAGCCATGGCGGAAAGATACACAAGGCTTTATACCCTGCCGGAAAATCTCTATACGGAGGGTGCGCCGCTCGTCATCGCAGCGGGGGCGCTGCTCAAGGATAACCAGACCGGGAAGGTGCTGGCGCAGCTCAAGTACCGCTCCATATGCAGCCGTCCCATCCGCGCAATAAAGGTGCTCATCACCGGGTACGACATGGCTAAGGCCGTCGTCTGCCGGGAAGAGCACCAGTACCTCGACCTTGAGATAGGGCGCGATGAATACTGGGGCTCGAAGGAGGCCGTCTACCTCCCCGACCGTTCGGTGCGCTCCTACTCCGCGGCGGTGCTCGCGGTCTACTATGCCGACGGCGGCAGCTACGTCTCCGACTCTCAGCGCTGGGAGCCGCTGCAGGAGCAGGCAGGGCTCGACACGAAGCTCTGGGACAAGGAGCTTGCAAAGCAGTACCGGATAGACACCACGCCGAAGAGCGCCTTTGTGCCCATGCGCCAGAAGGACCTGTGGCTGTGCGCCTGCGGCGAGATAAACCGCGACGGCGAGCGCTGCCATGTATGCTCTCAGGAGCTGGATACGCTCATTGCCAAGCTCGATGTTGACCGGCTCCGCGAGGAAAAGACTGAGCGTCTCCGCCGCGAAGAGGAGCACGCCTCCGCCGTCGACGCCGTGCGTGACGCGCACGCGAAAAAGGCTAAGAAGATCGCTCTTATTGCCGTGCCCATCGCGCTCATCGCAGCGGCGGCAATAGTTTTCTCCGTGGTATCATCAAGAAACGCCCGCGCCTATGACGATGCTCTCGCCCTGCTCGACGCCGGGCGCTACAACGAAGCCGACGTCGCTTTCACAAAGCTCGGCAATTATAAGGACAGCGCCGTAAAGGCCGAGGAAGCCGCAGGCAAGGGGCAGGAGAACACCGCCTACACTAAGGCCTGCAAGCTCCTTGAAGACGGCAGCTTTGACGAAGCGCACGATGCGTTTATCGCCCTCGGTGATTATGAAGACGCCGCCGAGAAGGCGCTCGAAGCGCTGTATCAAAAAGCTGGCAAGCTTCTTGAGGATGGCAGCTTTGACGAAGCGCAGGCGCTCTATACCGAGCTCGGCGATTACTGCGACAGCGCGGAAAAGGCCGACGGCTTCGTCCAGCGCAGGGTCAGCATGACGACGAGCTATGACGAGAGCTGCTCCGGCCCCCTGACAACGACCTATGCCTATACAAGCGACGGTGTTCTGCTGTCCGAGACGCGGCTGTACTCCGAGTACCCCTCGATGGATGACCAGACCTATGAGTACGAATACGCGCCCGACGGCAGCTACACCCTCACGCGCGATCAGGTCTCCTCCGTCTATGACGATCATGGGAACCTGCTCGGTCAGGGCGGCGTGTTCCAATATGACTATGTGTACGAATACTATGATGACGGGACTATGTCCTCCTGCACCGCTCTTGCCGAGGGCAGTGAAGACACGCTCTGGATCGAGGAGTACGACCGGCACGGCAGCATGGACAGATACATCGAGGCCGACGGCACGGCTTACGACTTTGTGAACACCTACAAGGGAGAGCTGCTGTACCAGCAGGACAAGTACGACGCAAACAGCACGCTGGTCGGCAACATCAAATACGAATATGACGGCGATGGCCGTCTCACGAAAAAGACCGTCATAGAAAACGGCAATGTCAGCAAAGCCGTTGTGACAGATTTCGTCTACGGCTATGTCTACGCGCCCGACGCGAAGGCCGCCGAGGAAGCGAAGAAGGCCGCGGAAGAGGAGGCAAAGCTCGCTGCAGAGGCCGCCGCGCAGAGCGAAGAAGCGGACAGCGCGGACGATGCGGCGGAGACCGCCGAGCCTGAAGTCACCGCGGAAGCCGTGCAATAGACACGCAATTACAGATTGGAAAAAGCCTCGCAGAGTTTTTTGCCCGCAGGCAAAAAATCAGTCAAATACATTTTCTCCGGCGGCGTGTACGTCGGAGAAAATACTTCTCACGAAGTGAGTGTCGAATTGTCCGCTTAAAGCGGACAATGAGGCGCAGAACGGAGTGCAGCCCCTTTTTGCCAAAGAACATCTAAGAGGTTCTTTGGCAAAAAGATATGTTTACAGTTCATTCACTTGACTTCGGGTGTCAAGTGTGTTAGTCTAATCGAGGATACATTGACGCTGCTCTGTCGGCTGCTGTTCCCACCGGGAACCGGGCACACGACAGGCAGTATATTTTTTTGCGAAAGAAAGAGGAATTGATTCAAAATGGCAGATTACGACGTAATAGTTATCGGTGCGGGCCCCGGCGGTATCTTCTCCGCCTATGAGCTGGTCAAGGCAAACCGCGGTCTCAAGGTCGCGGTGTTCGAGCTTGGCCGTCCGCTGGATAAGCGCAGATGCCCCATCGACGGCAAAAAGATCAAGTCCTGCGTCAAGTGCAATATCTGCAATATAATGAGCGGCTTCGGCGGCGCGGGCGCTTTCTCCGACGGTAAGTACAACATCACCAACCAGTTCGGCGGCACGCTCTATGAGCATGTCGGCAAGCAGGAAGCGATCGACCTCATGATGTACGTCGATGAAATAAACCGCACCCACGGCGGCGAGGGCACGAAGCTCTACTCCACCGCGAACACCGGCATCAAGCGCATGTGCCTTGAAAACGGCCTGCATCTGCTTGACGCGCAGGTGCGCCACCTCGGCACCGACATAAACTACGTCGTGCTGGAGAACATATACAACGAGCTCAAGGATTGCGTGGACTTCCACTTTGAGTCCGCCGTCACGGGCGTTGCCAAGGTCGAGGGCGGCTACGAGGTCCGGCTCGGCAATGAGAGCTACACCTGCACCGACTGCATCATCTCCGTCGGCCGCAGCGGCAGCAAGTGGATGGAATCCGTCTGCTCCTCGCTGGATATCCCGACCAAGTCCAACCGCGTCGACATCGGCGTGCGCGTCGAACTGCCCGCGGAGATATTCTCCCACCTCACCGATGAGCTCTATGAGAGCAAGATAGTCTACCGTACGGAGAAGTTCGAGGATCTGGTGCGCACTTTCTGCATGAACCCGCACGGCGTCGTCGTCAACGAGAACACCAACGGCATCGTCACCGTCAACGGCCACAGCTATGAGGATCCCGCAAAGCACACCGAGAACACGAACTTCGCCCTGCTCGTCTCCAAGCACTTCTCCGAGCCGTTCAAGGACTCCAATGGCTACGGCGAGAGCATCGCGCGCCTGTCGAACATGCTCGGCGGCGGCGTCATGGTGCAGCGCTTCGGTGACCTTGTCCGCGGCCGCCGCAGCACCGAGCGCAGGATCCAGGAAAACTTCGTCACGCCGACCCTCGCTGCCACTCCCGGCGACCTGAGCCTTGTCATCCCCAAGCGTATACTCGACGGCATCATCGAGATGATCTACGCCCTTGACAAGATTGCCCCCGGCACCGCCAATGACGACACTCTGCTCTACGGCGTTGAGGTCAAGTTCTATAATATGGAAGTCGAGATCGACGACGATCTCCAGACCAAGTGCCCCGGTCTGTATGTCATCGGCGACTGCTCCGGTGTCACGCACTCCCTGTCCCACGCCTCCGCAAGCGGCGTACACGTGGCGCGCCACATCCTGTCGAAGCACTAAGATCATAAGGGCAGTACCATGCGCGGTATTGCCCTTGATTTTTTGTTATTATGCGTGTATATTTGGAACGTATTTTCAAATTTATAGTATCTCTGCTTTCAGGAGGGCACCGCATGGCAAAGAAGCAGAATTTCATACACGGCGCCGCGATACTCACCGTCGGCGTTATCATAATGAAGCTGCTGGGCTTCATCTATAAAATACCTCTCGGCAACATACTGGGCGATGAAGGCTATTCCATGTTCACCAGCGCCTACAGTATCTATTTCATCTTCTTCACTCTGGCAACAGCGGGTCTTCCCGTTGCACTCTCGCGCCTCATCGCCGAGGCCGACGCGAACGGCCGCGCAAAGCAGGAGGAAAAGACTTTCCGCGTCGCACTCGCGACCTTTGCGGTGATAGGCGTCATCTTCGCGCTGATCCTGTTCCTGTTCCCGGAATGGCTCGCCGCGAAGTACCTTGAGAACCCCGACGCCGCGCTGAGCATAAAGGCCATGGCGCCGTCAATACTGCTGGTGTGCCTTGTCTCCGCCTACCGCGGCTACTGTCAGGGCAACGGCAACATGATCCCCACGACGGTGGATGAAGTGCTCGAGGTGCTCTTCAAGGTCATCTCCGGGCTTATCCTCGCCTCGTGCCTGCTCAAGGCCGGCTTCGGCAAGCCCGTGGGCTCCGCCGGCGCGATACTCGGCGTCTCCATCGGCTCGGTCATTTCCCTGCTGTATATGATAATATACAAGCGCCGCCATTACTCCGAGCTCTCCGCCCCCTACACTGCCGGTATCCACGACCCGAACGACACGCCTGACGATGATGGGGTCGTCGCCCCCGCGTGGAAGATCGTCAAGGATATTCTCTCCATCGGCATCCCCATCGCATTCGGCGCATGCATCATGGCCATCCTCAACTCCGTCGACTCCAAGCTCTGCATGAACCGTCTCCAGTCCGCCGCGGGCTTCTCCTATTATCAGGCGAAGGTACTCTACGGCGTATACGGCAAGGCGCAGACGCTCTTCAATCTCCCTGCGGCTTTCATAACGCCGCTCACGATAGCGATCGTCCCGGAGATATCCGGCGCTATCGCCAAGGGCGCAAACGCCGCTGCACGCAGGACCTCGGCGGACGCGATGCGCATCTCCGCCGTCATCAGCCTGCCGATGGGTGTGGGGCTCACTGTCCTTGCCTACCCGATAATGAACGTCCTCTACCCCAACAGCAACGCCGCGGGTCCGGGACTGCTGGCAATAATGGGCGCGGCTTCGTTCTTCGTCTGCACAGTGCTGATGGAAAACGCCATTCTCCAGGCCTCCGGGCACGAAAAGCTCACGATGGTCACAATGATAAGCGGCGGGCTTGTGAAGATCATTGTCAACTGGTTCCTCGTCGCGCAGCGCTCCATCAACATATACGGCGCGCCGGTCGGTACTCTCGTCAGCTACATCGTCATGGCGCTGATGAACTACATCTTTATATGTGTCGCTCTCAATCACCGCCCGAAGCTCTTCGGCATCTTTGCCCGTCCCCTCGCCGCAAGCGTCCTCATGGGCGCGGCAGCCTGGGCGATATACGGCCTGTGCTCGCGCTTTATCGGTGCAGCCTCGTGGTCGCGCATCGCGCTGTGCATGCTTGTGGCCATCGCCGTCGCGGTGATAGTGTATCTCGTGTCGACTATCGCGCTCCGCTCCATCACCAAAGAGGACATGAAACTCATCCCCGGCGGGGAAAAAATCGCGAATTTCTTGCACATCCGTTAATTTTTATGTGAAACTCTGATTATATTGCAATTTTCTCTTGATTAACAGGGAAAAGTGTGGTAGAGTTTGACTGCTGTCCGTTCAGCGGGCAGTACGGCAATGAGTATTCCACCGCCTTTTGGGGAACACTCCAATAAACAGGCAGCAAGCCGTAGAATCAATTAGGAGGAAATATATAATGAATAAGGCAGAACTCGTAGCAGCCGTCGCAGAGAAGACCGCTCTTTCCAAGAAGGACAGCGAAAAGGCCGTTAATGCAGCATTCGAGGCCATTACCGCAGCTCTCGTCGGCGGTGACAAGGTTCAGCTCGTCGGCTTCGGCGCATTTGAGGTCAAGGAGCGCAACGCCCGCGTCGGCCGCAACCCCAAGACCAAGGAAGAGATCCAGATCCCCGCAAGCCGCGTTCCCGTTTTCAAGGCCGGTAAGGCTCTGAAGGACGTCGTCGCAAAGTAAGAATAAGCTTTGATTTTCAGCCGCCTTTCCGTTCAGAAAAGGCGGCTGTTTTATAAATACCATCAGCTGATGGTGTCATCCATTCATAAGGAGTTTATGATGAGGCTCGATAAATATCTGAAAGTTTCCCGGCTGATAAAGCGCCGCACTGTCGCCAACGACGCCTGCGACGGCGAGCGCGTCAGCGTAAACGGCAGGCAGGTCAAGGCCAGCTATCAGGTCAAGGTCGGCGACGTGATCGAGATCGCCTTCGGCCAGCGCACTCTCAAGGTCGAGGTCACCGCCGTGACCGAGAACGCGACCAAGGCGGATGCGCCCGCAATGTACAAGGAGCTTCCGTGATGACGGAGCAGGAGCGCACAGAGCTTGAGTGCCTCAAGGCAGCGCTCAGGCAGGTGAATGAAAACTCCGGCTACGGCTCGGACGCGACCTTTACGACCCGCCTCGTGTTCAGGGCAGCGGTGCTGCGCTATTGGCGCGCCGACCGTGACGGCGCGGTATACCGGCTGTTTGAAACGTTCGCGGAGCTGGACGGCGGCGCGGAGCTTACCCGGCTCCGGTGCAGCTCTGCCGATGAGCAGCGCCGCGCGATGGACGCCCTCGCCGCAAGGCTCGCGCAGGCGCTTCCGGACATTCCCGCCGAGGACGCGCGGGAGCTGTGCTGTGCCTGCATGTGCGCCGTCTCGGGGCGGGACAGTCTCACCGAGGAATACGGTGACGCGCACAGGGCGGCGCAGGATCAGATGAACCCGCTCGTCCCGGTCATCGTCATCATTGTCATCGCCGCGCTCGTATTCTTAGCGTATCGCTTTGCATAAACAAACAGGCTCGCCGTGATTTGCGGCGAGCCTGTTGTTATTTATATCATGTACTGCTTCAGCACGTCGGGTGCAGTCTCGGGATCCATCGAGATGCTGATGACGAATTCGATGTTCTCCTTATCGGAGTATGCCGCCAGCCACTGGATGAAGCCGACGAGCGAGCCCTCGGACTTATCATCCACGAGCTTGAAGAAATTATCAATGAAGAAGTGGGTAATGTCATAATTGCCTGCGTGTATACCGGAAATGAAGCCCTTCAGGAACTCATAGCTGCCGATATCGTAGCTGCCGGCGTCGATAAGACGCGCCTTGTAAGGAATGTCATAAGTGAGCTTGCGATCCTTCTCGATGCAGATAACGTCGCCGGTATCCTCATCGACCGCTTTGCATACCAGACCCACCAGAGCTTTCGTCTTGCCGGATCCCTTCAGGCCTATAATCAGTTTGACCATAATAACCACTCTCCCTGTAAATTATGTTTAGATTTTCGTAAACCGGAAACCGGCACCGTGGTCGGTTTCCCCTGAGAACAGATTAACATTTTTCTGCGCCGTGTGCAAGAGCGATATGTGAATCGTCGGTAAATTTTCTTCCGGATATAATGTTAGGCAAGGCTATACAAAAGCCTCCTGCGTGTCAGAACACGTTTGCGATACGGTGAAAAAAAGTTGAAAATACCAAGAGATTTCAGTGATTTCCTTGACTATCGAGTTCCGATGTGCTAAACTTTTGTCATAAGCGAGCGCGCCTGCGATGCGCTGCGGCACGCTTGCCTTGCGGAAAACGGAAAAATTTCAAAAGAGGTGTATTGCTTGAAAGATCTTAAGCATCTTATTTATTTTGAGAACCTGCTTCAGGATGCTCAAAATGAGCTTGTCACTCAGGCAGTGAACGAAGGCAAGTATGCTCTGGGCTACAATTGCTACTACATACCCGAGGTCCTGCTTAACCTTCCCGGCTGCTTCTCGTCCAGACTGAGAGCGCCGCGCTGCACATCCACCGATGTCGCCAGCTACTACATGACCAACCGCACCTGCCCCTACGCCCGCTCCATCCTTGAGCGCGCGATCGAAGGCGGCTACAACTACCTCAACGCCCTGTTCGGCGCGGAGTGCTGCGCCACGATGGAGCGTATGGAGGAGCACTTCTTCCTCATTAACCCCGTGAAGAACGACAGGTTCTTCGTCACCCAGATCGACCCGCCCATGAAGGGCGATAAGACGAACCTTGACTATTACAAGGCACAGCTCAAGCTCAAGGTCGTCGACAAGCTGCACGATGAATACGGCATCGATACCTCCGAGGAGGCCATGCGCAAGGCCATCGAGGATCATAACGAGATAAGCCGCATCATCACCGAGATCGGCAATTTCCGCAAGGCGGAAAACCCCAACATCACCGGCTATGAGTTCCACGTCATCGAGCTTGTCAGCCAGGTCTGCCCGCATTATCTCATAAAGCCCTACCTTGAGGAGACGCTTGAAGAGCTCAAGACCCGCGAACCGGAAGAGAAGTTCCCGTTCCGCGCAAAGGTCGTGCTCGTCGGCTCCGAGATAGACGACCCGGATTTCACCAAGCTCGTCGAGAGCTGCGGCGCGATGGTCGTTGCCGACCGTTACTGCTTCGGCTCCTTCCCCGGCCGCGAGCAGATCGAGATCCGCGACGGCGAGAGCGCCTATGACGCCATCTGCCGTCACTACCTGTTCTGGAACCAGTGCGCCCGCTTCATGGACGGCGAGAAGATAGACCAGCGCCACAGTGAGGTCAAGCGCCTTGTCGATGAGTTCCATGCCAACGGCATCATCTATGAGAACATGAAGTTCTGCGAGTTCTGGAGCTACGAAAAGGTCCTCGCCCACCACATTTTCACAAACGAGCTCGGCATCCCCACCTGCACCATCGAGAAGGAATACGCTCTCGGCGCGGTCGGCCAGCTCCGCACCCGCTTCCAAGCCTTTATTGAGTCTCTGGAAATCAAGCAGATACAGGGAGGCAAGTGAAATATGAAAGCAACAGATAAGCTTATAGCCGCTATTGATAAAAAGCTCGAACGCTTCGACCCCATCTGGCAGGCCGAGCACGGTGTCGGCGGTCAGCGCTCCCGCTACTATGACAAGACCGGCGTCGCCAAATGGCGCGAATGGCGCGGCGTGAAGGACACCTTCTATGATTACACCCAGTGGCTCAATAACCTGCTGAGCATGGTGCAGATGGTCGCCTCCGCTCCTATCCCCTGCCTCAAGGGCTTCTGGGAGTACCGTTGGATGGGCTCCTACCTCGGCACCTTTATGTTTATCGACCGTCTGTTCGAGGGCTTCCGCGGCTATGAGCTGCGCACCGCCCATGCGAACATGCACGCCATCGTCCAGAGCCTGACAAAGCGCATCGCGCTCGTGCTCGCAAACGACAAGCGTCTCGGCGGCGGCCCGCGCAGCGATGACTTCATCCCCTTCGATGAAGTCCTGCCTCCGCTGTTCATGACCGGCTTCAAGGGGCTTATCCCCTTCCCGCTCCAGACGCTGCCTGAGTTCATCATCTGCGATGTTGACCAGCATATCGAGCCGTATTATATCGACGTTGCCGAATCCTTCGGTCTGCCTGCTGACGTCTGCTCCCGCTGCGCGGCTGAGACCGGCGTTGCGATAGACGACGCCTTCCCGATAATCGGCAAGGCCTTCGTCACTACCAACATGCCCTGCAACGCCTCCGAGTGCACCTCGATGATCCAGCGCCGCCGCGTGAACCTGCCGGACTTCCCCGTAACGCTGGCCATGATCCACAACGAGCCGGGCGCACACCCCTATTCCACTCAGGTCCTTAAGGATACCATCGCTTTCATTGAGAAGGAATATGGCGTAAAGTACGACTGGGACGAGCTGTTCAAGTACGCAAAGCTCATGAACGAGCAGAACACCATCGAGCTTGAGAAGTGGGATTACTTCAAGACCCCCTACGCCGCCCTCTGCGGCATCGCCGAGACGCTCTACCGCCTGTACTCCTGGGCTTCCGTCAACGGCACCGATCCGTACTTCAACAAGGTCGACCGCAAGGTCATCGAGATCATGCGCAAGGCGTATGAGGAGAAGTATGAGCCTTTCGGCGGCAGGACGCGCCACCGCGCATTCCTGTGGGGACCCTCCGCGGTCTATTATACCGACTTCCCGACCTGGACGCAGAACTGCTGGGGCATCAACATCGTCCTGAACATGGACTCCACCATGGGTCACAACATGATCGACACGGAGAACCCCGAGCAGGCCATCAAGGATCTGGCCGTGTTCTCCGAGAAGGCCACCATGCGTCACCATGCCGTCGGCGGCTGGGAGAACGTCAACGCCATCTGGGAGTGGGCAAAGAACTTCAACTGCGATATGGTCCTCTTCAACGACAATATCGCCTGCAAGGGTATGCTCGGCGTCCATGCTCTCATGGAGGAGCAGGCGCGCGACCTCGGCTTCCACTTCATCTTCATCGAGCATGACCTTGAGGACTGCCGCACCGTGTCCCGTCAGGATATGAGAAACTGCGTCAACAACTATATGTCCGTTGTTCTCAACGAGAAGCCGCTTGACCCGACCATCGTAGAGTTTGACGACTCCATGGCATACTAAGAAAGGCGGAAAGCGTTTATGAAGAAATTCTTTAAGTTCCTCTTTAAGCTTCTGGGCAAGCTCGTCGTTATAGCTTTGGTGTTCTTCGTCGTCACCTTCGGCCTGTACATGACCAACGGCGAAAACAAGCTCATCTATTACGTCGTCCGTCCCCTGCTCAATAAGCACTATGATTCTCAGGTCCGCGACAGAAGGATCGTCTGAGTTTCATTGATTCAAAAAAGCAGACACCGTTCCCATTGGAGCGGTGTCTCTTTTTATTACGGCTCATTGCTGCACTGCGCGCACGCCCTGCCGCGCTCATGGCATATGCCGCACAGATAGCTGCGGAACAGCTGTATCTCCTCGCGGCGCAGGCTGTGCTGCATGCATATGAATTTCAGCGAGATTATCCGCTCCGGCTCCACCGGCACGGCCGTGACCTGATAGTATTCCCCGAAGGACTCCGGTCCGATGGCGTAGCCCTTCCCCGCGCGCACAAGGCGCATGGTAGTGTCGATGCCGTCCGAGCGGTATATGCGTCCGGGCTCCACCGAATATTTGCGGCATATACTGCTAAGGGTCCTGTCCTCGGCGGAGTCCTTGGGGCCGGAGATCACCGTTTTCCCGTGCAGATCACGGAAAGCGACGCTTTCGCGTGACGCGAGCGGATCGGACTGCGCCATGATGAGACACTGCCGTTCATGCACCAGATCGCACACGAACATATCCTGCCCCGTCTCGTCCCCGGCCTGGAGCCTGTCCAGTGCAAAGTCAATGCTCCCGTCGCGCAGGCCTGCCAGCATATCGCGCCCCGACTCCGTGACGAAGTTCACATCGATATCCGGGTGCTCATCAAAGAAGCGCACAACGTCCTGAAAAAGATTGTTCGAGTATACCCGTGCGCCAAGCCCGACGCGCAGGGGCTTGCGGCTCTGGCCGCCGGGGTGCACCTTACCGCAGAAGCTGCGCCATGTGTCCGCCACTGTCCGCGCCTCGCGGCAGAATTTTTCTCCCGAGGGTGTGAGCGTAAGGCCGCGCGGTGTGCGGGAAAAGAGCGTGTAGCCAAGCTCCGCCTCCAGCCGCTGCACCTGCTGCGAAAGCGCCGACTGCGACAGATACAGCCGCGCCGCCGCGGCGGATATGCTCCGGCAGTCCGCTATCTCAAGGACATATAAGACCTGCGCCATTGTCAAAGATATCACCCTCTCTAATATAAGCGAAGCTTATGACTTCATTATATTATTGCGTTTTACATTTTTCAAGTAATTGAATAAAATTAAGCTACCGGAAAGTGAAAACTTGCAGAGATGAGTAAAGATGTAAATAAGAAAGGTGGTCAACTTCATTGGAAAAAATTCTGTTTTCAGGCAATGAAGCCCTTGCGCGCGGCGCGTATGAAGCCGGTGTAAAGGTGTGCTCGGCATATCCCGGCACGCCCAGCACCGAGATCTTCGAGTCGCTCCCGCAGTACAAGGACGATCTGTACTGCGAATGGGCGCCGAACGAGAAGGTCGCGTCCGAGGTGGCATATGGGGCAAGCCTTGCCGGTGTGCGCAGCCTGTGCGCGATGAAGCACGTCGGCCTGAACGTCGCGGCCGACCCGGTGTTCACCGCAGCTTACAACGGCGTGGGCGGCGGCTTCGTTATCGTCGTCGCGGACGACCCGAGCATGCACTCCTCCCAGAATGAGCAGGACAGCCGGCACTATGCGCGCGCAGCGCGCCTTGCCATGATCGAGCCCTCGGATTCTCAGGAGTGCCTTGACTTCATGCGCACGGCCTATGAGATATCCGAAAAGTTCGATGTGCCCGTGCTGCTGCGCACGACGACCAGAGTCGCGCACTCCAAGAGCCTTGTCTCCTTCGGCACACGCGAGGAGCGCCCGGTGCCTCAGTATGTGCGTAACCCGCGCAAAAACATCGCCGCCCCGGCAAACGCGATGATGAATCACCCCAAGCTCGAAAAGAATATGCAGGCGCTTGAAGAATATGCCTGCGCTTCTCCTCTCAACCGCATGGAGATAAACGGCGGAAAGGTCGGCGTCGTCACCGCGTCCATCGCGTATCAGTACGCAAAGGACGCTTTCCCCGAGGACACCTCCTTCCTCAAGCTCGGGCTGACAAACCCGCTGCCTATCGAGCTTATCCGTGACTTTGCCTCCAAGGTCGATAAGCTCTATGTCATCGAAGAGCTCGACGGCTTCATGGAGTCCCAGATCCTCGCTGCAGGCATCCCCTGCGAGGGCAAGGCCATGACCGGCAAGCTCTATGAGCTCAATCCCCAGCTCCTGCGCGAGCGCATCTTCGGCGAGAAGCCGCAGACCGTGGACGTCGGCGTCGCCGCCGTGTCCCGTCCGCCCGCTCTCTGCCCCGGCTGCCCGCACCGCGGCTTCTTCTATACGATGGCAAAGCACAAGGACTTCGTCGTCGCGGGCGATATCGGCTGCTATACCCTCGGCGGCTCGGCTCCCCTCAACGCGCTCGACAGCGTCGTGTGCATGGGCGCGGGCTTCAGCGTCGGCATGGGCATGTCTAAGGCCTTTGACGTCACCGGCCAGCACAAGAAGATCTTCGGCGTCCTTGGCGACTCCACATTCTTCCACAGCGGCATGACCGGCGCGGCGGAAATAATCTACAACAAGGGCAGCATCATCCCCGTCGTGCTTGATAACTCCATCACCGGCATGACCGGCCATCAGGATAACCCCGGCAGCGGCAGAACGCTCCAGGGCGATATCGCCGAGAAGCTCAAGATCGAGGATATCCTCGCGGCCTACGGCTATAAGAACATAATCATCGTCGACCCGCAGGATCTCACGGCGATGGAAAATGCAGTGCAGGACGCCCTCGCCTCCGAGGTCCCCGCAGCTATAATCACGCGCCGCCCCTGCCTGCTCATCAAGCGCATCAAGCACGATATCGGCCTGTGCTCTGTCGATACCGATAAGTGCATCGGCTGCAAAATGTGCCTCAAGGTCGCATGCCCGGCAATAACCGTGCGCGATAAGAAGGCCGGCATCGACCCCATCCAGTGCGTCGGCTGCACGGTGTGCGCGCAGGTGTGCCCGCGCGGCGCCATTTCGAGAAAGGAGAACTGAGCCATGAAAAACACTAAGAGTGCTCTTTTGGTAGGCGTAGGCGGTCAGGGCGCTATCCTCACCGCGAAGGTTCTCGTAAACGGCCTGATGAAGGCCGGGTACGATGTCAAGATGTCCGAAGTCCACGGCATGAGCCAGCGTGGCGGCAGCGTCTCCACGCAGGTGCATTGGGGCGAAAAGGTCAATTCTCCCGTCATCGGCAAGGGCGCGGCGGATATCATCGTCGCATTTGAGAAAATGGAAGCCGTGCGCTATGCCGACTTCCTCAAGCCTGACGGCATCGCCGTCATAAACGACTATGAGATCGCTTCCTCCAGCATCGCCGCCGGGCTGTGCGAATACCCCGATGGCTGCCTTGAGGCCATGCAGCAGCACTTCCGCTGCTATGTCCTCAACGCCGCCGAGATCGCAGAGAGCCTCGGCAGCGCCAAGTGCATGAACATCGTGCTCTTCGGCAGCATGGCAAAGGCGCTCAGCATGGACGATATCGACTGGGAGAGCGTCATCGCCGAGACCGTACCGGAGAAGTTCCGGGAGCTGAACCTGCGCGCTTTCCGCGCAGGTCACGAGGCTGCCGGCAAATAATACACAGAAACGGAGAACGACTATGCTCCACAATTTTGAAGACCTGCGCAAATGCGTCGGCAGCGCGGAACCCAAGACCGTCGCCGTCGCCTGCGCGCATGACGGGCATACTCTCGAAGCGGTGCTCCGCGCCGCGCAGGAGGGTATCCTCCGCTATATTCTTATCGGCCATGCTGACGAGATCCTTTCCGCCGGCCGCACCCTCGGCTGCGAGATTGACCCCGCGACCGTCATAAATGCCGACACGGACGAGGACGCAGCGCACATCGCCGTCGAGCTCATCCGCGACGGCAAGGCAGACTTCCTGCAAAAAGGGCTGATGCAGACCGCGACCATCCTCAAGGCCGTCGTGAACAAGCAGACCGGTATCGGCATCGGGCGGCCAATGTCCCATGTCGCGCTGCTTGAGGTGCCCGGCTATGCCAAGCTCCTCGGCGTGACAGACGGCGGCATGATGCCGAACCCCGACCTCGAGGGCAAAAAGGCCATCGTCAGGAATGCCGTCGAGATGTTCCACGCCCTCGGCTATGAGGAGCCGCTGCTCTCCGCGCTCTGCGCGGCAGAGAACGTCAGCCCCAAGATCATTGAGACCGTCGACGCGGCAGCGCTCAAGCAGGCGGCACTGGACGGCGAATTTGGCCGCTGCATTCTCGAGGGGCCGATATCGCTCGACCTCGCGCTCGACGCGGAGTCGGCAAAGATCAAGGGCTATGAAAGCCCCGTCACGGGAAGGACGGATATCCTCGTCGTCCCGAGCATGTCCGCGGGAAACATCATGGTCAAGGCACTCATTGAGTTTGCGGGTGCAAAGATGGCGGGCGTCGTCATCGGCGCGAAGTGCCCTATCGCCCTCAATTCCAGAAGCGCAAGCTTTGAAGAGAAGTACAATTCCCTGCTGGTCTGCGCGCTCATGAGCGGCGGAAAGGGAGCAAAAGCATGAAGCTGCTTATCATAAACCCCGGCTCCACGAGCACGAAGCTTGCCCTTTATGACGGCGCTGAAAAGCTCGTGCAGGAGAGCCTTGACCATGACGCCGCCGAGCTTCAGCAGTACCATACCATTGCCGAACAGGTCCCCATGCGCTTGTCTGTCATCCGCTCATTCATGGAGCGAAACGGCATTGACCAAAAGGAGCTTGCCGCCGTCATAGGCCGCGGCGGGCTGGTGTTCGGCCTCAGGACGGGCGGCTATATCGTTGACGATGAGCTGTGCCGCGCCCTTGTCGATGACGAGCTGAGTCAGCCGCATGCCTCGAACCTCGGCGGACTGCTCGCGCGCGAGCTTGCCCAGCCCTTGGGTATCCCGGCATATATCTATGACGCCGTGACCTCGGGCGAGCTCACCGACATTGCCAAGATCACCGGCTACGCGGAGATCGAGCGGCAGAGCTTCTGCCACGTGCTCAACAGCCGCGCCATGGCCATCCGCTACGCAAAGCAGCAGGGCAGAAACTACAGGGACATGAACCTCATCGTCGTCCATATGGGCGGCGGCGTGTCCGCAAGCGTCCACCGGCACGGCGAGATCGTCGACTCCGTCGGCGATGACGACGGCCAGTTCTCGCCCGAGCGCGCGGGCTGCGCCCCGGCGCTCTCGATGATAAAGCTGTGCTACTCCGGCAAGTACACCTACGAGGAGATGCGCCGCAAGATACGCGGCCGCGGCGGCATGTACGCCCACCTCGGCGTGAGCGATTGCCGTGTTATCGAGCAGATGATAAAGGACGGCGACGAACACGCCGCCCTCATCCTCGACGCGCAGGCATACCAGATCGCAAAAACGATAGGGCTGCTCTCCATCGTCCTCAAAGGCGACTGCGACGCGATCATCCTCACCGGCGGCCTCGCTTACTCGGAGCTTCTGACGGGCAAGATAAAGGACTATGTCGGCTTCATCGCGCCGGTGTGCGTGCTCGCCGGTGAAACGGAAATGGAGGCGCTGGCTCTCGGCGGCGTGCGTATGCTGACCGGCGAGGAGCAGCCCAATGTGTATCACGCAAGTGATGGAAAGGGGAAGAACAAATGATCTCCGAAAGCTTCATTCAGCTTGGAACAAAGAAGTCAGAGATACGCGAGCTTTTTGAATACGGCATCCGTCAGGCGGCGGTCGTCGGCAAAGAGAACGTGTATGACTATTCTATAGGCAATCCCTCCGTGCCCGCGCCTGCGGCCATCGCGGATATCATCCGCGAGCTTTTGGAGGGCGACAGCCTCGCCCTGCATGGCTATACCCCCGCCGCCGGTGCGATGGAAGCGCGCCGCGCCGTCGCCGATGACCTCAGTGCGCGCAGCGGCATGAGCATAAGACCCGAGAATATCTTCTTCACCTGCGGCGCGGCTCCCGCGCTCGTCGCGGTGATACGCGCGCTCGCGGTGCAGGGGGCGGAGTTCATCGCCGTCGCGCCGTATTTCCCGGAATATCAGGTGTTCGTCTCCTGCAACGGCGGCAAGTTTGTCGAGGTCGCGCCCGATACCGAGAGCTTCCAGATAAACGTTGAAGCGCTCGACCAAGCGCTCACGCCGCACACTCAGGCCGTCATCATCAACTCCCCGAATAACCCCTCCGGTGTCATTTACAGCGAGGAGACGCTGCGTGAGCTTGCTTCTCTCCTTGAGCGCAGGAGCGCGGAGTTTGGCCACCCGATCTATATAATCGCCGATGAGCCGTACCGCGAGCTTGTGTACGATAACGCCGTAGTGCCCTTTATCCCAAGCATATACCGCGACACCGTCGTGTGCTATTCCTACTCCAAGTCCCTCTCCATGCCGGGCGAGCGCATCGGCTATGTCTGCATCCCCGATACCGTCACCGACAGCGCCCTGCTCTTCGCCGCCGTCGCCGGCGCTTCCCGCGCCTGCGGCCATGTCTGCGCGCCGTCCATGATGCAGCTCGTCATTGCCCGCGCCGCGGCTCTGCGCCCCGACCTTGCGGCATATGACCAGAACCGCAGCCTCCTGTATAACGCACTGACCGAGATGGGCTATGACTGCGTCAAGCCTCAGGGCGCGTTCTACATGATGGTCAAATCCCCCAATGGGGATTCGAGAGCTTTCTCTGAGCTCGCAAAGCGCGAGAACCTGCTTATCGTCCCGGCCGATACCTTCGGCTGCCCCGGCTTCTGCCGCGTCAGCACCTGCGTCGATCCCGACATGATCCGCCGCAGCCTCCCCGCGTTCAAAAAGGTCATTGAAGAAATTCGGTAAACCCTTTTTAAAACAGCACAAAACTCCCGCCGTGCGTTACGCACGGCGGGAGTTTTGTTATATATGCGTTTTGTGCTTATTTCAGGTTGGTGAGCGGGGTCAGGGCGAGGTAATCTTCCAGAGGAGCGTCGTTCATCACAAGCTCAATGATCTGACGGCCAAGCGGATCAAGGTCGTCGGTCATGAACTGCTTGAGCTGCTCCTTGAAGAAGTCAGTCAGGATCTTCGCGCCGGCGTCGTAGCCCTCGAAGCCCAGCTTAGACTGGAGCTCAGGACGCAGGAAAGTCTGACGGACATACTGACCGTCGATCTTCATCTCGTCGAGCGAGTAGCCGAAGATCGGGCAGCGGGCCGGGACAAGGTGCTTCATCCTGATGGTGCCGCCGTGGCGCGCAAGGTACTCACGGGTGATCCATTCGCCCATGAAGCCGACCTGATATGCGCCGATGTGCTGGTTCGGGATGAGGATGTTCAGCGTGTTCGGGCAGGCAAGCATCTGATGGAGCAGCATATTGGCCTGAGTGACCTTCTTGCCGGTGGAGAACGGCCAGTAGGAGCCGACGCCTTCAGCCTTCAGGCCGCTGCCGGCATTGGCATCGGCGATGGAGGGGTTCTTGAAGCCGCGCGGCGCGATGAGACGCCAGAGCCACGCGATAGAGGTCGGGACTACCTGCACCATGCCCATGACGCCGTAGTTCGGAGCCATGACCGTGGACGGCGGCATACGTACGCCGAAGGAGCGGACATTGACTTCCTGCGGCTCATTGCCGGGGACGATGTTCTCGATCATATTGCGCGGGATAATGACGCGGGGGTTGGTGCAGGGCTTGCCGTCAGACTCGGGGACATGCTCCCAGATAAGGCAGGTCGCGCCGGGGACGGCGTCCATATTGAAGAACTCAAGCGGCTCTGACGGGTGGATGCTTATGCGCTCATACTCCGGGCTGTTGCCGTAGTAGTTATCGCCGTCCATGCGCAGGAACCAGCCGTCCTCCGCGTCAGCAATGACGAGGTGGCCGGAGTTGTTCTGCATATCCTTGTGGGCAAGGATCATATCGTCGGCGATCGGGTGGATCTTACAGGTCTCGCCGAGGGACAGGTAATACTTTTCACCGCTGACGGTGTGGATACCCATGAGCAGGCGGTTATCCTCCTCACGGTGGATCTCTTCGAGCATTTCGCTCTTGCCGCCGCCGGAAGCGCCCTCATGCATGAAGACGGTCTCCATCTCGTAAGGAGATTCGAGTCTCGCAGCGGAAGCGTGGTTGGTTATCCAGCCTTCGTTCTCGCCGATGTCGAGAAGCATGGAGAACACGCCCTTCTTCGCGGAGGGGCCGGGATAGAGGTTATATGCAAAGACCTCGTGCAGGTTCTCGCTGCGCTGATGGACAACAACCTGCTTGCCGTTGAAGTGGGTGTGACGGAAGGGCGGGGCGACGTAGATGATGGCACGGGGAGTGAAGCCGTCCTCAACATCGTTGATGCTGACAAAGCCCTGCATATTTGCCAGCGACAGCGCAAAGAACGCGGCGTTCATCGGGCAGATCATAAGGCTGTCATAGCCGTAATACCTTCCGCCTGCGTGGAACGGCAGCATTATAAGGCGCTGGGAGCCGAGCCAATCCATAGTCTCCTTGCGGAGCTTGGAGAACTTATAGCCGTAGACGTCGGCAAAACGCGGCTTGTCAGTAGGCAGATCGTCGCCGATGCGCATGCAGTCGGGGTCGCGGCGGCGCATATAGTCCTCCATGAAGTTGACGGCAGTGCCGTTCTTGCAGCGGACGACCTCGGCCTCCTTGACAAGACCCTTGCCGTCGATGCTGTAGCACACGTCAAACTTGGAGGAATGCGTGGGGCCGTAGCACATCTCGATGAGCTGCTCCTTGGTCTCGGGATAGCAGAGGCAGTTGGAGTTTTTCAGCGTCTGCATAAGGTCCTCGGGCAGAACGAACTTTGCCAAATAAGCGTCTGTATACATTGTTCGAACCTCTTTTCTGATTTATAGCTCAATGAGCCTGGTCCACAAAAAACATAGACCCACTTTATTGTTAATATATTACCACTCTCCGTGGGATTCTTCAATTCGAAAATGTAATGAATTTCGTATTTTTTCCGTCAAGAAAACGCGGCTCGATATGTGTATTTTTAACAATTGCGCATTTATAATCAAACTGATACTTAACAAATGTGTCTTGCACGAAGCCCGCCGATAGTGTAAACTGAGGCGCGGAGGGGACGGCAATGAGAAATTTCAGGCTCACGCTCTGCTATGACGGCAGCCGGTACAGCGGCTGGCAGAAGCAGGGCAACACGGGCAACACCATACAGGAAAAGATAGAAGCGCTGCTGACTCGGCTGCTCGGTCAGCCGGTGGAGATCGCCGGCTGCGGCAGGACGGACGCGGGCGTTCACGCAAGGCGGCAGGTCTGCTCATTCCGGGCAGAGATGGACATGGGCTGTGCGGAGCTTCTCGCGCGGTTGCGGCAGTACCTGCCGGAGGACATCGGCGCGCTCTCGCTTGAAGAAGCGCCGCCGCGGTTTCATGCGCGGCTTTCCTGCACGGAGAAGGGCTACCTCTACCGTATATGGAACAGTGACGCACCGAATGTGTTCGAGCGGAAATACGTCTATCGTTATCCCAGCGTGCTCGATACGGACGCGATGCGCCGTGCAGCGCAGGCGCTCATCGGGGAGCATGATTTCACGGCCTTCTGCTCGAACCGGCACATGAAGAAATCCGCGGTCAGAACGCTCAAAAGCATAGAGATCGACCGGCAGGGCGATGAGCTGCGCATCCTGCTTACCGGAAACGGCTTTCTATATAATATGGTGCGCATCATCGTCGGGACACTTATCGAGGCCGGGCGCGGCGAGCGCGATGTGGAAAACGTCGCCGCGGCGCTGCAAAGCCGCGACAGGAAAAATGCGGGCTTCACCGCCCCGGCGCAGGGACTGTGCCTGTGGGACGTGCGGTACTGACAGTCAAAAAACCTCTTTTGCCAGCTAAGGCAAAAGAGGTTTTTTGACGTTATATATCCGGGACATTATTCTCCGATCACAACGACGGAGCACTTTCTCTCGCGGGGGCGCGTGCGGTCGAAATCGACGAAGTAGACATACCCCGTCGTGCCGACGCCGAGCTTGCCGTCCGTGACCTCAAAGGTCTGGCTCGAGCCGATCACCGTCGCCTTGAGGTGAGCGTCCCCGTTATACAGGTCGCTGATATCGTCATCCGGCAGATAATCCGCCGCATTCGGCCATGTCCGCACTATCCTGAAATGCTCGGGGCCGGGGTAGCGGAACTGGCTTGCGTCCGTATGATCGGGGATGATCTTTTTCAGCACATCGTTCAGGTCTGCCTGAAGAAACTCGTCCCCCTCGGGGGTGATGTCATGGACGAACTCTTCGAAGAACACGCCGCAGGTAGTGTGCGGGGAAATGACCACGCATATTCCCTCTTTGATGCCGCTGTTCTCTATCGCCGCCCTGACCTGCGGCGTCACGTTTATGTAGGAGGGCGTACCCCCGTGCGACTGTAATTTAAGATGCTCTTTGTATACGCTCATGTTCAGTCTCCCTGCTGTTCTCTGTCCTTTACTGCCTGTGCCATTGCTCTGGCCATCTCCATCACTCTCAGGCACGGATCCGGTGCCTTCAGTATGCCGCTGGTCGCGCCGGTGCCGTCCGCGCCGAGCCTGATGACGTTATACACGTCGTCCGCTGTGGAAACTCCGGAGGCGATCATAACCAGTATCTCCGGGTTTATCGCGCGGATCTTTGATGTGGCCTCGATAACATAGCTGTTGTCCGCCACCTTGCCGGTCCCTATCAGCTCAGTCGGCTCACACAGAAGAATGTCCGGTTCGAGCATGGCCACGGCAAGCCCCTCCTTTACGGAGTCTGCGCAGACAACGGTTACCATGTCCAGCTCCTTTGCGCGCTTTATGCACGCGGCAAGCTCGCACACGGGCAGCGGGTTCTCCGCATGGTTGAGGAACACCGCACCGGCGCCCGCCGCCTTGAGGGATTCCGGCAGAACGTGCCCCATCCCGCGTCCGGGGCACAGGGACTCCATATGCTGCGCGGTGACTATCACGTGCCTTGTATTCTGGCGTATGTAACGCAGATCCGCAAACGGCGCCGTAAAGAGGACTTCAACGCCGGTCTCTGCCGCTGCCTGATCCGCCGCCATTGCAAGCTTCAGGCTCTCCTCGCCGTAGAGATACGATTTAGGGTTAACTACAAGAAAAGGTACTCTTACTTTTTTCATCGTCATTCACCGTCACGCATTGTATTTGCGTGTGTCAAACACATCGTAGTAGTGCTCAAGGCACTCCATCATGCCGTCCTTCATTGCCTGGCGGATCGCGTAATAATCCTTGCCGCCGCGCTCTTCCACCTTTTTATAGGCGCTGAGGACGAAGTCGGTATAGATATTGATCTTGCTGATGCCGCCGGTCGCGCACTTGTGCAGGTTCTCATCACCGGAGGAGGAACCGCCGTGGAGCACCAGCGGAGTCTCAAGCGCGGCGCGCAGCTCCGCAAGGCGCTGGAAGTCGATATTGGGAATGCCCTTATATGCGCCGTGTGCCGTGCCGATAGAGACGGCGAGCGAGTCGACCTCAGTAAGCTCGCAGAACCTGCCGGCTTCCTCGACCGTTGTATAGATATTGTTGCTGGTATTATGGTCGCTGTATTCGGAGCCTTCTCCGACGTGGCCTATCTCCGCCTCAACAACGACGCCGCGCAGATGCGCATATTTCACGATTTCCTTCGTCCGGCGGACGTTCTCATCAAAGCTCTCAGCGGAAGCGTCGATCATAACGGAGCTGAAGCCGGAGTCGATGGCCTTGAAAATAAAGTCCTTGTCCGTGCCGTGATCCAAATGGAGCACGACGGGCACCTTTGCGCTTTCGGCGTAGTATTGGCCGATCGCGATCGCCTCATCGAACGACAGGAACTGCTGATGCACCTGCGCAAAGGCGAGGATGAGAGGAAGCCCCAGCTTTTCCGCCGCGGCAATGTGCGCCGAAGCCGAGAGCTGATCCACAAAATTTGCCGCAGGGAAAGCAAAGTTCTTTTCGCGCGAAGTTCTATACAATTCCTTAGATGATACCAACATTTCTTTTTTCTCCTTAAAAATGTATTGCTCAGGTGGCTTTGCAGAGTGCGCCTGACGCGCTCTGCCCTACCATTATAATATATGTAAATCTCCGCACGGCCGCCCGCGCGCTCAGACGCACCCGGACGCACCGCGGGATAAAACATATTCCGTTTTATATGCCTGCCGCCGGCTCAGGTCTTATTATAGTAAAGTGCGCTGCACGGCATATCGTAGTATTTCTTCAGCTCGTCCGGCAGCAGCATCATGGAGATCGCGATATCCGCGCTCGCCGCTCCGACCGGCACGGGGTTTATCAGCGCGTCATGCACGGCTATGCCCCGCTCCGTGAGGCTGCGGTACAGATGGTAATTCGCCCTGCCGAGCTCAGCCAGGGTTACTCCGCCCGCCCCGCTTATATAGGTGCAGACGGTATCTCCTGTGCGTGCGCGTGAGGCCTGCCGCAGCTGGAAGGCTATCTTCTCCATAGCCCCCTCGCCGAAGAGTGCACCGGCGTCATCTCTCCCCCGTCCTCCGGACGAAAGAGCATCTCTGACGCTTATGCTCTTCACAAGGTTCCTCGCTTTTCTGACAGTGTAATAGGTCTCTTTCAGGGTCATTCCGCTCGCCGCAGCCGCCCCTGCTATTTTCACGCATTGGAAGTAGCCCGCGTTCATCTGCTCCGTGCCGCCGGGCGCAATGCAGTCCTCAACATATACCACTTCATTGTTGAAGCCGCTCTCCTCCAGCAGGCCGCCAGCAGCCATGACGGTGCCTTTTTCCTCTTCACTGCTGCCGCAGATGAGCAGTACGCCCCTGTCGCCGTAGTTTACGGAAATTGCCGTGCGCATGATCGCATAGGGGTCAGGCTCCGGCTCCACAATGACTGCATCCGCGAGGTTCTCGCCAAGCATGAAGCCGAGCGCCGCTTCATATCCGACACGGCCGCATACGACTATGCTGACCTTATCGCACCTGCATGGGCTTGTGCGTACGCTCTGCGTGCCTACGGTCAGTCTCCCGGCATTCCCGGCTGAAAGCCTGATGCCCTCCAGTGCCTTGCTGCGTTCATTTTCACTTGTCTTGCCCATAATATCCCTCCTGCGGCAAAACCACACGCCTGACTTATGATATGCGCTTATCCTCCGATGCTCCGGATAAGTCCGTTTATGTTCTTTTCAACCTCGTCATTTCTGAATGCCGACGAGCCGCAGATGAGAATGTCCGCGCCCGCCTCAGCGAGGAGCGGTGCGTTCTCCGTGTTCACGCCCCCATCGACGCAGAGCCTGACGTCAAGCCCCGGCGCCATGACCATCTGCTTTGCCTCTCTCAGCTTTTCATAGACGGACTCTTCGAACCGCTGCCCGCCGTAGCCGGGCTCAACGCTCATCACGTTCAGAAAATCTATATACGGCAGGATATAGCGGACGCACTCCACGCCGTATGCCGGCCCTACGCCGACGCCGACTTTCTTCCCCGCGGCGTGTATCACATTTATAAGGTGTATGGGATTCACGCACGCATCGAACTGGAAAGTCACTATGTCCGCCGCGGTCTTTTCAAAAATGCGGAAGAACCTGTCCGGTCGGTTCGTCTCCAAGTGGACTGAAAGCGGAAGCTCGGTTATTTCCCTGAGCTCATTCACAAGCTGCGGGCCGAAGGTCATGTTCTCGACATAATCCCCGTCCATCACATCGATGTGTATATATTCTGCCCCGGCTGCGGCGGCGCGGCGAACCGCGCTGCCGATCTCAGTGTGTCTGCATCCGAGTATAGACGCCGAAATTGCTGCCATTTTTTCCTCCAGATCTCAGGAACGCTTGCTGTATTCCGTCACGTCGTGCATCCAGTCTTTTGCAAGCTCATAGAATTCACGGTATTTCTTGTAATAGAACATATATTCCTGATGCTTATCGTGGTTCGGTTCAAGAATATAGTCGACACCCGTCATGTTCTCCGCCGCGGTAACTATATCCGGGTACGCCCCGGCCGCCACCGCACCCAGTATCGCGGAGCCGAGGCACGGAGCCTCCGTCTCTTTCGGGACGATTATGGGCACATCGCAGACGTCCGCATGGGTCTGGAGCCAGAACCTGCTCTTCACAACGCCGCCGGAGATAACTATGCCGCTCGGCGAAAAGCCCGATTCCTCAAAGCGGTCAATGATCGCTTTCGTGCCGAAGCATATGCTCTCCACGATCGCGCGGTAAATATGCGCCGGCGTATGGATGAGCGAAAGCCCGTATATCATGCCCCTGACGTTGGGGTCGACGTGCGGCGTTCTGTTGCCCTGGAAGAAGTCCAGCGCGACAAGCCCGTCCGCTCCTACCGGCAGCTTTTCAGCCTCCCGGTTGAGGATATCGTAAACGCTCACGCCCTCTTTTTCCGCCTGAACGGCATAGTAGCCGCAGAGCTGATTCTTGATCCAGTTCACTATCGAGCCGGTCGAGGTCTGTCCGCCCTCGATCATAAATTTTCCGGGAACGATCGCATCGGGGTAGGTGCCCCACATTCCCTTGCTGTGCATCTCTCTGTCGATCAGGGCAACGTGCAGGTGGGACGAGCCCGTGATGAGCGCCATCTTCCCGTTGTCAACTGCGTTCAGTCCGATCACGCCGACGAATGCGTCAGCGCCGCCCTCGCCGACCGGGATGCCCTCAACGAGTCCCATCTCGGCTGCGCTGTCCGCCCTGAGCAGCCCTGCGCACTCACCCATCGGCAGCACCTCCGGCGGGAGCTTTTCTATCAGATCCTCAAGGCCGATAGTGTTGTAGAAGCTCTTCGGGTAACCGCCCTCGCGGCTGTTGTAGTACCAGCGGCAGGAGGCGCAGTTGAGGCTTGCGGTGTACCTGCCGGTGAGCTTGTACATTATCCAGTCCGTGCACTCATAAACGCGCGTCGCATGGTTATATATCTCAGGCTCATTCTGCTTGACCCAGAGCACCTTGGCAGGGAGGCATTCCGCCGATACCGGGCCATACCCGTTATACTTCAGCGCGTCATGGCCGGAAGCCGCCATGAACTTTGCCTGATCCGCCGCGCGCATGTCCATCCACATAATGGCCGGGCGCATCGGCACCATATCGTCCCCGGAGAACATCACCGTGCAGCACGTTGTGTCAACGCTGAGCCCCTTGATGAGAGACGGAGCAATGCCGCTTTCCTGTATAGCTCTCCTGCATGATGCGCACAGGGCGCTCCACCACTCGTCCGGGTCCTGCTCGGCCCATCCGGAATGGGGGATGCTGAGCTCGATAGGCTCGGCGCAGAAGATGACCGACTTGCCCTCGCGGTCGAAGATGCCCGTCCTGACGCCGCCTGTGCCGATATCAATTCCAATGTAGTAATCCATATACTGTCCTCCTGGCAGAGATTTTATTATAAAAAGACATAGTCTGTTTCGTTCAAATTTATATCCGGCATATTCTGTACGCCGGTGTCGATTCTGTTGCCAAAATATTTTGCCGTTTCCAACGTTATATGCTGAAATTTTTATTGATATTTCCCGCAGCTGCTTTTATAATATCAGTGAAGTTTACATTTGCAAAGCAGTGCAGGAGGATTTATGGCTCTTTCAGCAGATCAGCGGTATTACCTTAAACGTAAAGCGCTCTACTATTATTATGAGAAGAACTGTTCAAATACCGACATCGCCAAGATGCTCGGCATCTCCAGAGTGACGCTCAACCGGCTGCTCGCCGAGGCTAAAGAAGAGGGCATGGTCAAGATTGAGATCATCGACACGCGGAACATCAGTCACATCCTCGAGCTGGAGGATAGGATCAAAAGCCGCTACGATATGAAATATGTCAAGATCGTCGATACCGACAACACGGATCAGGACGCGCTCATCTCCAAGCTGGCTCTTGAGGGTGCAAGATACCTTGAGCGTATGATGCACAGCAATATCAAGATCGGCCTCGGCTGGGGCAGGACTCTCAGCGCCCTTATAAACGACCTCACTCCGAATTCCGGCGTAAGCGGGATCGAGGTGTATACGCTGATGGGCGGCGCGTGCAACGAAGCGAACTTCCAGCCAAACCTCCTTGCGCAGTCACTGCTGAATTGCTACAGCGGCAGCTCATACATAATAAACGCACCGTTTGTGTGCCACTCCGAGCTGCTGTGTGCAGAGATAAAGAAAGAACCCTCCATCGCGAACATACTCAACATATCCGGCGAGCTTGACCTGAGCCTTATCGGCATCGGCCGCATCCCCACGCGCGAGCATCTCAAAAAAAGCTATTACAACTTCCCCGATGATGTGATCGATGAGATCATTGAGTCAGGCGCAATCGGGGATGTCTGCGGCAACTTCATTGACCGCGACGGTAACCTGTGTCAGACCAGCGTGTCGAACAGGATAGTCTCAGTCAACATGAACCAGTTCAGAAAGAGCAAGAATGTCATGGCCGTTGCCGGCGGCAACACCAAGCCCCTGTCCATCCGCGGCGCGCTCAGGGGCGGCTTTGTTGATATTCTGGTGACAGATTACAAAACCGCCCTCGCGGTAATGGAGGAATAAAATAAAGAATACTGCTTTTTATACAGACACCCGGTTTCGGGTGTCTGTATTTACTTTTGTCTACGCCAGCCGGTCTACAAGCTCCGCCTGGAGCCTGAAGCTCTCCCTGAGCGCAGGGTAGAGCGCCTTATACCGGGCATAGCATTCATCGTAGATCGCGGCGTTATGCATATCGGGCTCGATAGTCCGCGTGACCTTCAGCCATGCGTTGCAGCCCTCCTCGACCGCTGCGAAGTGTCCCGCGCCGACTGCCGCCAATATCGCGGCGCCCGCCGCCGGGCCTTCCTCAACGTTCATCGTCACGACCTGGGACTTGTATATATCCGCCTGCATCTGAAGCCAGAGCTCGCTCTTCGCGCCGCCGCCGTTTGCGCGGATCTCGGTCACGGAGTGTCCCATCTCCCTGCATATCTCGACGGAATCGCGCATGGCAAAGGTTATCCCCTCCATCACGCTCCTAGCGATCTCATTTATGCCGTGGCGGTAGGACAGCCCGAAAAGCACCCCGCGCGCGTTCCCGTCGGATATCGGGGTCTTTTCCCCGTTGAGGTACGGCAGGAAAGTCAGCCCCTCGCAGCCGGGCTGCGCCTGTGCGGCAAGAGAGGTCATATAGTCGTAGATGTCCGTGCCGTTCTTTGCGCAAGCTTCTTTCTGCATCGGGAATACCGTGTCCCTCAGCCACTTGAACGCGCCGCCCGCGCTGAGCACCAGACCGAGGAAGCACCATTTGTTCTCCGCGGAATGCGCCATAGACATTATCGCGCGGTTCTGCGCATCGATGAGTGGAGAGGACGTGCAGCCGAATACGACGCCGCTCGTGCCGATGGTCGAGCCAAGAACGCCGGGGCGCACTATGCCCGTTCCGACGCCGCCTGCCGGCTGATCGCCCGCACCGGCTGCTACCGGGACGCCGGGCGCGATTCCCCACTCTTCGGCGACGCTACATCTGAGCCTGCCGACTACCTCGTAGGATTCCGCAAGCGTATCCGGCACGAGACTGCGGTCGATACCCAGCCTGTCAAAGACCGGGTACGACCACTTGCGTGCGGCGACGTCAAGCATGAATGAAAGCGATGCGTCGCTGACCTCGGTCGCGATCTCACCGGTCATGCACAGGCGGAGATAGTCCTTGACGAACATCACCTTGTATGCGCGCTCATAGTCCTCCGGTCTGTTCTCTCTTATCCAGAGGAGCTTCGGCGCCCAGAAGCTGTTGAGGCAGTGGTTGCTCGTCAGATGCAGCGCTTCGTCATCCGTAATGAGTCTGCAAATCTCATCGACCTGTGCGCTGGAGCGCTGGTCGAGCCAGATGATGCAGTTGCCGATCGGTTCAAGGTTCCGGTCGACGAGCAGGCAGCCCTGCATCTGACCCGAGAAGCCTATGCCTCCGACCTCTATCGCCGCGCCGGCGCTGCCTATGGCCATCTTTACGGCCGCGCTGCACGCGCGCCACAGCTCCCGCGGGTCCTGCTCGCCCCAGCCTGGGCGCGGCGTGATAACGTCGCACTCGTGGTAGCCGGTGCCGCGTACATTGCCGAGCGCGTCGAAAACGACGACCTTGATGCCGCTCGTTCCGGCATCAATTCCGATAAAACATTTCATACGGCTCACCAAGCATTGCAGAAATATCGGTAAATTATACCGTTATTCCGCTGCGCTCGGGTTCCATTCCTTGATGCCGAGCAGCTCGTTGCACTCAGCGGGAGTGTAGAGATCATCGAAGAAGGTCTTGGGGTCGCCGGTCTCCTTGAACTGGACCATCAGGTCATGTGCAGCCTTCCACCAGCGCATCCACAGGCCGTTGGGCCAGATGCAGATGCGCACGCCCGCCGCCTTGAGCTCGTCAAGGGTGAAGCATACGTCGCGGCTGAACTCCATCAGGCAGTACATGACGGGGACCTTGGTCTCGTCGCATACGCGCTTGATCTCGTCGAGGTTCTTGAGGACGTGGCCGTAGAACACCATGTCTGCCCCGGCGTCGGCCATCATGTTGCCGCGGCGGATAGCCTCGTCAAGGCCGTAAACGGAAGCTGCGTCCGTTCTGCCGATGACCATGAAGTTGGGGTCTCTTCTGTACTTGAGGATCATTTCCAGCTTCTTGAGGTACTCTTCCATGGAAATGACCTGAACACCGCTCATGCCGCCGCAGCGCTTGGGGGTCACCTGATCCTCGAAGTGTGCGCCGTAAATACCGGCGTCCTCAAGATCATGGATGGTGCGTCTTGCGTTGACCTCGTTGCCGTAGCCGGTGTCGGCGTCCATGAGGAAAGGCATATCGATGCAGGAAGCCAGATCATGCGCGTGCTTGACCTGCTCGGTAGCGGTCACAAGGCCGATATCGGGAACGCCGAGCATGCTGGATGCGGCAGCCTGACCGCCCATGTACGCGCCGTCGAAGCCGACGTGCTGAACCAGGCGCGCGGTGATGCCGTCGAATGCGCCGACCAGAGTGAGCATATCCTCGCTCTCCATGACTTTCTTTTTAAAGGCAGCTCTTTTTTCGTAGATGTTCATTGTTACACCTCAAATCCTTTCTGATATTTATTGCTTTATTAACCAAGCAGATTGACGAAGAACATAAGGAAGCCGGGGCAGGCGGTAGTGATTATGATTGCCACAAGTCCCACCAGAATAAACGGCAGAACTTCTTTCACCGTCGCGCCGAAGTTCGCGCCTGTTATCTTCGTGCTGACAAAGATACCGGCAGCGAAAGGCGGCGTCATAAAGCCGACGCACATGTTAACAAGGATGATCGCGCCGAAGTGGATCGCAGTGATGCCGTAGGTCTTTGCCACGGGCAGCAGCAGCGGAGTCATAATGAGTATCGTTGCGTTGATATCCATGAACGTTCCCATGAACAGGAACAGAACGTTGACAAGGATCAGGAATTCCACACGGCTGGAGATGTTCGAGGTAACAGCCGCGGACAGGTAATTGGAGATGCCAGCCAGAGTGAGGGCCTTGCCGGAAACACCGGCATATGCGTTGAGCAGGCCGATGGCCGCGGTGGAAATACCGGAAATAACTGCGACCTGCCAGAAAGTAGCGGTGGTCTTCTTGTGCTGGCCGACTTTGATCACGATCCAGTAGAGAATACCGTAGACCGCGCTGAGCGCGCCCGCCTCGGTGGGGGTGCAGACGCCGCCGTAGATGCAGCCGTAAATGATAACGGGCATCATTATTGCTGGGATAGCGTTGAGGGTGCTCTTGCCGAGGTTCTTGAGATAGGCCGTGCTGGACAGGGCTGCCGGCAGGCTGGCCTTGTCGATCTTGCGGCCGATGCGCAGATAGTTGACTATCATGTAGCCGACCGCGAAAATGAGCGCGGGTCCGACGGTGACCATCCATACGTCGGATATCTTCTCACCGGCGCTGAGCGCGTACATGATGCCGGGGACGCTGGGCGGGATAAGGATGCCGAGGAAGCAGGTCGCGGAAAGCAGAGCGCTCGTATATGCGGGGGGATAGCCCTCCTTCTCCATTTCGGGAGCCATGACCTTGCCGATGGCGCTTATGGTCGCCATTGCGGAACCGGTCAGGACGCCGAAAGCCATGGATGCGAGCGTGCAGATGATGCCGAGCGCGCCGCGGACTCTGCCGATAAGCCCCTTGAGCCAGTCAATGAGGGTCTTGGATATGCCGCTGTGCTCCATGATGGTACCGGCATATATGTAGAACGGTATCGCCAGGAATGCAAAGCTGTCCAGAGAGTTGAACGCCGCCTGACCGACGGTGATCGTGTTCAGGTTGCATGTGATGAAAACCATGAGGGAAGCTGCGCCGAGGCTGTGTGCGACGGGCATTCTGAAAAGCATTGCAAAGATCAGGAAAGTTCCTATAAACATCAGTAATGATATTGCTGCACTCATATTCTTATCTCCTTTTCATTGCTCATGCTTCTTCATGCTTGAACACGTCGCACAGCAGCATGTACACGCCGTGTACGACTGTGAGCGCTCCGCCTATCCAGACGAAAGAATAGACCCACACCATAGGCAGATGCATGGTCGGGGACAGCAGCCCCATCTTCTTTATCTGCATAAGATACGTCCAGAAAATATGGTTGAAAATCACGAGGAAGATCATCGTGGAAATGTTGCCGATCATGTTGACCGCCTTGATCACACGGTCCTTGTTCTTTATTTTCTTTGAGGAGCGGATCACCTGGTTGAGGATGTCGATCTCGATATGGTCATGCTTATAGTAGGCATAGGAAGAACCGACAAAGGTCAGCATTACAAAGAGGTATCGCGCAAGCTCTTCGCTCCATGCGGTGGATACCATAAAGATATATCTGCATGAGACTTCTACAAAGATCGCTGCAACAAGGGCAATGGTTATAATGCCGAGAAGGAATTCTTCAACCTTCAGGATTGCGGAGTTTACGGTGTCCAGCACAGTGAACACGCTGTTTCTTGATTTTGACATTAAGCATACCTCCGTATGAAGCTAAAGGATTCTGTAAGAGGGATTGGAGGAATATACCCCCAATCCCTCTCTTGAATCGTCCGACTGTTTATTACTTGTTGGACAGTTCCTTGTACTGGCCGCTGATGATGACGTCCATGATCTCGTCACCGTAGGTCTCGCGGGAGCTTTCCCAGATTTGGGTGTAGATCTCCTGGAGAGCTGCCTGCATCTCTTCGGAGGGCTGAGTGATGACCCACTGGCCATTGTCAACGCCTTCCTGGAGGATGCGGTCGGTCTCTGCGCGGAAGTCAGTGATGAACACATCGGATGCATCCTGTGCGCACTGGAGGAAGAGTTCCTGATCCTCAGCGCTCAGAGTGCTCCAGAACGGAGTACCGGCGATGAAGCAGCCGCCTGCGTAGCAGTAGTTCAGTTCGCAGATGTACTTGACGACGTCGGTGACGCCCTGGTTGATGTAGTTGTAAACGGAGTTGTCGAGACCGTCAACAGTGCCGGTCTGGAGTGCGGAAAGAACCTCGGAGCCTGCGATCATAACGGGCAGTGCGCCGCACATCTCGTAGAAGTCAACGATGGAGGAAACGGAAGGAGTACGGATCTTGAGACCAGCGAGGTCGCTCATCTCGGTGATGGGGCGGACAACGTTGCCGACCTGACGGAAGCCGTTGCAGAAGGAGGACATACGGATAAGGTTGTTCTCGAGCATGATCTCGCCGACCTTCTCAGCGATCCAGCCGAAGTTGTAGTACTGGTCAGCTTCATCATAGTCTGCGACCAGGCCGGGCAGCCATGCGAAGCCGAGTGCGCCGTTCAGGTTGCTGTCAACGGACATATCGTCGGACAGCATGATGTCGAGGGTGCCGAGCTGGAGCATCTGGCACATGTCATTGCAGCTGCCGAGGGAGTTTGCTGCAAGGACTTCGCCCTTGATGCGGCCGTTGGAAGCCTCTTCGAGGTTCTTGACGAACAGCTCGCAGTACTGGGTGCGGTTTGCAGCGTCGGTGGAAATGGTGAACTTGATCTCGGGTGCAGCAGCGGCGGTGTCTGCGGCAGCGCTGTCGGCTGCGGGAGCAGTGGTCTGCTGTGCGGGAGCGGAGCTGTTGCCGCATGCGCAGAGGGCAAATACCATGCACAGGGCAAGGATCATGGAAAGAATACGTTTCATTTTGTTTCTCCTTTTCTTATTCTTCTTGCTTATTGAATAAACCTTTCCGGTCTTATTCCTTGATCAGGGATCTCTGCTTCGATTACCTTGCGTAGTCGTAATCGTGATAGGCCTGCACCTTTGGTGCGGACAGGCTGCTCGGATCGAACTTGCAGGACAGCCACGTCTTGAGAAGCTCTTCCGCAAGCTTGGGGCCGATCGTAAACGCGCCCATGCAGGCGATGTTTTTCATGGTCCATCCCTTTCCTGTTTTTTTATTTATCTTCAGGCTGATTTGCCGTGTTTATGCTTTATGTTTACATTTGTAAATCTGTTTTAATTATGCAAACTTTACACCGCCATAATAACATAATTGCCGCCGATGTCAACCGATTTTTGCTGCCTCGACGCATTTTTGGTCAGGCTGCCATTTTACGAGTTTACATTTTGTACATAATGTTCAATTGTAAATCCGTTTCATCTTTATAAAAAATAAGGCAGCCGTCCGTGAAGGACGGCTGCCTCGGTTTTATATTGTTCAGTTTTCTGCCGTTCAGCGGCTCACTTTCCGGTCGGCGCGCTCTCCAGTGCGACGGAAGAATAGAACAGCGCCACATTCTCGCCGCAGTAATGCACATGCTCTGCCATGCGTTTTTTTGCCAATTCCGCGTCGCGCGCCGAAATGGCTTCAAACAGGCCGATGTGCTGCTGATACGACGGCCAGTGCCTGTCAGGCACCGTCTCGCCGAGCTTGCTTATATCAACAATGGTCGGGAACAGCATGTTGTAAGCGCTGTACAGGTAGGAGTTGCGGCAGTTTTTGGCAATGGAGTTGTGGAAAGACAGATCCTCCATCGTGTACGCTTCATACGAGCAGGCGTCAAGCAGCTCCTTCATTCGCCCGATTGATGCACGCAGCTCATTTATGCCCGCGTCGTCGATACGCACCGCCGTCAGCGCGACCATCTCCGTCTCAAGTATGTACCTTGTCTCCAGTATCTGGTCATAGTCGGAGCAGTGCTGCCTCAGGAGCTGCTCCGCATTTGAGAAGAACGGAGCCGTCGTGGTCACGGCCTTATCGGTCAGATAAGTCCCGGAGCCCTGCCTTATTTCCACTATGCCCTCATAGGCAAGCGCTTTCAGCGCCTCACGCAGGGACGACCTGCTGACATTGAGCCGGCAGGCAAGCTCGCGCTCGCTTGGCAGGGAGCTTCCCGGCCTGATCTCTCCCTTTGCTATCATCTCAAGGATGGTATTTATGATGTTTTCTACGACGGTTTGTTTGGAAATTGGTGCGAACATACAGCTATTCCATTTCTATCATTATTACAATTATTGTACTCCAAAGTGCGCGGATAAGCTATTGGTAAAATGGTACAATCTTTGTACCATTTTTTTGTTCCAAACGTAGGTCTTGTCAAAACCGTATTGACACTTCAAAATTCGTGTGGTAGCTTAAAAAGCGAAATTGGTTCGAAGACCGTACCAATAAACCGAAAAAGGAGATATGAGAAATGAAAAGATTCCTGGCAATCATCCTCGCAGCAGCCATGGTATTTGCTCTGGCCGCCTGCGGTAGCAGCACCCCCGCTCAGGACAGCAGCGCTGCACCGGCAGCAGAGGCAAAGGCAGACGCAGCCCCTGAAAAGACCTATACCCTCAAGATAGCGCACGTCAACTCCCAGTCCCATCCCGCTCACCTCGCCCTTGTCAAGTTTAAGGACATGGTCGAGAGCCAGACCAACGGCGGCGTCAAGGTCGACATTTATGACAGCAGCGTTCTCGGCGGCGAGCTCGAAGAGATCCAGCAGGTCATTGACGGCTCCCTGACCGCAGCAATGGTCATGGGTATGTCCAACTGGCAGAGCATGGTTCCCGAGACCGCAATCGAGGAACTGCCCTTTATGTATCCCGATGTTGAGTCCGCAAGAGCCGCTTTCGACGGCGCTTACGGCGACTACGTGAAAGAGAACTGGATCGAGCCCACCGGCCTGAAGGTCCTCTGCTTCTGGGAAAGCGGCTTCCGTCACTTCACCAACAATGTCCGCCCGATCTACACTCCCGCAGACATGGCCGGCATCAAGTTCCGTTCCGCACAGTCTGAGATCCGCGTGAAGATGTTTGAGGCTCTCGGTGCTTCCGCGACCATCATCAACTTCAGCGAGCTCTACACCGCTCTCCAGCAGGGCACTGTCGACGGCCAGGAGAACCCCCTGTCCATCATCACCGCCAACGGCTTCTATGATGTTCAGAAGTACCTCTCCCTGTCCGGACACTTCTACTCCACCGCGCTCTTCATCGTCAACCCCGACTTCTGGGCAAGCCTGCCTGCCGAGTATCAGGAGATCATCCAGGCCGCATCCGAAGAGTGCCGCGACTATGACAGACAGCTCAGCAGCGAGTCTGAGGCAGATATGATCCAGACCTGCAAGGACAACGGCATGGAAGTCAACGAGATCGATGCTGAAGCCTTCAAGTCCGCAATGGACTCCGTCTGGGCTCTGTACACCGACAAGTACGGCACCGACGCTGTCAACCTCGCTCTGACCTCTTCCGGCCAGGAACCCCTCGCATAATATCTAAGCTGCATGTTACGGGCCCCGGGGTACCGCAAGGTATTCCGGGGCTTTAAGGAAGCCGCACCGCTGTCAACTGCGGCTCGCATACATGAAAGGAAAGATATATGAAAGCTTATAAAATAATGAATTCCGTCATGGAGAAGCTCTGCGCTTTTCTTATGATCCTTATGTGCCTGTGTTCATTTGCGCAGGTTGCGAACCGCGTGTTCTTCGGCAAATCGTTTATCTGGACCGATGAGATCGTCCTCTTCTCCATGGTATGGGTGACCTTCTTCGGCTCCGCTCTCGCTGTCGCCCGCGACAGCCACACGAGGATCGACTTCTTCGTTTCTCTTTTCAGTCCGAAAATAAAGGCATATATCCTTGCCTTCAGCAACATCCTCTGCGCTGTGTTCACGGTGGCTCTCGCGTATATCTCTCTGCCTGTATTCAAGAAGAACCTCACCATCTACAGCTCCGGCCTGCATATCCCGAACGCCGTGAACTATTTTGCCGTTATCGCCGGCAGCGTTATCATGGTCGTTTACTTCGTTGTTCTTGCGATACAGAAGATAAAAGAAGGCCGTGAGGCCGGGAAAGGAGACAGAAAAGAATGATAGGTGTTCTTTTTGCGGTCATGCTGGTGACTCTTCTCATCGGCGTACCCGTCGGCTTCTCGATAGGCATGAGCTGCCTTGCGTTCATAATGACCTCCGGCGGCTCTTTCTCCATCATCGCCCAGAGAATGTGTGAGGGCGTCAGCTCCTTCACCATGATGGCGCTTCCGATGTTCATGCTCTCCGGTGCGATCATGGCCTACGGCAGCTCGCCGCGCCTTATGCGCCTCGCAAAGCTGATCGTCGGCAGGATGCCGGGCGGTCTCGGCGCAGCCGGCTGCGCGGCTCTCGGCTTTTTCGGCGCGGTCTCCGGCTCCGGTGTCGCAAGCACTGCGGCTATCGGCGGTCTCATGGGGCCTGAAATGGTCAAGGACGGCTACGGCAAAGGCATCACCGCTTCCCTGATGGCAGCGGGCGGCGCTATGGCAAGCCTTATCCCGCCCTCTCTCGTCATGGTCGTCTACGGCAGCTCGTCCGGTGCATCCATCGGCGAAATGTTCCTTGCCGGCATCATCCCCGGCTGCCTCGTTATCTTCGGCCTCATGGCGCTCATCGTTTTTCTGGCCGTCAAGAGAAACTACCCCAGCGGCTATGTCAAGCATAATTTCAAGGAGATCATGTTCATCATTGCCGATGCTCTCCTGCCGCTTATGACCCCCGTCATCATCCTCGGCGGTGTCATGTCCGGAATGTTCACTCCCACCGAGTCCGCCGTCGTCTCCTGCGTGTATGCGTTCCTGCTTGCGGTGTTCGTATACAAGGAGCTGACTCTCAAGCAGTTCATAAAGGTCGCGGCTGACAGCGCGATAGGCAGCGCGGTCATCCTTCTGATAATTGCCGCGGCAACTCCGCTGGGCTGGATACTCGCCATCGAGAACGTCCCCCAGAACTTCACGGCATGGCTCATGGGCATAACCAGCAGCAAGGTGCTTATCATCGCCGTTATCACTGTCATCCTTCTTATCCTCGGCACCTTTATGGAGACGGTATCCATAATCATCCTTATGACCCCGATCCTTCTCCCGATAATGACCGGCTTCGGATACACCCCGGTACAGTTCGGCATTATCCTCCTTATGAACACCGCGATCGGATCTCTCACTCCCCCGCTGTCGGTCTGCCTGTTCACCGGCTGCCGCATAGTCGGTATACGCATAGAGGACAGCTTCCCCGACGTTCTTTACGTTATGGGCGTGGTCTTCGTGGTGCTCCTTATCGTTACCCTTTTCCCGCAGGTACAGTCGTTCATCCCAAATCTTGTTTTCTGATCTAATGGAGGCTTAGAATAATATGCGCAGAAGCATGAAGCAGCTCATGGCTGAAGAGAAAAAACCCATCGGAATGTTTGTAAATACCGCCTGCCCCGAGATGGTGGAGATCACCGCCAAGACCGGCTTTGACTTTGTGTTCATCGACAATGAGCACGGCAGCTGGGGCATCGAGACCAACGCCCATCTCGTGCGTGCAGCCGAGTCCTTTGACTGCATTCCTCTCATAAGAGTCCCCAACATAGACGAGACCGCGATAAAGCACGCTCTCGATATCGGCGCAGCCGGCATCGTCGTCCCCGGCATCAGCAGCGTGGAGGATGTCCGCAACACCATGAAGTGGGCAAAGTTCGCCCCTGTCGGCCGCCGCGGAGCCTGCCCCTATGTCAGAGCAAACGGCTATACCGGCAAGAGCGAGACCTACTTTGAGGATTCGAACAGAGACGTCGCTGTCGTTCTGCTCATCGAGGGCAAGGACGGCGTCGAGGCGTATGACGATATCCTTGAGCAGGAAGGCGTAGAGTTCGTCTTCTTCGGTCCCTATGACCTCTCCGTCTCTCTCGGCATCCCCGGCCAGCTTGACGATCCGCGGGTAAAGGACGCTATCAAGGAAATGATCAGAAAGGCCAAGGCCAAGGGCGTATACTCCGGTATGCTCGGCATCGACCCCGAGGACACCAACGAGTGGTTCGCATGCGGCGTTGACTATATCACCCAGGTCGGCGATATGTCCATGTATTACAGAATGTGCGAAAAATGGGTCAAGGGCGTTAAGGAAGCCTGATAGATCATCAGGGCAGCAGCGATTTTCGCTGCTGCCCTTTTTTGAAGACATATAAAAGTCAGGGCAGCCGTCCACAAAGGACAGCTGCCCTGACTGCTCAGTCTGTCAAGCGGAGGGTCTCCGCATAGGGCATATCCTCGGTCTTCCAAGTGAGGTCGGTAAACTCAAACATACCCTCCCCGGTGAGGAAGATAGAGCCCTTGTCGCCGATATACGCGCGCGAGCAGCGCGGAATATCGCAGGCCCATGAGGCGGCAATCGTCGCTATGGCGCCGTTTTTGAGGCGCGCGCTGATGGAGGTGTGGTTATCGAAACGCGGCACGGATTCAAGCGTTCCGGTGTAGTTACAGCTTATCGTCTCAAACGATCCGGCCATTGCGGTAATGAGCTTCCAGTCATGTAAAACGGACTCGATGGTCATGCCGCAGGCAAGGTTGGGATCCGTGCGCCATGAGGCCGTCATGTTCTTCGCATGGAAGCCGAAGCCGGGGCTGAGACGCGAGAACGCAATATTCACGGGACGGCCGAACATACCGGTGCGCACGAGTTCGAGCATCTTTCTGTATGCGGGGCGGTAATAGTGGGCAAAGCCGACCATTATCTTCGCATCGTATTCATCCGCCATGTGCTTTATCTTCATCGCGTCTTCCCATGTGGCGCTCACGGGCTTTTCCATGGAGGATATGGCAGGCGTATTGAGATAGCTGTGGCAGGTCGAATCAAAGCCGATCATCGCCAGATCGTCAGAGACTTTGAGATTGATATTGTATGCCGCTTCCTAGCGGAGACGACGATCACAACTATACGCCGTTGGATAATGGTGATGTCAAGACAATGGTGCTTGAGGATATAATCCGTACTTGCGAGGAACTGGGCGTGACCTGGTATGAGATCGCTGCAACGCAGATAATCCCGTCTTACAGCTTTGTGCCGGACTGCTTGCCTATATACTCCTCGATCATGTATGAATATTTCAGCATGAACTGCGTGTTGAAATCATCCAGGTCAATGCCGGTCATCGCCGCGATCTTCTGTTTGCGGTAGGAAAGCGTGTTGCGGTGCAGGAACATTTCTGTAGCTGTCGCGGCACTGTTGAACCCGTTCCTTGCAAGACATCCTAGAGTTTCGTACAGTTGGCTGCCGTTCTGCTTATCGTACTCCATGAGCTGGAGAAGCGCAGGGTGGCAGTAAAACCCGACCTTGCGGCTTTGCGCCACATTGTTTATAAGGTCGTAGAGCGCCACATTTTTGTATTCATACAGGTTCTCCGGCAGGTTCAGCAGGCCATTCAATTCTATGGCTTTCACCGCCTGCTCATAGTAATACCTCATGCTCGCCATCTCCGCCCTGACTCCGATCGTCGGCGATCTCTTTGGTCTGCTTATCCCGCTCGCCGCTGTTCTCGCGCTGCTCATCCTCGGCCACCCCTATGCCCCCAAGGTGCTCAACAATGTCGGCTTTGCATATCTCACCTGCGCCTGCATAGATACCGCTTCATTTGCAAGCAACATCGGGCTGTTCATCCTCGTCTTCGTCGTCGGCTCGCTGGTGTTCAACGGCGTGTGCGTTCTGCTCATGAAGCCGATGAAGGCGCTCGCCGTCAAGAGTGTGACGAAAGCCGCAAGCAACGCATAAAGCAAATTTCACAGCATTGTTATATTTCGTAACAGGCAGCCTCCGCAAGCGGCTGCCTATTGCTGTTTTGGGGATAAACTTAGATATCTACACCCATGCACTCGATAAAAACAAAAAAGCCGCCAGCGACAAGCTGCATAATGCGCTGGAGATATAAGGATACCCCCACGGCTCACCTGAGCCGTGGGGGTATCCTTATGCACCCGCTATACTTTGTTCCTGCGCACTCCAAAGCGCACCGCGCACATATCAGTCATTACATACAGCTAGCATACCACTGAGCATATCGCTCCCGGAGCTGCTGCCGATGCTGAGCAGCCGCGCGATGCTGTCCGCGTCCTCGCCGAACAGGCAGTCTTCGAGCAACTCATAATATTCGCCGCGCGCCGCCGCGCGAAGATACGCGGCACTGACAGCGTTGGTGTATTCCCCGGCATATTCCAGCACGGCTTTGCTTACCGCCGCGCAGGCCTCCGTTTTCCCGGTGCGCCGCGCGGCATACATATACCCCGCGAGCCAGTCGTCGCAGGCGGGCGTCAGTCCCCTGCCGAGGCCGAGCAGTTCCTTTACCGCCGCGGATATTTCTTCATAGCCACCGCCTGCCGCGGCAAGGAAGCCTTCAGTGCGCCGCTGCATCTCACGCCAAAGCGGACTGTCTTCCGGCGGCTGCAGCCCGCACGCGGCGTACCTGAGTTCTCCGCGCCCAGAATTTCTCAGCGCTTTTTCAAGCTCACGGAGCCGTTTTTGAGACACTCCCACAGTTTCATGCTGGCGTGTCTCTTTTTCACCGCGCAGCTCTATTTGCAGCTCACCGGTTAGCATAAGCGTTCCGTTCTCAAAGCGCAGCGGCTGATGCTCAAAACGCTTGTCATACGGAAGCTCTCCTATATCCGGCAGCGCCGCGCCGATCGGTATCTCGCCGAATCGCGCGTCATGCAGCAGGAGGATATCCCACCGCTCCGTCTCAAGGTACCAGCCGCCGTGCGTCACAAGGAGTATCGTTCCGCTCCACGGGCTCTGCGCCGCGGCGCGGAACGTCTCCCCCTGACAGGTGCTTATAATGCTTTTCATGCCTCACAGCTCATAGGCCGCGGTCTCGCGGGCTACCCCAAGCTCCTCGTTCGCGGGTATCACCGTCACAAGGACCTCAGAGCCAGCCGCCGAGACAACCCCGACCGACTCGGAAGCGCTGTTCTTCTCCTCGTCAAGCTCGATCCCCAAATGCCGCAGCTGCGAGCAGACGGCATTTCTCACAAACGCCGAGTGTTCGCCTATGCCGCCCGTGAACACGAGCTGATCCAGCCCGCCGAGTTCGGCATAGAACGCGCCGATCTGCTTTATTATGCCGCTTACAAAAGCGTCGACGGCGAGCCTTGCCCGCTCGTTTCCGCTCTCCGCAGCGCTCTGGAGGTCTCTCATGTCATTACTGACGCCGGAGATACCCAGCAGGCCGCCGTGCTTGCTCAGCCCGTCCTCGATTTCCTCCGCGCTCAGTCCCTCGCTCTGCAAAAACGGGATCATATAGGGGTCTGCGTCCCCGGTGCGGTTGGCATGGATGAGCCCGGACTGGAGCGAAAAGCCGAAGCTTGTGTCAACGCTCCTGCCGTCCTGTATCGCGCATACGGAGCAGCTCCCGCCCAGATGGCAGGATATCACTCGCCCGGCCTTGCCGTAGGCGCAGCTCTCCTGAGCTATGTAGCCGTGAGATGCCCCGTGATAGCCCATGCGCATCAGGCCATACTTCTCGTACCACTCGTACGGCACGCCGTAAATGCGGCGCTCGATCGGGATCGTCGTGTGAAATGCCGTCTCGAACACGCCTATCTTCGGCACGTCCGGAAGCAGGTTGTTAAACTGGCCTATCGCTTCTAAGTACGCCGCGTTATGCACCGGAGCAATGAACAGATAATCACGCATCCCGTCCATGACCTCGTCCGTCAGCTCATGTACGCCGTAAAAGCCCTTGGAAAGCACGGTTTTGAAGCCGATGCGGTCGATCTCGCCGACGCTTTTTATCACTCCGTATTCCCCGGAGACCAGCGCTTCAAGGAACATACGTATGCCCGTCGTGTAATCCGGGATGCACTGCCCCTCGAGCCGGTAATGCTTACCGGTCACAAGGCTGCCGTAGGCAAATATCGCCTTGTCCCGGCTCCCGACGCGCTCGATTTTTGCCTCGCACAGCGCCGCTTCCTCCGGCATCTCAAACAGCTTGAACTTCAGCGAGGTGCTGCCCACATTGGCTGCCAATACTTTCATCATTTGTCTCTATACTCTTCCGCAAAGGCCTTCATTGCCTTTTCAAAGCACTCCATCGGTACGCGCGCCATGCCCGCGCCGATCAGGCCGCCTTCCTTATTGAACATACCGCCGTGGATGGTCGGGCAGATACCGGTCTTGAGCACAAGGCGTATATCGAAGCCGACGGGCAGCGTGTCAAAGTCCAGATTGGGTATGGAGAAATTGGGGTTATGGGTGATGGTGATCTGCTCCATCTCGCGGGTCTGCGCGATCGCCTCGGCAAGGGACATGCCCCTGAGGTTGAGAACGATCGGGCTTGCCGCCGCGGCGACGCCGCCCATGCCCGCGGCCTCCACGACGCAGCTGTCCCCGATCCACGGGAGCTGGTCGGCCTGCGTGAACTTGGTGGAGGTGTACTTGCCGGTCATATAGGGCGCCGGGGCTGTGAACCATCTTCCGGGAAGTCCCGCGACCTTTATGCCGAACTCACGCCCATTGCCGCCAAAGGCCGTGACCATGGTGGAATAAGGGATGCCGTCCGCCGCGATAGCCGCGGAGCGGGACGCGCCCTGACCATAGCAGTGGAAGAAGCGCGGAGTGTCGACTATGTATTTTATTGTCTGCATGATGACCTCTTTCGGCAGGTCAAGTGCAAACAGCTGCGGGAGAACTATCTTGTCAAACAGCAGGTCGGCTGCGGTCTGGCGCGTGTGGTTCTCGTCGCCCATCTGCATGCTCTCGGCAAGGATAGGCTTGAGCGCGATGCCGCCGTTTTTCGCCAGCATCTCGCGCATGGGCGGGAAAAGCTCCTCGCGCATATGGCGCAGGTTTTCCGCGATGTCCTTGCTGTAAAGCCCCCAGCCGCAGAAGCCGCCCTCAAAGGGTCCCTCTGCCGGGAAGGTCGCGGCGCGGGTGTGGTTGCGCCGATCCTCGACGACGATCATCGCAAGGGACTTTGTGATGATGCCCGTGCCAGCGCCGACCGTGTTGTGGTTGAGCGCGGAGTCGATCTTTATCTCACCCGAGTGCAGAAGCTCCATCGCTTCCTTCTCGTCCTTCGCCCAGCCTTCAAAAAGCATCGCGCTGACCATGCCGCGCCTGTGCAGCATGACCATGTCGTCCAAGTCTACCGGAGGTCCGGAGTGCAGGATCATGTGATCCTCCAGTCCTTCCACGACCTCCCCTGCCGGGAGCACGTCGACCCACCACGGGTCGTTATCTGTCAGGCAGGCAGCGGCAGCCTTGTTGGCTTCCGCGATTTTCTGTTTCATATCAGGCATATTTACTCCACCTTTACTACAAAATTACAGGAATTCATCCAGGAGCTGCTCGATTTCGGCGGATTGCTTGAAAGGCGGAACCCACTCGATCTGCGCGCACTTTACCCCCTGCGCGGCCATAGAATCGTAAAATATCTTTATGCCGATATTGGCAACGGAGGGCTTGCTCTTGGGTATCGGCTTCTCCTGAGGAGTCTGCTTCAGCTCGCTGCTCATCTGTTTCTCGCCTCCAGCTTCTTCATTATGGCTGTGCTCAGCATGGCGCTCTCATGGTTGCTCTCGGCAACTATCACGCCCGCTTCTCTGAGCTGCTTCTTTATTTTATCCTTGCCCTGCGGGTCGCCCTCGCCGCCGCAGACCGCGAACACGTATACGATGTCCGGGTGCTGGCTTATCATCGGCAAATAGCAGGATGCGGGGTCTGGCGCAACTCCGGGTCCGAGGATGATATCCATGGATATCAGGGCGACCTTGGGGTCGCTTATCTCCTGCCGGAACCTTACAACGCGCTGCGCTGGGTCAAAGACCGTGTGCGGCGCTTCGGCGGTGAAGTCAAGGTCGCCCATGTCGAGGAGGGTGTTGCCCTCTGACTGCTTGTGTGTTTTGAGCCGGCGGGCATATTCGGTGTTGTCGCGGTTGGTGTAAAGGGTGATCTCCGGTGCCTCGGCGCGGAAAGTCATCAGCGTCTCCTCGGAGAAGGTACCGCCGGTGTAGAGGCCACGGAAATATCTGCGTTCGGTAGAAAGCGAGCCCGCGCAACGCTGTGCAAGCTCCTCGCGCTCCTGCGCCGTAAGGCCGAGGGTCGGCTCTTCACCGGTCACAAGTCTCACACAGGCTTTCGCCGCATCCGTGAGGTTGAACGTGCCTGTCACCTTATGCCCTTTATAGAGCTCCTCATCCGCGCCGAGGAACACGGCGACGACGGGCTTTGAGAGTGTGTCGGCTTTCTCGAGCACCTTTTCCATAACGTCACGGTCGGCGAGCATGGACACAAGGCAGATAAGCTTCGTGTCATCATCGCGCTCGAGCCTGTCCATGTCTGCCATCATCGATACGCCGCCCACGGGCTTCTTCAGGTCTCTGCCGCCCGTTCCGAGGACGCAGGTCACGCCGCTGCCCATCTGCTCGATAAGGCAGGCGACCTCCTGAGAGCCGGAACCGGATGCGCCGATAACGCCTATCGGGCCATACTTCACAATACTGCCGGCAGCCATTGCCACGCCGCCGAGGAGCCCGACGCCCGCGTCAGGTCCCATCATCAGGCAGCCGTGGTCGCGTGCGTATACCTTGAGGTCATGCTCCTGTTCGAGGGACACATCCGCCGTGAACATGAACACATGACTCCCCTTGTCGATGGCCTTGTACGCCTCATCCAGCGCATATTCTCCGGGCAGTGATATCTGGACTACGTCAAATTCGCCCTCTGCAAGATCTCCCGCGCTGTGATAGACCTTTTCGCGCTTTCCGCGTCCGGTGGAGAGCGACTCCTCGACGAACTCACAGGCCGCGCGCATCGGTTCCTCGCTCTGTGCATCGAGCGCTATCATAACGTCGTTCGAAGTTGCGTCCGCGGGCAGCTCATAGCCGAGCTCGCGCAGCAGATTGACATTCTGCTTTGTGCCCATGCCGCACTCCGCGCCGTCTATGCCCTCGCGCTCTGTCAACTCGACCGCGACAGTCATCAGCGTGACCGAGTCGACATATCTGTTTTTCAGTAAATATACCTTTTTCAATTTTTGTACCCTCCATAGCACCGTCACTCCGGACTCTGTGCCTTGTCAGTTCATTTCCGGTCAATACAAGCCGGGCAAGACAAAAGGAACGTAGGTCAGGAGCAGCAGAAGGACTGCCATATAAGCGAAATACGGCTTGCCTTCACTGAGGAACTCCTTCAGACTGCATCCTGTAACGCCGCAGGTCGCGAACATGACGGTGCCCATAGGCGGCGTAATGCAGCCGACAGCGAGGTTGAGCGTGAACACCATGCCGAAATGGATGGCATCTATGCCGTAGCTTGCCGCGATAGGCGCGAGCAGCGGTGCAAGTATGATCGTGGCCGCGCAGCCCTCCATAAACATGCCGACAACAAGGAGCATGAGGTTGATGACCAGCAGGAAAAGATACTTGTTGGATATAATGGAGAGCATGATAGCGGAGATCGCCTGCGGCACCTGTTCCTTGGTAAGGATCCATGAGTACATTGAGGATGTGCCGACAATTATAAGCACCATGCCGATCGTCACGCCCGCTTCGCGCGTAGCCTGGCAGAACTTTTTCCAGTTCAGTTCCCTATACGCTACGCCGAGAACTATCGCGTAAGCGACCGCAATCGCACCCGCCTCAGACGGGGTGGCAATACCGACGCGTATGCTGCCGATTATTATTACCGGAAGCGCCAGTGACGGGAAAGATCTCTTAATGGAGGCCTTCAGCCGTCCGGGGGCGAGCTTTGTATTACGGAGCGGAACATAGCCGCGTTTTTTTGAAATGATCTTGGTAAACCACATCATCGAAGCGCAGGTGCAGATACCGAGTATCAGACCCCAAGTGAAGAGCTTGCCGATCGAAACGCCTGCCATCGTGCCGTAAAGGATCATGCCGATCCCGGGAGGTATGAGAGGAGTGATAAGCGAGGAGAACGCAGTGATGACCGAGGAGAAGCCGTTGCTCATGCCGCTCTTATTCATTGCGGGGACAAGTATCTTTGCTTCCATAGCCGCATCAGCAACGGACGAACCGCTCATTCCGCCCATGACAGTGGACAGCAGGATGTTTGTCTGTGCCAGACCGCCGTAAATGCGTCCGGTGACCAGACTGCAAAACTCCACTAGCCGTTCGGTCACGCCGCAGTAATTAAACAGCACACCCGCGAATATGAAGAACGGGCAGGCCAAGATGGAAACGCTCTCCATGCCGGAGGTGATCCTCTGTGCGGCGATCACGATATCAACATTGGGGTTGAGAGAGAAATATATGACCGAACCAAGAAAAACAGATGCAAAAACCGGAACCTTAAAGAAGATCAGGACAAGCGTAATAAGAGTTGCGATAGCTACGTAGTTACTTATCATTTTGCACTATCTCCTTTGCGGAAAAACTTTTTTATATCCTCAATGCCGTTAAGCACATGGTTGACTACCATCATTGCGCAGCATACAACGACCACACCATAAATGTAGAACTTGGGTATCTTGAGCATGGTAGTGGACTGGCCGGTCGCAAGGAACTTCATGGTTCTGTCAAGCTCCAGCTTAAATATCATGCAGATGGATATCATCACGAGTATCCATACTATGACTTCTATGACCTCCTGCACCTTTTTAGGCAGGGCATTTGTCAGCAGGTCTATGGCTATGTGACCGCGTTCGCGGAAAGCGATGCTTGCACCCGAGAAAACAGACCAGACCAAAAGCAGCATCTGTACCTCCTCTGTCCAGCCAAAGGGTTTGCCTACAACATACCGCATGATCACAGCCGTCACTGTCAGCGCGACGAGAGCCGACAGGCACAGTGCAAAGAAAGCAAGCTCGACGCTGTCTATGGCTTTCCGAATTTTACTTAACATAAACATCTCCCCATATCAAATTGTGCTGATGCCTCAACCCGGAGGAGCTGTATATCGCCCATCGCGGGTGCGGTATACAGCTTTCCGCAGTCAGAAGCAACAGCACATCGGTTTATGCGCAGGAAAAATATGAATGTGTGTTATCAGTGATTTGCTCTGTATTCGGCCATCAGGTTATCAAGAGTCTCCTGAACGCCGTCAGAGAAGTTGCTCAGTTCAAAGTACTTATCAACGCAGGCTCTGTATGCATCAACGTCTACATCGTAGAACTCGATACCGGCGTCAATGAGCAGTTGCTTGGCCTCTTCGGTTTTCTCATCGAAAACGTCGAAGCAATACTCGCTGCATTCCTTGGCAGCGTTGTTGATGATCTCCTGCTGCTCCGGGGTCAGGGTCTCCCAGACGTTCGCGGACATGATGAGTCCGGTAAAGCCGGTGACGTAGTTCTGGTTAGCAACATACTTGCTGACCTCGTTGAGCTGCCATGCATATGCGTCGGCAAGGGGGAACTCAAAAGCATCGGCGGTACCGTTCTGGAGAGCGGTGTAGAGGTCGCCGACAGCGATGGTAACAGGAGTGGCGCCGAAAGCAGTGAAGGTATTGACGTAGTTTGCGCTGCCGGGAACGCGGAACTTGAGGCCTGCCATGTCAGAGGGCTCGACGACCTTCTTGGTAGTCCAGAAGTAACGGGTGCCTTCGATGAGGTCGCAGTTGATGACCTTGATGTTCTTTGCGTAGCACTGCTCGGTAAGGCCTGCGAACCAATCGCTCTCAGTGATTGCGCGGATCTCTCTGGGATAGTTGCAGAGGAACGGAGCCATAAGAGCGCTCATATCTGCAACACCGGCTGCATCTCCGATGTCCGCGGGGCTTGCGATAGCGATGAGGTTATCGTCGGCAAGGACATTTTCCATCATGTCAGCAACGGAACCGTACTGGCTCTGGCCGTAGTAGGTAACGTCGAACAGACCGGAGTCGTTCAGGATCTGCTGGAACTTGAGGCAGGTCAGGTCGGTGGGAGTGCCTGCTGCGCACACGGTAGCAAGGCTGAGAACAGTTTTCTCGGCAGTCTCCGCAGGAGCAGCGGCGTCTGCGGAGGCTGTCTCGGCAGGTGCGGCGGCGGTGCCGCAGGCACACAGTGCAAGCACCATGCACATGGTCAGGATGAGTGCAAGTAGTCTTTTCATTTTCGTATTACCTTTCTTTTTTTATTTATCATGGCCTTGGCCATAACGCACTTAATTGAGTCCGTCCGCGCCGTTTTGTTCGTAAATAGGAACGCGGTTCGTTTATGTGAATTATATCATCGGCATCTTTTTATTTCAATACCCATTTTGACAGGTATCGCATTTTCGTCCATATATCTGAATTCTCGTTATTTTTTTGTACACTTTGCTATGCCGGCATACTGTTTCGTACGCTTGATAAAGCGGCAGCCGTTTTGCATTATTTTTGAAGCAAAAACGCCACATCCAGCGTAAATATTCGTTTTTTGTCACATTTTAATTCAAGTCCGGCAATTGCATGTTTCCTGTGCTTCGCTCGAACAGTTCTTATTTGCGAACGTAGTCGCGTTTGTCTGTTCCCGTCTGTTTGTCCACCTATCTCTTTATTCTCAGGGCTTCCTGCATTTCGGGCTTCATGCGCCACGACTGCGGTTCACGTGCTGTTCTCTTTCAGCCGCATAGTATTTTCATGCTTTTTTCACTTTCGTATTCAAAAGCGGACATTTAACAAAAGGTATTGCTTTTCTGCCCGCCATGGTATAGAATAGGTTTGTAGAAATTCTGAACAATTCATATATACGAACGCAGGAGGTCAACCGTGGACAACACCGTATCTGAAAACAACAACAGCCAGCACCGCTCAACCGAGCGCGTCGTTCTGATCCTCGAATTTCTGACCGAGACCGAAAACTCCGGCAAAACGCTTACCGAGATCGCAAATTATCTGAACGCCCCGAAGAGCAGCATTCTTCCCATCCTCCGCACGCTCGTCTCATATGGGTACCTGCACTATAACCCCATTGTCATGCAGTATTTCCTTGGGTATAAGCTCTATGAGATAGGTACGAAATACGTCGGCGACTCCAATATGGACGACGTTATCTTTCAGATCATGTATAATTTTGCCTCCGCGAATGACGTTACCCTTATAATGGGCGAGCTTATCGCCGGTGACGTTCTCGTCGTGCAGCGGGTCGACCCCTTTGAAAAGCTGCGCCTGTACAGAGCTGTCGGCCGCCGCATCCCCGCTTATGCGGATGCCGCCGGTAAGATTCTCCTCGCTGAGAAGAGCGATGCGGACGTCATGCGCCTCTACCCCGAGGGGCTCACCGCGATCACGCCGAAGACTATCACGAACCCCTCCGTGCTTTTCGAGAGCCTCGACGCAACACGCCAGACCGGTGTTGCCGTCTCGAATGAGGAATCGACGATGTATGTCCGCTCCGTCGCCGTGCCGATCAAGAAGCACGATGTGACCTGCTATGGGCTTGAAGCCTGCTTCTCGATCTTTGACTACACCGAGGAGAAAGAGCGCAAGATACTTTATGAGCTGTATGAGCTCAAGGGCAGGATAGAGGGCTTCCTCAAAATGCAGTGATCGCAGTAATACAGAAACCCGGCGGCAGGGCTTTGTGTCCCTGCCGCCGGGTTTCTGTCATATTGTCTTTTTGTCCTTATTTGCGCGCCGCCAGCGTCCCGTCTATCACGAAGGCCGGTGTGTCCCCGTAATAGCCGCTGAACGAGAAGTCTGTCCCCCGCGTACGCAGCTCAATGTCCGCGTGGCTGTCAATGCGCACCTCGTGCATATATGCTATGCGGAAGCGCTGTATGGCGTATCTGCTCATTATCCCGGCGCCGAAGATGTTGCAGCACCAGTCGATATAGCGCAGGTGGCTTGCGTGGCCGTTGATGTCGAGGTCGGTATACGCCGGGGTGAATGTCAGCCGTCTCGGATCTCCGTCCAGCTCCAGCGCCGCCGAGGGAAGCGCGCCCCGTTCTGTGATCCCCGCCTGAAGCAGCGTCTCCGCGACATCCGGGAGAATAGCGAGACGCCGCGTGTCCGCGTCCATCAGGTTCCACAGGGTCTCCCCCGTGCCGATCTGTCTCCCCTCGCCGTCGGAAAACTCAAAGCGCCACGGGTACAGCGCCTTCACCGGCTTCTGCGGTATCGCCCTGATCGTGAGATTCTCCCCCATCTTCGGTATGCGCTCAAAGCTGACGTTCACGCGCGAGACCACCCAGAGCGCACCCTTTGCCGCCAGCGACGACCAGTCGATGCCGAGCGCTTCTCTCGCGTAATGGGTCGCTCGCTGCATCGCCGTGACGATCGCGCTCGGCCTCCATACAGCAGCGGTGTCACACTCGTCCGCCTCGATGAGCAGCGTCAGCGTCGTTATCCCGTTTTTGGTCATTATATCATTTCCGTTCATTTATCCCACCATGCTTTCCGCCGTATGCCGCAGCCGCAGCATACGGCCATCCAAGCCGTAATCATAGCAGATGTATCATAGGAAATCAACATGGCAGCGAACTATTAAATAAACTTCCCATGATCTGATGCGGTAATTGAAGCATAAAGAAAGCCGCCAGCGACAAGCTGCATAACGCGCTGGAGATATAGAGTGGCTGTATCTAAAACACTGCTCATTGCTGCACGTGCGAGGAACTTTCCCGCACGTGCATAATTATGCTTGATGGTCTTGTCTGCATCGCAAGCTGTGACAAAATAGTCCCCGGTATGCTCATGGCAAATGTCATGCGCGCTCTCGGTCTGAGCTCCAGCGTATCGCTCATTACGGACGGCCGCTTCTCCGGCGGCAGCGTCGGCGGCGTTATCGGTCATGTTGCCCCCGAAGCCGCAGTCGGCGGACTCATCGCACTCGTTGAGGACGGCGATATCATTGAATACAGTATCCCCAACGGAACCATCGAACTCAAGGTCAGCGATGAAGTCATCGCAAAACGCCGTGAAAGGTGGCAGCCGCCTAAGCCCCGCCGCATAAGAGGTGTGCTCGCAAAGTATGCTCAGATGGCAGCCTCCCCCATAGAGGGTGCCAGAATGATCCCGGATGCGGAGCGGAAATACCGCGAGCCGCTTAAATAACCAGCTTATTTCTACTCTCTCTTTTTTCATCTTCATAATCCCAAGGCAGAACGAAGCCGCCCGATTTTGGGCGGCTTCGTTTTATAGCTTTCTGTTCTTTTCGGCGTACTCCGTCGGAGTCATGCCTGTGAGTTCCTTGAATGTCCGTGAGAAAAACTGCGGATTGTTGTATCCGACGGACTTTGCGATCGTTGTCACAACAGGGCGGTCGGATTCCGAGAGCAGCTTTTTCGCCTGCTCTATCCTCAGCTCCGTAAGGTAATTTGAAAAAGACTTCCCCGTGTGCTTGTGGAAATATCTGCTTGTGTAGCTTGTGCTGAAGCCTACAAATTCTGCAAGGTCGCCGAGCGATATATCCTGCGCGTATTTCTTTTCAATGAATGCCGTCATTTTATATGTCAGGATATCCACATCTCCGCTCATATCCCCGGCGCTGATCTGGGCGCTGCGGAACACGCGGATATAATGGACAGCCATTTCCTCGACCGTGACATATTTGTCGAAGCAGCGGCTCATTGCGCGTTTTTCCGGCATCACACCGTAGCGCTGGCAAAACGCATCGTAGATAACGTTTATCGCACTGCATGCATAGTAGTATATGTTTATGTTCGCACTGGGCTTCAGGATGTTCAGAAAGATATGGTTTATGTCCTGCCCAAGCACGGCAATGGGTGTTATAATAGAAAAATCACGTATAGACGTAATGCGCCTGTCAAGCTCATCCATATCCGGCGCGGGGCGTTTCTGGCGCAGCACGGAAACCGGCAGCATGCTGTCCTCACCGTAGAATACTCGCATGCGCTTTGCGCTTATACACTCCCGGTAAGCGGTATTGAAATCCGTTACGGAATCGATATGCCGGCTGACAAACAGCGCGGTCATTCCGTCGTCAGTAATCTTCTTTATTTCTGACATGAGGGCATTATATTGCGCTACATATTTCTTCGCGCTTGGCTGGTTCAGGTCATTTATTATAATGCATTTTGAATTATTGCTTATTTCAAATATCTCGCCCCCGCAGTAACGTCTGACTATTGAGTACAGCCCATCGTAAACCAGCTCGTCAAGCATCCTGTATACTCTGCGGTTATGCGTGTAGTCGTCAAAATAGTTGTGCGGCATCGCTTTAGTGACGATCAGATAATGTCCCTGAGGTGAGCCGATATCGAGGTTGAACTCCCGCTTTATCTCTCTGAACTGCTCGACAGATACACCGGATAATATCTCTCGCAGGTGCTCCTCGCGTGCGTATCTGGCCGCTCTGCGCGCTATATCCGGGCATGCGGTAAATTGAAAGTCATCCGCGGCAGCACGTCTTGTCTGCAGAATGGACATGAACAGTGCCTTGTATATCATGTCCTTCGCATCACAGAAATCCTTGTCTGCTGGAACCGGGTCAAAGCTTGATGCAAGCTGATACGCTTTGCCGATGTGAAATATAATGATATGCACCTTTGCCCCCGCCATGTACAGCTGCATCAATTTTTCTCTGTATCCGGCAGGATCCGACTGTATCTGGATAAGCAGGAAATCGGCGTTATTGGAAAGCACCGCACTGACAAGATCCTCTGTATCCGTCGCTGAAAAAGAGATTGGAGTGTCAGCCAGCTGTGCACGAAAAACGTTTGCGATTTTGTCCGACAGGCAGTATATCAATGTACTCATGCAACTCATCCTCCTTGGGCAGATCGATTATATCATAAAACTGCACAAAAATGAAGAACTTCCATCATCGATGGAAGTTCTGTTTGGCATGCCCGACAGAATTCGAACCTGCGCCCTTCAGCGTCGGAGCTATGCGATCGTACACGAATCGAGCGTATTTTGGCAGGTTTTCATATATGACGCACAAAATATGACGATATGCAAAACAGCTTTGAACCGTTGCGGTGCAATGGTTCAAAGCTGTTTTCTATGCTGCTGAGAGAATAGTAGTCAAATAATAGTCTGAACGGATCAAAGGTCATGATGCACGGTTCAGCAGGGTGACCCTGTCGATAAACTCTTTCATGTCCTAGATGTAGGTATACGGTGTGTATTCGGAATAGATTTCCGGTGAGTCCAGAATGACGATCTGTACCCCTTCTGCTCTCAGCGCCTCCAACGTACCGGGGAGGCAGCGAGCCTCATTTGGAGTTTTGCAGAGATAGGCAATGCATCCCTGCTGATCAAATATTTTTGCACCAACATATATTTTTCTGTCACCCTTCCGTGTCCACTTTATATAATAGCATCAAATCAACCTCGTCAAACTCATCGCGTCTGCACGAGAACGAAAGCCACGCGGAATCTTTATTCATGAGAATATAATTCACAGGCACACCTCCCTAAGCTTTACTAAATTGCTTATATTTTATCACGTATCCCGCCAAGTCACAAACCGTGAATGATACCATTACTTCTACATTCTATTCAGTTCCTCCGCACAAGCTGCGCAGATGCCTAAGAAAAACAAACGATGCTTTATAGAGTGTGTCAAAGAACATGTATACAGTAGAAGTTACGGGAAGGAAGATACGGTGAAAGAAACCAGGAAAGGGTGTCCTTCACACGATCGTCACGCGCGCCGCGCCGGTATTCAGCTCATCCGGCAGTTTGGCATTCGTGATGATGTGATCCGCCTCGCACAGCGGCATCAGCATATACGCGCCGGACTTCAGAAACTTTGACTTGTCGCACAGGAACACCTTCATGTCCGCCTGCTGTAAGGCGCGGCGGCGCAGGGCGTTTGCCCGCGCGCTGTAATCGGCGATCCACGCCCCCGGCGTTATCGCCGAGGATGAGTAGAACATGATGTCGATGCCGAAGTGCGTGATGAGTTCCTCCGCCTCATACCCGTAAAAGCTCATCGTGTCATAGCACGTTTCGCCGCCGAGGCAGATGGTGGGGACGCGGTACTTCGCGGCGAGCTGCAAAACGGAGATGTTGTTGGTGACGACAGTGATGTTCTTGTAAGCGCTCATCTGGTCGATGATGTGCAGCGTCGTGGTAGATTCGTCCATGAACACCATGCAGTTGTCGCGCAGCAGCTTTGCAGCTGCCTTATCGAGCTTGAGCTTTTCCTGAGGGTTGACGCCCATGCGGAAAACCGCAGGGCCTCCATCCATATCGCTCAGGCGCTGCACCACGCCGCCGTGACTGCGCACCACGAGCCCAAGATCCTGCATTGTGTTCAGATCGCGCCGCACCGTCGGCATACTGACAAAGAGCTCCTTACTGAGGCTGTCCACGCTTGCATAGCCGCGTTCCGCCAATATATTCATTATTTTTTCGTACCGCTCGTTTTTCACTGCTATCCCTGCCTTAAGCTGATCGTTTTTGATCGTTTCTCAATATTAGCGCCAAATCTTGCAGAAGTCAAGTATTGTGAGTATAATACGGTTTAGCTATTTTGATGAAAAACGCCGCCGCAAGGCGCGTGAAATATATATTTTTGATGCAAAATTGTCAAAGCGTTGTAAAACGCACGTTTAGGAAAAGTTCATATACGAAAGGCAAAAAAATATGGATAACGTAAGACTGATCGCGTTTGACCTTGACGGCACGCTCACTCAGCACAAGACGAAGCTTGCCCAGCCCAATCTCGGTGTTCTGGACGCACTGCGGGCAAAGTATAAGCTTCTGATGGTCGGTGCGGGGATGTGCAGCCGCATATTCAGTCAAATGAACGGCTACCCCATAGATATTATCGGCAATTATGGAATGCAGTTCTGCACGTATAACGCCGCGACTGGGGAGCTTGACCATGTTTTTGATGAACACGCCCCCTGTGACCGCGCCAGCGTCGAGACCCGTGTGACTGCGCTGAGGGAGCGCTTCGGGTACACGGTGTTCAAGGGCAATAATGTGGAGTATCACGACTCCGGCTGCGTCACGTTTCCGCTGCTCGGCACTGCGGCGGACATTGCCGACAAGCTCGCCTTCGACCCGGATCGCGCAAAGCGCAAGCCGATGTATCCCGTCGTGCGCGACGCTTTTCCCGATTATACGGTGTTCATCGGCGGGTCGTCGTCGTTCGACCTCGCGCCTTTCCCGTACAATAAATATTACGCGCTCGACCGCTACTGCGCCGAGTATGGCTATGACCATTCCGAGGTCGTCTATGTCGGCGATGATTACGGTCCCGGCGGCAACGACGAGGCAGTCTACCGCTCCGACTTCCGCTTTATCCGTGTGGATGATTACACCCGCTTCAGTGAGTATATGAAAGAGTTTCTTTGAAGAGGAGCGTCGAAAGATGGTTATAGACTGCAGCAAGTACGCCGGAAAATGCGCCTGCGGGCGCGAGCATACTATGGAGACCCGCGCCGCGGTGATAGAGCCGGGCTGCCTTTTTGAGTTTGAGAAGTACATGGCGGAGTTCGGCGTCACGGGTAAGCGCTGCGCGCTCTACGGTGAAAACTCCTATGCCGCCACAGCGGACAGGCATCCGCGTGCCGAGCAGCAGATCGTGCTTGACCCGACGGGGCTGCACGCGAACGAGATATCCACGGCGGAGGTTCTCGCAAAGCTCGAGGACGACGTGGAGGTCATTGTCGCCGTCGGCAGCGGCACCATCCACGACATCGCACGCTTCTGCGCACACGAGCGCGGCATACGCTTTGTCTCCTGCCCGACTGGCGCGAGCGTGGACGGCTTTTGCAGCACCGTCGCGGCAATGACGTGGTACGGCTTCAAAAAGACGCTGCCCGCCGTCGCTCCGGAGATAGTGCTGGCGGACACTGAGATCATCAAAAACGCTCCCATGGAGCTCGTACGCAGCGGCGTGGGAGACATTATGGCGAAGTATACCGCCCTTGCCGACTGGAAAATGGCGCATGTCCTCACTCATGAGTTGCTTTGTGAAAAAATTTATAGTATAATGCAGGATGCCGCCGACACTGTTATGCAGAGTGTCCCCGGAATTGTCCGCGGCGAGGAGAGCGCCTACGCCGATGTGACCTACGCGCTCATCATGAGCGGCATCGCAATGCAGATGATGGGCAACTCCCGCCCCGCCTCCGGCGCGGAGCATCATATATCCCACATGATAGAGATGGAACCGGAGGCATTCCCGGTAAAGTTCCCCGCCATGCACGGTGAGAAGACCGGCGTCGGCTCGCTCATTGCAGTGCGCGAATATAAGCGCCTTGCAAAGATAGAGGACATAACCCCGTACATAACCGACTACGCCCCCATACCGGAGGAGCATTTCCGCAAATTCTTCGGCGAGCGGCTGGCGGATTCGCTGATGAAAGAAAATGAAAACGACTGCCTTGCAAAGGTGAGCCGCGAAAAGCTCAGCGCGAGCTGGGGCGAGCTGCGGCGTATAATTGACGAGCTCCCGACGGAGGAGTACCTTTACGGGCTTTTGGAGATGCTGGACGCGAAGCGCGACCTCGCCTCTATCGGTGTTGAAGAGAGCGAGCTTCCCGTACTGCTGAAAAATTCACCCCTTGTGCGTAATCGTCTGACGCTTATGAGAACGCGCCGGATGATGAAGATATGCGAAATCGAATAATATACAACAAATGTAAAGGAGAGAGCACAAGTGAGTGAAGAGATCATCATAAAACACGCTCTTAAAAAGTACGGTGACAATGTCATCATTCCCGATTTGAGCCTTGACATTAGAGAGGGCGAGTTTTTCACGCTGCTTGGTCCCTCCGGCTGCGGCAAGACCACACTTCTGAGAATGATCGCGGGCTTCAACAGCATCGAGGGCGGCGACTTCTTCTTCGGTGAGAAGCGCATAAACGACCTTGACCCTGCCAAGCGCAACATTGGCATGGTCTTCCAGAACTACGCCATCTTCCCGCACTACACTGTCAGAAAGAACGTTGAGTTCGGCCTGAAAAACAAGAAGTTCCCCAAAGACAAAATAAAGACCCAGTCCGAGAAGTTCATGCAGCTCATGCAGATCGACCAGTACGCCGACCGTATGCCTGAGCGCCTTTCCGGCGGTCAGCAGCAGCGCGTCGCGCTCGCGCGCGCACTGTGCATCGAACCGGACGTTCTGCTGATGGACGAGCCTTTGTCCAACCTTGACGCGAAGCTGCGCGTTGAGATGCGCACGGTCATCAAGAACATCCAGCACAATGTCGGCATCACCACCGTGTATGTCACGCATGACCAGGAGGAGGCCATGGCGGTCTCCGACCGTATCGCCGTCATGAACGCCGGCGTCATCCAGCATGTCGGCACCCCCAAGAGCATCTACCAGCGCCCGGCAAACCTCTTCGTTGCCACGTTTATCGGCCGCTCCAACGTGATAAAGGGCAAGCTCGTCGTCGACGGCGGCAAGACCTATCTTGAAACGCTCTCAGGCTACCGCGCCGAGATACATACCGTCCGTCCCGAGCAGCAGAAAGAGCAGGAGATCACCCTGTCCGTGCGTCCGGAAGAATTTCTGCTCGACCGTGACAGCACAGAGGGCATCTCCGCCATCGTGGATGACTGCGTGTTCCTCGGGCTGAACACCCACTACTTTGTGCACCTGTCCTCCGGCGAGGAGGTCGAGATAATTCAGGAGTCCTCCATCGACAGCATTATCGAGCCAGGGAGCGAGATAAAGCTGAAAATAAACACTGATAAGGTCAACCTCTTCACTGCCGACGGCGACGAGAACATACTCACCGGCGTGTGCAATGACTGCGCAAAGGCATAACGGAGGGGCAGGCTATGGTCAAAAAACGTTTTGACGGGTGGCTGATCGTCTCCGTGCTTCTGCTGGTGCTGTTCATCGCGGTGCTCATTTACCCGATGTTCGGCGTCATCAAGCAGGCAGTCATCATGCCCGACGGCAGCTTCTCGTGGGAGCAGTTCCACAAGTTTTTCAGCAACAGCTACTATGTGGACACCATTTATAACTCCTTCAAGATCACCATTTTTGTCACGGTGCTCACGCTCGTGATCGGCATCCCGTTTGCGTACTTTTATGCGTTCTACCGCCTCAAGGGCGCGAAGATTCTCTTCGTCGTCAGCATACTTTGCTGCATGTCAGCCCCGTTTTTGGGCGCGTACTCGTGGGTCATGCTGCTTGGACGCAGCGGCGTCATCACGAAGTTTTTCAAAACTGTCCTCGGCATCACCCTGCCCAGCATCTACGGCTTCGGCGGCATTGCCCTGTCGCAGACGCTCAAGTTCTTCCCGCTCGTGTTCATCTACATGAACGGCGCTTTCAAAAGCATTGACAATACCCTCATGGAGGCCTCGGCGAACATGGGCTGCACCGGTGTGAAGCGCCTTTTCAGCATCGTGCTGCATCTCACCATGCCCACCATCCTTGCCGCGACACTCATGGTGTTCATGCAGGCGTTTGCCGATTTCGGTACGCCCACCATCCTCGGCGAGGGCTTCAAGACCTTCCCGGTGCTACTTTATAACGAGTACCTCGGTGAAAACGGTGCAAACTACAACTTTGCTGCCGCACTCGCCATTATCGCGGTCATCGTCACCGCCGTGATATTCTTCCTCCAGAAGTGGGCAACAGGGCGCTTCAAATTCTCCATCAACACCCTGCACCCCGTGGAGAAGAAGGATGCAAAGGGTCTCGGCGGCTTCCTCATGCATCTGTACTGCTATCTTCTCTGCGCCATTGCGATCCTCCCGCAGATATATATCATTTATCTCAGCTTCCGCAACAGCAAAGGCTCGCTCTTCGGCGTGGGGTACTCCCTTGTCAACTACCAGAGCGCGCTGAAGAAAAAGCTCGTGCTCGCCTCGCGCAACACGCTCGTCATGGGCATCATCGCCCTTGCGGTCATCATCGTCATCGCGGTCGTGCTCGCATACCTTGTTGTGCGCCGCAACAACGCGCTCAACCACTCGCTTGACACTATCGCTATGCTCCCCTACATCATGCCCGGCGCCGTCATCGGTATCGCGCTGCTCATTGCCTACGGTTCCAAGCCCGTTGCCCTCACCGGCACGATGGCCATCATGATCATGTCCTTTGCGATACGCCGTATGCCGTACACGATACGCTCGGCAACGGCAACTTTGATGCAGATCCCGATAAGCATAGAAGAGGCGGCGATAAGCCTCGGCGCGTCGAAGCTGAAAACCTTCGTGAAGATAACCGTGCCCATGATGTCAAACGGTATCCTCTCCGGCGCGATCCTCAGCTGGGTCGCCATCGTGACAGAGCTGTCGAGCTCGGTCATACTTTACAGCAACAAGACCACTACCCTCACCATGCAGGCGTATATCTACATCGGGCGCGGCGAATACGGCACGGCAGCAGCATTTGCGGCCATCCTCACCGTCATCACCGCACTGAGTCTCTTCCTCTACATGGCGATAAGCAAGTCCGAGGACGATATACAGCTCTGATCCTCCGGCACACGACTGCCCAATAGATGCAAATGCATCCGGGAATATATCAAAAAAAAGGAGAACCAAAATGAAGAAAATCCTAGCACTCGTACTGGCGCTTTGCATGATCTTTGCACTGTGCGCCTGCGGACAGTCCGCAGCACCTGCCGAACAGCCCGCTAAGAATGAAGCCCCCGCTGCTGACGGAGCGGCTCCCGCCGAAGACGCGGCAGTCGAGGAAGACCTGGGCGACACCCTCGTCCTCTACTCCTCCATGACCGAAGCCGACCTTGACGCTCTCAAGACCTGCTTCAACGAAGTGTACCCCGACATTGAGATCGAGGTCATCTCCGGTTCCGCCGGTGAGTTCACCGCGAAGATCCAGGCCGAAGCCGGCAACCCCCAGGGCGACGTTACTTGGGGTGGCCTTGCTGATTCCGACGGCGACAAGTACGCCGAGATATTCGAAGCATGGGTCTCTGACAACGATGACGAGCAGATGGAAGGTTACAGCACCCCCAACGGTCTGTACAGCATGGATCACCTCTCCACCGTTTGCTTCTGCGTCAACACCGAGCTTGAGAAGGAACTCGGTCTGAACATCCAGTCCTACGAAGACCTCCTCGATCCCGCACTCAAGGGCAAGATCGTCTTCTCCGATCCCAACAGCTCCTCCGCTGCATGGAACAACCTCTGCAACATCTTCTCCGTTTACGGCATCGACACCGATGAGGCATGGGACTACATCGACGCTCTCCTTGAGAACATGGTCGTTGTTGAGAAGTCTTCCGTCTGCTTCAACTCCGTCTCTGACGGTGAGTACGTTGTCGGCCTGACCTACGAGGACGGTGCGATCAAGCTCAACCAGAGCGCAGCCGAGCTCGGCACTGAGGCTGTCACCGAGGTTCGCTACCCCTCCAACGGCACTTCCGCCTCTGCTTTCGGTGTTGCGATCGTCAAGGGCGCGCCCCACATGGCGGCTGCAAAGGCTTTCGTTAACTGGATCACCTCCGCTGAGGGTCAGAGCGCCATGGCAGAGTACATGCAGGGCACTCTCCGCTTCACCAACGCCAACTACACCTCTCCCGAGAACGCATGGCTCAAGGCGTCCGGCGACATCACCTGGGTCACCCGTGACGTCCCCACTCTGACTGCACAGAAGGCTGACCTTCTTGCCAAGTGGAACGAGCACCTCGCCGCTGTTCAGGGCTGATAGGCAAAGCTGTAATATCTGACTGACATAAGCCCGCTTTATGCGGGCTTATGTTTTAAAAACCGCCGTGCGGTGACTTCCGCCGGCGCTCACCGTGAGCGTGAACGCCGCCGGAAATCACCTGAAAGGGGAGATAATATGAAAATGTACAACACTCCGCAGGAGCTCTCAAAATACCTCAACATAAAGTTGGAGTGCGACTGCGGCCGGACGCATTATGTGCCCATAAAGGGCGTGGAGATAGGTGCGGGCGCAATTGAGCGTCTGCCGCACTATGTGAAGAGTCTGGGCTATGCCCATCCGCTCGTTCTCTGTGACGAGATAACCTACAGGATCGCGGGCGCGCGCTGCATGGAGCTTATGCAGACGGCTGGTATCGCCGCGGCAGAGCATACGTTAACGCACCTTGGCTTTGACGAGGCGACACTCGGCGAGATCGTGATAAATAAGCCGGACGACTGCGACCTCATTATCGGCGTCGGCACGGGATCGATAACCGACATGACGCGCTATTCCAGCTTCAAGCTCAAGCTGCCGTGCTTCACTGTCGCCACCGGCGCACCGATGGACGGCTTTGCCGCTTCCATCGGCATCATGAATGTCAACAACCTCAAGGCCACCATGCCCGCCCACTGCACCGAGGTCATCATCGGTGACACGGATATCCTCAAGACCGCGCCTTACCGCATGACCGTCGCGGGCTTCGGCGACCTTATCGGCAAGCTCACCTGCCTCAACGACTGGGAGCTTGCGCGGATAATAAACGGGGAGCATTACTGCCATAATATCGTCACGCTTGTGCGCGAATGCGTAGCGAATGTGATGAAGGAAGCCCCGAAGATAAAGCAGCGCGACCCGGAGACACTCGGAAGCGTCATGCGCGGTCTCGTCCTCTCCGGCGCCGCCATCAGTCTTTACGGCGATTCCCGCCCCGCTTCCGGTGCGGAGCACCATATGTCCCACTATTGGGAGACGATACTTGAGCAGCGCGGTATCCGCCCCGCGATGCACGGCGAGCAGGTCGCCGTGGGGACGGTGCTGGTGCTGATGCTCATCGAGGAGCTGCTCAAGGAAAATATAGACTTCGACGCAGCGCGCGAGAGTGCGCGCGCTTACAACTCCGCGGCATGGGAGCTGGAGATACGCGCCCACTACGGTGCAGCGGCAGGCGAGGTCATTGCCTTGGAGCAGAAAGCAGGCAAAAACAATATTGAAGGCCGTCTCGCGCGTATCGACAGCATGCAGCGCAGCTGGGATGCGGTGCGCGTTCAGCTTGAGACCCTGCCGGAGAGTTCCTCCGTGCGCGCGCTTCTGCGGGACATCGGCTGTCCCTGCACCCCGGCAGACATCGGCGTGGACGATGAACTGCTTATGGACACGTTCCGTTACTGCAAGGAGATACGCGCACGCTACACCGTCTTCCAGACCGTGTACGACCTCGGGCTCACCGATAAGCTCGCTGCGCGGGTGATAGAGAAGGCGAACAGCACCGATTGAGAAGAAAAGGAGAGGCAATATGCTTGAAAAGCTGAAAGAGGAAGTTCTTCGGGCAAATCTTCTGCTGCCGAAGTATGGCCTTGTGACATTCACATGGGGCAACGTCTCCGGTATCGACCGGGAAAGCGGGCTTGTCGTGATAAAGCCGTCGGGCGTGCCGTATGACGGCATGACGACGGAGGACATGGTCGTGGTCGACCTTAACGGTACGCGCGTTGAGGGCAAATGGAAGCCGTCAAGCGACACCCCCACGCATGTGGAGCTTTACAAGGCGTTCCCCAAGTGCGGCGGCATCGTCCATACGCACTCCCGCTGGGCGACTACGTTCGCTCAGGCTGGGCGCAATATTCCCGCCATGGGCACGACGCACGGGGATTATTTCTATGGTGACATCCCCTGCACCCGCCTCATGACGCCCGATGAGATCGCGGGCGAATACGAAAAGGAGACCGGCAAGGTCATCATCGAAACCTTTGCCTGCACCGACCCCGCCGCTGTTCCCGGCGTTGTGGTGCATTCGCACGGTCCGTTCGCATGGGGCAAGGACGCCTTGGAGGCAGTGCACAACGCCGTTGTGATGGAGGAGGTCGCCTTCATGGACTGGCACACCATGATGCTCAACGCCGACAGCGGACACATGCAGCAGGAGCTTCTGGACAAGCACTATCTCCGCAAGCACGGCAAAAACGCCTACTACGGCCAGAACTGAAAGGTAAAGCTAAAAAAGCATCAAGGCGTGAGCGGCATACCGCCCACGCCTTGATTGCCTATCAAAACGGCCGCTTGAGATTTTATCGTTTCTCAGCGTGTATATGCTCGTCTCGTCCGCATGGGCAAGCTGCCCCGCGAGCGCTTTGTCATGCTCAGCCTCACTTTTCCGTTTGTCTTGGAGCTGATGAAGATGCAGTTTCTGCTGCTCTGTCACAGAACACTATCACTCGCGTCCTTCCGCCCTTGGTGCAGGTATAGAGAACAAGGTCATAGCCGCTGTTCAGGACGGTATCAACCGCATCCGGGCTCAGCGTTTCGAGCTTCTCAACGCAATAGGTGCTGACGATGCCCTCCATGTCTGTAAAAAGGACTGTTTCTCCTTCGGACAGCTCCCTCAGCTTGCCGAAGTGCGTGTCATAATTGTGCGCAGCGATAACAAGGTCGTCCGTGTAGACCGAACCGAGTTGTCGGCATGGAGCCAGCTGGAGCTTGTCATAGTCCCAATCGGACATAATGGGCAGTTCGAGTCCAAGCGACGGAACGGAGAGATATCCGATGTAGTCGTTTCCGTCAACGGTAACTACCGGCATTTCCGGTATAGGCGTGGGCGGCGGAGCATTCCCCGCCTGAGGATCATGTTCAGTCGGCAGCGGGGTGTGTGCAAGTATCTGCGTCTGCACGCCGCCGAGCACGCTGTCCGCCTCCCGACCGGCGCGGCGGCTGTCCAGACGGTTAAGGATATAAAGGGACAGTGCCGCCGCAAGCAGCACTGTTCCTATTATTAAAAACGGGCTTGCTCTGCGCTTACGCATTATCGTCCTTCCCGCGTTTAGAGCGTACCACACCGATAACGACCAGTGCAATGCCGATCCCGCCTAAGACGAAGATGGGCCAGTTGAGCTGCCCTGTCTGGATAAGGCTGCCGGGGCGGTAGGTGTTGGTCACGGTCACATAATAGGTCTCATAATCGTTGGTGAAATTGCTCGTATAGCTGACACGGTAGCGGTAGGGCTTCGGGCTTTCGTTTATCTCCCACGTATTGTCACCGTCAAACAGCAGCCGCGGCCATGTGTATGTCCATTCGTTGCGGGCATTGAGCGTGACCGTGTCATACACCCTGCCGTTGTGCAGCAGCTGGATCTTCACGGATGTCGGTCTGCTTTTGTAGCCGTCATCGTCCCAGACCTTCTTTACCGTAAGCTCCTTGAATCCGAATGTCGGGTCATAGCTGTTATTGAACACAATCCCGTCTGCTTTGGGAGCGCTCTCGTTTTCTCTGATCGTCGGCACGGCGGTGAGTCTGCCGTTATCGTCGTATGAAACGCTGACCGTGACGCGCCAGATGCGCGCGTCGTAGCGCATGTTCGTAAGCGTGCTGTACTGCGCGAGCTGCCTCACGGTATAGCGGTACACGCCGGGCTCATTATATGCTATGGAAAATACGTCCGCAGCCTTAAAGGGATCGGTCTTGGCGTCATCGCTGTAGGTTCGCGCCGGGTTCAGCGGCATGGGGTTGCTGGGCTCGACAGCCTCAATGACGACGCCGTAAGCTGTCGGCCGGGGTATTCCCCCGGTGCGGTTTATCTCAAGCGGGATGCTTGCAGAGCCGGAGTCGGCAGCCGCAGCGCACGCCGCCCCCGGCAGTAAATTCACGCACAGCAGCACAAGCAGGGCCGCGGCAAACAGCTTATATATTCTCATTCTCATGGATCATCCTCCTACCTGTGTTTCCGTTGTATATGGCGTCATGTATGCAAGAACTATGGTGCGCGCGTCCGTGTACTCCGAGGAGCAGGTGGACAGGGCGATGATCTGCGGGCTCTCCGCACCGCGTGCGGCTTCGACGGTATCGGGGCGGAGATGTACGGCCTCAGCTTCGGCAAAGTCGAGCAGGCCGCCTATATCAGTCTGCCGCATATGCGTATCGAAGATCATGCCCTCTGCGGCGGGAACCAGCATACAGGCAAAGATCTCAAGCTTATAGCTCCGGTCGGGCAGGATAAGCGCTCCCGCGGAATTTTCGCCGAAGAACTTCCCGTCCTTGTATTTGTCCAGATCGCCGAACATCCTGCCGTTGTCCATGTGGTGACCGTAGACAAGGGCGTAGGTGTCGCGGAAGGTGTTGTCGCAGCGCGAGTCAAGGAAGATGCTTCCCGCCAAGGCGAAGCTCCCGTACACATCGGTGTTGATGTAGCTGAGGTTATCCTCCCCTTGAAGGATGGGATAATCTATCCTTGTGCCGTCCAGCGTCAGCCATGCGCAAACGTCCCCGTTGACGGCAAGAAGCTCCTCAAAGGGCGCGCCGTTATCCTCCTGCGCGCCTGGCTTCGGCTTAAGGCTGAGAAGCTCCGACATCACGTTGTCTGCGGTGGAATAGACCTGAGCGTTGTCCCACAGCGCATAGGCAGAGTAACTGCCCGCGGTTATCAGGAAAAGCACCGCAGCGGCGCTCAGCAGTGCGTTTGCCGCCTTGACCAGAATTCTTACAGCTTTCATGCTGCCCTCCGTAATCTGCCTGCAGCGGCGGCGTGGCAGAGCACTATGCCGCCGCTGCAGGGCTTAAGGTACACCGGGTCGCGTACCGCTTTGTATCAGTCCTCCGCTCCGCGCCGCCTGCGGACAACCATGACCGCCGCGCCGCCGAGAACGGCAGCCAGTATCAGCACGTAGGGCAGAGAGTCGAGCATGACGCCGGTGTCGACAGCGCTATTCTTTACATTCGTAAAGGCTGCGGTCTGCTCTGCTGCGCTGATCCTGCCGGTCTCGTTGGTGCTGGTGGTCGTGTATCCGTCAGCCGCCATCTCGATCACCATGTAGTCAACATCATAAGGGAGATTGGCGATGGATATGGTATCTCCGTGCTTGAGCATGAATGTGGTTTCTTCGCTGAGCTTGATGGTCGTGGGGTTCTGCGCGTATGAGCCCCCGGAGACTGCGAAGGTTTCGGGATAGGTCATGCCGCTCCTTCCGGACAGGAGAACCGTGAATTCAAAATACTTATTCTTATCGCCCATGTTGCCGGTCACGGTTTTGCTGATCTTCAGCGTGCCGGCGGAATAGGTGTTTTCAAAGGTGTCGGATTTATCCGCCCCTTCGCTTTCGGTATGTACCGCCGCGACGCGCAGCTTGCCGTCGTCTCCGTTAATGACGGTGACAACCAGCTTGATCGCATTGCCGTAATATGCAACGCCCGCGGTGGTGCCGGCCTTTTCTACGAGAGTGTACTCATAAATGCCGACGCTGTCATATTGCGGCAGCGTGACGGTAATAGTGCCGGACGCAGCGGGGTCGGCAGCGGCTCCTTCCTCAAAACTCGCGCCGGTGATCGCTCCCAGTGCGGGAGCGGACTGCGCGTCCCCGTCTATGACCCGCCCGCCGCCGCTCTGCTCAAGGGTAAATGTTTCGGCAGGGCTGCTGCCTGCGCCGATGAGCTTATAGTCCTTCCTAATGGTGATCGACGTCATGTCGGTGTAGATGGGATTATCGGTGGGTGGATTATCTCCCTCCGCGTCTGCGGCAAACGCGGGCACGTTTATGCCGATCAAAAGCATCAGGACAAGGGTAAATGCGAAAGCTTTTTTAAGGTTCTTCATTTTTATTCCTCCCGAAATAATATTGCTTCTTTTTGCACCGAGACTCGGCGGCTCACAGCGAGCGCCGACGGATCACGGTTATTACCTTGGCTTCCACGTCGTCCAGCGCTATCGCGCCGAAATCGCGGCTGTCTTGACTCTGTGTCCTGTAATCGCCGAGAATAAAGACGCAGCCGTCCGGGACGGTATATGGGTAGCCCAATCCCTCCTCGGGGTAGGTAGGGTACATTATCTCCCCGGCCTGCGCAGTACCGTTTACAAGGAGCGTGCCGCTCCCGTCGATGGTGATGACGTCGGAGGCACGACCAAGCACGCGGCCTGTGCGCCTTTCGCCCTCTGCAGTATAGACGACGACATCGTTCTTGCTGAAGTCTCTTTGCAGCCGGTAGCCTATCAGCAGGTCGCCGTCCTTGACTGCAGGGAACATGTCATTCCCCGGGGCCTGCGCAAGCAGAAAGGCCCGTGAGAAGAACAGATAGGCGAACAGCAGAAGTACGGCAGTGCGCGCGGCAAGGCTGACTGCGTCTGCGACAGTCTCCGCATTGGCGCGGCGGGCGCGGATTATCTGTGCGCAGGTCTGCGGTTTGTCATTTGCCGTAGCCGTCACCCCTTTCTACTCTCACCAGATACTCGGCAAAGCGGCGCGACAGCTCGCTGTACTTGGCGTCCGCCTGAGCCAGCTCCCCCTTGTACTTGGTAACGCTCATGCCTGCGGACCTTGCGAATGCCTCAATAAGCGCATCGTATCTGGCACGCTCGGCTCTCAATGCCGCTTCGTATATTTCGTTCAGCTCGGCAAGTTTTTTCCAGAGCTGAACCTCGTTTATCCCGCCGATAAGTGTTCTCTTGAATCTGACCGTACGAAACCACTCAAGCAGTCTCTCATGCTCCCGGTTCACGGGCTTCGTATCTTCTCCGACCCCCGGACGCGCTTCGCCGGGATAGGCCGGACCTTTTTTTTCTGCCATACCAGTTCTGCCTTCCCTTCCGTTAGTCCTCGCGGTTCTTTCTGCAGCGGCGGATAAGGAATACCGCGCTGCCCGCAGCGGCGGCCAGCAGTATAAGCACATAGGGCAGAGAATCGAGCGCAACACCGGTATCAGGATTCACATCCTTGAAGTTTGTGAACACAACCGCATTGCCGTTTTCCGAGACGGTGAACTCCGCTGTCCTGCCGTTCTGCTTGTCTGCCCCATCGATTTGATACGAGGTAGTGTATCCGCTTTGCGAACAGTCCTGCTCCGTCACGGTCACTGTGCTGCCGAGGGGAACATTTTCAATTGTATACTCATCGTTGTGCTTGAGCGTGAACTCAACCGGGGCTGCATCGCCGATTTTATAGGTGAAGCCGAATTCTCTGTCCCGATCTCCCAGCGCTCCGGCAACAAGCTTTTCGATCCTGACGGCTGCGGCAGACTCCTCCCACTGTCCGTACAGCACGGTGTTTTCGTTAACTGTAATCACATCCCCGGGCCCGTATCCGGTTCCGGTTCCGTCGGTGTTTGTGTTCCAGCCCGTAAACCTGAGCACGGTTCCGTCCGTGCAGTTAACGGTTGTCCCGACGGCTATCCCGTTTGTGCCGACCATTGCCGTGCCGACCGTCGCCGTCAGCGGCTTGCCGCCTGTGACCGTATTGGGGACATTTATGTTCTCCACTTTCTTTCCGTCCGGGAGATTTGCGTCATAGCTGAGGGTGATCTGCTCCTTCGCTTTAACATAGAAGTCTATATGCCAGCCCTTGTCCTGGCTGCTCGTCTGAAGCTTCACGACATAGGGGATAATCTCATAGTCGGCTGCATTAAAGCCGCTTTTTATCTGTGTCCCGTCAGCGGCGCAGCAGTCAGAGTAGTTGTTGTTTACCAGCTGCCTCAGGAGCGCCGCATAGTCGATGCCAATAAGCACGGCCTTGGTCTGTGCTCCTGAAACATCTGCCACGCCTGCTGTATTCGTGTCGTTTATGCTTGCCGTCGCCGCCGCTATGAATGCTTCGATATCAATTAAAGTCTTCGGATTCGTCGAGTATGTACCGCCGGAAGCCCACGTTCTTCCGTTGTGGAAATAATATGCGCCGCTGATTACCGTCGGCTCTCCGGGGAGCGTCCGGGAGTCCTTGATAACGGCGATATACACCGGGTAATCGCTGCCCTTCTCGGCGGCCTCCCTTATAATGTCGTTCTGCGTCTTGACTATTATGGTGACGGCTCTACTGTTATTGCCGCTGCCGCACTGCACAACAGCCGTTGCTCCCGCCTGTGCGTCGGAGCTTATCTCAACGTAAGCGTAGTGCTTTCCGTTCCCGTTTGTGGTTTGGCGGAAATAGTGCTTTTCACCGCCGCTCACGGTATATCCGCTGAACCCATCACCCGGCGTGCCGGAAAAGCTCCACATAAGCCGTCCTCTATAATTCCGCTCGAATCTGATCACCGTGCCGGGCGCGGCATAGATCGTCTTCCCGCCTGATGTGCCCTGATCCATATCCACAAGCGCGGTATGATACCAGTCCTCCGGGGAAAGCTCCGTCTTGCCGCTGAGGACATAGAAGGTGGAAAAGCTGCCGGTAGAGAAGGTCAGGACTCCGCCGTCCGCCTGCGCGGACAGCTCCTCCGCAGCGGAAACCGCCGCAGCTCTCAGGCGCATGGGCGCACCCGCCGCGCCATGCACATGCACGACACGGACGATGTCGCCAAGCTCAAGCCCGGACACGCTGATGCTCACCATCCCGTCCGTCGGCTGGAGACTGTTCCCGTCCTCATCGATAAGCGTTATATCGAACGCATAGACCGTATAGCTTTCTCCGATGTCCTCCCCGAGCAGAGAACCCACCGCAGCGCGCAGAGACTCCTGTCCGTCCTCAAGCGCGATAACGGAAAGCCACGCCGTGCGCTCGGGCAGCGCACCCTGAGCCGTGAAGCCGTACTGTCCAGCCGCCGCGCTCAGGCTCTGCGGCGCTTCGGTACTCTCTTCCTCTTCGTTTTCATTCTCTATGCCGGCCTCATCGCCGCCGTCTTCAGGCTTCGGCTCTTCGGCGGGCTGCTTGTCCTCAGGCTCCTCTTCATTGTCCTCACCGATTGCGGGAGACTGCGGCGCAGGCGGCTCTTCACTGACAGCGGGAACCTCCGCCGCGGCGAAGCGCCCATACAGCTCAACCGTTGCCGATGCCTCAACCGCAGCGACCGTACCGAAGCCGGTGAACTCCATTCCGTCGGCGGTGAACCACCCGGCGAAGCTGTGCCCGTCAAGGACAGGGTCGTCAGGCCTTGTGAGAGTCTCCCCGCTGCCGACCGTCACGCACCTGTACTGCGCACCGTTGACAAGGAACACATAGGTCAGCACCGCCGCAGCCGGCTCCTCCTCTGGCGGCTGCATCTCCTCTGTTAGCTCCGCAGCATAGGCGGACACGAACAGACTTCCCAGCAGGACAAGCGCAATGCACAGCGCAAGGGTACGCTTTATCAAAGCGCTTCCTGCAAACAAATTTCCGAACTTCATAGTTTACCCTCCTGCCGTTTCCAATGATATCCGACAGCGCCGCGCCTCGCGGCGCACTTTCCGACGCGATGTTTGCCTGCTCAGACCCGCCGTCGCGATGCGGAAAAATCCCTGCCTTATAAATACTCCCGTCTTGCCGAAGCTCCGGGGCGGGGTTCTTAACAAAACCATTTGCTTTAATCGGGAGCCTACCCACCAATGCTTTTTGTTTCTATTATATTAAGTGCTTTCCTGTGAGTCTGTGACTGAGTCTCATTATCAGGAGTGTTTGCGCGTTCCGTTTCAAAATATTTTCCCGGCGCTTCCGAGCAGACTGTTATCCCGAAGGTAGGATGACGGTGTTCGCGTCATAGTCCGCCGTGTGGCGAAGCACATCGTTCGTGCGGGCAATTTTATCCGACAGGCTTTCGATGAATTTCCGGAGCAGCTTCACGCCGATGACAGGGTCTGTCTCCATCAGGGAGTTGAGCTTTGCTTTGCTTATGCACAGCAGCTCCGTAAACTCGACGGCGGTGCCGCTGAGACGGAAAACATTCCGTGACAGGCAGCTCTCGCCGATGAAGTTTCCCGCACGCAGCAGCGCTATCTCCGTCGGTGCGGAGCTGATGTTGCTCTCGCGGTTCGCGATCAGCCGCACCTTGCCCTTGAGGATGATGCAGACCTCCTCGTTATAATCTCCGCTTGAAAAAACCGACTCGTTCTTATAGTAAGTTTTTACATGGCAATATCCGCTGAGCGTGTCCAGCTCGGCTTGGGTGAAGCTGTCAAGCGTCGGCAGCTTCCTGATGGTCTGGAGTATTTCGTCACGGCTCAGCTCCCGGCGGTGCTCCTTATCCAGCCGTATCTCCGGGGCGGACATATTGTGCCTTTCAAGCACGGCGCGCACCGCGTAGCGCTCCCTGCGCACAAGCTTTATCACGCTCTCCCATGCCCTCTGCGTTTCAAGATAGGCGGCAAATGCATCAAAGTCCGGCTTTGCGTCGTGCTTTGAGATGTAGATATTGCGCAGAGCCTCTGCGCTGGCTTCGCTGTCCCCGACGGCGAGGTACTGCGCGGACAGCATCATGCTGCTCCTGTATATTTTTTCCTCCAGATCGTCCTTCAGGAAAGCTCCGGGGTAGGGGTCGAAGTCCTCCGGATAGACCATTATCAGGTTGCTGGTCTTGCACTGTGAGGTCATTTTTGCTTTCTGGTAGATGAAACGGTATATATCCTCGCGCACGCGCATCCATTGCGGATGCGTTTTTGGCTGCGGCAGGTGCTTTATTGACAAGGTGTTGTCAAGGAAAAAGCTGAAGCCGAACATGCGGCTGTTTATGACATAGTCGACGTCCTCGCCGCGCGGGACGAGCGGGTCAAAGGGTACACACTCGAAAAGCTCACGGTGCAGCGTCATCGCCCCGCCGAATGCAAACGGCGTGCGCTTGAGTCTCGGCCCGCTCCCGATGATTCTGTCAAAGGCCTCCCCCTTGCTCCCGAAGCGATCCCAATACGTCATCCACGGCTCGGGCTTCACATCGTCGTAGTACTGGTTTTTGCTGTTCAGGTAGTATCCGGCCACTCCGTGGACGACATCGCCGTATACTCGCCGCCCGATAAACTCCATCGCTCGCTGGACATAATCGTCCATCTCAAACACCTCATCGTCGTCAATGAGCAGTGCCGCGTCCGCCGTCAGAATGGAGGCAGCAAGCAGGCACACGTTGCGCACATTGGCATACCCGTACATGGACAGCAGCCGCAGCGCTCTTTCGTCCAGCCCCGCGCCGCGCAGTATGCCGGCTATCTCCCGCAGATCGCCCGCCGTAAAGAGGTAGGTTTCCGCGCCCAGTCCGGACCTTAAGACGATGCGCCTGACCTGCGCCAGCGCTGCCTCCTCCACATCCTCCGTTGTCGGGCAGACAAGGATAACAAGCTTGAAGTCCTTTTCCCGGAAGCGCTTCATGCTCACAAGAGTGCGCTCAAGCGTTCCCTCCTGATCCACCGGCGTCGGGTGGTCGTATATCGCGTCGCCCTCCTGCCATGGCTCGCCGCTCCGGCGCGACCAGTAGGTGGGGATAACCATCGTTTTTCTCATCTGCCGCCTTAACTCCTTATATAATTCTTTTCAAAAAACGGCTCAGCGGTTCCTGAGCCTGCGCGGAATGGACAGCGTTGACGCATACAGCTGCTCAAGCTTGATAACAAACAGCCGCTGCGTGAAGCGCTCCTTTACATAGCGGGATATTTCCGCCCTTCTGCGGGGATCCTCATGGCTGCGCAGCAACTCCTCAAGTATCGCACCGCAGAGCATGTCCTCATTATCAACGGGGACAAGCGCGCCCACCTCGCTGTTTATGAACTCAGGCAGGCCGCCCTCGTTTGAAGCAACGACAGGCAGGCCGCACGCCATCGCCTCGAGCGCGACAAGTCCGAAAGGCTCCTTGCGCGAGGGCACGGCAAGCACGTCGGCCGTGCTGTACAGCCTGCGCAGCTCCTCCTGCTCCCTGTGGCCGAGGAAAAACACTCCCTTCAGGCCGAGCGAGTCTTTGAGCGCTTCAAGTTTTTTCCGCTCATCGCCGCTGCCGACGATAAGGGTTATGATCTTCCCCTTTTCCAGACGTTCATACTGCTTTGCCGCCCTGAGCAATGTATCCGCGCCCTTGAACGCCGTCAGCTTCCCTACGAAGAGGACTATCTGTTCACCGTTATAATTGATGCCGAGAGAGGACATCAGCTCCTCCCGGTTTGCGTCCACGGGGAAGAACACATCCTCGTTGTAGCCGTTGTGCAAAAGCACCGTTCTCTCCACCGTCTCCGGAAACCGGCAATGCAGCGCGCGCATATTGTCTCCTGAAACCGCGATGATCTTTTCGCAGCGCTTTGCCGCCAGCTCCGCAAAGCCCTGAAACTCCGGCCATTTCTCACAGCCCATGAGATCCGTGCCGTGCGTTGTGATGACGGTCGGTATCCCGTGCTGCGCCGACAGCCACGCAAGGCACCATACGTGCTGCGCATGTATAAGCTCCGGCTTAAATTCATCTATTGCCTGCATTATGGCCGTGTCAAACGCCGTCAGATACTGCGCAAGCTCGCCGCCGTCCAGATCGCCGAAGGTGGTCACGCTCCTCGGATGGGTCGTGAAGCATGGGAAATTAAACGGCAGCGCGTCCTTGCGTGGGACGTACCGGGAGAAGCGAACATATCTCATGCTCACGCCGGGAATCTCCTGCGGAGCTTCGTTTTCTGGGAAAACAACGCACACCTGATGCCCCCGCATGGCAAGGTGCACGGCTATGTTCTTTGTGTATGTGCCGCTGCCGGAGCCGTCGAGCGGGAAGTGATTGACAAGCATTATTCTCATGTTCCGTACCGCCTTTCCATAAATTCCTGCCATGCCTTCGCCGTGTTGAAATACTGGTTTACCATGCTCTCAAGGCAGCCCTCCGCCGCTCTCGCAATCTGCGGCAGCTCCATAAACCGCTCGTCCTTAGTGTACTCACACAGTCCGCGTGCTCCCATTTCAAGCTGCTTCAGTCTCCATGTGTATTCCGCTGAGGAGCAGCCCTCGCGCCAGCGCAGAAAAACATTCCTGCCTATCCATCCTGTGCAGGCGTAGAAGAACCTGTCGCGCACGCGCCGGCTTTCCCGGAGGTCCGGCAGGACGGGGTAGTTGCCATAGGTATCGTGAAAGATGTGCACGTCGATATCCATGCAGCTCAGGTGCCCCTGCTCTGCGGCAATTCCCATGAAAGTATCCTCTCCGCGCGCAAGAAACGGCTGTCCGTTATAGAAATAGTGCGGGGAGAAGAACGGCGGAAGCTTAGGGAATGCATCCATTTTTATTCCGAGGTTGCCCCCGAGGAGCTTGTTTGTCCACTTTTGCCTCGGTATGGCGGATTTCTGGATGGTCAGGCATTTATGGAAAAAGCCGTCCTTCCAGAACAGAGACATCTCGTCCTTATGCAGCCCATACAGGAGCGCGTCCATGCCGTTGAAGTGCGCGGGTGGAAGAATGTTATAGCCGGAATAATCGCTCGTTGTGATGTCCACCCCGCGGGCGATGCCTCTCGCGTGGCTGCCCACAAAATCCACATCGTCAAACCACAGCCTTCCCTCCCGGTTCTTTCTAAGAACTCTCGGCTGCACGTCGGAATCAACGAAGATGAGCAGATCAATATCCTCAAACAGTGCCTCCATGAGCACATGGTTCCGGTTAAAGCCGTAAGGTATCAGTCCGTGCTCTGACAAAAGCTCGGAATACAGCAGGGCATCCACTGACTTATCGCTGACGCCCAGCTTGTTGAATTCTCCGTATGCGCGGCGGTAATTGTGAAGCTCTATCAGTGATACCTTTGTCCGTTCCTCCAAGGCAAACAGCGCCGAGCGGCTCATACTGTGCGAGTACACGACAATCACCCGGTCAATTTGATGGCCGTATGTTTCCGCATTGTCCAGAAAGTCTATGAGCGGATGTGCGGAAATGAAGTCCCGGACTATCATCCCCAGTGCAATTTTCATATTCTTCCTCCCCTCTGTCGATCAATGGTATTAAAAGACCGCACAAGTCCTTTCGGCAGTGTCGGGACTTGAGCGGCCTTTGTCGGTAAAACGAAGGTTGTTGTATGAACCGGTCAAGAACACTGAGGTTGATCGGACTTTTTCATATAAGAAAACTTCAAATAGTCAATTAAAAGAACCGCAGGCTCTTTTCGAAAGCCAAGTAAAGGGCTAAGCATAAACACGGGGAGGTGTGAACTGTAGGAGAGACTTGGATATATGAGGTGAAGCATAGATCCAGAAGGCCTGCGGTTCCATGGAAGATACTCTGTTTGTGAGAAATACAGGCAGTGTAACACTTACAGCCCCCGATTCTCGACTGGCTGTCAGAGTCCGCAATGCAGTCGTCAGCCGCAAACTTATATACTCCCATATATAATATACACTGCATTTTACAAAAAGTCCGTGACCGGGTCACGGTCACGGACTAAATAAAGAGCCCCAATATCTATTTGCACATCAATGCACGGAGCGCCGGTATGTCAATAAGCCGCACCGCGCCGCGACGCTGCTCAACAAGACCCTCGGCGGCAAACATTTTAATCCGCCTTGCCACGACCTCCCTTACAGAGCTTGTCTGCTGGGCTATCTGGTCATGCGTCATGTACAGCTCCGTCAAACCAGTACGGTCATGCTCCCGGACAAAAAAGGCGGCAAGACGCTGCTCAAAGCTCATAAAAAGCACTTCCTGCATCGCCGGCATTACCCTTAAAAAGCGCTCGGCTAAGAGCTCATACATAAAGCAGCGGAAATGAACATTGCTCTTCATCAAGGTGTGGACGGTTTCGACGCTTACGGCTAAAAGCTCGCACTCCGTATCTGCGGTAAGGTAGGTGTCAAAGGTTATCTGGTTGAATGCTGTTGAAGCGGAAAGCACGCACAGCTCACCGGAGTGCAGCCGGAAAAGGCTGATCTCACGCCCCTGTGCGGAAATAACGCTCACCCTTATGCAGCCTCTCAGAATGTAGCACTGTCCAAACCCGCCGTGTATATGCTCTCCCTGTTCAAAGCGGCGGAAAAACGCCCCCTTTGCGATAAGCTCCCTTTGCCCCTCATTAAGCTCCCGCCAATAAGGAAGCATCGGCAACAGGCTTTTGATTTTCTCCATGCTGCCCCTCCTCACCTAAGTGTTGTCGGGTTTTTGAAATATACCGCTTTACGGCAGTGATGAATCAGCTGCGTTCCGCCGACAACGGCAGCTCCATCCCCAAGCACTGATCGATCGCCCATTTCTGGCAATCCGGGCATATCCCCTCAAAAAGAAGGTAGTGTCTGCTGACAATGTAATCTGTTGCATCCGCCGCTTCAAGATCAAGCTTCCTTTGGTAGTCGACCGGAGCGTTGCTCAGCTTTCCGCAGTTTGTGCACAGAATGTGGTAGTGCGGATGAACAATATGGTCGAACCGCTCCGGGCCTGTCTGACCGACGCGGACCACTTCTCCCTGCGCCTGCAAAGCGCGCAGATTCCGGTAAACCGCAGCCCGGCTTACGCTGTCTGCCTGCGCCCTGACGTAGAAATATATCTGCTCGGCGGTCGGGTGGTCATCACGCTCTTTCAGCGTTTCCAATATCAGCCTTCTATGCATCAAGTCATCCAGACGCACCATAGCAAAGCAAGCTCCTTTCGGCAGAATTGATATTGAGACCGAATCTCAATACTACTTTACCATGTTTGTCTTTCTGCGTCAATGCATGTTTTAGCTTTTGCATTACAAAACAAATATTTGCCTACTGTATAGACGCAATCACGGCATGTGCCGTGATTGCGAACGTGGCATTAGGCAGAGTCATGCTTGTTGACACCTGACTTGCTATATTATATAATAATATAGTTTTTTGAATATTTACATTGAAAGTTCAGGTAATGACAGTGAAGCAGCACAGAGACACACGCCAGCGCAAATTGATTCTTGATGCTGTCCGTAGACATACGGATCATCCGAGCGCGGATCAGATATTTATAGAGGTCAGGAGTACTGACAGTAAGATCAGCCGCGGGACGGTATACCGCAATCTTAATTATCTTGCGGACGCAGGCGAGATCACACATGTCCGTGTCCCCGGTGCCGATCGCTATGAAATCCGGACAGATTTCCACTATCACCTTTACTGCACCGGCTGCGGCACGGTGAGAAACGTGCCGCTTGAGTATCACCATGATGCGGACAGGGATGTTGCCGAAGCTTCCGGATACACAGTATTCCGGCACAGGACAGTGTTTGAGGGGCTTTGCCCCAAATGCCAGGAGCGTAAGCGGGGGCTCACCGCGCCCGAAACGGCGCTCCACGATGTATAATTGCTGCTCCCTAAAGCAGCTCAATAAGCTCCGCTTCCGGGCGCAGACCTACTGACAGATCAACAAGACGTCCTTTTTTGAACAGCATCACCGTAGGGATGTCTCTCACTCCGCGCCGGAGTGCAAACATAGGATCTTCGTCCACATTGAATTTGCATACCTTTACTCGGCCGGCTTCAAGCACGGATATTCTTGACAGCAGCGCCTCCACTCCCCTCCCTGCCTTGCTCCAGGAGGCGCAGAAGCCGACAAGCACAGGAATATCCGAGCAGAGCACCTCTTCGTCAAAATTGACCGGGTTCAGCTTAACAAGTCTGTTAATACACATATTTCCCTCCTTTGCCCGTATATGCGGGGCAGGGCCTTCCGAATACAACGACAATTCCTACCTCAATAAGCTTACTCTTTTTCTTTTGATTTCTCCGTGACAAAGTCACATATCACAAAGGATTATTTTGCTATAATAACACTGCGCAGCCGCGTCCTGACCTTTCTCCGGTTGATGCAGGTTCTCCTCTCCGTTATTTTGTGTATACCCCCGTTCGTTAGGAGGTGGCACTGTTGAAAAAGCAAAGGGATTTTATGGCTCACGCCAGTCGGCATGTTTCTCCTGCGCGGATCTGGCTCCTTATTATTATCGTTCTGGTATTCTCCGGCATTGTGTTTTCTTCCTGCACCAGAGAAATCATAGATGCTCTGCGCATACTGATGTAGTACGTTATACATGACCGGCACTTCAAAAAATAAACGGCGGATAAGCTTACCATGCTTGTCCGCCGTTTATGCCGCTGCTGCACCCAGCCCGCCGTATCCGAAATACCGTCCGGCTCAGCAGCCGCTATTATTTTGCTGGCAGTATTCATTTTTGGTTCGTCGGGCTCCGTTTGCATTTTCTGCGCGCAGGCACAGAGTGACAATAGCAAAACCGTCGCCATCAATAGTGCGAACACTCGTCTGGGTGTTATTTTCGTAGCCGCTCCTTTCAGAATTTCCCGCTTCGGCCGGAACCGCCGCCGCCGGATTCGCTGTGACTGCTTCCGCCGCTGGAGGAGCTGCGCTCGATCTTTCTGCTGGAGGTCGTCTTATGGGTAAAACAATCTGTTTGTTCCGTAAGTCGGAGTCCCGCGGAGACGTAGGCGTTCGCGGTTGCTTTTTCTGATACATTTTCCATTTTCTGCCATATCACAGCGACGATCGCGGCTGCTGCCAACAGAGAAAGGCCGATCACGATAAGGATTGGAAAGAACAAGCTCGCCCGGACGGGCTTTCCTGCGGAAGCCTTTTCCAGATAGACGCTGCATTCTTTGACGTAATCCTCAAAGCCACCGTACCAGTCGTTCTCACCGAAATTGTCGAGGAAAACCTTTTCCAGCTTCTCCTGACCATAGCTGTTGAACGCATACTCGCAGCGTGAGCCGAAGCAGAACATTGCCCAGTCGCGGTCATCCATGCTGAGCAGGAGCATGATTCCATCGCGGTTCGGTCCCTCGCCCATGGTGTATTCGTGGTAGATGGTGTAGGTCGCCTTATAGACGCCTTCAGAATGGAAGTCCCGATAGTCCTCCACGGTTACGATGTAAACGCCGACACCATACTTTTTGGATACGCTTTCCGCCATCTTTTCCAATAGCATATTTTCGTTTTCGCTGAGAAGTCCGGCCGCGTCTGTCACATAAGGAAGCTGTGCACCTGTCTGCTCAGCCGCAGCCACACTCACGCAGGATACAAGCGCAAGCAGAAACGCCAACAGGAAACAGCATATTCTTTTTTTCATATCTCAACTCTCCCTATCGTGCCATAAGCATCAGCGCTGTCACGCTGATGGCAATGAGCGGCGCCGCGATCGCCGCAAACAGGCCAATTACCCGCTTTGTGCTGACGGGAAGGTTGCCTACCAGCTTGCCCGTCTGACCGTTCATTGCAAAGAGGAAGTCCTTGTCCTCCCATTTTGTGTTCAGAATCCAGACAGGGAGCAGCGCGTAATGCACCTTGCCGCGCTTCAAGTGGATATCCCGGTTCGTTTCATTGCAGGAAGTGTAGCCCGAAACCGTGCTCTCCAGCGCACTCAGCAGTGAGCCAGCGCAGCGCTTGTCCGCCCGCTCCCGGCTGTCTTCAACGCTGACATCGTATTTGTCCGCCAGAAATCCGGGCAGATACGCTGTGGAAAACGGCTTAAGCTCCGCGTAATCATACGGTTCGATTGAGTCCATGTAATCATCCGGCATTTTGCTCGACGCGTCCACCGGGATCTTTTCAAAGGCAATGGAGCCTGCGCGTCGCACATCATAGTGGCTTGTCTCCGTGATCTCATAATCTCCCGAGGTGTAGGTATGTACAGTGGTAGCATGGAATTGCGCACTTCCGCTGGCCTCGCCGTCGTACATCCAGAAAGGTACATACACACCCTTGATCTCCTCCAGATGGTTGGCTTTGGAGAAGGTCGATGGCAGCAGAGGCTTTTTGAGATAGTGCTTCTTCAATTCCTTGATGGCGTCCTCCTTGCTCAGCTTGAAGGGAAGCACAAAGTCGGGCTTCAAAATGCCGGTGAACTGCCCCGGAATCACTGACGGATTTCCGCAGTATGGGCAGGAGGTGGCTGCGGTCGTCGCGTCGCAAAGCAACTCCGCACCACACGACGGGCAGCAGTATGCTTTCATGCTACTTGTGTCCGCGCCCCAGTCATCACTCAGGCCGGAAGCGTCCCAGTCAGAGCCATCTGCGGCAGTCTGCTGTTCTTCCGCTTCGGCAGATTTTTGAGCCGCTTCCGTTTCTTCCTGCTTCTGCGCCGCTTCCGCCGCTTTTGCTTCTTTTTCCGCGTAGAACGCTTCAATTTCTGCGATATCGAAGCTTGAGCCGCAGTAATCGCACTCCAGCCTGCCGGATTCTCCTACAAAATGGAGCGGTCCCGTACAGGCAGGACATTGATAATTTGTGATTCGTGTTGCCATGTTTATGACCATTCCTTTCCGCTGCGCTGCAAGGCACCAAAGGGAAATGAAACGCGATGCTTCTATCGCAGCTTGTAAAATTTGTTAGAATATGCTTGAGGAAGCAGGCACACTGCAGAGTACGTGAAGGAGAGTAGGCCCAGCCTTGCGTTGGACTGAATGATTATGTTTGCCGGATGCTCTTTCAAGCACCAATGAGTAGGGCTTTGCACTCTGTAACCTTATCTTTGGAGAGACGGACTACTTCAATCTTTCGGTGAGCGTCCAGTCCCTGCCTGTTCCATCAAATTCTGTTTTGAGGGGATGTGTTATGCTCAAAATCGTTTACCCAATATGCTGTGGGATGGATGTCCACAAGACCTCCGTTTTCCGCAAACAGCCGGATTCTCCCGCTCCAAAATGGGGCGGGAGCCGGTTTTCATATAAATTCTCAGAAGGACGCCGCCCTTACTGGAATGTCATGTTGTTGAGAATGATGTCGGGCATCGTTCCCGGGACGCAGTCCATATTCCGAAGGCCGATGGAGAGGGCGCGGTTGTCGTCAAGCTGCGCCACGTACTCGATCCAATCATAGCCGATGTTTCTGTAGGTGCGCCCATGGAAGGTGATGCCGCCGATCACGCGGTCTTCAATATCCTGATAGTTTTCGAAGTTGTCTTTGTAGTAATCGAATTTTTCAACGTTCTCTCTTACCTCGAACCGGATGGCGCCGGCACCAAACGCTGCGGGATCGTCGTTTTCCACCAGGCAGCGCCCCCTATCATCGTACGACCAGCCGGATACCGGGATCTTCGTCATGATCTTGACCTTCACATCGTCTTGTGCAAACTGGGCAACCTCCACGGAGAAGTCCTTCATCTCGGCATTTGCAGACGCTGCCTTGTTTGCCTCCGCGGCTTCTGCTTTGACGATGTCAAGATACCTCGCAATGGCCTCCTTGCCGGAGAAGCCGCTGGTGTTGTACGCACTTACCGTATAAACGCCCGACTCGTTCTCCTTGAAATTGACGTAGATGAAATGGGAGCCGTCGTCCTCAGAGATCCATTTGTAGTAGCGGTAGTTTGCCTTCATATGGTCGCTGTATTCTTCCTTGACGAACTGGCCTTCCACGCCGAAGTAGGCAGCGATATCATCGTAAGTAGCGTCAAAAATATTATTATTGACCTCGTTCATCCAGACGTAGCCCTTCTGTACCTGTTCCTCGGTCACGATGCCGTCGCCGCCGGATACGTTCGCGGCGGTGGGCGCAGCAGGCGCGTCCGCCGAGTTGGAAGAGACGGCCTCGCCGCCGACCACATCCGGCATGGATCTGCCGGACTCCACGAGCGGGAGATACCAGTCGTCATAGTAATAGGGGATATCGTCAGGATAGTCGGCAGCAAAGTCATCCCAGAGCTGCCCCCACGGGCGCAGATAAACCTCGTAGTAAAACTCATCGTCGCCGTCTTCGTACCAGCCCTCAATGCAGATCATGTTTTCAACATCGGGGAAACGGCTGTTGATCGCGGGATCGATGATCCAGTCGGCATGCTCCAAAGGCAAATTCGTGAAGTAGCCGCTCTCCGACATCACGGTACCGTGCTCTCCGACACCGGCGCTGTTCAGCGTGACCGACGCCTGCAACATCGGATCCGCTCTCGAGTAGTCCTCGTCCCAGATCGTGACGGTGCCCGTATAATCCGAGCCGATGTCGATGACAGCGCAGGCGTCCCACCACTGTCCCGACATGCTCTCGTAAGCGCCCGAGCAGCCGGTCATCGTCCACCAGCCATACCACGCGCCGTTCCACCAGTCAAGCAGCGCATCACCCGTCGGAGCGGGAAGGGTGGTGTCTGTGCTGCCCGTCGAATCGGCGGACGCTTCCCGGCTGAGCGTGGCAGGGTCAATGGTGATCGTGCCTTTTTTCTTACCGAACAGCTGCTCAAAGGTCGCCTCGACCTTGGCAGCAGCGTCCTTGAGCACATAAGCTGTTTTAACCTCAAGCGTCGTACCCGGAGCAATTTCCGTAAACTGGCCTTCTATCACGGTTTCAAAGGTGTCGTAGTCGGTAAAAACATTTGCAACTTCCAGTTCTACGCCGTTTTGCATAACTGTTTCATCGATGCTCCAAAGATACGACGCATTCTCCTTGCCGTTGTTTGTGAAGTCCAGTGTCAGAACAATTGCATAATTTCCGTCCGAATCCTCCATGATGCACGCGCCCTTGTAGAGCAGCTCATAGTCACCGAGCTTGATTAAATCGGAGTCTTTCGTCGTCTCCTTGCCGCAGGCGGCGAGACTGAGCAGCATCAGCGCCGCAATAAGCAGGCATAGAAGCTTGGTCTTCGTCTGTTTCATAATTCCCTCCCAATATTCTTTAGGAATGCACAAATCTACTGATCACCAGAAAGTAAAATGCGATCCCGGTGAAAAATACAAGTGCATACCTGAGACCGGTTGCCTTCATCATTTCTTTACACGCTGAATAAGGTTTCCGTCCTTGTCGGTGAACTTGCCGCAGAGAATCTTGATAAAGTCGACAAGGTACCCGATGCCGAACAATCCAGCCGTCAGCGTATTAGGAAAGATCAAATTCACGGGGACTGGTCGCGAATGCGACGTCTTTCATGCTGCCTGTAAGGTTATCCATAACGTTTTCTCCTTTCTAAAGTCCGGTGGGTGGATGATACGTATTGCTTCTTATGCGGCTTACTTTTTTGCAAAAGTGCCGCTGATGCCGTAGCCAGAGTTCTCATTCATGGTAAGGCCTCTGCCGTCCACGGAGAACGTGTAAGTAGACGGTTCGCTCCATGCCTCCAGCAGGTCTTTCCAAAGCATATCGATCGTACCCGCGAGATACGTCAGCGATACCGGATGCATCGGTCAGATGGGCGCTTCTTGCAGGATTTTTCCATCTCTCACCCATCCTTTCAAAGCGTGTCGATCACGCCCGCAAGATACTTAGGCGACACCGATGCGTAAATAAAATTATCGACCAACTGATCTTTGACAGCCTGCCGCACCTCAGAGGCAAGCAATTCATCCGCGTTCTCGTCCACCAGAAGCAGAACCTTGCAGGCCCAACCGAGCTGTTTTACCTCACTGCAGAGCCTGAGCCGCTCGCTCAGCTTCCAGATGCCTTGGCGGATGACCTCCATCACCAACACATTGGCACGGCAGGTTCGGCACAGGGCAAGCGTTTCCTCCGGCTTTGAAGAACGGTAGACAAGAAAATCCGGGTCGCATCCCGAAAGCGACTGCATGACCGCTTCCGCCAGAAGTCCGCCTTTCATATCCAGCACAATCCTTCGCATCTGTACTTTTCCACCGCCTTCCTCTTCTTTTGCATGCTTCATTTGTATTTTAGCCGTTATCGCTCCCTTCTGCCCCCGCCGATTGGATAGGGTTTGCAATTATTTTTTGTTCAAAGGTCATCGTTTGGCTCGATTCTCTCAGCGAAGGGGGAAAACCGTGTTGCCTTTTTCTGTCCGCATGATATACTATCCATACGAATGTGCAGAGTTGGGAGGCATGCGGCATGAGCAAAGCGATAAAAAAGAGTCTCTTGTATGCACTGGGCGTGTTGGCGCTCATCGCGTTTGCCATGTGGCTCCGATATGCAAGCCGGCATTTTTTTCATTCTCCGGTTGTCAGCCACCTGCGAAGCGGGATCTATGTGTTTTTGTTCAGCGCGTGGTGCTACTCCCTATGGATCCGCATCGTGCAGACGCAGGTGCGGCGCTATCTGCTGGCAATCTCGGTGCTGATGGTGCTGTGGATTCTTCTGCGCTCAATCAAATTTTCCATTGAAAACACGGAGGCAGAGCGCTGGCTGTGGTATTTTTACTATTTCCCGATGCTGTTCATCCCCATGCTGTCGGTCTTCGTTTCCCGGTCGCTGGGCAAGGGAGAGGATTTTCGGATACCGCGATGGACCAAGATTCTGTATTTTCCAACGCTATTGCTGCTTTTGCTCGTTCTGACCAATGATCTGCACCAGCAGGTGTTTTCCTTCCCGACCGGCGTTTTATCGGATCGGGAGTATCGGTATGAGGGCGGCTATTTTTTTGTGCTGGGTTGGGCAGCCCTGTGCGCGGGGTTCGCGTTGCTTTCGATGGTGAAAAACTGCCGCATCCCGCGCAGTAGGAGAATTCGCTGGCTGCCGCTGGTTCCGCTTGCGCTTTCGTTGGCCTATGCTTGCGCGTATGTTAAAAAGGTCTATTGGGTCTGGGTTCTCGCGGGCGATATGACGGTATCGCAGTGCCTGATCTTTGCGAGCATCCTTGAATGCTGCATTCAATGCGGGTTGATTCAGTCCAACCTCGGATACGACGAACTTTTTGAGGCAACGAGTTTGCCTGTCCAGATTACGGATTCTGCATTTTGCTCCCAATATGTGTCTGTTGCCATGCAGGGAACTTTGCCGCAAAGCGAGCTGCGGCAGATGCAGCAGGATACCGTCCATCTGGGCGACGATACGCTTTTGAAACGGCACAAGCTGCGCCGCGGCTGGGTATTCTGGAAGGAGGACATCTCCGCGCTGAATCAGATCCGTAAGGCGCTGGAGCTGACAAGGGATGAGCTGCGTGATACCGGTGACGTTTTGGCAGTGGAAAATGCACAGCGCGCAAGATGGCTGAAGCTGACAGAGGAAAACCGCCTGTATGACATGATGGAGGCGCAAACCGCCCGGCAGATCGCGATGCTGCGGGATCTGCTGGCTAACTTGCAGAAAACAGAGGATCCGGACAGAGCCAGACACCTGCTCGGGCAGGTCATCATCATCGGGACCTACATCAAGCGTAGAAGCAACCTGATTTTTGTCGGCATGCAGCGCGGTGCAATCAGCGTGCAGGAGCTTCGGCTGTGCCTCAATGAATCTTCCGAGAATATCAGTGTCTATGGTGCCGACTGCAAGACGATTATCAAGGGGGAAGGTCAGCTTACCGTCGAACAGGCGACACAGGTCTACGACCTGTTTGAGGCGGTCGTGGAGACGGTACTGGAATCGCTGCGTGCGCTGCTGATCTCCATAGAGGTTGGTAGATGGGTAGAGGTTGCGCTCTGTGTTTCAGCGGCGGAGCCGCTCTGCGGGCTGCATGCGCGGTTTCCAGGTCTGGAATGGGAGCAGGATGAGGACGGACTGCAATATGTGACGCAGAAGCTGGAACGATCTATGGGGGTAAAGGCGCATGGACAGGATTAAGGAAAGTTTCGACAGTCTGCCCATCGCGGCCTGCTTCTTCGATAAAAACGGCGTGGTGCGGCTCATCAACCGCCGGATGCTTGCCATTGCAAAGTGGCTGCGAAAAGGCGGCATACAGTCGCTTGCAGAGATGCAGAGCGCCCTGCAAGCGCCGCCCGCAAATGTGTGCTGTTTGGATCTGCGCCTTCGGATTTACCGCTTTCCGGACGGGAAGGTGCTGCGCTTTGCGCAGGAGCAGATCGCAACAAAAGCGGGCGTCCGCTATACGCAGATCACTGCCGCAGACGTTACGGAGCTGATCCGGGAGCAGAACCAGCTGAAAGAGGAAAATGCGAAGCTGGCGGAGGCGAATGAGCGGCTTCGGCTGCTGCTTGTGCAGATGCCGGAGATCATCCGGGAGGAAGAGACGCTGGCGATGAAGCTGCGTGTACACGATGACATTGGGCACAGTATTCTCGCGGCGCGCCGTGTGCTGCTCCAGCACACGGACCTGAAGGAACTTCGTGCAAACGCGGCGCTGTGGGAACAGTCGATTTCAGTGCTTTACCGCTCCAGCCAGATATCGGTGCAATCCGAACCGCTGGAGGCGGCGAAAAAACGAGCGGAAGAGCTAGGCGTTAGAGTTCTGCTGACAGGGGATGAGCCGCAAAAGAAGTGGATGCGCGCACTGAGCGCACTGGCGATCTGCGAATGTGCGGCGAACTGTGTCCGTCACGCAGACGGCACAGAATTGTATGTGTGCTTTTGGCAGAAGCCGGACTGCGTGGAGGTTTCCCTGACCAACAACGGCGCGGTGCCAAAGGAAAAGATCACAGAGGGCGGAGGCCTTTCCATGCTGCGTCAACGTATAGAAGAAGCAGGCGGCAAAATGGAGGTTTGGAGCAGCCCTCGCTTTAAGCTGATAATCAGTTTGCCGGAACAGGAAGGAGCAGCACATGAGAGTGATGATCGTTGAAGACCAGACCATGATCCGCAGTCTGCTGGAAAGCTATTTCCGTGCCGAGGACGGATACCGGATCACGGCGTCCATCCCCGGCGCAAAGCAGGCGGTTGAGGTGTGCCGGACAAGCTCCGTCGATCTGATTTTGATGGATGTGCAAACGGAGAACCGTGAGAACGGTCTGACTGCCGTTCGCCAGATCAAAGCCATACAGCCGAGGAGCAAAATTATTGTTGTGACCTCGCTGATCGACTGCGCGGTTCTGGACGAGGCAAAAAGGGCCGGGGCCGACAGCCTGTGGTATAAGGACTCTATGCAGAAGCGTTTGATGGATGTTGTCCGACAAACGATGGCGGGGGAACATATTTTTCCGGACGCGCCCCCGACGGTTGAGATCGGCATGGCAAAAAGCACGGAATTTACAAAGACGGAATTGAAAGTTCTGCGGCATCTGATGCGGGGCTTGTCTTACACGCGCATCGCAGCGGAGATGGGCTGCGAGATGTCGACGGTCAAATTCCATGTGGCAAACATGCTGCAAAAAACAGGGTTTGAAAACAAGCTCCAGCTTGCTCTGGCGGTCAGCGACATCAAGCTGATTGCCGATCTGGCAGAAGCGTGATGAGATTCGCTGCATGTCTCCCACGGTTGTCTCATGTGAAACGCCCGTCAAATCCTGACTTGATATGTTTTTCCGGCTCCGCTTGCAGGCTCTTGACTGTTGGCAGTTTTTTCAGCGCCAGATTGTCAAACGCATTTTTCGCCGCCTTGTGGATGATGATGTCGCTCTCATGCGCTTGCCAATAATCCAACAATTATGCTTGAATTTTTCATGCAGTTGTGTTATCGTTAGAGATGTCAGTATATATGACATTTTAATTGTTAAGGTTTGCCATATGTCACTTGAAGAAATAAGAGAAAACAATATACGTCTCGTCACAAACAATGCACTGAACTGCTTTATAAAAAAAGGAATAAATAAAACCACGCTGTCTGAAATTGCTGCAGCTTCTGGCTTAACCGAGCGTTCAATATACCGGTATTACAGTTCAAAAGAAGATTTAATCATCGCATCGACATTTTGTTACTGGGAGCGCGTAAAAGCCCATATATACAAAGAACTCGAGCAGAAAGCTTTTGACACGCTGACTGGAATCGAACAAATAAGCATCATCCTTAAAAGCTATTCGGATATGCTGTTTGTAGATCCGGAAGGGATTCGTTTCTCACTGGATGCAGAGGTTGCTTTGTATCAGGTCGGTAAGAACAGCCATGTTATCAACCGCCCACCCGAGCGTTTTGAGAGATATACAGGGCCGCTGTCTATAGCAATACGTAAAGGACTGGCTGATGGGACAGTCTCTCCTAACGCCAATATAAAACAGCTTTATTACAACGCTTACGACTCAATTCTTGGTATGATGCAGCGCCTCACTGTCGGCGTACCAAGTGTAAATGAGCTTGACGCCTGCACTCGGTTGCATGCCATGTGCGATATGTTCACGCGCGAGTTTGCCACAGGAAATGTTTAACTATATGGTCGGAATATTCAAATTTGATTCCGGCCTTTCATATAGCAGTAAATGTCAGTATGTATGACATTTATATGCATATTCATTCTGATTTCTAAATCTCCGCAATAATCAGCACGCCGTGTACGCTGATTTAAATAAAATTTTATAACCAAAAAGGAGAGAATCAATGAATCCCAAGTATGAAGCCCTGTTTACGCCTTGGAAGGTCGGCAACGTTGAGGTCAAGAACCGCATCGTCCAGTGCTCCATGGGCGGCACGTCCCTGTTCGGCTGGATGGAGCCGAGCCATCTCGATAAGGAAGCGGCATACTTCCTGCTTAACCGCGCGCAGGACGGCGTCGGCCTGATCCTGCCCGGCATGCAGTGCATCAAGGACGCTATCGGCGGCCGCTGGCTGTACCAGAACGAGAAGATGTTCAAGGATCTCAAGAAGTACATGGAGGAGTTCCATAAGACCGGCGCAAAGCTGTTCATCCAGCTCGCCGCGGGCATGGGCCGCTCCATGGCTATCACAAAGCCGATGATCCTTCTGCTCCAGCACCCGGTGCTCGGCAAGCTCGCCAGCCCCGTCGCCGACCTTGACTATATCACCGCCTCCGCCTCGGCCACGCCGAACCGCTGGTATGACGAGGTCAAGTCCCGCCCCATGACCATCAAGGAAATTCACGATCAGGTCGAAGCTTTTGCAAAGACCTCCAAGCTCCTTAAGGAAGCCGGGGTCGACGGTGTCGAAATTCACGCCGTCCATGAGGGCTACCTGCTCGACCAGTTCACCATTTCCAACATGAACTACCGTACCGACGAGTACGGCGGCTCCTTCGAGAACCGCTACCGTTTCCCGGTCGAGATCGTTCAGGCCATCAAGCGCGAGTGCGGCAGTGACTTCCCTGTCTCCCTGCGCTACTCCGTCGTCTCCAAGACCAAGGACTGGGGCAAGGGCGCAATGCCTTATGAGGAGGACTTCAAGGAGTTCGGCCGTGACATGGAGGAATCCGAGAAGGCCGTCAAGTACCTTGAGGACGCGGGCTACGATATGTTCAACTGCGACAACGGCACCTATGACGCTTGGTACTGGGCGCATCCGCCTCAGTATATGCCCGATAACTGCAACCTCAGCTATGTCGAGCATATAAAGAACTACACCTCCAAGCCCGTCGTCTGCGCTGGTCGTATGGACCCGGTCAAGGCGGCAGAAGAGATCGCCGCGGGCAAGCTCGACGCTGTCGCCATCGCGCGCCAGAACCTTGTTGACCATGAGTGGATCCACAAGATCCTCGAAGGCCGCGAGGACGAGATCAAGCCCTGCATCCGCTGCCACAACGGCTGCTTCAATATGGCAAAGTTTGCCGGTACCCCGAACATCCAGCATCTTGGCGACTCTCTGCATCTTGCCCGCTGCGCCCTGAACCCGACCACCATGCAGCACAACAAGTACAAGATCGTCCCGACCAGGAGCCCGAAGAAGGTCGCCGTCATCGGCGGCGGCATCGGCGGCATGGAGTGCGCACTTGTCCTCAAGCAGCGCGGTCATATCCCCACGCTCTTCGAAAAGAGCGGCGAGCTGGGCGGTCTGTTCCTGACGGCCTCCGCCATGACCTTCAAGGAGAACGATAAGGAGCTCATCCGCTGGTACAGGAGAGAGATCGAGAAGTCCGGCATCGAAGTCCACCTCAATACCGAGGTCAACGATCTCGGCACTCTGCGCGGCTATGATGATATCATCGTCGCCACCGGCTCCGTTCCCAGAACCATGCCCGGCATAAAGGGCTTTGAAAAGGCGCTCACCTTCACGCAGATACTCAAGGAGAAGCACGAGCTTGGCGATAAGGTGCTCTTCATCGGCGGCGGCCAATCCTCCTGCGAGGCGGCTTATGACCTGCTTCTCAACTACGGAAAGCACCCCATCATCGTCGAGTACGCAAACGACCTCGTTGCCGCTCAGGCGACCTGCCTTGCAAACACCTCCTACCTGCGCGACGCGATGGAGTACCACAAGGTTCCCGTCTACCTGCACAGCACTGTCACCGAGATCACCGACAAGGGCTGCACCGTCAAGAACGTCCAGACCGGCGAGAGCTTCTTCGTCGAGTGCGACAACGTCGTCAACGGCATCGGCTTTGTCCCGACTCCGGTAGGCGGACGCACTGCCTCCCGCAAGGTCAAGGGCAAGGGCAAGGAGACCATCTTCCGTGTCGGCGACTGTGTCGCTATCGGCAATCTCCGCACCGTTATCTGGCGCGCTTGGGACGTCTGCATGAAGATCTGATCTGACAGTAAGGAGTATGATATAAAATGAAAGATCTTAAGCATCTTATCTACTTTGAAAAACTGCTTGAGAACGCTGACAATGAGCTGGTACAGAAGGCTCAGGCCGAAGGCGATATCTGCCTCGGCTATACCTGCTACCATGTCCCCGAGGCACTGCTCAATGTCGGTAACTGCTTCTCGGTAAGACTCCGCGCACCGCACACCGGCTCCATCGACATCGCGACCTATTACATGTCCAACTATACCTGCGAATATGCCAGAGCACTGGTCGAGCGCGGCATAGAGGGCGGCTATCAGTTCCTCGATGCGATGATCGGCGTCGATGCCTGCTCCATGATGAACCGTGCAATGGAGCACTTCGAGATCCTCAAGGTTAACGAGAAGCCCAGCTTCTTCGTTACCCACTGCGACATCCCCTACAAGATCACCGACTACACCCTCGATTCCTATGTCGATCAGATGCGTATCCATGTGCTCGACAAGATCACCGAGGTCTTCGGCGTCGACACCTCCGACGCGGCTATCCGCGCCGCCGTCGCCGAGCACAACGAGGTCTGCTCCATCATCTCCGAGATGGGCGAGATGCGCAAGGCCGACAACCCCGTCATCACCGGTTACGAGTTCCATGTCATCAACCTCGTTTCCTACACCTGCCCGAAGCGCCTGATCCTGCCTTACCTGCGTGAGACTCTGGCTGAGCTCAAGAAGCGCAAGCCCGATAAGGTCAGCCCGTTCCGCGCAAGAGTCGCCATCGTCGGCTCCGAGATCGACGATCCCGACCTGACCAAGCTCATCGAAGGCTGCGGCGCTCTGGTCGTTTCCGACCGTTTCTGCTTCGGCTCCACTCCCGGCCGCGAGGTCATCGAGCTCAAGGACGATGAGGACGCTCTGCGTCAGATCTGCCTGCACGTCATGGAGCACTCCGAGTGCGCACGCTACATAGCCGATGAGAAAGTCCTCCAGCGCCGTGAGACGGCTGACCGTCTCGCCAAGGAGTATAACGCCGAGGGCATCATCTATGAGCAGATGAAGTACTGCGACTACTGGGGCTTTGAGCGCGCTCTTGCGTCCCACGTCATGCACGATGAGTACGGCTGGCCCGTCCTGTCTATCGACAGACTGTACAACAACGGTAACTCCGGTCAGCTGCGCACCCGTGTTCAGGCCTTTGTTGAATCCCTTGAGATCAAACGCATCCACAAAGAGGAGGGCAAAGCATAATGGCTAAGAAGGAAAAGATACAGTACCCGAATCCCGAGTTTTTCCGCTGCAAGGACGAGATAAACTGGAAAGCGCAGTGGGAGAATCTCAAGGAAGTCGGCGCCATAGCATGGGACATGCTCAAGGCTACCGACTGGAAGCAGTTCGGGCTTGACCGCGTAGAGGACGCGAAGGCCGACGGCAAACGCGTCAAGGAAGAGTTCAAGGCTTTCATGGCTCTCGACGCCGAGAACAAGAAGGACGTCATCCTCAATGGTGAGCGCCGTCTCGGCCGCCTGTACCGCAAGGGTGCCATGGCTACCGTACGCCGTGAGTGGCGCGGTATCAAGGACACCGCTTATGACTTCTATGAGTGGGCACGCATGTGGGGCATGCTGCTGATGACCTTCTCCAAGGACCTCATCCCCGCCCTCAACGCCACTCTGTACTACCGCTGGATGGTCTCTTACTTCTGCTGCCACAGCTTCATGGATAAGAACACAATGGGCATGCGCGGCTATAACCTCCGCATGAGCCATGAGCTGATATACTGCATGTACCGCTTCGTCGCAGAAACTCTTGTTCTGCTCGCAAAGTGCGACAGCAAAAATGGCAACAGCGGTGCCCTCAATCAGCGTCTCATTCTCTTCGATGAGATGACCATGGGTCAGCTTATGGCCGGCTTCCCGGATATGCTGGGTATCCCTTATCAGCTCATGCCCGTGTTCCTGCTGTCCATGCTCGACCAGCTCTCCTGCATCCCCTACATTGACGCTGTCGAGTCCTACGGTCTGCCTTCCGACACCTGCCCCGTCCCGACCTCCGAGTGCGGTGCGCTTGTCGTTGACGCTTTGCCGCACATTGGCAGCTGCTTCATCTCCTCCTCCATGCCCTGCGACGGCTCTACCATGGCCTCCTCCTATATGGCCCGCCGCTTCCCCGAGCTGCCTACCTTCCACCTCTGCTTCCCGACCCAGTATCTCGACGAGAGCACCCTCCAGTGCGGCGTTGAGGATATCAAGGCCTGCATAAAGTTTGTTGAGGAGCAGACCGGCACCAAGTGGAGCTGGGATGCATACTTCACCGCAATGAAGCGCTTCAATCAGGAGACCGCATACGAGCTGGAAAAGTGGGATATAAACAAGACCAACAGGCCGCAGCTGCTCGGCCCGTGCTACGAGCTGTTCCGCAAGTACAATTACGAGATGGACGGCGGTCTTGATCCTCGCGTTATGACTACCTGTGAAAAGGTCAACAAGCTTCTTACAAAGGCGTACAGCAGCGACAGCCTCGCATGGCCGAAGGATAAGATGAAGTACAGGGCGATTATTTGGTCATGCCCGCCCCACTTCTACGCAAACTTCTCCAACTGGCTCGCCAACTGCTGGGGAATCGACGTCCTTGTCGAGATGGAATCTCTCAACTTCACAAAGCCTCTTGAGACCGAGGACAAGGAAGAAGCCCTCCGCGACCTTGCGCGTCTGTATGAGCGTATGGTCATGCGCCGTCACACCAACGGCGGTTACCAGAACGTCGTCGACGAGCTGTGGCGTCAGTGTGAGGCTTGGAACGCAAACTTTGTTATCATGTATCAGCACGTCGCCTGCAAGAACATGGCTACCGTTCAGGGCATTCTGGACGAGCAGGGACGCGAGCGCGGTCTGCACATGATCTGGGTCGAGCACGATCTTATGGACCCGCGTACTGTCTCCCGCAGCTCCATGCGCGCCAAGGTCACCGAGTATATGCGCACCGTTATCGGCGCTTCACCCGTTGATCCTTCGCTCTTGGAGTTCGAGGATGACTCCTGCATGTAATTCCCTACGCGAAAAGAAATAAACTGGAGGAAAGAAAAATGAAATATTTCGGCGGCTGCGACGTAGGCTCTACCTACACAAAGGCAGTAATACTTGACGAGACCGGCAAGATCGTTGCCGATACCACCATCCGCAGCAAGATCAACTCCGAGCAGAGTGCTGTTGCAGCAATGGCGGAAGTCTGCGAGAAGGCAGGTCTGAAGGATTCCAAGGACCTCAGCTACCTCATCGGTACCGGCTACGGCCGCAACAAGGTCCCCTTCGCGGATGAGAACATCTCCGAGATCTCCTGCCACGCAATGGGCGTGCACGTGACCGATCCTTCCGTCAAGGCTATCATCGATATCGGCGGCCAGGACGTTAAGGGTATCAGCATCGATACCGACGGCACCGTCAAGAACTTCGCCATGAACGACAAGTGCGCAGCCGGTACCGGCCGCTTCTTCGAGGCAATGGCACGTTCCTTCGAGCTGAGCCTGCCCGAGTTCTCCAAGCTCTCTCTGACTGCTAAGAACGTCATCCCCATCACCGCACAGTGCACCGTTTTCGCAGAGTCCGAGGTCATCACCCTCGTCGGCGAAGGCAAGCCGATGGATGAGATCGCAGCAGGTATCGAGATGGCAGTTGCAAAGCGCTGCTTCGTCATGGCCAAGAAGGCCGGCGCTACCGACAGCATCACCCTGACCGGCGGCTGCGCAAAGAACGACGGTCTGAAGGAAGCTATCGAGCACGTTCTGAAGCTCAAGGTCGTCAACCTCAAGACCGACCCGCAGCTCATGGGCGCTCTCGGCGCTGCTGAGTATGCCCGCCAGAAGGGCATGGCCAAGAAGTAATTTCCTCGACCAAACCGATTTAGGAAAGGGGCATATTCTTACATGTGCAAATTTTTTAAGAACCTTATAAAGGTGCTCGTCATCACTGTCGCTGCCCTGTTTGTCGTCTATTTCTGGAACCTCGACCAGAAGCTTCTGGGCTGGGTATACAAGCAGGTCAACACCATCTTTGACCGCAAGCCCGTTGATATCAAGTTCTGATACTGTTATTTCATTCAAGAAAAAAAGAGGGGCTATCTCGGATGATTTTTTTAATCATCTTGAGATAGCCCTCAGACTGTCAAAAAATTTCGCTTTGAAGCCAGAGAACTGAGCAGCGGGGGAGCTTGAGGGGGCAAGGCCCGCCTCAAATCGGATAAACCGCCGTCGAAAGCCTTGATATATCAAGGCTTTCGGTAACAGCATTTTGAATGCTTTCAAAATTCTCGGCGGAAAGCGCGGTCAAAAAAGTCCTGTAAGGACTTTTTTGACAAGCTGGGGGCTATCTCGGATGATTTTTCAAATCATCTTGAGATAGCCCTTTTATTATATCATTGATTTTCGGAACATCATTCCCCAAACAGGTACAGAAGATATCCGTAGCCCTCGGCCTCCATCTTTGCGTAAGGTACAAAGCGGAGAGACGCGCTGTTGATGCAGTAGCGTACTCCGTTGGGGGATTCCGTGTCACCGGTAAACACATGGCCGAGATGGGAATCTCCGGCGCGGCTTCTGACCTCCGTGCGGCGCATTCTAAAGCTGTTGTCCTCCAGCTCTACTACAGCAGGTTCCTCAATTGGCTTTGTAAAGGCGGGCCAGCCGCAGCTGCTCTCGAACTTGTCCGTGGAGGAAAAGAGCGGCTCGCCGGTGACGATGTCCACATAGATGCCCTTTTCAAACCGGTTCCAGAACTCATTGCTGAAGGGATGCTCCGTGCCGCCCTCCTGAGTGACCCGGTACTGTTCCTCCGTCAGCTTGTCCCGGATGGATTCCGCGGTGGGCTTTTGGTAGTTGCCCGGATCGATGCGCAGTTTGGAGAACAGCTCTATCTTCGCCTTGGGGATATGGCAGTAGCCGTTCGGATTCTTCTCCAGATAGTCCTGGTGGTACTCCTCGGCGGGATAGTAGTTTTTCAGCGGACCGACCTCGACAAAGAACTTCTCGCTGCGTCCGCGCTCGAGCTCCGCAATACGCTCGACTGTCTCCTTCGCGCTTTCATTGGTATAGTATATGCCGGTCTGATACTGGCTGCCGCAGTCATTGCCCTGCCGGTTCTCCACCGTGGGGTCAATCACAAAGAAGTAGGCCAGCAGCAGGGCGTCCAAGCTCACCTTCTCCGGGTCATATTCCACTCGTACGGTTTCCCGAAAGCCGGTTTCCCCCTTGCAGACCGTTTTGTAGTCGGCATCCTCTGCACAGGTGCCGTTGGCGTAGCCGCTCTCAGCATCAAGGACGCCAGGGATGGACTGCATCAGATGCTCCAGTCCCCAAAAGCAGCCGCCCGCAAGATAGATGACGTTTTCCGTTGTGTCCATATACATGCTCTCATCGCCGGACGTATCAGAAGGCTGTCCGACCGTTTCAGCTTTTTTCGCTTCATTTTTCTGCAGCATATTCTTCCGCCCGGCGGCACAGCCGCTCAGCAGCAGTACCGCTGCAGCCAGAAGCGGAAATACTCTCCGATACATAGTGTTATCATTCTTTCCGAGGACAGTCCGCCGCTCAGCCCATATCGGCGGCAAGAGCCTGGTCGATGAGCTTTTGCAGCGTCTCCGCCTGTGTCTTGCCGGTGATAGCGCCCACGACCGGATCGCCCACGATATTGCCGCTGCGGTCGACCACATAGGTGGTGGGATAGGCAAAGATGTTCGCGGTAAACTTTCCAGCCTCACTGTCGGAGTCAAAATACACATTCTGATAGGTAGCGCCCTTCTTGGCCAGCACGTCCTTCGCATCCGAAATCGCTGCCTCGTCGCCGTCCAGCGTGAATGTGTTGACTCCGATGAGGGTGCCGCCCTTCTCCGCGAGTTCCTTGTTCAGAGCGTCCAGCTCGGAAAGCTCGCCCACACAGGGATTGCAGGTAGTAAACCAGAAATTCACTACAGTGGCGGCGTTGCCGGCGAACAGCTCGTCGCTCTTTACCGCGTTCCCATCCAGGTCTTTACCCTCAAAAGCGGGGAACTTCTGCATACTGCCGTCATCGGGAGGGTTGCTCATGTCGCTGCCCGCAGGCATGCTCATATCGCCGTCCATGGATTTCTGCATAACCTCGGGATACTTCTCTTCCAACTCTGTCAGCTTGTTTTCAATATTGCTGATCTCCGTGGCTGACTCCTTCAGCCACTCATACTCCTTGTCGGTGAACTGCTCTTTAGCGGCCTCAACGGTGTCCAGCAGGAAGTCGCCGTAGTTTTTCCCGTCCTCGATCATGGCCATGCCCTTGTCGGCCTCCATAAAGACCTTTTCCCACAGCTCGGTATTTTCCGACAG
>QAMJ01000004.1 GCA_003150355.1 Clostridiales bacterium | reverse complement strand
GCTTGCAGATTTAAAAATAATGCGTACCTTTGCACCCGCAATCGAGAGAGAAAGCGTCGGAAGAGAGACTATCAAAATTATTGGTGCGTTAGTTCAGTTGGTTAGAATACATGCCTGTCACGCATGGGGTCACGGGTTCGAGTCCCGTACGCACCGCAAGTTTTTTTCCGATTTATCAAAATTACTGGTGCGTTAGTTCAGTTGGTTAGAATACATGCCTGTCACGCATGGGGTCACGGGTTCGAGTCCCGTACGCACCGCTTACGAAAAAAGACTGAAATAAGAAAGTCGAAGACAATATCCTCAAAGTCAGTAACTTTGGGGATATTTTTTTGTTATACCACGACAGATGAATACCCCGTTGGAAGTCGAAAATTGGACAAATCGAGTAACCAAATCGTAACCAAGAAAAAAAACGGGAATTTTGGTTACGACTTCGTAGATATGTCGTTGATTTGTCGTTGTTTACGTTCAATTTTATCGACACGCCGTAACCTAAAATCCTGAGCAGAAAAAGGAAACAACCGGCACGTTTACGATTCATTTCATGAGGATACACGACAATGACCCTCAAATGTCTGTTTCATAGCCGCCAAGTGTCCGCCTGTGGATTGCGTCAAGTGATTGTCAAACAGTATTTTTGCAACAAAAAACTTAAAAGCGCATGAAACGGAACACATTCAGCGTACTTTGTTACGCAAGGAAAAGGGAACAAGGAAAGGACAAGCAATATCCTATCATGGTTCGCATCACCATTGACAGCGAACAGGTACAGTTCAACTCACAGTTAATGGTGGATAAGAAGATGTGGAAGGACGGTGGCGTAGTCGGTCGTAGTGCGACGGCGGTGTATTTGCGCACGCAGATAGAGAAAATCAAGACTGACATTACCCGCATCTACGAAAAGGAAATCGAAAACAACCGCTACCCTTCACCGCTGAAGCTGAAGAACATCTATCTGGGCATTGAAACGAAAGCCAACACGTTGCTGACCGTGTTCAAGAAGATGAACGAGGAAAAGCGGAAGGAAGTGGGCACGTCGCTCTCACAGAACACCTACAAGAAATACGACCTGACATACCGCCGTATGGAAGAATACATTCAGTTCAGGTTCAGGAAAGAAAAGTATAAAGACATTCCATTGACGGAAATCAACGAGGAATTTATCAACGGCTTCCGCAACTTCCTGCGTGTGGACAAGAAGGTCGGCCACAACGCCACCTCGAAGATGATGCAACTGTTCAAGAAAGCCGTTACCCGCGCAAGGAACGCCGGTCTTATCCAGTTCAACCCATTCACGCAGCCCATCACCTTCGTTCAGGTGGACAAAGGCTTTCTGACGATGGACGAACTCCAGAGCATTATGGACAAGGAGATTGAAGTGGAACGCCTGCAACGGGTGCGCGACGTCTTTGTATTTTCCTGTTGGACGGGGTTGGCGTACATAGACGTATATCTGCTCAAAGACGAACATATCCAGAAGTATCTGGACGGCAACTATTGGATTATCTCCAAGCGCCATAAGACCGGTGTGCCCATCAACGTGCGCCTGTTGGACATTCCCCTGCGCATCCTGCAAAAGTACAAGGGTAAACAGCCCGACCACCGTGCCCTGCCCATGCCGAGCAATCAGAAGATGAACGCATATCTGAAGGAACTCGCTGATATTTGCGGAATTAGGAAGAATCTGACCTATCACCTCGCAAGACACACGTTCGCCACAACCGTTACGCTAACTAACGGAGTATCAATAGAATCCGTATCAAAAATGTTGGGACATACTAATATTCGCACTACGCAAATCTACGCGAAGGTAATCAACCAGAAAAGCGGCAGCGAGATGGAAGCCCTTTCCGACAGGCTGCATGTATCCATGAACGCATTATAGAAAGGAGGACAAATATGAGAACGATAGAAAGACAGCTTAGAGCCAGACAAACGGCGGTGAGTCTGAACGAAAAGGAATTGAGCAGACTGATGAAAGCCACGTTTGACACACCGCGTTTGGAACAGGTGCGTGACCTTTTCATCTTTTCGAGCTTTACAGGCCTGCATTACCAGAACCTGAAATCCCTCCGTAAAGAGAATTTCCACAACAAGTACGGGCAGAAGTGGATTTTCATGGTAAGGGAGCAGACTGACGCTTTCATCCACATTCCCCTGCTGCCTGTCCCACAAATGATATTGGAGAAGTACAAAGTCCGGTTTGCCGGAACGGATGAACTGTTGCCCGTCCCCAGCAACCAACGGCTGAATGTCTATCTGAAAGAGATTGCGGAACTCTGCGGCATCGAAAAGAACATGACCATGTATCTGGCTTACCATACGTTCAAGGATACGATAACGACAAAAAACGGCATATCCACCGGTACGGTATGCCGCATGTTAGGGCGGTTCGACCTGCGCGGCCGCCATGCTTATGTTACCGACCGCATCATCAAGCGCGAAATGGACAGAGTGGCGCGTAACTGCACCCCGTTTGAAAAAATTGCGGCGCAATACATCATGACAACCAATAAATCCGTATATTGTCCTACCAAATAAAACGATACCCCTATGCTACACAGAGGAAATATCACCATCACCGGGCTGGAGGACATCAACCGTCACCCCACAGTCAGCGTCAAGTTGGAGAACGGCAACGTATGGCTTACTAAGCACGAGCTTGCCCGCCTGTTCGGAGTGTTCATCCAGACGATAGACGCCAATATGCGCTCCATCTTCAAGTCGCGCATCCTGAACGAAATGTATATTGAGCCTTGAACTTCGCATAAACCTTCTTTGCCGCCTCCCTTTCTTCCTTGCTTTCAGGTTTCAAGTGAGCTATCTTCTCCGCAAAGCGTTTAGCGTCCTTACCGGTAACTACCGGCGTTTCTTTAATCGGTCGAGCCATAAATCCCTGTATGTTGTAAATTATATCTTGTTTTCAATTATCGAAATGAAATCGTGCAATTTCTTTCCAACTTGATTCGCATCAGGTATCCGGCTATATGCCAGATAATTTAATTCCCGTTCATAATATCCGCCCAATTGCTTCCATAGCTCATTGAATGAACCAAGAAGGGGAGATTCTTTAATGGGTGTATGTTTCCATTTTTCCGGTGAGTCAAACATTTGTCGGTCATGCGCCGCCAGTTCTTGCAGGTCTTTAATGAAATCCTGTTCCACATATTCCATACATTCCCTATCGTCAAGCAGAAAATAGATATCATAGAAATGGCGGATTTTCCCGGTTAATCCTTGCACCGGATTATCCATAAAGGAGAAACGGAGAAGCGAAACGACTTTCTCGCACAAGGTGCGCCGTTTGTCCAGAATGTTCAGTTCAAACGGATGCAGGTCATATTCTTCAATGAAAGAGTCCATACCTGTATTTTCAAGGTAGGAAGTGATAAAGCTCTTTATTTGCCGTCTGACATATGGATAAGGATTGGCAAACGAATTTATTTCCACGACTACACGGTTGGCGACAAAATCAAACAACGGGTCATGGACGCTTGCCGGATATTGGTACAAGGCTTTCCGATAACGGGAACCCTTACTTGTCAGTTCAGGCACAACCTGTTCCTGCAAGCCTTGGGTCATTTCTTTGCAGACCTTGGAAATCAAAGTCTTTATCTGATTTCCGCTTAACTTTTGCGTGAGTACAGCCACATCCACATCTTCCGAGAAGCGGTTAATCAATCCGTACCCTTTTGACAAGGATGTGCCGCCCTTGAACACCGTGTTCTCCATATAAACGCTTCGGGAGAGTTGTTGCAATATCTTGCTTATCCAATAGTCTTTTTCGATATAGACCGGTGCTATATGGTAATATTCGGAAGCCGCGCGTATTGCATCTGCTAACAGTTCAGGTTGTTTTTCCAGTATCATTCAATCCTCCATTTCTTTTTATTAGGCAATGTATCTTCATTTATTCCCAATTTATAGACCGTTACTGGATTCAATGAATCCCATAAAGGTTGCGCTTTCGCCATACCGCAATCGTTCTCGATGATGGTTCCCAACAAGGCGCGTACCATTGGCGGATAGGCCTCGGCCAAGGCAACCATCTTTTCCTTCTCCCTCCTGCCAAGTTCTCCTACCAGAAAAGCTATGCGCCTGTATGATGCCTCTATCGTGGTGTCGGGTATTTCCTTGATGAAGCGGATGGCATCCAATAATTGCAGGAGCGGAATATTGTCTTTGGTTATCGGGTTAGGTTGCAGGACAAAGCAGACGGTGAATATATCCCGTTGTTTCTTGTTCCTGCGTTGGTTTGTGCCGATTTGGATGATGTTGGGCACTTGTGTAGTAAGCCCCAACCGATTAAAGACGGAGTAACCGGTCAAATATCCGATGCGCTTTCCGTTCTTTTCCAACAAATCCTTCACCAACTCTTCTTGTCTGGGTTTCAACGTTCCGAACACGCTCTTTTTAGGCTTGTAGAACCGTCCTTTGGATATTTTAGCCAAGTAGCCTTCACCCGCCAGCCGATTCAGCATTTTAATGATGCTTTCGCTCGTTTCGGCAGGCAAGTTTAAGTCCCGGTAGGTAAACACGTAATCGGGCTGAAAATCTTCCAATCGTTTCTGTACTTCTCTTGTGATAATCATAATCCCATGTCCTTGGTTGTCGGTGCAAAGATAAGAAATATTCTTGTTTTTACGACACAAAACTGGAATTTTATTAGAAATGGCTCCACCCTGTCCTCCCGACAGAATGAAGCCGGTTGTTTAACTTAAATAGCGGGAACTTCCTGCTTCACAGCGGTAGAGAGTATCCCTGAACGATGAACATCCAAGATGCATTATCCACAATCATCTGAGAGTTCTTTTTCTTCTGTTTCTTTCTCCCCGCCGTTTTCATCCATTTCTTCGGGCATCGGATAAGTTTCCGACAGCTTGTCCTTCCGTGCCTGACGCTTGATTTCGTTCTCGTCGAAGTTGTTGCGGATGAACTCGTGCAGGTCTGATTCCTTGTAATAGGTCTTGTGGTATATTGAATGGAATTTCAATGCCCCGTTGTTCCGGTATCGCTGGAGCGTGCGCTTGCTGATGCGCAGCAGTTGGCACACCTCCTGGTTGTCGTACAGCCGTTCCCCGTTCAGGTAGTTCAGGTGCTTCTGCCGGTTCTCCGCCTTGTCCAGCTTGCGCGATATGCGGTAAAGTTCACCCATGATGCGCTCCATCCACGCCTCAAATTCAGTCTTGTCCACTAACATGGCCGTTCCTCCTGTGCTTTTATACCTCGCCCAGCATGTAGCTGTTCGGGCTGTCGGGTGATTTCACAATGATTTCCTTTTCCCGCATGAAGCGGATGTAGCTCTTGGCCGTGCGTTCCTTCACCTCGAACGCCGCCTGAAGTTCTTCCGAAAGCTCCATGTAGCCGATGAAGCGTTTCCGGCTGAACAGTTCGCGTGCTACCGCCACGAGTTCCTCTTCCTTGCGCCTGTCCTTTTCCTCTTTCGGTTTCTCGCCCAGATAGGCGTGCATCGCCTTCTCCTTGTCCCATGCGAATTGCATGAGCGGCACATCCAGCGGGCTGCCGTCCCGTACTTTCAGGGCTTTCACCACCGAAACGGCGGGCTTCGTGTCCTTTTCGATGGAGAGGATGGCGGCAGCCTTGCGTTGCAGTTCGCTGCCCAAGTGCCCGCGCAGCTTCAGCCCGTTGGGGATGAAGTGCAGCACCGTGACGATGCACGTGTTGTAGATGCCCGCCAGCCGGTAGAGTTCCTCCACGACGGCGATGCTCTCCGCCTCGTCGTTGGCGCAGCGTATCAGGTCGGCGATGCCGTCAATGACCACCAGATGGATGCCCCCGTATTGGTAATGGAACTTGTCCATGCTGAGCACAATGGACTTCAGCCGCTCCTTGCGGCTCATCCCCGTCAGGCAGTATGCCTTGAACCACTCCGGCATCGTGTCGCGCCCGCAACGGCGCAGCAGGGTACTTACGTTCTTGTATAGTTGCACCTCGCTCTGTTCGGTGTCATAGAACAGCACCGCCTTGCCTTTCGGGTTCCCTTCAATGGAAACGCCCAGCGTGTCGATGCCCTCCGCGTTTTCCGGTTTCACAGCACCGGCAATCAGGGCGGCCACATAGTTGCTTTTCCCCGTACCCTCCCCGCCGGTGATGCAGAGCAGGTTCCCTTGTGTTCCCAGCGGCACATCGTTCACCGATACTATCATTTGTGCCACAGGTGGCGGGTTGTTGAAATCCAACTCGCATGATTTTAATGCTGACATATCTTCCTTGTATAATGAATCCAAATGGTTTAAGAACAATTTCAATAAATCGTCGTGCGTGTGTCCCAACGCAAAATAATCCGTTACATCCTTTTCTTCTTTTGTTCCTGACAGTGGCAGCAAAAGGCGTTTCAATGCAAACGGCTTCAATTCTTCCTGCCGTTTGGCGGAAACTTCCAGACCGGTCTTGTCCATATCATACAGCAGGACAATGTGTTTGAACCGGTAGGAGAGCAGCATCAGCACAGAGGTAGGGATGACCGTCGTTTCCGAATTGAAACAGATGGCATGGAATCCGTTTGCCGCAAGGCTCATCACGTCTTTCTCACCGCCTGTGATAAACAACAAATCCCCTTTGGCGGATAATTGGTCAAGTCCGAAGCAGTAATTGTCGCCCAAATCTCCGGCATAGAGGAAACGCATCTCCGAGCGCGGGCGGTAGATTTTAATGTATTTGTCGCCTACATAGCCATACATCGGTTCCTGTGCCGTTTCAGTCAAGGTATAGCTTTTCCCTTCCTGATTGACGGAACTGAACGAATGCAGAGGCCGTACATTATATTTATTTAATGTATGCTCCGTGATTCTGGATTTGCTCCAAAATATCCGGTCTGTTTCATTGAACGCCCTTGGTACGATATTATACGGGCGTATTTTCTTTATCACCTGTTCCGGCGTGGGCGGACAAACTACCTGAACGGAAGATGTGTCCACACAATTTTCGTAACCGTCCGCCAACCCCAAATGCAGGTCATGGTCAATGATGCGCATGATTTCAACGAAATCCTTCGCGTTCCTGCAACTCAGCCCCGTCATTGTCCCTACCAACTCGAAGCAGTCCCCGGAATATTCCTCATTGCCGAAATCCTTCATCTTATACACCGAATGCCGCCGGTCATAATATACGTTGCACGATGCCTTCGTATCCTTATATAAAGGATTCAGGAACTTCTTACCGATGCGGAACGGCACGGGCAGGTAGTGTCTGAACACCGAAAGCCCCCTGTCCGTCGCCTGCAAAATATCCTCCTTATTCATTGTCTTCGTCCTTTGTTATATCCAACAACCGGTTCTTCTTGTAAACGTCTATCAGGTGCGGTTCACACGTGATAACCTTTTCCCGTACCTTTTTCTCTATTTCTGAGAGCTTGTACAGGCACTTGCGGCGGAACACCGAATACTCTACCAGTCCGTCGCTCCTTAACCGTTGCAGGGTGCGTGTGCTGATATGGAGCATATCGGCCACTTCTTGACTGTCCAGCCATACATCGTTGTCAAAGTCGCAATCCTGCAACTTGTGTTCATTCTTGGTAATGAACTCAGCGATTTTCGCTATTTGCCCCATCATCTTTTGATAGGCGGCACTTTCCATTACGATAACTTCTGTCATAATCCTAATTATTGAAATGTTTGCCGCAAAGTTCCCGATAAGTCAAAATCCGCATGGTATACTATACGTGTACTACACCATAATTTTTTTGTTCCTGCATTTTTTTTGCGGGAAAATGCGAGGTCAATCCGTTTCGGTCAGGAGTAAGGTTAATAGGTTCAAAATTAGTTCAGTGCAAGGTGCAAGCCTATTTATATATATAGGCTCGCACCTTGCACTTGAAAAAAAGGCTGAAAAAAAATATTGTCAAGAACTTGCATGTTTCAAAAATGTGTAGTACTTTTGCACTCGCAATCGAAAGGTGACACGGTGGTGTCATAAGCTACGAAAATTGACAAGATGAAATCGTAACCAAGTCGTAACCATTAAATTTTAGGTTACGCATAAGTTACTGATTAAAAAGATATTATAAGCGGAAGGTACGATTACCGTACGCACCGCAAGTCTTTTTTGATTTATTAAAATTATTGGTGCGTTAGTTCAGTTGGTTAGAATACATGCCTGTCACGCATGGGGTCACGGGTTCGAGTCCCGTACGCACCGCGAAAGGGAGTAACATTAGTTACTCCCTTTTTTGTTGTGTATCAGACAATTAAGGCATTGGAAGTAGATGGAGAACATATAAAAATTGGGTGCATATTTACCGGAAACTTACCAGTATTTCCCGATTTTT
>QAMJ01000005.1 GCA_003150355.1 Clostridiales bacterium | reverse complement strand
TTTCCCAGCGAACACTGGACCCGCATCCGCACCAACAACGTGATCGAGCGGCTGAACCGTGAGATCTGCCGCAGAACCCGCGTGGTGGGGACATTCCCTGATGGCAACTCCGCCCTGATGCTGGTCTGTGCCCGCCTTCGCCATGTGGCAGGTACCCAGTGGGGCTGCAAGAAATACATGAACATGAAGCACTTGGAGGCGGCTCTGGATGACGCCTCTATTGCCGGCTGACTTCACTCAGCCGGAGCCTGCAAACAATTTTGCGCATAATTCTTGACAGTACCGGAGCATGGGCGCTTTAGCTAAAACGGCAGCTGATTTTTTGTGCAAATGCGAGGAAATGCGCGCTTGATGCAAGAAAATGCAAAATAATGTTGAAAAACGAAATAAACGCAGGTATAATCAAGTCAAAGAAACCGACAATTTGCAAAGATGTGCTTGACTCATGAAAATGAGTGAAAAATATAAGAAAAAAACAGGAGGATCAACTAAATGAAGAAAACTCTGGCAATGTTACTCGCGATCATGATGCTCTGCGCCCTGATGGCGGGCTGCGGACAGAGCAATCAGCCTGCGGCATCCTCGGCAGCTTCCGAGGCTGCCGCCGAGAACAACGGCGCGTCTGAAGAGGCCACGTCGTTCAAGGTCGGATTTATTGTATCCGACGCATCGTCCGGCTTCTGGAAAGAGGTCCTGGAGAGCTTTGAAAAGGCCTGCGATGAGGCAGGTGTCGAAATGACCTACCAGATAGTTGCTGACAGCGCCGGCATGCGATCCGCGTATGACTCCATGGTCGCACAGCAGTGCGACATAATAGTCGACGGCTATGCAAGCGAGGAGATCGCATTGGCATATGCGGAAGAAGCGGTCGAAAGCGGAATGCCGTTCCTCGCAGTTTCTTTTAACTGCCCGGTGGAAGGCGTATGGAGCTACGGCACCTCCAATGACGGACTCGGCGAGTTCTTCGGTAACTGTGCAGCCGAAGCCGTCACCAAGGAATGGGAAGGCAAGATAGACCTCATCGTCACCGCCAATGCATACACCGCTGTCCCTGCAATGGCACCAAGAACCGACAAGGCAGTCGAAACGCTTGCTTCGCTTCCCGGCTACGAATACGTTAAGGACGTCGAGTGGGTCACGATCGACACCGGTCTTGACACCAGCACCATCGGCGCGAGCACCGCAAGCATGCTCACCTCTCACCCCGACGCAAAGAACATTCTCTATATCGTCTGCACCGACGCATTCTGCCCCACCATCGTTAACGCTATCGAAGACGCTGGTGCTTCCGATAGAGTTCTGATGCTTTCCTGCGACTGCACCGAAACCTACATCGCATACGCGAAAGAGCATGCCGCTTCCGGTGAGTATGCCCCCTGGTACGGCTCGATCGACCTCAATACCGCGAACTACGGCTACAAGCTTCTTGACAAGGTGTTCGCCATCATGAACGGCGAGAACCCCGAGGCATACACTGAGCACAGCGGCGTTATGGTCACTTCCGCGAACATCAACGATTTCTACGGCTAAGACTTACAAAGCTTACTAAACTATTCGGCGAATTGAGCTCCGTGCCTGAAATATACTTTATGGCACGGAGCGGCATCAATCAGGAGGTGTTACTGCATTGGGCAACACGCTGCTCGAAATGAAAGGGATAACAAAAAGGTTCCCGGGCGTTGTGGCTTTGAACAACGTTTCCATGAAGATCAACAGCGGTGAGGTGCTTGCGGTCGTCGGAGAAAATGGGGCCGGCAAGTCAACACTCATTAAAATCATGTCCGGCGCGTACCAGCAGGACGAGGGTCAGGTCTTGTTTGAAGGCCGGGATCAGGGAAAGCTGGTTCCCGCAAGGGCGCTTGAATTAGGAATCACGGCGATATATCAGGAGCTTACAAACGTAAAGGGACTGAGTATCGCAGAAAATATTTTTCTCGGTGCGCAGCCGCTGAAGAACGGACTGATAGACTACAAGAAGCTCTATGCCGACAGCATGGAGATACAGCGGCAGGTAGGACTTGAGCATCACGCGCCGTCAACACCGCTCGGGCAGCTGTCCACTGCCGAGCAGCAGCTTGTCGAGATAGGCCGCGCCTACTCGAAGGAACTGAAGGTCATAATAATGGACGAGCCTACATCCGCCTTGAATCAGGAGGAAACGGACAAGCTCATGACCATAATCCGCAAGCTGCGCGGAGAGGGCAAGGGCGTTATATATATTTCGCACAAGCTGGACGAGGTGTTTGCGATAGCCGACCGCGTACAGGTACTCAGAAACGGCGAGAGCGTGTACGAGGGGCTGGCGGCGGACACCGATAAGGACACTATAATAAACAGCATGTGCGGCCGCGAATTAAAAGACATGTATCCCGTCGGAAAGCGGGAGTTGGGGGACGTCGTGTTTGAGATAAAAAACCTCGGCGACGGATTTCTGAATGACATTTCGATAAATGTGCGGCGGCATGAAATAGTGGGGCTTTACGGGCTTATGGGTTCAGGCTGTTCTGAGGTGCTGCAGTGCGCCTTCGGGGCACGCCGCCATCAGAAGGGCAGCTTTTTCGTCAACGGCAAGGAGATAAAAATAAACAAGCCTATCGACGCCAAAAATGCGGGGCTTGCCTATGTCCCGGCGGAAAGAAAGCGCGAGGGTCTTATACTTGCACACTCGGTACTGAACAATCTCACGATCGTTACACTGAAGGACTTCGTCAAGGGGCTGTTTCTTGATCTCAAGGAGGAGCGCAGAACGGCGCAGAAATGGTGCGAGAATTACCGGATCAAGACACCGTCGCTGAATACTCCGGCATCGTCACTGTCCGGAGGCAATCAGCAGAAGATAGTCATTTCCAAGTGGGTGGCGACCAAGCCCAAGGTGTTTATGCTGAACGACCCGACAAAGGGGATCGACGTCGGTGCCAAGGTGGAGATATACAAGGACATCGAAAGGCTGTGCAAGGCAGGCTGCGGCGTGCTGTATGTGGCGGCGGAGCTGCCGGAGCTGCTCGGAATAGCCGACAGAGTGTACGTCATTCATGAGGGCAAGCTTGCCGGGGAGTTTTCCGGAGAGGAAATCACGCAGAAAAATATCGTTAAGAGCGCGATAGGAGAATAATATGGAAAATAAAGTTTCGATAGGTACCCGCCTGAAGGCGGCGGGGAAAAATACAGTCAGCTCTTACGGCAGCGTTCTTATTGCAGTCATTGCGCTGTCTATAGTCTGGTCGTTTGCTTCACCGTATTTCCTCACGGCGGCAAACTTCAAAAACATCGGCGTTTATATGTCTGCCTCCGGTATTATTGCGGCAGGCGTGACGGTGTCGATGCTGCTGGGCGGTCTTGACCTGTCCCAAATGGCGACGATGGCAATGAGCGGCATCTTCGTCGGCATTGCGTACAATCACGGCGTACACAGCGTGGGACTGCTGTTCGTGGCGATAGGCGTCGGCCTTGTCGGCGGCATAATCAACGGTCTGATAATGAATTACCTGCATATCGACCCGATCATAACCACGCTCGGCACGCAGCTCGTTTTCCGCGCCATAGCATATATCGCTTCCGACGGCAACATGATAAAGGTCCAGGACGAGTTCATCAAATGGATAGGCCGCGGTAAGATCGCCGGGATACCGGTCACGATGATAATAATGATACTTGTTTACATCATCATCGGCATTGTGCTGAAATACACGCGCTTCGGCCGCAACGTCATTTCGGTCGGCGGAAGCTCGGAGGCTGCATACCTGTCCGGCATAAACGTCAAAAAAACACGCGCGATAGCCTTTATGATATCCGGCGCCTGCGCAGGTCTTGCAACGATGCTGTATATAGCTCAGGGCTATGTCGCGCAGCCTAATCAGGGCGCCGGCGCAGATATGGACTGCATCGCGGCGGTCATCATCGGCGGTCTGTCGGTCGCCGGCGGCAAGGGCAACATAATAGGCACACTGCTCGGCATGCTGTTCTTCTCGATACTCGCAAACGGCATGGGACTGCTGAGCATGAACAGCTATGCGCAGCAGCTCGTAAAGGGTCTGCTCCTGCTCACTGCAGTGTATATCGACATCGTCAGAAACAAAAAGATGAAGAATTAAGCTCAAGCATATTTCATACATACATATTCCATATTTTTAATACTAAAACCAAAGCTTAAATGAGAAAGGAGAGCAATGCCGCAGCATTGCGAAAAGAAAAATGAAGCCTGAAAAGAAAGCATGCGAAATGACAGCCGCCGAGCTTGGCCGCTACATCGATCAGTCCGTCCTGAAGCCCGAATTCACTCAGGATGACATCAGGAAGTACATTCAGGAAGGTATAGATTATAACTGCAAGACCGTGTGCATAAATCCCGCGTCGCTGCCCATTGCGCGCGAGCTGTGCAAGGGTACCAACACCGGCATCTGCGTTGTCTGCGACTTCCCTTTCGGCGACTCCACTACTGAGTCCAAGGTCGCGCAGGCGGAGATAATCTGCCGTGACGGCGACGTGGAGGATCTTGACATCGTTGCAAATTACGGCTGGATCAGAAGCGGTATGTGGGACGAGGTCGAGGCCGACATCAAGGCTGTGTGCGACGTGTGCCACAAGTACGGCAGCAACGTCAAGGTTATATTCGAGGTTGACTCCCTCACGATAGAGCAGGTCAAAAAAGCGACCGAAACCGCTATCGCCGCGGGCGCCGATTTCGTCAAGACCTCCACCGGCTTCTTCACTGGCGGAAAGAACGAGGGTGCGACCTACGAGGTCATACAGGCAATGATGGACGCCGCGCAGGGACGCTGCAAGATAAAGGGTGCAGGCGGCATACGCGACCGTGAGAAGTTCCTCAAGCTCATCGACATGGGCATTGACCGCATGGGCGTCGGCTACCGCTCAACTCCGGTAGTTCTCGGTTACAAATAAGACAATATCTGCGCGAAAGGGGGAACTCCCGTGGGAAATACATATGATTTCCGAGTAGGCTTCCAGCCGTTTAATCTCATGCCGCCGGACGGCACCCCGGCAGGCATGGAGTCGTTCAGATGGACGATAGAGGAGTGCCGCCGTATCGGTGCAAGAGCGTTTTCGCTGTTCCCGAATCTCTGCCCTAAGGAGATCACCTCCGCCACGCTCAGCGAAATGGCGGCAATGGCGCGCGAAAACGACATCAAGCTCATTCTCTACCCGTTCACCGTTTGGGGACTGGCCGGCCTGCCGCTCAAGGTAGATGCATGGGGAGCGTCAGGCGCTGCTATGGGAGTGTCGGCACCTGACGATATCCCCGACCCGGCGGTCGCCCGAAAGGGTGTCGAGCGGACGATAATGATGGCGAAGGCCCTCGGCAGCGATATACTCTGCTCCGGCTACGGACACTCAAATGTCGCGACGAGCCGCTACAACAAGCAGCACCCGTTCTCGGAACAGCGCCGGTTCATCGAGGCAAACCTGCGCGAGCTTGCAAAAATGCTTGACGGAACGGGGCTTACCTTCGCATACGAAAACCACTGTGACTTCAGCGGCCGCGAGATAGCGTCGGTAATAGAAACGGTGGCATCGGACAATGTCAAGGCGCTTTACGATTTCGGAAACGGTGCGGTCGCCTGCTGCGACCCGATGGAGGATCTGGAATATCTTGCGCCGTACGCCGTCGCGGCACACTTCAAGGATTTTGCCGTGGTGGACAATCCGCTGCGTACAAAGACCAACCCGGATATGCCGATGGTTTTTGCCGGGTGCTATCTCGGGGACGGCATAATAGACTTTGAGCGTATACTGGCGGCGCTTATCGAAAAGGCACCTGAGCCGCACGGAATGTGCCTGCTCGCAGAGCCTGCCTTCAAGCTGCCGACAAACGACGCCGAGCGCGACGACCGCGTGGAATACAATCGGAAGATATCCCGGCAGTATGTTGCAAAAATGCTGGAGATAGTAGAAAAATTCTGATACGATCGAGGAGGTAAATGATGAAACCTTTGGGCTTGGGCGCTATAGGCTCCGGCGAGATCGCCATAAACTCGATATTCAAGCATCTTGTGCTCGGTGACACTGCGGACAAGGTATACATGGCGGCAGTCTGCGACCCGGTACCGGGCAGAGCGCAGGCGATGGCAGAGCAGTATGGGATTAAAAACTGGTATATGACGGACGATGAGCTTCTTGCTGACCCGAACGTCGACGTAGTATCGATATGCTCGCCCATATGCTTCCACTATGAGCAGGGACTCAAGGCAATCCGCGCCGGCAAGCATGTCCATTTCAATAAGACGATGGCGATGACGAGCGAGGAGGCCACCGAGCTTATAGAAGAAGCAAAGCGAATGAACGTCAAGATAACCTCGTCCCCCGGAATGATGGCAATGCCCGTCAATCGCGAGATGCGCCGTCTTGTTGCGGAGAATAAGCTGGGGCACATCACCTACGCCATCGGCGGCGTGCGCGGAGTTCTGCTCTATCATCTGCGCGAGGGCTACAGGCAGGACAACTACGGCTCTGAGCCGCTCGTCCCGACATGGTATTACAAAAAGCCGGACGGCGGCCCGCAGTATGACCATGCCGTCTATGGGCTTACCGCGATGACCGGCATACTCGGCCCAGTGAAGCGCGTATCCTGCATGGGCGGACAGATAATGAAAGAGTTCCGCTTCGGCGAACAGGTGATAGAGAGCGAGGTAGACGATAACTTCGCTTTCCTGCTCGACTTCGGCGAGAATGTATACGGCTTGTTCTACTCTGCGCTCGCGGGCGGCGAAAACAAGATGACTCCTGCCATATACGGCACAGAGGGAAAGTTCGTTGACGGAAAGTTCAACGACGAGGTCATTTTTGACACACCCGTAAAGGGCATGATGGCAAAGGATCTGCCCATAGAGCATCTGAAAATGCACGAGCCGTTCGTATATCGCGACGTTATGGAGCTTATCGACTATGTACACGGTCTGCGCGAGCCTGTGGCGACCGCTGAGCAGGGACGTCATGTCCTTGAGATCATAGAGGCCGGCTTTGAGTCGATGAAAACCGGGCGAGTGGTGGAGCTGAAAACGGACTTTACCCCGCTCACTGCGGAGCAGCTCCGCGACTGACAGCACACATAGGAAAGTTATGCCGCAGCGGCGCATAAAGCCGCCTGCGGCATAAGCGGAATTATAAAGGAGTAATGACATGAAAATAATACAGGTCGGCAGCAGCGGCTGGGCAGCAGGCTGGCTCGAATATATACACAACGATCCCGACTGTGAGCTGGCGGCGCTGGTGAGCCGCGGCGGGCCCAATCTCGAAGCGGCAAAGGAAAAGTGGGGCATCCCCGACGAGGTGTGCTGCACGGATTATGACGAGGCGCTCAAGCGCGAGGCGGATCTGGTGATAGTCGCCCTGCCGCACAAGTTCCATATTCCATATGCGAAAAAAGCGGTCGAGGCAGGCAAAAACGTACTCATTGAGAAGCCGCTCACCGACAACATTCAGGAGGCCGAGGAGTTTCTGAAGTTCATGAAGGGGCGCAATGAACGCGCGTTCGTGAGCCAGAATTACCGCTTCCGTCCGCAGCTGTGGCAGATGAAGGCATCGTTCGGCGATGACGGCATAGGCAGACCCGCGTGGGCGAACGTCGTTTTCCGCCACGGCGTCACGAACAGAAAAAACAGCGAAAAAACTGCATGGCAGCGCAAGGACTGGCGGCGCGAGCAGACAAGTCTGCTCATGCTCGAGGTCGCGATACACCACTTTGACATGCTGCGTTTTATAAGCGGCTCCGACGTGAAAAGCGTATATGCGCGCGGCTGGAATCCGGCGTGGAGCGATCTTGAGGGTCTGGGTTCCGCGTTCGTACTGCTCGACTTTGAAAACGGCTTCCGCGCGAATTATTCGGTCACGGAAAAGTCAATAGGTTTCCCGACAGGGTATCAGTGCGATTGGATCATGCAGACGGATAAGGGCGCAGTCAAGTGGGAAAACGACGAGCCGAACTGTCTTGATATGTCGGTGGACGAGCATGGCGAGCTTAAGCAGGACTTTTATTTCCCCGGCAAGGACAGAGCGGGTGTGCTTGAGGACGTCAAGCGCCAGCTTCGGGGAGAGCCGGGCTGCGTGCCGACGGTTTTCGACAATATACGCAGCCTCGCTGTGAGCTTTGCGGTGCTGAGATCCGTCGAAGAGGATCGCTCGGTTGAAGTCAGCGAGATACTCGGTGAAATGTGAGCCGCGGCGGGCAAAGGAACGGAGACAGCCATGAACGAAAATAAAATACACATAGCCGTCATCGGAGCAGGCACGGTAGCGCGGGATAACCAGATACCGGCGTTCCTGAAATGCAGCGAAGCGGAGGTCACGGCGGTGTTCGACCGCCACATTGAGCGGGCGGAGGCGCTTGCCGGGAGCTACGGGATACCCAAGGCGTACTGCCGGCTTGAAGATGTGCTTGCGGATAAGGTTATCGACTGCGTGAGCATATGCACGGGCAACGTCTCGCACGAGAGCCTTGTTCTTGCCGCAGCGGAAGCAGGCAAGAACATACTCTGCGAAAAGCCGATGGCGATATCCGTTGAGCAGGCAGAGAATATGCGCAGAGCCGTTGAAAAAAACAACGTGACATTCATGATGGCGTTCGTTAACCGCTTCAGGCAGGAAAGCATACTGCTCTCGGAAATGCAGCGTCAGGGCAGATTCGGCGAGATATACCATGCGCGCTGCGGCTGGGTACGCCGCCGCGGCACGCCGAGCGGCTGGTTCACGGACAGGACGAAGTCGGGAGGCGGTGCCGTGCTGGACATAGGAGTACATGTAATAGATCTTACGTGGTATCTCATGGGCAGACCTCGGCCGGTATCGGTAAGCGGGGTCACGCACAGACGCATCGGCGCGTATGAAACGCGCAGCGTGAAGGGCTGGGCTGCGGCCGGGGCGAAAAACGGCGTGTTTGACAATGAGGAAGCGGCAACGGCGCTGATCCGATTTGAAAACGGCGCGTCTATGAGTGTCGATATAAGCTGGGCGATAAACGGGCGCGAGGAGAAGATGTTCTCGAAAATATACGGTACGAAGGGCGGTGCGAGCTTCAGACCGCTTGAAATATACGGGGAGGAGAATGGCTTTTTGACAGATACCGTACCAGTTCTTGTGCCAGAGGATACGTGGCAGCCTGCATTCGAGCGCGAAACGGCGCACTTCGCGCACTGCGTACTCAGCGGAGAGCGTCCTATGCCCTCGATAGACGACGGCATGACGGTACAGCGCATGCTCAATGCCATATATGAGTCGGCGGAGCAGGGCAAAGAAATATCCCTGTGAGCCGGGAAAGGAAATAAAATGCCAAGGCTGGATTTCCCGAAGGGATTTTTATGGGGTGCGTCGACGTCAGCCTATCAGATCGAAGGCGCATGGAACGAAGACGGCAAGAGCGAAAGCATCTGGGACAGATTCACCCACGTTCCTGGGAATATACTCAACAACGATACCGGCGATACGGCCTGCGATTTCTATCACAGATACCGGGAGGACGCCGCCATAGCGCGCGAGCTTGGCCTGAATACGGAGCGCATCTCGATATCGTGGCCGCGCGTGATGCCGGACGGCAGAGGGCAGATTAACGATAAGGGGCTGGATTTCTATAGACGCGCCGTTGACGCACTGCTTGAGAACGGTGTAAAACCGTTTATCATGCTGTACCACTGGGATCTGCCGCAATGCCTTCAGGAAAAGGGCGGTTGGCTGAACCGGGACTGCGCGGAGTGGTTTGCGGAATATGCCGGGAAGATATTCGGAGCGTTTCCCACGGAGATACCGTATTGGGGGACGATACTGGAGCCGCAGATACACGCCTACCACGGCTATTGGGACGGCAAGCACGCACCGGGCATGCACGACTTCTCATCGGCCTTGCTGGCAGCGCACAACCTGCTGCGCGGCCATGGTCTTGCGGTCAGGGCGTTCCGCGCGTCGGAAGCCGAGGGTGAGATCGGCATAACGAATTATCTGCCGAGTCATTATCCCGTTTCGGACAGCCCGGAGGATATCGCCGCAGCGCGCCGGTGGGACGGCTGCTGGAACCGTTGGTTCCTTGATGCGCTCTACAAGGGCGAGTACCCCGAGGACATGAAAAGCTGGTATCTCGGCAAGGGGATAGTGCTGCCGGAGATAAAGCCGGGTGATATGGAGCTTGTATCCGAACCGACGGATTTCTTTGGATATAATTTCTATTACAGCTATTTCATCGGCGCCGGCAGCGACAGATGGCCGCTTGACGTGAGTTCCGTGAAGCCGCCCGAGCGCGAATATACCGCAATGAATTGGCCGGTATGCCCGGACGGATTTTATGACGGGCTTATGCGCTTCTGGCGGGAATACGGAAAAAAGATCATCGTCACGGAAAACGGACTTGCCTGCTGGGACGTGCCGGACGCCGAGGGACGTGTGCGCGATACGAAGCGCATCGATTTCCTGAAACGGCATATATCCGCGATGCGCCGGGCGATCGCGGACGGCGCCGACATCAGGGGATATCTCACATGGTCGTCATTCGATAATTTCGAGTGGGCGCTCGGATATGAGCGGCGCTTCGGACTGACATATGTGGATTACGACACGCAGGAGCGAATCATCAAGGACAGCGGCAGATGGTATGCCGAGGTCATAAGGAACAATGCTGTAGAGGTGTAACAACATGGTCAAAATCGTTGTGAAGTTCAAAATTCTCAAGGGCGTTGAGGAAGAATATCTGGAGGCGCTGAAAAAATGCATACTTGCGACCAGACAGGAGCCGGACTGCCTTGAGTATACGGCGTTCTGGAACAGCCGGGAGAATGTGCTTACGCTGTTTGAATGCTTCAAGGACAGCGAGGCAGCGGAAAGACATCTTGGATATCCGCATTATGCCGTCGACTTCAAGGCACTGAAGAAGTATTACGACGGTAAGGCTGTCGCCGAACGCTACGAGGAGCCTATAATATGAGCGATGCCAAAAAGCTGCCGGACTTTATCTTCAAAAGCGGGATAGGCCCTGAGAGTATGAATGAGGAGCTGTTTATCGGACGCTTTATGGAGGAGATGCGGAGCGGACTTCGAGGTGAGAGCGGATCGCTCGGCATGATACCGACTTATATATCCTGTTCGGCGGACCTGCCGGAGAGCGGCTTTGCCGTGGCGATAGACGCGGGCGGTACTAATTTCAGAACCGCGCTCGTTCGGTTCGAGGGCGGTAAAGTGAGCCTTGATAAGCTTGATACAGTCCCGATGCCCGGGACGCAGGGCGCTGTCACATGGGCGGAATTTATTCGTTTTGCGGCGGACAGCATCAGACCATATATGAGCCTTACGCGCAAAATCGCTGTATGTATCTCGTTCCCGACGGAGATCACCCCGGAGCGGGACGGAATCATCATACACACGACGAAGGAGGTCAACATTCTCGGCTACGAGGGGCGGCATATATGCCGCGACCTGCTTGAAGAGCTTGACTGCGCCGGCGCATCCGCCGTTGTGGTGAACGACACGACGGCGGTGCTGCTGAGCGGGCTTGTTTCCGGTGCGGACGGTGCCGGACTTATAGGGCTGATAAACGGGACCGGGACAAATGTATGCTGCCAGGCAGACGTCAGCGGACGGAAGATGATAGTCGACGTAGAATCTGGCGGCTTTATCCCTCCTCAGCGCAGCGAAATCGACGCCGCGCTCGACGCCGCCACGGCGGCGCCCGGAGTATATATGGAAGAAAAGCTCGTCTCCGGGGCATATCTCGGTGAGATATGCCGCAGAGCTTTCCGCGCCGCGGCGGAAGACGGGATATTTACGGAACGCGGCGCGCTTGCCGCGCTTGGACTCGAGCGGCTGCCGACCCCTGCGGCAGATGCATTTATAGACGGTGCGGCGCTTGAATGCTTTGAAGCTGATGCCGACGCCGATGCCGCACGTCAGATCGCCAAGGCAGTGTTTTCGCGCGCGGCAAAGCACATCGCGTGTACGCTCAGCGCGGTGATGCGCTTCTGCGGGACAGACGGCGGAGCGATAACGGTCTCGGCGGACGGCTCGGTGTTCAGAAAAAGCCGGTATTTCCGCAGCGAGCTTGAACGCTATGTGGGACTGTTAGAACCTGGGCGCAGGGTAAACTATGTTTCCGTCGATAATTCGACGGCGCTTGGGACGGCAGTAGCGGCAGTAATGGAATAAAAGGCCGAATTTGTGAGTATGGCTCTATGTCAAAAATACTCGAGGATATTCAAAAAAGAATCAAATAGCGATATTTTTATTTGTCTTCAAAATCAACTGACCCTGTCAAAACCGCCGCAAGCGTCATTTCGCTTGCGGCGGTTTTTATGTGCTGTTCCAACTTCAGCCCAGCTGCGGCCGTGGGTCAGTTCATCGCTTCACAGGATTTTATTCCGCGGTACACGGTGGGTTCGCTGCATCCGAGTATCCTTGCGACGCGCGGAACGGCGCCCTTTATGAGGAAAATCTTCCTGTCACTGAGTATGCGCAGTATGTTCGTGCGCTCGTCCATGGAGAAGTGCTGCGGTATATTCTCTCCATAAAGCTCTGTCAGCACCTGGTTGACGCTGTTCGACACGCCGTCCACAAATATTTCGCTGGCCTGCTCGGCATGATTGGGGACGATCCCGCCGAGCTTCAGCGCAAGCTCGCTTATCTGCGTGTATGCCGAAATGTCAACGTTTATGCAGAGCATCCCCGGCAGCTCGTTAGCTAATCATGTTATACCACCCGGCTCATCCAGAGTAATCTGGGTGTTGTTACGCCAATGGAAAAGCACCAGATGATATTTGCTGCGTAAAAAATCTGCCAAGAGCAGAACGCTCTTGGCAGCAAAAATCTTATTTCATTTCATTGTCCTCTTGACGGGGTGCGGTTCAATTGACTCCCGCAATATCATTGATGTTTCTCATTTGAGCCTGGGTAGAGCAGGGAGTTTGTGACCGTATCTGTCACTGGGGCATCCGTCCTTTCCGCGTATATCGAGAGTCCTATTTATATTGTCTGAACAGGTCTATGAGCCGATTTACAAACTGCCTGAATTCATCGGGGATGGCTGCTTCATCTGCCGCAGGCTCGGTATCCGCCGGGTGCTCTATCGCGCGTGTGGTCAGCACGAACTGCACCGAACGTGTGTTCTCATTCTGCGGGGACAAGAAGCTGTTCCCGTTATAGCCCTCACCAGTATAGGCTGCAAGCATATCATCGACCTGCGCGGGGATGTCCTTCGTGCCGTCGTTGAGCTGCTTTGTCCCGTCGGACAGCTGCGCCGTGCCGCCGGAGAGCTGGGAGATGCCGTAATACAGGCTGCCCCAATTCTCGGCCAGTGCATCGACCCCGCCGGTATAGGCGACAAGCCCCTCATGGAACTGCGCATAGCCGTCGGCAAGCTGGGACACCTGCTTTATCAGCTCATCGAGCTTTTCGCCGCCCTCCGTGCCGGAGAGCTCCGCGATCATGTCCCGCAGGGTGCGCACAGATTCGCTCACCGAGCTCATATACGCCGCAAGTTCATTCATCGTCTGCACGGCATAGTCATAGTCCGCAGACACCTGCTGCCACTGAGCCTTTGCCTCAACCGCCGCGTCTGCCGCCGCCGTCACATTGCCGATCGCCGCAAGCCACTGGGCGTAGCCGTCCGCACCGTATGCCTCTGTGAACGCCTGTACGACGCTCTCCGGCATCGAGGCTGCGGCGGAGCGGAGGTATGCGGCGTCCCCTGAGGCAGAGTCCGGCACGCCGGCAAAGGCAGCGTCTATCCCGACCTTTGCCGCAGCGAGCGAAGCGGCGCTCTGCGCTATATTCGCTGAGCTTTCGTCAAGCTGTGCGCACAGAGAATCGAGCGAGGCAAGCAGGGATTCAAGGTCATGCACATCTGCCTCCGGCAGACCGGAAGCGGCAATAAGCGTATCCCTTATCGTCTCAAACATGGTAAGGAACATTTCGGACGCAGACACCAGCGACTCGGAGTTAGCCGACAGTTGGTAAAGGCCCTCGCCGAACTGCCATGCGCCGTATGTCAGTTCGCTTGCTCCCGATGAGAGCTGCGCTGCGCCGTCGGAGAGCTGGGAGACAGCGTCGGTCAGATGACTGAGCCCGTCGGTCAGCTCCGTGATATTGCCGAGAGCGCTGCCCATAGAAAACGGCACAGCGGCAAAGGTGATACCCGCCATGGAAAAGTCTGTGACGTCAGCCGTCAGGGCAAACTCAGAATCTGTTCCCGGCATAGCGGTAAAATTTATCTGCTTGTCTGAACCGGAATTTGCAATCGTTGCGCCCTCGGCGGTGATGTTCCGGCAAAGCTGGCTGTCAAGCGTTATGCTGACCTGCACCATAAAACTGTCATAAAATGAGCCGTCCTCCATGCCGCCGTCGATTATGGATATATCAATGCCGAGTCTGCCGCTCCTGCCGCCGAGCTCCGAGGCCTCGATCGGTTTACCGTCAAGAGTGTAGCTTATGGCAATGTCCCACGGCAGAGAGACATTCTTAAGCGTGCTCTGAAAGTAGAAGCGTCCGTCAAGCCCGTCGAGCGTCACGCGGTTGCCTTTGAGCTCCAGCTCGCGGGTATCGCTGAGATTCTTCACGTCAGCAAAGGGGCCGCGGTACACGGCTTTACAGGGCTTATCGCTCTCGAGGATAACGACGGCGTAGACATTCTCCGTGCTGCCGTCATGGTCGAGTACGCCGTAGAGCACCTCCTCCGAGGTATACTCGGCGGCAGCGGCTTCGGTTTCTTCCCCGTCTGCGAGCGCTGCGGGAGCATAGCTGAGCAGCAGCACGGCTGTCAGAAGCAAAGCAAATATTCTTTTCATTTCTTCACCTCCTCACTGTCACGGCAGAAGCTTCTCTTAGTCAACTTCGCCGTAAGCGGATCAAACATTATAAGTAGCGCCGGGAGCGCTATCAGCACCAGCGCCATGGACAGGAGCGTGCCCCTGAACAGCAGCAGCCCAAGCTCTTTTACAATCTCCATGGACGAAGCAAATTGCAGGCACAGCCCGGCAAGCGAGAGGATTAGCCCGCTCGTCAAAAGGGAGATTATATTTTCATTGAGGGACTGCATGACAGCCCCGCGACGGCCTATGGTCTTCCGGTTCTCAATATAGCCGTCGGTCATCAGTATGGCATAGTCGATGGTCGCGCCGAGCTGCACGGTGTTTATAACGAGATAACCCATATACACCAGCGGTACTCCGGTAAAATACGGGGTAGACAGGTTTATCCATATCGCGGACTCTATGACAAAGATCAGGATAAACGGCAGTGTCAGCGAGCGGAAGGACAGCAGCAGCGTCAGGAATATGAAACCGACGGCAAGGCTGTTCACAAGGCCGGTGTCTGCGGTGATGGTTTCCTTGATGTCATAGAGGTTTGCGCTCTGGCCGCAGGTATAGCTCCGGTCGTAGTATTTTGCGGCAAGGCTGCGCACGGTCTCAACGGTTGAGAATGCGTCCTCACCCTCCTCGCCTGTGTCGGTATACATTATGATTCGGGCATAGTTTTCCGAATAGAAATTTGCCGCTATATCGGGGCTGAGAAACTCGCTCGGTATGCTGCCTCCGACGCTCGACACATATGACACCACCGCCGTCACATGCTCAAGCCCCCGGAGCTCCGCGCAGAGCGCGGTCTCCTTGCCCGTGTCGCTGCGCGGCACCAGCAGGACGAGCGCCATGCTCTCGCCGAAGCTGTCGTTTATCTTCTGTGTGTCCTGCCCGTAGCGGCTGTCTGGAGCAGGGTCACCGTTGCCGTACATGAAATCTGCGCGGCTCTGCGCAAGGTAGCACGGTACGACGAGCAGCAGCACAAGAATAAGCGCCGGTATGCGCACCTTCACGAGCGCGCGGCCGATCCCGTGCGGGGCGGCAATGATGCGTCGGTGCGCGGTCTTGTCCAGGAGCTTCACCGTCCTCAGCGCGAGCGCCGGGAGGAACACCACAACGGAGATATAGCTGATGGTGACGCCCTTGACAAGGTTCATCCCAAGGTCGCTGCCGATGCCGAAGCGCATGAATATCAGCGCAAAAAAGCCGAACACGGTGGTTGCCGCAGAAGCGGCAATCGAGACAAAGGACTGCTTTATGGCCTTTACCATGGCGGATTCGACGTCCGGCTCCGTCCGGCGCAGGTTTTCAAAAGCCGTAAGAAGAAAGATCGCATAATCCAGAGAAACGGCAAGCTGCAGAATCGGGCTCACGGACTGCGTTATGTATGAGATGCTTTTGAAGAAAATATTCGTGCCCATGTTTATGAGCACCGCGACGCCGATGGTTATGAGAAACAGTGCGGGGGCGATCCACGAGGTGGTCGTCAGGACAAGGATCAGGATTATCACCGGCACAAGGACGCTCGACGCGCCGAGCACCTCCGTGAGCACCTGCCGCCTTGAATACGCGATGTTCGCGGCGTTGCCGCTTATGCCGCCTTCTTCCCCGATAAGCTCATAGATCGCGTCGGTCGCTTCAAGCTCCATATCGGTCGCGATGGTGACATCATAGAGTGCGGTGCCATCCCGGTAATATTGATCCACGACGGCCTTGTCCAGCATTTCCAGCGGAGTTTTCAGGTCGGCAACATCGTCAAGCCACATGACTCCCTCGATGCCGGGGGCGGCTTCTATCTCTGCCTTCATCGCCTGCGCCTGCGTAAGTGTGAGCCCCGGCACCATGACGCGTGCATTCGGCACGGATGCGGAAAACTCCTCCTGCATTATCTGCAGCGCCACTGTCGATTCCGCGTCCGCCGGGAGGTATGCGGTCATATCATAATTCACTTTCACGCCGAAGAACAAAACCGCACAGACGATCGCAGCCGCTGCAAAAAAAGCCACTATCAGCCGGGAGTGTTCAGTTATCCATCTTGCCACTCTATCCATTGCCGTCTCCGTATAATGAACATACTCTGTCATCTATATTTTAAGCATATTTCAGCGGATGTACAACAACAATTTTGTGAACAATTGTTCTCTGCCATATTCTTCATGCTTGGCTGAACGGAATCTTTACACGTTCTTTTGCCTTTACCTGTCGTTGCTTATACGTGGATCTGATCGGAACAGTTTTATGTTGCAATTTCTAACCGGGCATGGCATAATGCAATATAATTAAATGCAACAGATAAGCTGGGGTGATATATATGCGTATGGTTGTGAAAATCGGGACCTCTACATTGGCTCATACAACCGGTCGTCTTAACATACAGCGTATGGAAAAGCTGTGCAAGGTTCTGAGTGACCTGAAGAATGCCGGGCATGAAATAATCCTTGTTTCCTCAGGTGCGATAGGCATGGGTGTTGGGAAGCTGAGCTTGACCGAGCGCCCCAAAGACATGCCGACAAAGCAGGCCGCAGCAGCGGTAGGTCAAGGCGAACTGATGTATATTTATGACAAGCTCTTTACAGAGTACAATCATATCGTTGCGCAGATGCTCATAACTGCGCCAGATCTTGCCGACGACGGATGCCGGAAGAGCAACTTTCATAATACGCTTGAGCGGCTGCTGCAGCTTGGCGCGTTACCGATAATAAATGAAAATGACACGGTCTCCACAGATGAAATTGTGATCGGGGATAACGATACTCTTTCGGCAGAGGTTGCTGCAACGGTATCGGCAGAGCTTCTGATATTGCTGTCAGATATTGACGGGCTGTATGACAGCGACCCGCATAAGAATGCGCAGGCAAAGCTCATAGATGAGGTAACTGATATTGACGACGGTATCCTTGCTCTTGCTGGAGGCGAGGGTTCATCACTCGGAACCGGTGGAATGATCACCAAACTGCACGCGGCCATGATAGCGACAAATGCCGGCTGTGAGATGGTAATCGCAAACGGCAGCAATCCTGACATTCTGTATGATATAGTGGATGGAAAGCACGTCGGAACAAGATTTTTGATAGGAACAAAGGGGACACGGAAATGACCACGCTTGAACTTCTCAAAGTAACCAAAGCTGTATGGGGCAGCATACGCGACGCATCGCCGGAAGAGAAGAACCGCATCCTGCTTGCAATGGCGGACGCCCTGCAGCAGGAGACGGACAGTATACTTGCGGCAAATGAGCAGGACATGGACAAGGCGCGCGGCGGAATATCCGAGGTCATGCTTGACAGGCTCAGTCTCGATCCTGCGCGCATCGACGGCATGGCGGACGGTATCAGAGCCACTGTAAAACTCCCCGACCATACCGGGCGCATCATTTCAGAGACTGTGCATGCAAACGGCATGCACATCTGCAAAAAGCAGGTACCGCTCGGACTTGTCGCGATCATATATGAAAGCCGCCCGAACGTTACATCTGACGCTGCGGCGCTTGCGATAAAGAGCGGCAACGTCTGTATGCTCCGCAGCGGCAAGGAGGCGTTCAACAGCTGTCACGCCATTGTGAAGGCACTGAAGAAGGGCATTGCCGCCGCCGGCGGCAACCCCAACATTGTAAACATAGTCGAGGATATAAGCCGCAGCAGTGCGGAGGATATCATGCAGGCGTCCGGGCTGGTCGATCTGCTCATTCCTCGCGGCGGTGCGGGCTTGATACGTGCCTGTGTGCAGAACGCGACAGTCCCCTGCATAGAAACTGGCACCGGTATATGTCATGTCTATGTCGATGAATTTGCGGATCTTGACAAGGCCGTCAATATAATAGTCAACGCCAAGACCAGCCGCCCCTCCGTATGCAACGCAGAGGAGGTCTGCCTTGTACATAAAGCGGTTGCGGCAAAGTTCCTTCCCATGCTGAAAAGAGCTCTTGTGGACGACCGCCGCGCCGCCGGTCTGGTCCCTGTTGAGCTGCGTCTTGACCCCGCTGCCGCGCGAATAATCGACGGCACGCCGGCCTCCTCCGCCGACTTCGATACCGAATTTCTTAACTATATTCTCGCAGTTGCAGTTGTCGACAGTCTTGATGCCGCAATTGCCCATATTCGGAAGCACTCCACGCACCACAGCGATGCGATAGTCACGGAGAACGCCGACTGCGCGAAGCGCTTCGTCAACGAGATAGACAGCGCCGCGGTATACGTCAATGTCTCCACTCGCTTCACTGACGGTGGTGAATTTGGGCTGGGCTGTGAAATGGGAATCTCCACGCAAAAGTTGCACGCGAGAGGTCCTATGGGGCTTGACGAGCTGAGTACGTATAAATACATTATAACCGGCAACGGTCAGGTCAGATAAATACAGGCGTAAAGCGGCAAGGAGCCGGGTCTCAGCAGCGAGACCCGGCTCCTTGCCGCTTTACGCCTGCAGAAAACTGGAAGCTTATGCTGCTCATGATGCGCTTATATCATTTTTGTGGTGATTATCATGCGCTGTTTATTGCATCGGCAGCTCGACCGCGATGGTCGTGCCCTTGTCCGAGCTTTCCTCCACCCAAACGGAGCCGCCGTGGAGATCGGCGATCTCCCACACCAGCGAGAGCCCCAGCCCCGCGCCGCCGTACTCCCGGCTGCGGGACTTATCCACCCGGAAGAACGGCTGGAAAATGCTCCGCTGATACTCCTCCGGAATGCCGCGACCGGTGTCGGAAACACGGATCAGGAGCTTTTCCGGCTCCTGCGCAACAGTAATCTGCACTGAGCCGCCCGGACTATTGTACTTGACGGCGTTCTCCGTCAGGTTGAAGAGCAGCCGGTAAATCAGTGCGTCGCTGCCGGTCATAGATCCGTCGCCCTCCACCTTCAGCGTGATTCCGTTCTTCTCCGCCAGTGGCGCAAGGTCCGTGAATATCTCCTCAATCATGGGCGCAAGCTGAATCTGCTCGTTCCGCGCCACCTGCTGCAAATTGCTCATTTCCAGCAGCGTCTTGGTCATCTGGGTCAGCCGCTTCGTCTGCTCCCGCAAAAGCGCGAGGAACTCCGCCGTTTCCGGCAGCACATCGGGATGCTCCGCGGAAAACAGCTCCAGCTGCGCCTGCATCAGTGCCAGCGGCGTGCGCAGCTCGTGGGCGGCGTTGCCGGTGAACTGCCGCTGGGCGGCAAAGGCGT
>QAMJ01000010.1 GCA_003150355.1 Clostridiales bacterium | reverse complement strand
GTCGGTCAGGATAGTCTGGTACTTTTCGCCGCCCGCATTGCCATTGAACTCATCTATGGACAGCACCTCCGGAAGCTCCTTGCAGGAGTAATTCACGAGCTTGAAATACCTCAGCGCAGTCTGGGCCGAGATATTGTTCTTCCTGCCGATCTCCTTTGCCGAGCGCAGGTCTTTGAAGTCACAGATCACCTTTGCGGCAAGGCGGTTCGTTACTCTGTGGAACCGAGGAAGGAAACTGTTTTCCTCATAGAACCGCTTCCCACAGGAGCCGCAGGCATACCTACGCTTTCTCAGGTACAGATATGTATGCACTCCATGCATGTCCAGATCCTTGACTCGTTGTATACGGTAGTCGTGGATGCGCTCTGTCTCGCTTTGACAGCATGGGCAGATGTGCTTTTGCCGCGGCAACTCTATCTCTATGCAGCAGCCTGTTTCATTTTCATAAACATTTTTTACGATAACATCTTCCAATCCGAGCAGTTTTGAGGTATTATCTTTCATAGAGCATACAGTGTCCTTTCTTGTGGTGTCTCGCAGCTTCATTTTAAAGGATTTTTCTGTTATGCTCTACTCTTATTTTTCCTCACATGCTAAAAGTTGGAGTGCCCAGGTTTACCCGGGTACCCCAACTTTTAGTTTACAACCTTTTTCTTTTCAAAACTGACTCCCTTGAACATGGAGTCAAGGAACCATGCGTAGCGTTCCTGAATGAACCGGATATCGTCCAACTGCTTTTGAACAAAGACCGGCGTATCGGACTTTTGCTCTATAACATGCTCTTCAAATGCCTCTCGTGCTTCACCAACGACAAGCATCTCAACGGGAATATTTTTGAACATCTGGTAATCAGTGGCGTACAGTCTGTACAGCGGCAGCTCCGCGGAAACACTCAGCATATCCAAGTAAGCCCTCGGGGCTTCTCTGCTGTTCTTGTTTTTTACGATGTCGTCGAGCCTATCCATAACCGCTTGATACGGCGCAGTGTCAAGGTTAAGGATCTCCGTGAGTATAGTTCCGTATGGCTGCGGCGCGGGATTCGATTCGACCCAATAGCATGATTCGCCAAACTCAACTTTTGTATTTCTGCGCGGTCTCTTAATATCGAATAGATCTTTGCCTAACATCCCCATGCCGGTGTCCCTCTCAGTAGATAATGTATTTCAAGTGATATAGTGTATGTAGTCAAATCATACATTATCTATTTACACATGTCAATCTCTATGTTAGGGTAAGTTCAGAAGTAGATTATGATTATACAAATCAGATTATCTACTTGCGTAGAGGGAGGGATAAAATGAGAAAAGAACTAAAAATAATTTCGCTGAGCGAAATAAAAACAGAAGAGGTAAAGTGGCTGTGGTATCCGTACATTCCGTTCGGAAAGGTGACGATCGTGCAGGGAGACCCAGGCGAAGGAAAAACTACTTTTGTTCTCTCTGTCATCGCCGCACTGACCCACGGCGAGACCCTGCCGGAATGTGAGACCGGACTGCCGCCGATGAACGTCATCTACCAGACCGCCGAGGATGGACTTGCCGATACAATAAAGCCCCGGCTCGAAGCAGCTGGCGCAGACTGTACACGTGTCCAGACCATCGACGACAGCAGGAGTATGCTGACGCTGACAGACCAGCGGCTTGAGGAAGCAATACACAGTACAGACGCCGGGCTGCTCGTGCTCGACCCATTGCAGGCATATCTCGGCAGCGGCGTGGATATGCACAGGGCAAACGAGATCAGACCGATAATGAAAAAGCTGTCTGCAGTCGCGGAGCGGACAGGCTGTGCTGTGGTTCTCATCGGTCATATGAATAAGGCAAGCGGAATGAAGTCCGGGTACCGAGGTCTCGGATCGATAGATTTCACTGCCGCAGCAAGAAGCATCCTTGTCGTCGGACGCATACAGGATGAGCCGACTGTAAGAGTCATAGCGCAGAGCAAGAACAGTCTTGCACCGGAGGGCAAGTCAATTGCGTTCGAGTTAGCCCCGGAGCATGGCTTTCAGTGGAAGGGTGCTTGCGAAATCACTGTCGATGAGCTTCTGAGCGGCGGAGGTCAGGTACAGACAAAAACTATGCAGATGGAAGATGAACTCAAAAAGATGCTGAACGCCGGTGAGATCAGTGCAGAAGCGATTCGTATTCGGGCAGACGAGTTGGGAATCTCAGAACGCACACTGAAAATTGCGAAGAAGAATCTCGGCATCGTCTCAGCAAAACGCGGCGATCAATGGTATTGGAAATTGACCAAGGGTGTAAGAGTGTAACGTTCTTAAGTGTTTGCACCCTTGCCTTCTTCCCGAACTTGGCCGCACACAAGGCGCTGTGTGCGCTTTTGCGGAGGCAGGTAAGGCGTGGATACCCCGGCAGCAAAACCCGCGGTGTTTGGGGACGCTTTCGCGGCATTTTCGTCCGGGTGCGCCCGTTCGAAAATGGCACTATGATAAAGGGAGGTACACCCAAGGGCGCACCTCCCGCCCACAAAGTCCCGCAACGCGGGTCTTTTCCGGGATGTCGGTGACGTGCACATTTTCAGCAAAATCTATAATTCAGGTGCACATAGAGCCGAAAGGTCGGCTTGTTTCAAGGCATTCAGCGATTCTCGCAAAACTATTTCCGTTCTCAAAGGAGGAGTCAAATGGCAAGTATAAAGAGGATAAACGAAAGAAAATTCAAGATAACGATCAGCAACGGCTACTGCGCCGACGGCAGGAAAATCAGCAAAGCAAAAACGATCACGATTCCCGATACCGTGCCGCGCAAGCAGATAGAGCAGTATGTGAATCACGTGGCCGTCGAGCTCGAACGTGTGTTCAAAACAGGATATGCGGAGTACGGAGAGATGAGCTTTGAAGAATACTCCCGGCACTGGCTATCTCGGCAGCTCAAATATTCGCAGGGCACAAAAGAATCATACCGGCGGATCCTTGAAAAAGTGTATCCGTACATCGGGGACATAGCAATCGCAAAGCTCCGCCCGCTTGCTCTTGAGAATATGCTGGCAGAGCTGCGTAAGGTGCAGCACCACGGGAAACCAATAAAAGAATCCACGGTTCAGAAGTATCTCACGGTAGTGTCTGCTGTCCTGAGTGATGCCAAGCGAAATGAGATCATTCAAAAGAATCCGGCCCGCATGATCGACCTGCCGCAATGTGAGCAGAGCCAACAGTTCGTTCCGACTGATGAAGAAGCACAGCTCCTGCTGACGGAGTTCTGTAATCTGCCGCTCATATACGAGACGTACTATGTGCTCGCCATGTTCACCGGTTGCCGCCGCGGGGAGCTGTGCGCATTGAAGTGGTCCGATGTGACTATCTATGACAACTACGACTGGGCTACCATAAATATCTCCCGGTCTCGCAGCTCCGTTCCCGGTAATGGCGTCGTCGAAGGAAGCACTAAGAGCGGCCGGTCAAGAACCGTCGCCGCGGACAGTGATATCGCAGGACTCATTGCCTGTCTATATACAGAGAAGGAACGCGAAGCAAATGAGCGCGGAGAAGAACTCAGCGAGTACATATTCACGAACGAGCACGGTAAGCTGATTCATCCCGATACGTTTTCAAAGACGCTCCGCAAAATATATGACAGCATCGGCTTGCCGCACGAATTTCATCTTCACACACTGCGGCATTATTACGTGACAACTCTCCTGCACAGCGGAGTTGATAAGCAGACCGTCGCTGACCTTGTCGGTCACTGCGATACGTCCTTCCTCGAGCGCACGTACTGTCACCCGCGGCTCGACAAAAAGCGCAGTGCGGCCGAAGTGTTTGCCGCCGTGCAGTTTGGTGAGTCTATAAGATCAAGGCCATAATCATTGTTGGTTTGGCAGAATTCCTCCTGCATGCAAAAATAGTAATAGCTTTCCGTACCCGTTTGCAGTATGTTGTGTCTGCAAACCAGACCTCTACTCTGCCGAGGTCAACAGAAAGGAAATGACAGATATGGCAAGCATAAGAAAACGCGGTAACAGCTACCTGATCGTAGTCTCAATGGGCTATGACTGTGCCGGGAACAGGCTCAAATCCATGCAGCAGACGGTGCATCCTCCTGCAGGCATGACGCCGAAGCAGACAGAGAAGTGGCTCAACGAACAGGCAGTACTCTTTGAGCTCAGCTGTAAGCAGCAGCCACAGCAGACAGCATCCAACATGACGCTCGCCGAATACTCAAAGTACTGGTTCGAGAACATCGCGCCAAACAAGCTCGCAAGCTCCACGGTGGCTCGTGAGAAAAGTGACATCGATCGCTTCCTTCCGCTCATAGGTCACTACAAACTCACGGAGCTGCGTCCGGAGCACTTCCGAAAACTCTACGTCGCCCTGCGCAAAGAAAAGAATATGATAAACGGCAAACCGCTCTCCGAGCTGACCGTTGAGGGAGTCCACGCATGTCTGTGCGGGATACTCAGCGATGCAGTGGAGAGCGGTTTGTTGGATCACAACCCCGCTTGGCGCACCTACAAGTATTCAAATATCGATAAAAAGCAGCAGGTCGTTGCCGACGAAGAGATACTGCAAAAGCTGATCTGCGCGCTGGAGAAAGAAAGCATCAAGTACGAGACTTACTTCAAGCTCATCATTGCAACCGGGATACGGCGCGGCGAGTGCTGCGGCATAAAGTGGAGCGACATTGACTACGCCGGGCGCAGCATACATATCTGCCGAAACGTGGTCAAGGTCAGCGGTGAGGATATCTGCATCAAAGAGCCGAAAACCAAAGCAGGCAATCGCTATGTGTACTTCTCACCGGAGATGGGGACGCTGCTGAAAGAGTACCGCCGCTACTGCGAGAGCGAGGCTCTGCACTATGAGGGACGGACTATAACCGACAACGATTTTCTGTTCAGGAAGCACGATCTGGATGAGCCGATGACACCGACGACATTCACATGGCGTTTCAAACTGATCCTCAAGAAAAATGATCTGCCATACAACCTGAACGTGCATTCACTCCGTCATACAAACGCGAGCTTACTGATTGCAAACGGCACAGACGTTGCGACGGTATCAAGTCTCCTCGGTCACGCGCAGGTCTCGACAACGCTGGATATCTACACCCACGCATTCGATAAGAATAAAAAAGCCGCCAGCGACAAGCTACATAATGCGCTGGAGATATAAAGGTACCCGCCACGGCTCACCTGAGCCGTGGCGGTGTGGTATGCCCGACAGGATTCGAACCTGCGACCTTCGGAGTCGGAGTCCGACGCGCTATCCAGCTGCGCCACGGGCACGTATGTTCGGCCTGCGCCGGTCGGCGTGGGTCTGCTTTTTGCTTTTTGGTGGTCAAACAGTAGTCAAAGGCGTATCGCTTTTTTGTTTTCACTGCGTCCGGTGCCAGCGATTTCAATCGCTTGCGGATTTCTGATACTCTACGCGCCGCGTATGTCGGAGTCCGACGCTCTATCCAGCTGAGCTACGGGCACATATTTACATTTACCGCAATATATGGTATACTGACTGTTGTTTCGGACACAAAAGCAGCAGCCATGATTACTGCGGGAATTATTATATCAAAACTTCCGGGTAAAGTAAATAGCGGTTTGCGGCTTTTTAAAGTCTTTTTTGGAAGGCATATTTTTCAGAAAAAGGATATATTGTATGAAGCACATAAACATCTTTCATAGAATCGCCGCGGCGCTGCTCTGCCTGTGCATGCTGCTGCCCCTCGCCGCCTGCGGTGAGACGAAAATGTACCAGAAGCAGGTGTTCGCGATGGACACCGTCATGACGCTGACGGCCTACGGCAACAAGGGCGAAGCCGGGCTCAATGCCGCGCAGAGCGTCATCACCTCTATGGACTCGATGCTCGACCCCGATGTTGAGACGAGCACGACCTACGCCATCAACCATGCCGAGGGTGCAAACGTCTCCGTCTCCGGTCAGGTAGCCAAGATGCTCAGCACCGCGCAGACCGTGTATAACCAGAGCGGCGGCACGCTCGATCTCTCGCTCTACCCCGTTATAAAGCGCTGGGGCTTCACCGACGGGCGGTATTACGTTCCGTCTGATGATGAGCTTGCGCAGGATCTCGCGCGCCGCGCCTTTGACAAGATGATACTCACGAGCTTCCCGAGCTCCGGCTCCTACGCCGTCTCCTTCCCCGCCGGGACGGAGATCACCTTCGGCGCAGTGGCCAAGGGCTGCGCCTCTGACTATGCCATCGCTGCGATGCGCAACGCCGGTGTCACCAGCGGCATCATCTCCCTCGGCGGCAATGTCCAGACCCTCGGCCTCAAGCCCGACGGCACCAACTGGACGGTCGCCGTGCAGGATCCCAATAACTCTTCAAGCTACCTCGGCGTCATCAGCGTGGGTGAGACCGCCGTCGTCACCAGCGGCACCTACCAGCGCTACTTCACGCAGAACGGCAAAACTTATCACCACCTGATAAACCCCGAGACAGGCCGCCCCATCAACAATACCCTCACCTCCGTTACGATCATATGCGAGGACGGCACTCTGGCGGACTGTCTGTCCACGGCGCTCTTCATCATGGGCGAGAGCAAGGCGCTCAACTACTGGCGCACCTACGGCGGGTTTGAAATGATCCTCGTCAACAAGGATAACCAGATCACCTGCACCAAGGGTCTCATGGAGCAGTTCACTCTCGCGAACGACAGCTACACTCTAAGGTACACCGAGTAATGACCGACCTGAATACCGACGTCAGATACATCAAGGGCATAGGGGAGAAAAAGGCGCAGGCGCTTGCAAAGCTCGGCGTCTTTTCTCTCTATGACCTTGTTTCTTATTTCCCGCGGAAATACGAGGACCGCAGCACCGTTATGCCTATCGCGCTGACAAGCGGCGGTGAGAGCGTCTGCATCGAAGCGCTTGTCGCCGACACTCCGCGCCTGACCCGCGTGCGCCGCGGGCTTGAGCTTGTGAAGCTGCGCGCCGTCGACGAGAGCGGCTCGGTTGACATAACATTTTTCAATCAGCCATACGCGAAGGACAATCTCGTCCGCGGCGAGAGCTATATGTTCTTCGGAAAGATAGAAACCGCCGGCATGCGCCGCTCCATGGTGAACCCCGTGTACGAAAAGTCTGCCGGCAACGGCACCGTCACCGGGCGCATCATCCCGATCTACCGCGTGTGCAATGGGCTCAACCAGCGCACGATGCTGCAGGCCGTGCGCCAGGGGCTGGACGCCTGCCTTGACCGCATCCCGGACGTGCTCCCGCAGGACGTGCGCGAGCGCTGCCGCCTTGCGCAGACCGCCTACGCTTATGAAAACATCCACTTTCCCAAGGATTTTGACGCGCTTGAGCTTGCACGGCGGCGGCTGATATTCGAGGAGCTTTTCGTCCTCGCCTGCGCGCTTGGCCGCATCCGCGGCGAGCGTGTACGCGAGGAGGGCATCAAGCTGTCCGTCCATGATATGAGCCGCTTCTGGGCGTCCCTGCCGTTCTCCCCCACCGGCGCGCAAAAGCGCGCGATAGAGCAGGCGCTGGGCGATATAAGCTCCGGCGCTGTGATGAACCGCCTCGTGCAGGGCGATGTCGGCAGCGGCAAAACGCTTGTCGCGGCGGCGCTGATGTGGCAGTGCGCTGAAAACGGATATATGAGCGCTTTCATGGCGCCGACGGAGATCCTCGCCGAGCAGCATTATTCGACGCTCTCCTCCATGCTCGCCCCGCTCGGCGTGCGTATCGGCCGGCTCACCGGCGCGATGAGCGCGAAGGAGAAGCGCGAGACTAAGGCAAAGCTCAAGGCCGGGGAATACGACATCGTCGTCGGCACTCATGCTCTGTTCAGTCAGGATGTTGAATATTCAAACCTCGCCCTCGTCGTCACCGACGAGCAGCACCGCTTCGGCGTCGGCCAGCGCTCGGCGCTCATCGGCAAGGGGCAGAAGCCGCACGTGCTCGTCATGTCCGCAACGCCGATTCCGCGCACCCTCGCCCTCATAATCTACGGCGATCTTGACGTGTCCGTCATTGACGAGCTGCCGCCGGGGCGGCAGAAGGTGGACACCTTCGCCGTCGACGAAAGCTACCGGCAGCGGCTCAACGGCTTTATCCGTAAGCTCGTCGGCGAGGGGCGGCAGGTGTTCGTCGTCTGCCCAATGGTCGAGGAAAATGAGGAGCTGCCGATAAAGCTCAAGTCCGCGCAGGAGCATGCCGCCGAGCTTGCCGCGCTCTTCCCCGATCTCACCGTTGCCTGCATCCACGGCAAGATGAAGCCCAAGGAAAAGGACGCCGTCATGTCCGCCGTTGTGGCGGGGGAGGTCAACATCCTCGTTGCGACCACGGTCATCGAGGTCGGCGTCGACGTGCCGAATGCGGCTCTGATGATAATCGAGAACGCCGAGCGCTTCGGTCTGAGCCAGCTGCACCAGCTGCGCGGCCGCGTAGGCCGCGGCAAGCACAAGAGCTATTGCGTCCTCGTCTCGGATAACGACAGCGAGGATGTGCGCGCAAGGCTCTCGATAATGACCAAGACCAACGACGGCTTCAGGATATCCGAAGAGGATCTGCGCCTGCGCGGCCCCGGCGATTTCTTCGGCTCCCGTCAGCACGGCCTGCCGGAGATGCACGTCGCCGATCTCGGTGCGGACATGAACGTGATGCAGCGCGCGCAGAGCGAGGCTCAGCTGCTGCTTGCATCTGACCCGGAGCTTTCCGCTCCAGAGCACGCCGCCCTGCGGCAGAGCGTCGAGCGCATGCTGCGCGTGAATGCCGACAGCTTCAATTGATAATGTATAAAAGCAGCCCCACCGTTCTGCACGGTGGGGCTGCTTTATTTGTTCACTGCCTTTTCAGTTCAGGAAATCTCTGAGCTTCTTGGAGCGGCTGGGGTGGCGCAGCTTGCGCAGCGCCTTTGCCTCGATCTGGCGGATACGTTCGCGTGTGACGTTGAATTCCTTGCCGACCTCCTCAAGTGTGCGGGTGCGTCCGTCGACAATGCCGAAGCGCAGCTCCAGCACCTTCTTCTCACGCGGGGCGAGGGTGTCGAGCACCTCTTCAAGCTGCTCGCGCAGCAGCGAGAAGCTTGCCGCCTCGGACGGCTCGGACGCGTCCTCATCGGGGATGAAGTCGCCGAGGTGGGAGTCCTCCTCCTCGCCGATAGGCGTTTCGAGCGACACCGGCTCCTGCGCGATCTTAAGAATGTCGCGCACCTTGTCGACCGGCATGTCCATCTCCTTTGCGATCTCCTCTGCCGAGGGGTCGTGCCCCAGCTCCTGCAGCAGCTGGCGGGAGACGCGGATGGTCTTGTTTATCGTCTCCACCATGTGTACGGGAATGCGTATCGTGCGCGCCTGGTCGGCTATCGCGCGGGTGATCGCCTGACGTATCCACCACGTTGCGTAGGTGGAGAACTTATAGCCCTTGGTGTAGTCGAACTTCTCGACGGCCTTGATAAGGCCGAGGTTGCCCTCCTGGATAAGGTCGAGGAACAGCATCCCGCGGCCGACATAGCGCTTGGCTATCGACACGACCAGACGGAGGTTCGCCTCGGTCATGCGGTGCTTGGCTTCCTCATTGCCTTCGGACATCTGTATCGCAAGCTCTACCTCCTCCTCGGGGGTCAGCAGCGGCACCTTGCCTATCTCCTTGAGGTACATACGCACCGGGTCGTCCGTGGAGAAGCTGTCCATCAGCGCGTCGGTGTCGTTTATCTCTTCATCCGTGACCTCTTCGATGCCCGCAAGGTCATCAACGTCGGGGAGCACATCGTCGATAGGCGGGAGCAGATCGTCAGCGCCAACGTCTATATCGACGCCGTTTTTCTCCAGCGTCTCATAGAACTTGTCGACGGCTTCACCGTCAAGGTTCATTTCCTCAAGGCATTCCAGCTCCTTGGCGGTGAGCTTGCCGGCCTTCTTGCCCTTTTCGAGCAGCTCGTTCAGGCGCTCCTCGGGGGTCTTGGTGTTCTGCTCGGGCGCGGCGTCCTTTTTCTTGGCGGGCTTCTTTTTGCCGCGGCTGGGCTCCGCGGGAATCTCCACGTGATCCGCCTCTTCCAGCAGCGCGTCGGCCATCTTGCTCAGTTCCTGCTCGGTGTAAACATGTTCTTCTGACATAATCTTATCCCTCATATCCTTTTGTTTGTCTTAAATGCTCGGCATAAGCCCGCAAATCGGAGCTGTCGATTTTTTGATTTCTGATCTTTGCTATGCAGTCCTCGGCGCTTTTCCTACTGTTGCTCAGTCGCTCCGGCCGCTGAAGTATTTTTACCAGCAGGCTCAGCTCGTCCGAAGTCAGCACGTCCGATAAAGTCTCGATGCTGATCTCACAGCCGAGCCCTATTTTTTCCAGCAGCACCGAATATATCTGCGCAAGCTCCGGGGAAGAAAACTCCTCTTTTCCCGGCAGCGCGACCAATGACGCAATCTCCGGTTCGAGATACAGCACCCGTATCAAGCCCTCCTCGGCGGCGGCAGATTCGGGATTCGAGCATTTCGTAGATACGGAGTTTGCTACAACAGAGCTCGGCTTTGCTATCTGCCGCGCGTCCGATCTCGCCGCCCTGTTCATAAGGCGCTTGCGCAGCCGCTCGACCTCGTCGGCAACTGCATCCTCCGCGACGCCCGCCATCGACGCTATGCGCATCGAGTACACCTGCCGCTCGACCGCGCCCGGCAGCCGCGCCACAAGGTCGGAGGCTTCCTTCAGAAACTCCACCTTCTGTTCGTCCACCGTCAGGTCATACTTGCTTGTCACCGCGTGCAGCCGGTAGTCGATCTGGTTCTCCGAGCCGTCCAGCAGGTTTCTGAAAGCGTCCGGACCTTTGGTCTTGATGAACTCGTCCGGATCCTTCGCCCCCGTGACTCGCAGGACCTTCACCTTCATGTCGAGCTTTTCAAGAATGCCTATCGCGCGCTGCGAGGCCTTAATGCCCGCCCCGTCATTATCGTAGGCGATGATGACCTCGTTAGTGTACCGTGAGAGGAGCCTTGCCTGCTCCGGCGTGAGCGAGGTGCCGAGCGAGGCGACCGCGCTGTCGAAGCCCGCTTGGTGCAGACTCACAACGTCTATGTTTCCCTCTGATAAAATTATATATCCGCTTTTCGATTTTTTAGCCAGATTCAGGGCAAAAAGGTTCCGGCTTTTGTTGAATACAAGTGTTTCCGGGCTGTTCATGTACTTTGGCTCGCCGTCGCCGAGGATGCGCCCGGAGAAGCCTATGACGTTCCCGCGCACATCGATGACCGGGAACATAAGCCTGTTGCGGAAGGTGTCGTAATATCCGCCGTTCTTCCCGCGCCGTGCAAGCCCCGCCTCGAACAGCTCCTGTCCGGTGTAGCCCTTTTTCTCCATCGCGTTTAAGAGCAGGCTCCAATCGTCGGGCGCGGCGCCGAGCCCGAAGCGTTTGACCGTTGCCGGGCGTATCTGCCGCTTTCCTATGTATTCCCTCGCGCTCTCACCCAAAGGTGTGGAGAGCTGGTCGTAGAAGAAGCGCGCCGCGTCCTTGTTCAGCGCCAGCATCCGCGCGCGCTTGCGGCTCTCAGCGTCGTTCGTCTCCTCCGGCATCGGCATGTTCGCGCGCTTTGCGAGGAATTCAACGGCCTCCGGATAGCTCAGGTTCTCAATGTCCATGATGAAGTTTATCACCCCGCCGCCCTTGCCGCAGCCGAAGCAGTGGTAAAACTGCTTGTCCGGCGACACAGAGAACGACGGCGTCTTTTCACTGTGGAACGGGCACAGGCCGAACATGTTCGAGCCGCTGCGCTTAGTGAGCCTCACGTAATCGGACACGACCGATACTATGTCGTTTCTCTCAATAAGCTCCGATATGAAATTTTCGGGAAACGCCATGAGCGCTCACCTCCCCAAAGCAGAGACTTTTTGCGACTTTACTTTACCGTCCACGCGAACGGGATGAATATCTCGCCGAACTTCTCCATCGCGTAGCCGTCGGTCATGCCGGAGATATAGTCGCAGGCCGCGCGCTCGACGCCTTCGTTTTCCATGACGCTGCGGAAGTCCTCGGGCATATCCTCCGGGTGCTTGGTGTAGTGGCCGTAAAGTCCCTCGATTATCCCGTATACCTTGCTCTCCTCGCTCTTGGCAAGCGGGTTGCGATATACGGCGTCGAACATATATTTATGGAAGAAGTCATAGACCTCCCGCATCTCCGGGGACATTTTGATGACCCCCTCCGTGCTGTTTGCAATGAGGTCTGAAATGAGTGAATTTATCCTCTCACTGTTGCGCTCTCCGCAGCGCTCGCGTATAAGCGCCGGTACGTCGTCCGGCGCGATTATGCCGGCGCGCATTGCGTCGTCAAGGTCATGGTTTATGTATGCGATGCGGTCGCACAGCCGCACGACGGTCGCCTCGCGCGTGTCGTCGGGGCTGCCGTAGGTGTGGTGCAGGATACCCATGCGCGTCTCATAGCACAGGTTCAGCCCGCGCCCGTCGCGCTCGAGCACGTCCACCACGCGCAGGCTCTGCTCATAGTGCTTGAAGCCGCCGGGGTAAATGCTGTTCAGCGCCCGCTCGCCCGCGTGGCCGAAGGGCGTGTGCCCCAGATCATGCCCGAGCGAGGCGGCCTCGGCAAGATCCTCGTTCAGCGCGAGCGCCCGCGTCACCGTACGTGCAAGGCGGCTGACCTCCAGCGTGTGCGTCAGGCGTGTGCGGTAATGGTCGCCCTCGGGCTGGAGGAACACCTGCGTTTTATGCTTCAGGCGGCGGAACGCTTTGGAGTGCGTGATCCTGTCAACATCGCGCTGGAAGCAGGTGCGTATATCGCACTCCGGCTCCGGCAGCGCACGGCCCTGACTGTTCTCTGACAGCACGCCGTATTTGCCGATGAAGTAATGCTCAAGCCGTTCTCTCTCCTCGCGGGGACAGGACATAAAAACACCGCCCTTCGTTTTTTCTTTCATTACATATATACGACGCGAATTTTTATTTCCCTTTATTTTTTGAAAAAATTTTTTCCGAGGAAATACGGCAAAAAGCAGAGCGCCTTTTGACGCTCTGCTTTTTGCCGTAAAGGCCTGATTATTTAATGACCAATTACTTGATGCCGTACTTCTTGTTGAACTTATCAACACGGCCGCTGGTGTCGACCAGCTTCTGCTTGCCGGTGTAGAAGGGGTGGCACTTGGAGCAGATCTCAACGGTGATGTCCTTCTTGGTGGAGCCGGTCTCGATGATGTTGCCGCAGGCGCATCTGATGGTGGTCTGCTGGTAATTGGGATGGATTCCTTCCTTCATTGCGTAAAACTCCTTATCATATGCTGTCATGATTGTGCCCCGCATAGGGCATAGTTACAAGACGCGACAAGTATTCTATCACAGCCCCATGAAATTTGCAACAATAATATTTGCAGAAATCACGTGCAATCAACTAACTTTCCCCAAAAAGCCCGCACTTGCCCGAAGCAGCCTTGCATGTTATAATAATAAATTGCAAATCAAGTAACCAAGGAGAAACACATTGGAAAGCATAAGCCAAATTCTTGCCCGCGAGCTTGGCCGCGAGCAGAACCATATCGATAATGTCATCAAGCTCATCGACGAGGGCAACACCATTCCCTTCATCGCCCGCTACCGCAAGGAGCTGCACGGCGCGATGGACGACACGACCCTGCGCACTCTCGCCGAGCGCCTTGAATATCTGCGCGGGCTTCAGGAGCGGCGCGACACGGTGAAGAAATCCATCGAGGAGCAGGGCAAGCTCACCGATGAGCTCTCGGCCGCCATTGACGAGGCCGCGACCCTTGCCGCCCTTGAGGATATCTACCGCCCGTATAAGCCCAAGCGCCGCACGCGCGCAACCGTCGCCAAAGAAAAAGGACTCGAGCCGCTCGCCCTCGCGCTCTTCGCGCAGGGCAGCGGCCTGCCCGAACCGGAGGAGCTCGCCAAGGAATACATAGCCCCCGAAAAGGGCGTTGAGACCGTCGAGGACGCGCTCGCCGGCGCGTCGGATATCATCGCCGAGATGATATCCGATAACGCCGATATCCGCAGCAGGCTGCGTGACCTCATCTCCGCAAAGGCCGTGCTCAAGTCCGAAGCCGTGACCGAGGAGGACAGCGTCTACCGGCTCTATTATGACTTCAGCCAGAGCATCGGTAAGCTTCAGGGGCACCAGATCCTCGCCATCAACCGCGGCGAGAAGGAGGATAAGCTCAAGGTCAGCGTCGGACTCGACCGGGAGCTTGCGCTCCAGAACGTGCGCCGCGCCGTTATAAAGCCCGGCAGCCGCGCGATGGCCTTTGTCCGCGCCGCGGCGGACGACGCTTACGACCGCCTTATTTGGCCGTCAATGGAGCGGGAGACGCGCGCCGCCCTTACCGATACCGCCTGCGAGGGCGCGATAAAGATGTTTGCCCTCAACCTGCGCCCGCTGCTGATGCAGCCGCCCGTCAAGGGCAAGGTCACTATGGGTCTCGACCCCGGCTACCGCAACGGCTGCAAGGTCGCGGTCGTCGACGGTACTGGCAAGGTGCTCGATACCGCCGTTGTGTACCCGACCTTCTCTGCCGGTAAAAAAGCCGAGGCCATCCGCATCCTCTCCGGCCTTGTGAGAAAGCACAATGTTGAGCATATCGCCATCGGCAACGGCACCGCCTCACGCGAGACCGAGCAGATGGCCGTTGAAATGATCTCCCAGCTCGGCGGCGGCCTGAGCTACGCTATCGTGAATGAAGCCGGCGCGTCTGTCTACTCCGCTTCGAAGCTTGCCGCCGAGGAGTTCCCGGACTATGACGTCAACCTTCGCTCCGCCGTCTCCATCGCGCGCAGGCTTCAGGACCCGCTCGCGGAGCTTGTCAAGATAGACCCCATGGCCATCGGCGTCGGCCAGTACCAGCACGATATGCCGCAGGCGCGCCTTGAGGAGACGCTCACAGGCGTCGTCGAGGACTGCGTCAACGCCGTCGGCGTGGATATAAACACCGCGTCCCCCTCGCTTTTGCAGCGCGTGTCGGGGCTTACCAAAACCACCGCGAAGAACATTGTCGCCTATCGCGAGGAGAACGGCATCTTCACCAGCCGCAAGGCCATCAATAAAGTCCCGAAGCTCGGCCCCAAGGCCTTCCAGCAGTGTGCAGGCTTCCTGCGCGTGCCGGAGAGCAAGCAGGTGCTCGATAACACCGCCGTCCACCCCGAGAGCTATGACGCCGCGTCGAAGCTCCTCGAGATTTGCGGGTACACTATGGCCGACGTCAAGGCAGGCAAGCTCTCTGATCTCAAGCAGCGCCTGGATAACTACGGCGTCGCGAGAGCCGCTGAGGCGTGCGGTGTCGGTGAGCCGACCCTGCGCGATATTGCCGCTGAGCTTCTCAAGCCCGGGCGCGACCCGCGCGATGAGCTGCCGCCAGTGCTGCTGCGTCAGGACGTGCTCGAGATAAAGGACCTCAAGCCCGGCATGGTGCTGACCGGCACCGTGCGCAACGTCATCGACTTCGGCGTGTTCGTCGATATCGGCGTGCATCAGGACGGTCTTGTCCACATCTCGCAGATCAGCGATAAGTTCATCCGCCACCCGAGCGAAGCCGTCGCCGTCGGCGATATCGTCAAGGTCGTCGTGCTCGATGTGGATGAGAAGAAGCACCGCATCTCCCTTTCGATGAAACAAGCAAAATAACTCCGCTTCCGTAAAGAGGAAAAAGGAGGCCACATGACTCTTAAAGAAAAATGGAACTCCGGCGCAAAGCTGCGCCTGCTCGGCGCGGTGCTGCTCAACGCCCTTGTGCTCACCTGCATTCTCGCCTTTATCACCCCAGGCTTTGAGAGCAATGACGATCAGACCCTCGCCGCCTTTGTCGACGGGCAGATGTCTGTCAAGGACGCGCATATTCCTTATATGAATTATGTGCTCACGAACCTGCTCAAGGGGCTGTACCTGCTGGGCGATACGCTCCCGTGGTTCACTATCCTTCAGTATGTTCTGCTCTTCGCGGGCTTCACTGCGCTTACGTTGATCATGTTCGAGCGCCTGCGCGCATGGCAGGGCGCAGTGCTGACCGTTATGGCGCTCGTGCTCATCGGCGTTGACAGCTATACCTGCATCAGCTATACCAAGACCGCCGCCGTCTGCACCATTGCGGGGCTTGCGCTGATGCTCCACGCTATGGAGTTTCGCGCAAAAGGCCGCCGTGCGCTCCCGGTCATTCTCGGCGGGGTGCTCGCCATCTTCGGCGCAATGCTGCGCTTCATGGAGTTCCTGCCCTGCGCAGCGCTCATGTCCGTGCTCGGCCTGAGATACATCTGGGGCGTCCTTGCGGACAAGGGTATCGAGAAAAAGCTCGCCGCGATCGTGTGCTATGCTCTCCCCTTTGCCGCCGTGCTGGCCATTGCCGCGGGGCTCTATGCCTATGACGGCGCTGTCTGGAGCCGCGGCGAGTGGGGCACCTACCGCCGCTTTGATGATTCGCGCATCGCCATGAGCGACTACGGCATCCCCGCCTATGAGGAGATTCCCGAGACCTATGACAGCCTCGGCCTGAGCGAGACCGCGGTCGAGGTCCTGCAAAGCTGGAACTTCTATGATCCCGACCTATTTAATAAGGAGACCATGGACGCCATAACCGCCGCCCGTGACGTGGCAAGGCCCGCGCCGAGCCTTGGCGAGTGCCTCGGCAAGCTGCTCGATACCTGCACGGTGCGATTTTTCGAGCATCAGGCCGTGTACCTGCTGCTCATCGTGTTCGCGCTCTGGCTCGCCTGCGGGGAGCATGACCTGCGCGGCTGGTTCACCTTTGCTTTCGAGATCGGTATATTCTGCGTTTTCTATCTCTATCTCATCCGCCGCGGGCGCTATCTTGTCGACCGCGTGGATATGGGGCTTTTCATGGCGGTCATCACCGTCCTGATCTGGACTCTGAAAAAGGAGTTCTTCAATAAGGAGCACGTGCTCTCCGCGCTGCTGCTCCTCTGCGCTCTGTTCACAAGCTATATGTACAGCCGCACGGACTACCGCTTCGGCTCTCACAGCATGGCCGAGGACAAGAGCGAGCTCAAGCAGGCTGTCAATACGCTCCTTACGGATAACGACTGCCTGTATCTCTGCAAGGTAGACCCGCTCGACAAGGCCATATACTCCGCCTTTGAGACCCCGCCCGACGGCTATTGGGACAGGATCGTCATCATCGGCGGCTGGCTCACGCAGAACCCCATCGTCGCGCATACGATGGCGGACTACGGCGTCGTGAACCCCTACCGCGATATCGTCGGTAAGGACAACGTCTTTATCATCGACGACGATATCGATCTCACTATCAGATTCATAAGCGAATACTACGATCCGGACGCCTCGGCGGAGCTTGTAGAGCCGCTGAGCACCGAGACCGGGCTTGAAATTTACCGCATCACCGGATGAAGGAGGGAAGGACAATGCGCCTTAAAGAGGCCTGGCAGACCAGGGGCTGGGTAAAGCTCGCCGCTGCCGTCATTATAAACGCCGTTTTTCTCGCCTTCATGCTGACCTGCTTTGCCCCCGTGTATGAGACGAACGACGATCTGTTCCTCAGCAAATTCGTCGACGGGCAGCTCAGCCACCGGACGATATGGATGCCCTACGTCAACATCGTGCTCGCCTGCCTGATAAAGGTGCTCTACGGTGCCTTCGGCACGGGCTTCCCGTGGTACAGCTTCTGTGAATATCTCGTGCTGTTCTGCGGCTTCACCGCGATAACATGGGTGCTGCTGCGCCGCTTCAGGCCCGCCCCCGCTCTTGTTATGACCGCCGTGCTCCTCGGCGCGTTCGGCACGGACTGTTACCTCAGTCTCAACTTCTCAAAGCCGGGCGCCATAGGCACGGCGAGCGGGATGTTCCTCATGCTCTATGCCATGCGCAATGAGACCGGGCGCGTTATGAAGCTGTCCCTGTGGCTGGGCTTCGCCCTCGCCCTGTGCGGGCTTGCGTGGCGGTACGAGTCTTTCGGTGTCTGTGCGCTTATGATGACGGGCGGCTGCCTGTATGTCCTCGTCAGGCTATGGCTCGAGCGCCGCGGTCAGCGCGCAAAGGACGTGCTCAAATCCATGCTGCGCTTTCTCACGCCGTTTGTGCTGCTGGCAGCCTCGGCACTTGCACTGTTTGCGTTCAGCCAGTGGATGTGGAAGCGCCCCTATGTCAAGGCGTATACGGAGTTTGACACTGCCCGCTGCCAGCTCGTGGACTTCGAACTGCCGAAGTACGACAGTCTGAAAGATGTCTATGACTCCATCGGCATCGACGAAAACTTCCTCAGCATGATAAACGGCTGGGACTTCTATGACACCGAGAAGTTCACCAAGGAGAATATCGATACCATCATCGCCGCGCGGGACACCGAGTACCAGCGCAAAAGCATCGGCGAGTGCCTCGGCATATTCCTCGAAAAATGCATCGGCGGCTTCTGCCTTGACCGGCCCTTCGCCGGCTTTGCGCTCATGCTGCTGCTGTGGCTTGCCTGTTCGCGCCGCCGTACGGAGGACTGGATAACGCTCCTCTATACTCTCGGTCTGTTCTTCGTTGTGTACATGGTCTTTATTTATATCGACCGCTACCTTGCAAACCGTATCGATATCGGCATTTTCCTGTCAATGGCACTCGTCATCACCATGCTTATGGATGAAGATAAGCTGCGCGGTGAGCCTCTGCTGCTCCTCGCCCTGCTCTGTACCAGCCTGTTCATAAGCTGCCGCGCGAACCGCGCCTACTGCCTGTATGACAGCCATAACACCATTGAGGACAAATCCTCGGAGAAGGCTGCAATAGAGACTCTGCTCGCCGATAATGAGCATTTCTATTTCTTCACGACGTGGTCTATCGATCACTCGCTCTACAGCCCTCTTGAAACTCCCCCTGCGGGCTATGCCGATAAGCTCGTGCAGATCGGCGGCTGGAGCATGCACCACCCCGTTATCGAGGAGCTGCTTGAGAGCCACGGTATAGAAAACCCTTTCCGCGATATCGTCGGCCGGGAGGATATCTATATCATCGACAACAACATTGAGCGGACGATGAAGCATATAAACACCTACTATGACCCCGACGCCGTCGCCGTCCCGGTCGAGCCGCTGAGTGAGGAGACAAATCTTAAGATTTATTATATTGCGGCGACACCCCATAATACGTCTGCGGCATCTGCCGGATAATTTGCGTCCTGATTTAGACACTTTTTCTTGAAATACAAAAAGTATTCCTGCGAAAAAGTGCCGTCATCAAAACACAAATTTTCTCGGCATCTGCTCTTGCCGCATTAAGCGGAGTCACCGCGTCGTAAAAAGATTAAAAAATTTGTTGCATTTTGCATTGAACCATTTTATACTGACGATTGGCAGCAAATCTATAACAAATAATTAACGAGAGGTTTTTATGGAGAAGAGAGAAAAAAAGCACGGCGACCGCTTTGACGCCTATTGGCTTCGTGACGAAGCGCCCTCGATGGCGCAGTTCATCGCCTTCCTCTACCCGAACCGCGCGGATAATGAGGCATATATCCAGCAGGATATCGACCTGCGCCCGATAGACGAATATCTCGTCAAGAAGAACGAGGGGCTTGAAAAGGATAAGTATAATTACTTCCACATAATCATGGCGGCGCTTGTCAAGTGCTTTGTGCTGCGCCCGCGCATGAACCGCTTCATCTCCGGCAACCGCGTCTATGAGCGCGACCATATCTCCGTCGCCTTCGTCGTGAAGAAGCACTTTGCCGACTCCTCCGAAGAAGGCCTTGCCTATAAGCACTACGGTGGGGACGATACCATCGACACCCTCCACACCTCCATTCTGGAAGAGATATACCAGTGCCGCCGCGATGACGTTAAGGACAACTCCAGTGACTTTATGGATAAGCTCGTCCGTCTGCCGCACTGGATGCTCAAGATAGTCGTGAATATTCTTTTCTTCCTCGACCATCGCGGCAAGGTTCCCTTTGACCTCATCAAGGCCGACCCGAACTATGCCTCGATATTCCTCACGAACCTTGGCTCCATCGGCCTTCAGAGCGGGTATCACCATCTGAACAACTGGGGTACGAACTCCTTCTTCTGCGTCATCGGCAAGAAGCACCTTGCCCCCGAATGGCATGAGGACGGCAGCTATACCGTGCGCCCGGTCATCGGTCTCGGCCTCACGGTCGATGAGCGTATCGGCGACGGGTACTATTATTCCGGCACCGTGCGCCTGCTCAAGAAGCTCATGGAGAACCCCGAGCTTCTCGAACAGCCTTTCAGCACTCCCGTAGAGTATTAATAGTATTAACAGAAAGAAAGGATCAATTATGGAGATCACAGCAAAAAGACCTTGGCTCAACAGTCTTGGCGATGTTCCCGCCACGCTGGATTATTTTCAGGGCTCAATGGTCGAGGCGGTCGAAAAGATCGCCGAGCAGTACCCGAACAATATCGCCTTCGATTTCATGGGGCGTTCCACCACTTATAAGGATCTCGTCGCAAATATAGAGAAGTGCGCCCGCAGCCTGCGCACCCTCGGCGTCAGAGCAAACGACAAGGTCACCATCGCCATGCCGAACTGCCCTCAGGCCATCTATATGTTCTATGCCGTCAACATGGTCGGCGCCATCGCGAACATGGTTCACCCCCTCTCCAGTGAGAAGGAGCTTGAGTTCTACATAAACGAGTCCGAGAGCGTTACCGTCGTTACCCTTGACCAGTTCTACGGCAAGTTTGAGGCCATCCGCCAGAACACCTGCGTCGTGAACGTCGTCATTGCCAGCATACGCGATGAGCTCTCCCGTCCCATGAAGGCCGGCTATATGCTCACCGAGGGGCGCAAGATAAAGAAGATCCCGGAAGATGCTCCCGTCATCCGCTGGAACGAGTTCATGCGTCTCGGCAAGGCCTGCTTCTGGAACTATAAGGTCAGCCGTGAGGGCAATGACCCCGCCGCCATCCTCTATTCCGGCGGCACCACCGGCACCACCAAGGGCATCCTGCTCACGAACCTGAACTTCAACGCTCTCGGCCAGCAGATCATTGCCACCAACCCCATGTTCCGCCCGGGCGACCGTATGCTCTCCGCCATGCCGCTGTTCCACGGCTTCGGTCTCGGCGTGTGCATCCATTCCATGCTCTCTCAGGGCGGCCGCTGCGTCCTCGTCCCGCGCTTCACCGCGCAGAGCTATTCCAAGCTCATCACCAAGTACCGCTGCAATTTCATCGCCGGCGTCCCCACGCTGTATGAGGCGCTGCTGCGCCTGCCCAATATGGATAAGGCCGACCTCAGCTGCCTCAAGGGCGTTTTCTCCGGCGGCGACTCGCTGTCTGTCGAGCTCAAGAAGAAGTTCGATAAGTTCCTCTATGACCACCACGCCACCGTTCAGGTACGCGAGGGCTACGGCACTACCGAGACCGTCACCGCCTGCTGCCTGACCCCGACGCATATGTTCAAGGAGGGCAGCATCGGCCTGCCGTTCCCGGATACCTATATCAAGATCGTCAAGCCCGGCACGGATGAGGAGCTTCCCTACGGCGAAGAGGGTGAGATACTGCTCGCCGGCCCCACCGTTATGAAAGAGTATATAAAGCACCCCGATGAGACGGCCAACACCCTCCGCAAGCACGCCGACGGCCTGACCTGGGTCTACACCGGCGACCTCGGTGTTATGGACGATGAGGGCTTCATCTACTTCAAGGGCCGCAGCAAGAGAATGATCATCACCTCCGGCTACAATGTCTATCCCGCGCAGCTTGAGAACATTCTCGATGCCTGCGATCAGGTGCAGATGAGCTGCGTTATCGGCGTGCCCGATTCTTACAAGATGCAGCGCGTCAAGGCTTTCGTCATGCTCAAGCCCGGCGTCCCCGCAATTGAGGAGACCCGCAAGGAGATCATGGCCTATGCCGCAAAGCACATCGCCAAGTACGCCATGCCCAAGGAGATAGAGTTCCGGGATGAGCTTCCCAAGACCCTTGTCGGCAAGGTCGCCTACCGCCAGCTCGAGGAAGAGGAGCTCCAGAAGATCGCCGCTGCAAATGCCAAGGCAGAGCCCGAGACCGTTGAAGCAAAATAAATACTCAAAAAGCACTAACCGGGTGAGGCTTTGAGTCTCACCCGGTCATCATATCACCTAAAAATCCCCGATATTGAAAATTTATATTGACACTGCGGTAGAATGTTGTTAGAATAAGTCGTCTCAATTGGATATTCCGAGTTTATCCGAAGCAAGATAGCGACCGCTGCGGGGGCTGGAAAAGCCCGGAGCAGCTAAGGCCACACGGACAGCCGGGTCGAATGCCGATAAACCGCGAGCGCGGTGGCAACTTTAGTTGCCTTATTGATTGAGTGGGGAGCGCAGGCTCCCAAGAGCTCAAGTTTTATAAGTTGGTTACTATAAACCGGTGCTAAAAAGCATAAACTTGTGAAATGGTCAATAAGAGTAGTAAAAGTAATCTTTGCTATATAGACTCTCAAATCCATTTGGGCTGAGTCCCCGCGCGCGGGGGCAGTGCATATCCGCATATCATTACAGCTCTTTTCAGGCAAGTCGTGCTTTTTGCATGACTTGCCTTTATTTTTTTACGACAGGGAGAACGGGGCTATGAAAAAAATCATTGAGCTGAAGAACATCACCAAATCCTTCGACGGGGAGACCGTGCTGGACGATATCAGTCTTGATATCTATGACAACGAGTTTCTCACGCTTTTAGGTCCCTCGGGATGCGGCAAGACCACGACGCTGCGCCTCATCGGCGGCTTCGAGACGGCCGACAAGGGCGACATTATCTTCATGGGCGAGAACATCAACGACGTGCCTCCCTACAAGCGCAATGTCAACACCGTCTTCCAGCGCTACGCCCTGTTTCCGCACCTGAACGTTTTTGAGAACATTGCCTTCCCGCTGCGCGAAAAGAAGGTCGACCGCGATGAGATAGAGGAAAAGGTCGAGGAGATGCTCTCCCTCGTCGCGCTCAAGGGCTTTGAGCACCGCAGCGTCACGAGCCTCTCCGGCGGACAGCAGCAGCGCGTCGCCATTGCGCGCGCCCTCGTCAGCCGCCCGAAGGTGCTGCTTCTCGATGAGCCGCTTGCCGCGCTCGATCTCAAGCTGCGCAAGGACATGCAGCAGGAGCTCAAGAAGATCCAGAAGGCGACGGGGATAACCTTCGTCTTTGTCACGCACGATCAGGAAGAGGCGCTGTCCATGTCGGATACTGTCGTCGTCATGTCCGAGGGGCGCATCCAGCAGATCGGTACGCCCATCGATATCTACAACGAGCCGACCAACGCCTTTGTCGCCGACTTCATCGGCGAGAGCAACATCGTCGACGGCATCATGCTTGAGGACAGAAAGGTCTCTTTCTCCGGCCACACCTTTGACTGCGTTGACGCGGGCTTCGGCAGGCGCGAGCCGGTCGACGTCGTCGTGCGTCCGGAGGACGTGGACGTCGTTTCCGAGGAAAAGGGCATGCTGCGCGGCGTCGTGACCTCTGTTACCTTCCTCGGCGTACACTATGAGATCATCGTCGATATCGGCGGCTTCAAGTGGATGATCCAGACCACCGACTTTGTCGACGTCGACGAGCATATAGGACTGTATATCGAGCCGGACGCGATACACATCATGCACAAGTCCGAGTACTCCGGCATGTACGGCGACTACTCGTCCTTCTCCAACGAGCTTGACGAGCTGAGCAACGCAGAAAGCGAGAGCGAAGAATGAACGAAAAGACCCGCGGCCTTATCCAGCGCCTGACGCTGACGCCCTATTCGGTGTGGGCAGCGCTGTTCATCGTCGTGCCGCTGATATTCGTGGCCTACTATGCCTTTACCGACGCAAGCTTCAGGTTCACGACGGAGAACGTCACGCGCTTTTTCACTGCGACGTCCGTTGTCGACGACGGCGAAGCAGTCAGGGAGGTACACACCTACCTGCTGATCTTCATGCGCTCACTGAAGCTTGCCGTTATCTCGACGCTCATATGCCTCCTGATGGGCTACCCCATCGCCTATATAATGGCGCGCGCCAAGGCACGGACGCAGAAGATAATGGTCACGCTCATCATGATCCCCATGTGGATGAACTTCCTTATCCGTACCTACGCATGGATGACCATCCTGCAGGACACCGGCATCTTTAACGGCCTGCTCTCCGCGCTCGGCCTCGGCACGGTGCACATCATCGGCACCGAAGCCGCCGTTGTTATCGGCATGGTGTATGACTATTTTCCGTATATGATAATCCCTATATATTCTGTCATGGCGAAGATGGACGTGAAGCTCATCGAAGCCGCGCGCGACCTCGGCTGCAACGGCGCGGGCGTGCTGCGCCGCGTCATCTGGCCGCTGAGCCTGCCCGGCGTCATCTCCGGCATCACGATGGTGCTGATCCCGTCTATCAGCACATTCTACATTTCCCAGAAGCTCGGCAACGGCAAGTTCTATCTGATAGGCGACGCTATCGAGGGGCAGTACGTTGCGAACAACCTGCACTTTGCCGCGGCGATCGCGTTCATCCTGATGATAATTCTGCTGGTGTGCATGGCGCTCATGCAGCGCCTTGCCAACCGTAAGCTCATAGTCGCGTAAGGAGGGGAGCAAAATGAAACCTGCCGCAAAGGTATATACCGCGATCATTATGATCTTCCTTTTCGCGCCTATCGCGATCCTGCTCGTGTTCTCCTTCAACGAGGCGAAGAGCCTTTCCGTGTTCTCCGGCTTCTCGCTCAACTGGTACCGCGAGCTCTTCCGCGATGCGGAGACCCTCGGTGCCGTGCGCAACACCCTTATCCTCGCGGCCTCCGCTGCCCTTATCTCCACCGTCATGGGCACCGCTGCCGCAGTCGGGATAAACAAGCTGCGCAATCGCGCGCTTCGCACTGCGATGGACACTGTGACGAACATCCCCATGGTGAACCCCGATATCATCACCGGTATCTCGCTCATGCTGATGTTCGTGTTCGTCGGCCGCCTTTTCGGCGCGGCGACGAGCCTGAATTTTGCCACCATGCTCATCGCTCACGTGACCTTCTGCCTGCCCTATGTCATTTTACAGGTACTGCCGAAGCTCCAGCAGATGGACCGCTCGCTGCCCGAAGCAGCGATGGATCTCGGCTGTACGCCGCTGCGCGCGTTTATGAAGGTCGAGATACCCGAGATCATGCCCGGCGTCGTGACCGGTCTCATCATGGCCTTCACCCTCTCGCTGGACGACTTTGTCATCAGCTACTTCACCTCCGGCAACGGCTTCCAGACACTGCCGATCCGCATCTATAACATGACGAAAAAGACCGTCACGCCGAAGATGTACGCTCTTGCGACGATCATCTTCTTCGTCATCCTCGCGCTTCTCATTATGACGAACCTCATTGACAGCGACAAGCCCAAGACCGCAAAGCCCGCCAAAGCCAAGGCCGCGAAGAAAAGGCGCGAGCGCACCCGTACTGACCGCGTCATCGCGGGCGTCATCGGCGGTGCGCTGCTCATCGGCATGATCGCGGTTATCGTCCTCTCCGGCGGCAACACCCTGACGCTGAACGTCTACAACTGGGGCGAGTACATCTCCGACGGCTCCGACGATACTCTTGACACCATAAAGGCCTTCGAGGAATATTATTACGAGACCTACGGCGTCAAGGTCAAGGTGAACTACACCACCTACGCCAGCAATGAGGACATGTTCGCAAAGCTCTCCTCGGGCGCTGTGAGCTTCGATGTCGTCATACCGTCGGATTACATGATAGCCCGCATGCGCGAAAACGACATGCTCCTGCCGCTGGACTTTGACAACATCCCGAACTACCAGTACATCAATGAGGGCTTCCATGGCCTGTACTATGACCCGGACGATATGTACAGTGTTCCCTACACCTACGGCGTCATCGGCGTTATATACGACGCAAACCGCGTAGACGAGGAGGACGCCCACGGCTGGGAGCTCATGTGGAACGACAAGTACAAGGGCGATATCCTCCAGTTCAACAACTCCCGCGACGCATTCGCGACCGCGCAGTATATGCTCGGCCTTGACGTCAACAGCACCGACCACAGCCAGTGGGACACCGCGCTCGACGCGCTCAAGAAGCAGGCTCCCCTTGTGAAGAGCTATGTCATGGACGAGGTCTATAACATGATGGAGTCCGGCGAGGCCGCCATAGCCGCCTACTACGCGGGCGACTATTTCACGATGGTCGACGCTCAGGCGGATAATGTTGACCTCCAGTTCTACTACCCCGACGCGACGAACTACTTCATCGACGCGATGTGCATCCCGTCCTGCTGTCAGAACAAGGAGCTTGCCGAGATATTTATCAACTACATGCTCTCCCCCGAGCCCGCCATCGCAAACGCCGAGTACATCTACTACGCCTCCCCGAACTCCCTTGTCTATGAGGACGAGGGCTACATCGAGGAGATGGGCGAGGACACCATGGCCATCCTCTATCCCGATATAGACTTCAACGCCATGTACGGCGCCTACGCCTACCGCAGTCTCGACGCGGATATGCTCGACTACGTCAATACCCTCTGGGAGACGCTGAAGATCAACTAAGCATAAACCATTAAAGCCGCAGCGTTAGGCCGCTGCGGCTTTTTCATATGCGCTGAAAGCACGAAACAGAATTATTTTTGCGACACTGAGCATTCATTTGACATGTTTGCTATTTTTATGTCACTTTCCAGGTGCATTTGCAATGACCCCGACTGTAAAAATTTTCCCCTCGATTTACAAACATCACACAAAGGATCGCGCAGTACCGGTGCCAAAAATGAGCGTCACGCGCAAAAATCGCCAAGTATGTGCGTGTCTGCTCAAAACGCCCCAATAATAATTTATTGAAAAATGGAAAACGAGAACTTAATATATAACCACAGTCGTGCACGAAATCGATTCTAACTGAAAAAAGAGGGGTTACAATGAAAAAGCAAATGCGCAAGATAGATGTTCTGGCAGTTGCGGTAGGCTCCATAATCGGCTGGGGCTGTTTCGTAATGCCGGGCAACTCGTTCCTTCCCTCCGCCGGCCCGATAGGCACCGTTATCGGACTGTTCCTCGCAGCTGTCATGGCTTGGGTCATTGCCCAGAGCTATGGTTACCTTATAAGAAAGTACCCCGTCGAGGGCGGCGAATTTGAGTATGCCACGCAGGCGTTCGGCAAGAGACACGCTTTCATCTGCGGCTGGTGGCTCATCCTGGCATACATTTCGTTCATCCCGCTCAACGGCACCGCGATCGGTCTTATCACCCGCTATGTCTTCCCCGGCACGATCCTCCAGTCCGTGGAGCTCTGGAACATCGGTGGCTTCGATGTTTACCTCGGTGAGATTATCCTCACTATGGCCATCGTCTGCATCTTCATGTTCATCAATATCAAAGCCGTCAAGGTGGCTTTCGTCTCCCAGACCTTCCTTGCTATAGCGCAGACCATGATCATCTTCGTCTTCCCGATAGTCATCATCGCGACCGGCAAGGCTGACTTCAGCTACATGAAGCCTCTGTTTGAGGGCAGCAAGGGCGAGAGCGTCATGTCCGGCATAGGCGTCATTCTCTCGATGGCTCCGTGGGCGTTCGTCGGCTTTGACGTTATCCCCCAGGTGTGCGAGGAATTTGAGTTCGACCAGTCCAAGACTAAGGCTCTCATGGTCATGACGATAATCTCCGCATGGGTCATGTACTCCTGCACCACTCTCACCACCGCCATCGTGCGCCAGGAGGGCTACGCCTCCTGGGCTGAGTACCTCAACTCCAATCCGTTCTGGGCGACCGGCTCCGCTGTCGAAACGGCGCTCGGCAAACCGGGTCTTTACATTCTCGGCTTCGCCATGGCCTGCGCGGTGCTCTCCGCAATAAACGGCTTCTTCATCGCCTCCACCCGTCTGCTCGCCGCTATGGCCAACAGAAAGGCTCTGCCCAAGTTCTTCGCCAAGCGCACCGCCGTCACCGGCGCTCCCGTGAACGCGACCTTCTTCGTCGGCGCTATCGCTCTTATCGGACCGTGGTTCGGACGCACCGCTCTCAGCTGGATCGTCGACATGACCTCCGCCGGTACCTCCATCGTGTTCACCTACGTCTGCATGGCCGCGTGGAAATTCGCAAAGCGCGAAAACAACAGCAGAATGAAAGTGTTCGGCATTCTTGGCGCTCTGTGCGGCGTCGTCTTCCTGCTGCTGCTCATCATCCCCGGCACGGCATCGTCGCTGTACAAGCAGTCGTGGATATGCCTGATCGTCTGGGCGCTCCTCGGCGTTGTGTTCTGGTTCACGCAGAAGAAGGAATATCTCGCAGAGCCCGCCGCAAACACCAAGAAATAATATTCATCCGCAAAAACATAAAGGCTGCGGCAGTATATGCCGCGGCCTTTTAGAATTAAAATTTAGGAGCAATTTTATGAGAATTTCGGCGTCCGAGTTTATTCTGTTCTGCAATCCGCCGCTCGAAAATGTCCGGCGGCTGTCTTCCATCGTGCCCGAGGTCGAGCTTATGATGGACGGTGACGCATGGGAGCACGATCAAAACGGCTGGGCAGCGCAGGTCAAGATGCTCAAGGGTATAAACGTCCCCATGAGCGCGCATCCTCCCGCATGGGATGTCAACCCCGCCGCGCCGCTGCTGGCTCTGCGTGAGGCCGCGTCATTTCTGAACAAGAAGACGCTGGAATTTTGCGTTGACATGGGCATAAAGCAGATGGTCTATCACCCCGGATACTATGACCGTGATTCTTTCTTCAGCCTGAACCGGGCAAAGGATCATGCGTACCAGCTGCTTGATGAGCTTATCGCTTTGGCAAAGCCCGCGGGTATAACCCTCGCCTTTGAAAATATCGGCGGCCCCGCTGCGACTCTGTTCACTCAGGAGGAGTTCATCCATGCGCTCGATGGGATCGACCCCTGCGCGCAGCTCCTGCTCGACGTTGGGCACGCGAACATGAACGGCTGGAACATCCCCGAGGTTATCGACAGGACTGCCGGCAGGCTCTGCGCCCTGCACCTGCATGATAACGACGGTACCTGCGACGCTCACCTGCCGATGGGGCAGGGTAACATCGACTGGAACAGGACTTTTGCGTCGATGCGTCAGCTGCCTGACAGCTGCGTCTTCATCATGGAGTACCAGACCGGGACAGATCTGGAAAAGCTTGCAGAGGGCAGGGACATGCTCCTTGCCGCCCTCGGCTGAGAAGAAACAGATAAGCAACCGCCGGTCTGATAATTCAGACCGGCGATATTTTCAGGCGTATTTGGTCACGCGCCGTACTGTGAAAACGGCGTGTAGTCGAGCTGCTGGTACGCGGACTCGACCGGCTCTATCTCGGTCAGCGTTCCGTTCGCGTAGCTGTAGCAGCTGTATTCGGTGTTGAACGCGCTGTTCGCCCCGTCGATGACGAGGGTGTTGTCATCGCAGATGTAGCAGCGGGCGCGCTCCATGGAATCGAGCAGCAGCACGGGGTGACCATCCTGATAGGTGTAGAAGTCAAAAACGGCGTTGGCAACAAATTCGTCCCCGCCGATTGCGCCGATGAACAGCTCCATCGTGCCGTCCCCGTCGAGGTCAAGGAAAATGTAGCCGACGTTGTCGAGCGCATTGCCCTCGTAGCAGTACATATTGAGCAGGCTTATCTCGCTGCCTATAAGCTCCTCGCCGCCGTAGTTGTTCGTCAGCGCCTGCGCGTACACGTCAAGGATGTCCTTGTACATCACCAGCGGGTCGGTCACGGGCTCTGGCGTAGGTTCCGGCGTCGGAGTCGGTGCCGGTTCAGCTGTCGGCTCCGGTGTGGGTTCGGGCGTAGGCTCGGCGGTCTGCACCGGCTCTGCCGTGGGAGTCGGCGCCGCAGTGCTCCCGCAGGCGGTCAGCGCGGCAAGCGCCAACGCCGCGCAGAGAATGATAGATATAAGCTTTTTCATTTTGTCTTCTCCCTCAATTCATCCAATTGATCTGCTGCTCATCTGTAAGCGGGTAGCTTATGAGCGCGCTGCCGTCGAGGTTTTCGCGGTGCATGTCAACGGCGGTGATGCAGCTGTTGTTATAGGTGGTGTAATAATAGATGCCCCTGTCCGCGTTGCAGCAGCTTGAATAGAGCGTTATCTCATACTTGCCGCTCTCAAGCTCGCAGCAGCCGCGCTGCTGCTCAACGGAGCCGAGGATGTGGAAAAACTGGCTCACGCTCTCGTTCTCGCTGTCCCCGGAGACGGAGTTGAGCTTTGTGAACGCGGCGCGCACAAAGCGCGACTGCGAGGACAGGTCTCCCGGCAGGCCGATACCGCCCATGCCGCGGCTGTAGGTATCGAGCGGCAGCGCCGAGAAGCGGTTCACCGGCGGCTTGGCTGAGACGTTCACGTAGTTGTTGAGGCTGAATAGCTGCATCGGGAACGACGGGTTGTTCGTCAGCACGCCGACCGGGTTATCGTATATATGCAGGCCGTCCTGCGTGGATTCGAGCGTGATGCAGCCGTTTCTGTCGGCGATGAGCCAGTGCAGCTGGGCAAGCGGCATCCCGGCGGAAAATGGGATATCCGTGACGTTCAGCCGCTCAAGCATCGTGCGCGCCTCCGCAATACCGGCGCAGCTGCCGAGCAGCCACGGTATCAGCTCAAACTGCGTGATATTATCCTTGCCGTTTACCGGCGTATGATACTTCGCGTTGCCGACGAAGTTCAGTCCCGCGATGCAGAGACCCTTTTCGTTCACCGCGTCATAGTAGAGCGGGTAGCCGTCCTGCACATGGGCCATGCCGATGATCGCATAGCGGTTTTTGAACTTCTCCCCGCGGCGCAGGTCAAAGGAATACCCGCGCGGCGTGATGGTAACGCTCTCTCCGTAGGGAAATTCATAGTCAAGGTTTCGTCCGAAATAAAAGTCCTTCGTCAGATATGTCGCAGCTGTGCACATTGCGCTCCCTCCAATCAGTAAAGCTCATTCTACCTCCCAGCGCGCCGCGTATCAAGTGAAGAATTATTAAGAAAAGCTCAACAATTGTACACCTGCGCTGCCCCGGAGTGTCGACAAGCCCGCGAGGCCGTGGTAGAATGTAATAAATCTTACTTATGAGGAAAGCCCATATGGAATTGATAGTCAAGCATTTTTCCGAGCTGAGCGCTGAAGAGCTGTTCGAAATATATAAGCTGCGTGTCTCCGTTTTTATAGTGGAGCAGTCCTGCCCTTATCAGGATATCGACGATGCTGATAAGTCGGCGTACCATGTCTGGCTGCGGGATGAGGACGGCATCGAAGCCTATGCCCGTGTGCTCCCGGCCGGCGTCGCCTTTCCGACTGCGGCCATTGGCCGCGTCATTGCGGTGAAGCGCCGCTGCGGTCTGGGCACAAAAATCGTGACCGCCTCTATAGAGGCGGTAAGGGACAAGCTCGGCGCAGACATGATCACCATCGAGGCGCAGGTTTATGCACGCAGCCTTTATGAGAACCTTGGCTTCAGACAGACCTCCGAGGAGTTCTTGGAGGACGGGATACCGCACATCCAGATGCAGCTTGAGCTGTGAGAAAAGGCAAAGATTAAAATATACAGATTTTAGGAGGCCGTTTCTGTGAGTAAGATAGGAGACTTCGAGCAAAGGCTTATCAGCGATGGGATGACCGACCGCGACCTTGAAGAATATGCAAAGCTGCTGGTGCGGGTGCGCGACAAGCGTCAGCATTGCTATACCACAGCCGTTAAGTTCCCTCCGGAGCGCATCGAGCAGGCTGTGAAGCTGATAAAATTCGGGCTTGAAAGCTTCGAGGGCGACGGGTGGTACTCAAACTATGCGTCATATCGGAGCATGGGTCAGATATATAAACAGGCCGGAAATTACCAAAAGGCTTATGAAAGCTATCTGTCCGCCATGAACACTCTGGACGAAACCCGCGGCAGCTATGAGATCCAGCTGTCGGGCTGTCTCATGTGGATGAAGCTGCACATGGATTCTTTCGAATATTCAGAAGAAGCGGAAAAATACTATTCATGCGCCGTAAAAGGCGATGAGTTTTCCAAAGCCTTTATAAATCAGGAGTTCAGACTCGCCGTAGCGGATACTGTGATATCCCTGCATCACGGGCAGACAGACAAGGCACGGCGGTCATTAGTGCGGGCGAGGGAGATTGCAAAGCCAAATTATACCGGTAAGCTGTACACTATCCTTGTCAGGCACAGGTATAATGAAAAATTGGAGCTCAGCCCCGAATCCGCCCGATTTATAGACGAGACACATATCCCATACTGACAACCCCCAGCGCCTCCGTCTTGTACGGAGGCGCTGTTCTTCTTCCGAACCGGTCTTCTCACCCGCTTGCCGCGATAAATATATTGGACACGTCCCCCGCGGAAAGCGCCGCGTCCAGCCGCGGCAGCAGGCTTTCGGCAAACGCGGCGACGTATCCCCTGCTCCATGCGTCGCCGGTCTCCAGCTCCCCGCAAAGGCCGAGGGCAGCGCCGCGCAGAAGCTGCCGCCGCTGCTCCCGCGTTCTGCTTTGCAGCAGATATAAAAGCTCCTCCTGCTCCGCATTCCCTATGTGCAGACTCCGCGCGTTCTTTCCGAGCAGCGCCAGGCCGAACCTGCCGCTGTAAGCATTGCACTCCCGCAGCTCCTGCCGGGCTGCACACATCTGCTGCTGCATCGGGATGAGGTACATTTCGTCCATTCCGCGCTCCCTGTCATATCCGCGCTTCGAGTATTGAATTTACTATCTGCCTGAATCCGTAATCGAGGAACTTCTCTTCGGTCATGCCGTTCTGCGCGCAGATGAACTTCCCCTTTGTCCCGGCAAGCGCCAGCAGAGAATCAATGCTCGACCAGAGCACATAGACCGTCAGCGTGGGGACGATGTCCTTCCTCACCTCGCCGCTTTCCTGTCCGCGTATAATGAGCGCTTCAAGCGTTTCATTTATCTCCGTCCCAAGGCGGAGTATATTTTTCACCGCGGCAGATTTAACTGTCTGTCCGATCTCTTCATCTCCCGAGCGGTTCAGTCTTTCAAGCGAGTACGGATATTCCCTCCGGTACTTTCTCATCGCCCTGCACACCGCGCGGTACGCATCGACAAACCCGGCATTATCTTTCACCGCGTTTTCAATATCCGTCTTCAATGCCTGCAAGCCTTTTTCAATGATGCAGTGGAGAATATCGTCCTTGCTCTCATAATAGGCGTAGATCGTGCGGCGGCTGTATTCCGATTCCTTTGAAATGTCCTCTATCGTCGTCTGCTCATATCCCTTTTCCGAAAAGAGCTTTTCGGCAGCCGTCATTATCCGTGCCCGATGCAGTGCGGCCACAGCCTCTTTTTTGTTCGTCTCTCCCATAGTATACCCCAGTTATAAAAAGTATACCGTGAGTATACTATATAATTTCTTCCCTGTCAACAGTTCTGACCCTCCGGCTCAGCCGCCGGAGGGTCAGAATGGGTCAGATATGGTCACCCGATCCTGTCAGATCAGGACGCCTTCGCAGTGGTCAATCTCGTGCTGAATTATCTCTGCCGTCCAGCCGGTAAAGGTTTTGAGCCGGGTCTGAAGCTTCTCGTTCTGCCACTGTACCTTGATGCTTTTGAAGCGCCTGACTTTCCGCGTTCCGGTGAGGGACAGGCAGCCCTCCTCCGCTTCATACACTCCGGACTGCTTGACGATCATGGGGTTGAGCATGACCATGTATTCGCCCTCATTGTCAAAGGCGATGATGCGCTTGTTTACGCCTATCATGTTCGCCGCCATACCGACACAGCCGTCCTTATGAGCAATCAACGTATCCAGCAGATCGCGCGCCGTGCCGAGGTCCTCCGCCGCGGCGGGTTCGGCTTTCTGCGCAAGAAAGGCTTCATCCCTGCATATCTCGCAAACCATTGTACTGTCTCCTTGGACTGTTTTTCCATATTGTATCAGTCCGCGGAAAAATGTGCAAGCCCCGCAGCGTCCCCAATATATTTTTGCATGATCAGTTGTTGAATGTTCGGATAAATTGTGCTTAAATGTACTTATATTTCAAAAATCTTATCAGGCGGTGGTACAATGCCCTTTCTTATCGTTCGCAGCGGCATAACCAACATGCCCGTGGATGCCATTGTCAACGCGGCTAAAGAGTCCCTGCTCGGAGGCGGCGGTGCGGACGGCTGCATCCATCGCGCGGCGGGGCCGGAGCTGCTGGAAGAGTGCCGGACGCTCGGCGGCTGCAGAACCGGCGAGGCCAAGATCACTGCGGCGTGCCGTCTGCCGTGCAGTTACGTGATCCATACTGTCGGCCCCGTGTGGCGCGGCGGCAGCTTCGGCGAGCATGAGCAGCTCGTCTCCTGCTACAGGTCAAGCCTTGCGCTGGCAAAAAAGTACGGCTGCGAGACCGTCGCTTTTCCGCTGATATCCTCCGGCGCTTTCGGCTATCCCAAGGAGCAGGCGCTGCGCACGGCGGCGGATACGATCGGCGAGTTTCTGCTGGAAAACGACATGACTGTCTACCTCGTCATTTTTGACCGCAAGGCTTACCAGATAAGCAGCAGTCTCTTTGCCGACATCACCGAGTATATAGACGACCATTATGCCGACACGCATTCCGATTCCCCGTGGGAGCGCCTGTGCCTGGAAATGGGTGCCGTGCCCTTGGCACGATCCGCAAGTGATGACGGGGATATCGCCCTGCCTTATATGTACTCTGAGGCGGATAATGAGTGTACGCTGCCCTATTCCGCCGCGCTGGACGATCTGCTCACTCATCTGGACACCGGGTTTTCGGAAACGCTGCTGAACCTTATCGACCGCAGCGGGAAAAAGGACTCCGAGATATATAAGAGAGCCAATGTTGACCGCAAGCTGTTCTCAAAAATACGCAGCAATCCCAGCTATAAGCCCTCCAAGCCCACGGCCATCGCTTTCGCCATCGCGCTGGAGCTGGATCTGGACGAGACGCGTGACCTTATCTCCCGCGCCGGTTATGCGCTCAGCTCCAGCAGCAAGTTTGATGTTATCATTGAATATTTCATAGCCCGGAAGAAGTACAACATTTTTGAGATCAACGAGGCTCTGTTCGCCTTTGACCAAAGCCTGCTTGGTGCATGAACTCTGCGCCGTCGCATCAGTCGTGATATAGCCGCTGCCAGCTTATCACGGAAGTCAATTTTGAGGACAGAGAAAAAACGAATCAAAGCCCAGCCACAGGCGGGTTTGATGGTACTGTCAAGGATTATGCGCAAAAAAGTTTGCAGACTCCGGCTGAATGAAGTCAGCCGGCAATAGAGACGTCGTCCAAAGCCGCCTCTAAGTGCTTCGTGTTCATGTATTTCTTATTGCCCCACTGAGTTCCCCGCCACATGGCGCAGTCTCGCACAGAGACCAGCATCAGGGCAGAGTTCCCATCCGGGAACGTCCCCACCACACGCGTCCTGCGGCGAATCTCACGGTTCAGCCGTTCGATCACATTGTTTGTGCGGATGCGAGTCCAATGCTCGCTTGGGAAGTCGCAGTAGGTCAGTGTTTCTTCAATACCGTCCTCACTGATCGTAGATGGCGAGACCTTACTGCCCCACAGGGCTTCAGTGATGTCCTCCACGCAACGCACCGATACACCTGCCAGGTACATCTCGATAAGCGCTTCTTCTACGCTGCTCTCACGGCGGCGATACCTCTCGATTATGGCGGTTTCAAAGGACACGCCCTTGAGTCTTGGCATATGGAGCGTAACGTTGCCGGATGTTGTGGTGAGGTTGCGGTCATAGTGACCGCTGCGGTAACCCTGACGTGCCTCGCTGCGCTCGTAGCGCGCCGCCTGCGTCAGAGACTCCGCTTCTTTTTCCAGAAGTTCGTTCAGCGTCTCTTCTACGCTTCCGCAAACTAATTCTTTGAGCTGCCCCTTGATAATTTCCCCATTAAGCTGTACAATTTTCTCGGACATAGTTTGCTGTCTCCTTTCGAATGTTTGTCTCGCAACTTCATTCTACCAGAGTCTGCAAACTATGTCTTCTCTTATCCCTTCTTCTTTTTGCGCAACTTATTGTACCTTATCGTCCTTTTCCGCAACGGCGAGTCCGCATGACAACGCAGTTGCAGAGGCATTCTTTGCTTCGTTCAAAAAAGAAGAGGCATACCGCAGAGAGTACACCTCAGAACAAAGCTACCGCAAAAGCGTAGAGTAGTATATCCAATTTTACAATGAACACCGCCCTCATCGAACCTTGAAATACAAGACACCGCAGGCATTTGAAGACGCATACAAAACGAGTTTATGAGAAACCCGTGTTCAAATAGCGTCCTTGCGTAAAATATTGGTTTTGCATTTCTGGAGTTTTTGCGTTTGTGCGTTAAAGCGGTAAAGGAAAAAGCCTCGATCTCGCAAGGCTTTGAAGACAAGAAGAGACCCGCTTTTCGATAAAAATGTTCGAAAAGCGGGTTTCGTTCATCTGGTGACCCGTACGGGACTCGAACCCATGTTACCGCCGTGAAAGGGCGGTGTCTTAACCACTTGACCAACGGGCCATATAAAAGGCGCAGTCAAAAGGCTGCGCCTTTTTTTGGTAGCGGCACCTGGATTCGAACCGGGGACACTGCGGGTATGAACCGCATGCTCTAGCCAACTGAGCTATGCCGCCATCTCTGCTCTCCTGAACAGCATACGAATTGTACCAGAATGACCGCGGCTTGTCAACACAAATTTTAGATTTTCTTCCTCTTTTTTTCAAAAAATCTGGTTCAAGTAAAGAACTTGCTCTTGAAATCCGCTGACTCTTATGTTATGATAGGAAAGCTTTGGAGGGTTAGCTCAGCTGGTTAGAGCGTCCGCCTCACACGCGGAAGGTCGACGGTTCGAGTCCGCCACTCTCCACCACAACGTCAGAAGGAGCAAGCACCGTGCCGTTTCCGTCTTGCGGCGAAAACGGCACTATGCTAGCTCCTTCTTTCTTTTAAACTGCGACCCACTTCGTTGGGCTCGCAGTTTAGTCTTTTGTGCTCTCCTGCTCCTCCCCGAATCAAACCCACCTACGGCTGGGCTTTGATTCAGTTTTTATTTCTTTAATTCCTTTTGCAACGGTGTACAAAGGGAACATAATAAAAAACTTAATAATGGACTGCCAATCTTACACAAAGTACCGCCCAAACGAGAC
>QAMJ01000023.1 GCA_003150355.1 Clostridiales bacterium | reverse complement strand
CTCCATCTCCCTGCTGGACTTTGAAAACGGCTGGGAGATCACCAACAGTCCCATGAGCTTCATGCCGCTCGGCAAGCTCCGTATGCCCGAGACCTCCGCCGCGGGCGACGTTTCGCACGGCGGGAAGAAGCACCTTATCAGCTTTAAGCATGCCGGTCCGGGCCGCCGCGTGCTCAACGCGCGTATGGATAACTTTGGCCCCGGCGGGGCGATAACGGCGCATATCGAGCTGTTTGACGAGCCTGAGGACAGCATGGTCATCTGCACGCCGTTCGATAAGCCCGGCCATTTCTACTATAACCAGAAGATAAACTGTATGCGTGCCGAGGGCGAGGTCAGCTACAACGGCGTGAAGTACGTCTTCGACCCGTCGGAGAGCTTCGCCGTGCTCGACTGGGGGCGCGGGGTGTGGACGTATCACAACACATGGTACTGGGGTTCGGCCTCATATCACGTTGACGGTGTGCCGTTCGGCTGGAACATCGGCTACGGTTTTGGAGACTGCTCCGCCGCGAGTGAGAACATGCTCTTCTATAACGGCAGGGCGCACAAGCTCAGTCAGGTGAAGTTCAATATCCCGGGAAATGAAAAGGACTTCATGTCCCCGTGGACGTTTACCTCCGACGACGGGCGCTTTGAAATGGACTTTGTCCCGATGCTCGACCGTGCCGCCTGCACGGACGTCAAGCTCATCAAGTCCGACCAGCATCAGGTATTCGGCCGCTTCACCGGCAAGGCCGTGCTGGACGACGGAACGGTGATAGAGGTGCGCGACTTCCCCGGCTTCGCTGAGAAGGTCGAGAACAAGTGGTGATATAATAAGGCAATAATGAAAAATCCGGAGCTGCTTTGCAGCTCCGGATTTTTCACATTTTTGTGGTTGTAAACTAAAAGTTGGGGTACCCGGGTAAACCTGGGCACTCCAACTTTTAGCATGTGAGGAAAAATAAGAGTAGAGCATAACAGAAAAATCCTTTAAAATGAAGCTGCGAGACACCACAAGAAAGGACACTGTATGCTCTATGAAAGATAATACCTCAAAACTGCTCGGATTGGAAGATGTTATCGTAAAAAATGTTTATGAAAATGAAACAGGCTGCTGCATAGAGATAGAGTTGCCGCGGCAAAAGCACATCTGCCCATGCTGTCAAAGCGAGACAGAGCGCATCCACGACTACCGTATACAACGAGTCAAGGATCTGGACATGCATGGAGTGCATACATATCTGTACCTGAGAAAGCGTAGGTATGCCTGCGGCTCCTGTGGGAAGCGGTTCTATGAGGAAAACAGTTTCCTTCCTCGGTTCCACAGAGTAACGAACCGCCTTGCCGCAAAGGTGATCTGTGACTTCAAAGACCTGCGCTCGGCAAAGGAGATCGGCAGGAAGAACAATATCTCGGCCCAGACTGCGCTGAGGTATTTCAAGCTCGTGAATTACTCCTGCAAGGAGCTTCCGGAGGTGCTGTCCATAGATGAGTTCAATGGCAATGCGGGCGGCGAAAAGTACCAGACTATCCTGACCGACGCAAAAAACAGGAAGATAGCGGACATACTTCCCAACCGCAAAAAGAGCGACCTGATCAAGTATTTCCTTACGTTTGAGAACAGAAAAGACGTGAAGTATGTAGTGATCGACATGAACCGTTACTTCAAAGAGACTGCTGAAATATGCTTTCCGAATGCCAAAATAGTGATCGACCGGTACCACGTAGTCCGTCAGGCCATATGGGCTTTGGAGAATGTGAGGAAGGCAGAACAGAAAGCGCTCTCGGCCGCGTGGAGAAAGTTCTGCAAGCATTCAAGGAGATTGCTGTGCAAAAATAAGGAAAAGCTGAAGGACGAGGAACGTGAACATCTGAGGATCATCCTCGGTTTATCTACACGTCTTGAAATAGCTTATGATCTTAAGAACGACTTCTTAGAGTTTATGCGCTCTCCGGATTCGGCAACAGCAAAAGAACGGCTCGCCTTATGGTTGTTCCATGCTGAAAACAGCCATATCCCTGAATTTGAAGCCTGCATAACCGCCGTGCGCAACTGGTCCGAGTATATCCTCAACAGCTTTGATGTGCCATATTCCAACGGCTTCACCGAGGGCTGCAACAACAAGACCAAGGTACTCAAGCGCATTTGCTTCGGCGTCAGAAGCTTCCCCACTTTTAGGAACAGGATCCTTCACTGCGCTTCATGACCGACTGGGAAAGATAATGATCGCGTTGGAATAATCCTTCCAATCGAGTTCCTGCCCGCAGCGGTCACAGAAATGCTGGTATTCTCGGTCAAGCGTCAGCTTGCAGTACGGGCACACGGGATAGCAGCCGAGTCCACAGATAAAACGGCTCTCCGCAACGGCCATGGGCAGCCTGGAATCCGACAGCGGCGGGATCCTCAGCAGTTCGTTTGGTGTAAGCTCAAAGCCCTTACACAGCTTCTCAAGGACAATGATCGATGCGTTGGTCTGTCCTCTGGCAACACTGCCGAAGTATCTTGGGCTGAGGCCACAAAGCTCTGCGGCTTTTTCGTAACTGAGATCGCGGCCGCTGCACAGCTGAAGAATGGAAGTGGATAGGTCTTTTGAAAACATCTTTTGCACTCTCTTTCTATTCAAGATGCTTTCAGCTTAGGAGCAGTATGCTGCTCCCTCAAGGAACGATACTGCCTAATTTTTACTTTTTCTCCATTTTCTTACAAAAACCTTAAAATCTCAGGTAGCTGTTTTATATACAGCAAAGGCGTGTGCGGCACGCCGCTCACGCCTTTCTGCTATTTCTTGCTAAGCTCTACCCCAACTATTGACACAGAGCCTATTATAATGTGCATATCGCTCAGTAGAGCTTTGCACCTGCCGGGATGTGCGAATCGACCATCAGCAGATGCAGTTTCTCCTCGCCGCCCTCGTGGTGAACAGCGGAGATGAGCATACCGCAGGAGTCGATACCCATCATCGGTCTGGGCGGGAGATTCGTGATAGCAATGCAGGTCTTCCCGACCAGTTCCTCAGGCTCATAGTAAGCATGTATACCGCTGAGGATGGTGCGTTCTGTGCCCGTGCCGTCATCCAGAGTGAACTTGAGAAGCTTCTTGGACTTCTTCACGGCCTCGCACGCAAGCACCTTGACCGATCTGAAATCGGACTTAGAGAAGGTCTCAAAGTCAACATAGTCGGAAAACAGCGGCTCGATCTGGATATTGGAAAAATCTATGGCTTCTTCCTTAACTTCAACAGGAGCCTGGGCTTCGGTGTCAGCAGCAGCTTCCTGCTTCTTCTCCGCCTTGGGCATATCCATGGGCTTCATCGTGGGGAACAGAATAACGTCTCTAATGGAGCTGCATCCCGTGAGCAGCATCACGCAGCGGTCAATGCCGATGCCGAGACCGCCCGTAGGAGGCATGCCGTATTCAAGCGCGTTGATGTAATCCTCGTCCATCATGCCGGCTTCATCATCACCCTTGGCGCGCATTTCGACCTGCTTCTGGAAGCGCTGCTTCTGATCGATAGGATCGTTGAGTTCGGAGAACGCATTGCCCATCTCGCTTGCGCAGATGAAGAGCTCGAACCGCTCGGTAAGACGCGGGAACTTCGGGCTGCGCTTTGCAAGCGGAGAAACATCCACCGGGTGCATGGTGATAAAGGTCGGCTGAATGAGCTTTTCCTCGATCTTCTGGTCGAAGCACTCATACAGAGCGTGACCCCAGGTCGGCTCGACCTTTTCCATGTCAACACCTACAGCCTTTGCGGCGGCAACTGCCTCTTCATCGCTTTCGATCGCCATGAAGTCAACACCGAGATATTCCTTGACAGCCTCGGCCATGGTCATGCGCTTGAAGCCGGGGGCAAGGCTGATGTTCTGTCCCTGCCACTGGACGTCATAAGTGCCGAGTATCTCCATTGCCGCTCCGGACAGCAGATCTTCAAACAGATCCATCATGTCGTTAAAATCGGCGTATGACTCGTACAGCTCGACCGTCGTGAACTCCGGGTTGTGCTTCGTGTCCATGCCCTCATTGCGGAAGATACGGCCTATCTCATATACGCGCTCAATGCCGCCCACAATAAGGCGCTTAAGGTTGAGTTCGGTCGCGATGCGCAGGTACATGTCTATATCAAGGGTGTTATGGTGCGTGATGAAAGGACGCGCGGTAGCACCGCCGGAGATCGTGTTGAGAACAGGCGTCTCGACCTCCATGTAGCCGCGGTTATCGAGGAAGCGGCGGACGTAGCTCACAAACTTTGAACGGATGACAAAATTGCGGCGGCTGTCGTCATTGACAATGAGGTCAACATAGCGCTGGCGGTACTTGAGCTCCGTGTTGGTCATGCCGTGGAACTTCTCAGGCAGCGGGCGCAGAGACTTCGAAAGGAGCTCGACGCTCTGTACATGAACTGATATTTCTTCAGTCTTCGTCTTGAACACATAACCGGAAACACCGATAATGTCGCCGATATCGTACTTGCGGAAGTCCGCAAACTCCTGCGCGCTGACAGCATCGGCGCGGATGTAGAGCTGTATCTGTCCCCTGTCGTCCTTGATATGGCAGAAGATGGCCTTGCCCATGCCGCGCTTGGACATGATGCGCCCGGCGACGGAAATGGTCTTGTCGGCAAATGCGTCATAATCGGCCTTGATCTCCTCTGACCACGCCGTTCTTGTAAACTTGGTCTTGGTAAAGGGGTCTCTGCCCTCCTGCTGGAGAGCCGCCAGCTTATCGCGGCGTATCTGCAAAATCTCGGACAGCTCCTGCTCCGGTGCGGGCTGTCTGGTGTTCTCTTCGCTCATGTCCTACCCCTTGCCTTTAATTATTCTCTACGGAAAGTATCTCGAACTTGATGTCGCCCGCAGGAGCATTGACGATGACGGTCTCGCCCGCCTTATGGCCGTGCAGGCCGCGGCCGAGGGGAGAGTCATCAGATATGCGTCCCTCTCTGGGATTGGCCTCCTGAGAGCCGACTATCTCGTAAGTCTCCTCAAAATCCTCCTCGATATCGCGCACCTTTACGATGCTGCCAAGGGTGATTGCGTCTTTCGGAGTGTTTTCGTCCATGTTGTCAACGATCTCGGCGTTCTCGATAAGGACTTTCAGCTCTGCTATCTTGGAATAGAGCTTGCCCTGCTCGGTCTTCGCTTCATCGTACTCACTGTTTTCGGACAGATCGCCGAAGCTTCTTGCTTCCTTGATCAGCTCAGAGACCTCTTTCTCTCTCACTGTCTCCAAATAGTAAAGCTCATCCTTGAGCGCGTCAAGACGCTCCTGACTCATTTTGAATCTGTTGGAATTAGGCATACGTTTCGATCTCCTTCTGCCGCCTCATTGATCCTGAGGTAAATTTATAAATGGGAAGCTTGTACATTATATTAACTTACGCAAGGCTTGTCAACTCAAAAGCTTCAAGGCCTGCATAAGCTGTTCGTCATTTGAGGATGCGCCGACGCCGGTGCTCTCGCCGACGGTACCGTCGGTCGTGCCGGTCGCGGAAGCATCAGAGTTATAGAGGATAAGGTCAGGCACAACGCCGCCCTTGGCGCTGATGTCGGTACGGTTGCCGGTGAGATATGTACCGGTCGAAAGGCGGAGCGCACTGCCGTCCTCAAGCGGGATGGTCTCCTGTGTTCTGGTCTTGCCCGTCGTAGCCTCGCCGAGCACGGTCGCCCACTGGTATTCCTGGAGCACTGCCGCGCACACTTCTGCCTCGCCGAAGGTCTCTGCATTAACAAGCACACACATCGGAAGCTGTATGCACATACCGTCCGAAGTCGTAACTTTCTCGTTGCCCTGTTTGTCTGTCTCTATGAAAAGAGTGCCGTTCGGGAGCAGATAGTCAAGGAACTTCGCGCACTCAGTGTCAAGACCGCCGGGATTGCCGCGTAGGTCGATGCACAGCGCTACAGCCCCCTGATTGAGCAGATCCTCGACTGCCGCGATCGCGTCGTCGCCGCTGCCAGCCTCGAAATTCAGGATCTGTATGTAACCGGCCTCAGTTTTTTCAAGACGGTAGTTGACGGCGCTCTGATAGACGCTGCTGCAATCGACCTCGATGCTGTTCTTGCGTCCAAGGCCGAGAGTGAACTTCCCATTCATCTTCGAGCGTATCAGCTTGCGCGCTTCATCCAGCGACATACTGGTGATATCCTCGCCGTCAACGGCGGTTATCACATCGCCCGCGCCAAGCCCGGCAAGTCCGGCCGGAGAATCAGCATTGACGGAAACGACCTGAAAGCTCCCATCGTCCTGCTTCATTATAGACATGCCGATACCCGAGTATTCATTCGCGGAATTGAGCTGATATGTCTTGTATTCATCCGCGGACATATAGTAGCTCCACTTATCAGCAAGCCCGGAAACCATAGCCGCCGCGGCGTAATCGCCGAGAGTCTGTCTGCTGACCTCGTCTATGTACTGTTCCTCAACGACGTCCTTTATCTCAATATACCGTTTGGCTTCGTCAAAATCGTCTTTGCCGCCGACAAGGTCGAGCATATGCTTATATGTGATCCCTATCGCACCGCCGACAAAAATAATAAAAGCAAGCAGCACATACTTGAATCTTATGCGTATATTGAGGATCGCCGTCAGAACGTTGACAACGGCGTTCATTAGTCTGGTGCCCAAACTCATACATAACCTCCGGAATCTCTGCTGTTTTACACACGCGGGGGCTGCTGCCGCAGCCCCCGGTTTTGCTTGGAAAATTATACACCCGCATCCGCGGATATCGTAAGCCCGGAATAGAACTGTTCCGGGTCGATGCGCGTGCCGTTTTTCAGGACCTCGAAATGGAGATGCGGCCCGGTAGAGTTACCGGTGCTCCCGACATATCCGATGGTTTCGCCCTGACTTACGGCCTGCCCCTGACTTACCGCGATGGATGACATATGGCCGTACAGCGTCACATAGCCGTTGCCGTGGTCGATCATAACGCAGTTACCGTAGCCGCCGTTCCATGACGCCAGCGTTACGGTCCCGCCGTCAGCGGCATAGATGCTTGTGCCCTGATTGGATGCAATGTCTATACCGGTGTGCGTTTTCTGCTGTCCGGTAATGGGATGAATGCGCAGGCCGAACCTGCTCGATACATAGACATACGACGCGACAGGCCAGATAAAGCTGCCGTTGCCGACTGCTCCTCCGCCTCCGGTGCTGCCGCCGTTATTGGCCTGCTCGGCGCGCCTCTGCTCTTCAAGCTCGGCGACGAGCTTATCTATGTTTGCGTTCGCCGCGTCCTCGGCTGCCATGATCTCATCATACTCTGCCTGACGCTTTTCAAGGTCGTTTTCGATATCGAGGATAAGGTTTATTGCCTCCTCGATATCCTTTTCAAGCTCAGCCTGCTCCGCGCGGAGCACTTCCTGCTTGGCGTTTATATCAGCACGGTAGGCCTCATAATCGGCCTTGACCTCTTCGGTGTTCTCTCTGGCCGCGATATACGCATCCTCGAGCTCCTTGTCGCTCTGCATTATCTCGCCGATGTCGTCCATCGCCGTGAGGAAATCGCCGAGGCTGCTCGTTTTGAGCACCATCGCCAGATATCCCACGCTGCCGTTTTCCTCCATGGCGCGCACACGCGCACGGTATCTTTCGAGCTGCTCGTCCTCAAGGCGCTGGGCTTCGGTAAGCTCTTTCTCCTTGTCAGCGATCATCTCGTCGTACAGCGCGATCTCGTCACTGTTGAGCTGGATCTGCTGGAGCGTATACATATTGCGCTCATCCATGGCCTGCTTCTGTTCAACAACGCTGGCCTTGTCGGCCTCAAGCTGTTCAACGATAGCCTGCTTTTCCTGACGCTGTGCCTTGATCGCGTCGCGCTCGGCTTTGAGCGCGTCTATTTCGGTCTGTGTGACCGCATAGGCGCTGACCGGCGCCGTATCAACAACGGCGGCAGCCATGAGCACCACGCAAAGAGACAGTGCTATCAGGCGTAATGTCTTTCTTTTCATAGTAGTACCTGAATTGCTTCAGCAATTGTAATATGTAATCCCGGAGAAGTAAGCAGCCGGATCTACTCTTCCGTCTCCTACATAAACTTCAAAATGCAGATGCGTACCTGTGGCTCTTCCGGTTGCCCCCAGATACCCGACCGTCTGTCCCTGACTGACATAGTCGCCCGTAGAGACCGCGAATCCGGACATATGCGCATATACCGTTGAGGTGTCTCCGTGGTTGATTATTACATAGTTGCCGTAGCCGCTGTCGGAGGACGCGGTAACAACAACGCCGCTTGCCGCCGCGACTATGGGTGCGCCGTCGTTGCCGAAGCCATCGATATCAATACCGCTGTGGTATCTGGTCTGTCCGGTAAAGGGATCTGCGCGGTTGCCGTAGCGCGAGGTGACTCTCGTGCTGCACGGCACGGGCCACATGAAGCCGCTGTCTCCGCCGCTTGCGCCGCCGGTATTGGCATTGTTCTGCGCCTGGTTTATTTCATCCTGGCTGTACGGCGGCTCCTGGCCGTTGGCCTCAGCCTCCTGATTTGCGCGGTTCATCTCTTCAACGCGGGACGCGGCATCCTCAGCGTCCGATTTTGCCTGTGCAGCCTCGGCGGCCTTCTGCGCGTTATACTGAGCGATCATGCTGGCGATCGACGCTGCGGCAGCCTGCTCGGCAGCTTCGGCTGCTTCGTACTCGGCGAGTGCCTTTTCTATCTCGGACTCAAGGCTCTTCAGAGTCTTGTCCGCTTCGGTGATCTGATTGCTTATCTCCTTCTGCTCCGCTTTCAGCTCGGTCTGCGTAGCTTCGTATTCGGCCTTTTCCTGCTCGTACTGAGCCTTGACCTCCTCGGTCTGCTCACGTGCGGCAACATACTGTGCCTGAAGCGTTTTATCGCTCGACATTATCTCGCCCATATCGTCAAATGCGGTGAGAAGCTCGGAGAAGTTATTTGCCTGAAGGATAACTGCAAGGATATTGTATCCGCCGTTCTCCTCCATTGCGCGCACGCGTCCGCGGTATTTCTCAAGCTGCCGCTCTTCCTTGTTCTTTGCCGCGTCGACCTCTTTTGCCTTTTCAGCGATTAGCTCAGTGCACTGGTCGATTTCCTTGGCAATGATCTTGAGCTGTTCATTTGCAAGCTTCTTCTGCTCGTCAAGCGCCGCCTTCTGTTCAAGGACGTTTGCCTGCTGATCCTTGAGCGCCTGAAGCCTCTCCATGCAGTCCTTGACCTGGTTGGACAGCTGCTCCTTCTGTGCCTTGAGTTCGCTCAGTCCCTCCGGCTCATCCGCGAATGCGGAGACCGGGATCATGCTTACCACAAGGGATGCAAGCATCAGCACTGCCATAATTACGGCAATGACCGATATGATCTTCTTGTTATTCATTAGTAGCTCCTTATTCCAAGGGAACGTTCAAACTTTCAAATAGTTCCTGATAGCGTTCACGCCGCCGAACGCGCCGACCAAAATTCCGACAGCCATGTATACGATGAACACCTCGAGCGCCACACTGTGGAAGGGCACGAAGGTTATGAAGCTCTCGGTAACAGATGCGACGAGCTTTCCGGTGACGAGGTTATAAAGCCCCCACTCAGCGAGGAAAGCCAGCCCGCCGCCGAGGATACCGAGTACAAGACCCTCGACCACAAACGGCAGCCTGATAAAACTGTTCGTCGCGCCGACCATCTTCATTATCGCGATCTCGTCGCGCCGGCCAAAGGTAGCAAGCTTTATCGTGTTCGACATGATGAATATCGAGACGAAGACAAGTATCGCTATCAGCACAAGCGAGATAACGCTGACGACATTGCGGATCGTGACAAAGGTCTTTGCGTACTCAAGATGCGCGTTGACCTTGGCGATTCCGTCGACCGCCTCGAGCGCCGCTTTCGTCTGTGACATGAGCGCGATATCCGTCAGGTGGATAACGAACCTGTGGCGGAACACAGACTCATCGATGCCCTCGCGGAAGTTCTCGTCGTACTTGTTCATAAAGTTGTCCATAGCAGCCTGTCTTGAGACAAACTCGACGGACGAAATATTGTCCAGCGCCTCAATGCTGCTCTGGAGCGCTTTTGCCTGATCCTCATCCGAGATCTTCTCGTCAACGAAAGCGACGATCTCGTTCTGGTTTTCAAGGTCTTTTATCAAAGCGTCAATGTTGACGGACAGCAGGGATACGCTGCCCATGATAACAAGGCACGCCATGATGATCGTGACCGACGCGAAGGACATGAAACCATGGGTCGTAATGCTTCTGAAGCCCTCGCGGATAAGATAGCCGCACCTACTCAATCTCATAACTGTAATACCCATCCATTCCGTCACTGATCAGGTTGCCGCCGTCGATAGTGATGACGCGCTTGGAAAAAGCGTTGACCAGTTCCTTCTCATGGGTCACGACCATAACGGTAGTGCCCATCTCGTTTATCTTTTCGAACAGAAGCATAAGCTCCAGGCTGCGCACGGGATCGAGATTGCCGGTAGGCTCATCCGCGACGATCATGCGCGGGCTGTTGACGAGCGCCCTTGCGATGGCGACACGCTGCTGCTCGCCGCCGGAGAGCTCATTCGGCATACGCTTGCCTCTGCCCTCGAGCCCGACAAGCTCCAATATGTACGGCACACGCTTCTTGATCTCGGAGTTTGCCGCGCCGACAACGCGCATCGCAAATGCGACGTTATCGTACACGTTCATGTTTTCGATAAGCCTGTAATCCTGGAATATGACGCCGAGCGTCCTGCGGACTTTCGGCAGCTTACGGCGCTTTATCGTCCCCATGTCAAAATCGTTTACGATTATCTGACCGGACGTCGGGCGTACCTCACCGGTGATGAGCTTCATTATCGTGGTCTTTCCCGAACCGGACGGGCCGACAAGGAAGACGAACTCGCCGTCGTTAATGGTGAGGCTGACTCCGTCGAGCGCAACAGTGTTGCTGCTCTCGTAGACCTTCCTCACATTGTTCATTTGAACCATAAGTCAATTGACCTCCAAAGCTTTTGTTTCCTGCCAGTGTGCATTGAGCCTGCCGCACCGGCAGCGCTTACGATCTATTGCACCTCAGAACTTGCTGTTGTTAAGGGAATCGAGGTACATTTTAACCATCATAGCGACCTTAAAGACGATAGCATGGTCGAACTCGCGCAGATCAAGGCCCGTGATTTTCTTGATCTTTTCAAGCCTGTACACCAGCGTGTTGCGGTGGACATACAGCTTACGCGAGGTTTCGGAGACGTTGAGGTTATTTTCAAAGAATTTGTTGATAGTCTCCAGAGTATCCTCGTCCAAGGTCTCTATGGGATTTTTCTTGAATACTTCGTTCAGGAACATCTCGCACAGGGTGGTAGGCAGCTGATAGATTATGCGCCCCAAGCCGAGAGTTTCATAGTTGATTATTGTCTTTTCGCTTTCAAACACGCGGCCGACCTCAATGGCGACCTGTGCCTCCTTGTATCTGTCGGCAAGCTCGCGCAGATGGCGCGCGTTCGTGCTGATGCCGATGACGCACTTTATGCCCATCTCCTCCGCAAGGGAATTTTCGATGGTGTGCGCAGCCTTGAGTATCTCCTCGGGGCAGTTGGTGTTCGGCAGAGCCTTGACGAGGACAATGTCCGTCTCGTTGATGTTCAGCACAAAGTCCTTCTGTTTATCCGGGAAGAGGCGCTGTATAAGCTCCACCGCGGCAACGTCGGAATTTTCCGTCTGGCGCACCAGCAGTACAACACGCGGCTCATCGGTAACGAAGTGCAGCTCCTTTGCGCGGACGTAGACATCACCCGGCAGGATATTATCAGAGATGATGTTCTTTATGAAAGCAGCCTTGTTGTGCTTCTCTTCATAATTGTTCTTCGCCTCGTTGAAGGCTACCGCAGAAATGGAGCATATAGTACGGCTCAGAGAGTCGCTGCCTTCGGTGAATGCCGCATAGTCAAACTTTGCGCCGGGCGAAGAGAGGGCGCAGTAAGTTCTTGTTCCGGTAGAAATGGGGTGCTCGGTCCCGTCGAACTCGTAGAGATGAAAGTCGTCCAGTCTTGAGCCTATCATGGCAAGCTCGCTGCACGCGACTACAAACCCCTGCTCGTCAACGACGCCTATCGTTCTGTCAACGGCATCCTTCAATTGAATGATCACATTCTGAAAAATTCTGCTGGACATATTTCCTCCCTCTTCTGCCGCCATGAGCAGCCGTGCCGTCTGTCCGATCCGTCCGCGGCTCTTTCGGATCGGTATGCACGCTGCCACTCCGTCAAATAAAGCTGACGGAACGCCGTATACCCCGGCACTTCTCCCCCGCGCCGGACTGTTTTTGCCGGGTTTGCCAGCCATGTTCGGCACTTTGCCGCACATGAGCTTTGGTCAATGGTCAATTTACCATACCCCGCCGATTTTCTTACTACATAATAACTCCGTTTTATGTAATTTTCAATATAAATTCTCGCATTTTTTTGTGAACTTTTTTCGTTCAATGTTCTTAACAGTCAAAAACGGCTTGATTTTCAAGGCTTTTATTAAACTAATTGTCCAGAACAAAACTGCCCAACACCTTGGCTATGTCTCCGCCTCCAAGCTCCTTTGCCTCTCCCGGAGCAAGCGTGGGGTCAAGCTCCAGAGCGCCGACGGCAAGCCGGCGCAGCTTCACAACAGGCTTTCCTCTCGAGGCGAGCATGCGCTTCACCTGATGGTACTTCCCCTCCATGACGATAACATGGCAGCGGTTCCCGCCCAGCGGCACGAGCTTTGCCGGCAGGCACTTTGTCCCGTCACCGAGGACTATCCCGTCCTCGAACGCCTTTACGTCGGCCTCGTCCGGAGTTCCGTCCACCTCGGCGTAATAGAGCTTCTCGATTCCCGACTTCGGTGAGATCACCCGGTGGGCAAAATCGCCGTCGTTTGTGAGCAGCAGCAGGCCGCTCGTGTCCTTGTCGAGCCGTCCGACCGGGAACAGACCGATGCGGCGGATATCCGGCGGCAGAATGTCCAGCACAGTTTCCTGCCGCTTATCCTCCGTGGCGCTCAGCACGCCCTCGGGCTTGTCCATCATAAAATACCGCAGCCGGTTCGTGCACAGCTCGGCGCCGTCCACGCATATGCTGTGCCCCTGCTCCTCTATCTTCATGTCAGGCCGCACCGCAGCAGCACCGTCGACCGTGACGCGTCCGCTCTTTATCATCTGCCGCAGCTCGCTTCTGGTCGCAACGCCCAGCTCTGACAGCAGTCTGTCAAGTCTTTTCACCGCCATCGGCCATCCCTCCGCTGTGTCGAAGATTTTTGCCCGCTTATTATAGCATACCTGAGTGCAAATTTGAATAGCTTATCTCAGGGCAGTCGCATCTATGTGTGTCTGCCGCCGCAGCACACTCTGTTGTCTCCATCTGCCGCTTATGGAGATCCGTTCCCTCCGGTGCTGACTTTGCAAGCGGCAGAATGGAGATACGCTATGACGCAAAAGTGCTCAGGCTTTACTAAGAAAAAAGCCCTCATTCTGGTCTTGGGCTTGGGTGTCCTCATACTGCTGCTGATAGTCCTGCGTGCGGTGTTTGCCCCCGGCACGGAATTTGACCTTTCCACGCTCGACGGGCGCGAAGCCTTCCTCAACTCCCTCGGCTGGGAAATCGACAGAAGCACCGAGGAGTTCAGAACTGTCGTTGTCCCTGATAAGCTTGAGGGGATAATGGCGCAGTATAACCGGATGCAGCAGGCGCAGGGATATGACCTCTCCAATCACCTCGGCGAGCGGTGCAGCCAATATAGCTATCAGCTTACAAATTACGCTGACTCCGACGGTACCGTCATCATCACCATCTACGTTCAGGAAAACGAAGTCATCGCCGGTGACATACACACCACCGCCGTCAACGGCTTCATGCACGGGCTCAAGCGCAACGCACAGCCTCAGAAATAAGTAATGCCGCCCAGCCGGGCGGCATTTTTAATCGATCTGCTTTTACTTTTCGGCTCTGCCTATGCCGAACTCAGCCGCGGCGATCGCCGTGCTGCCGTCCATGCTGGAGAAGTTCATAACGATGCGGTATCTGCCGTCGCCGAGCTTGTCATAGTGGTTGACAAAGCTGAACGTCACCTCGTCGGTCGCGTTGCCCGGCAGCGTGAACAGCTGCATGGTAACAAAGTCCTGCTTGTCCGGGATCACGCACCAGTGCCCGTCCTGCCATATTTCGAGCCGCTGACCCGCGTCGTAGGTATAATCCTTGTCAGTGAGGTTTTCAATCGTCAGCGTCACTTCTTCGGTCTCGTCGGTCACGGTGCGCTGCTTTATGAACAGCTGTACCAGATCGTTCGTCGCCGCCGTATCGTAGTCACTGACCTCATACTTTGTGCCGCCGCAGCCCGCGAAAGAAAGCATAACGGCGAGCACCGCAATAACAGCAAACAGTTTTTTCATTTTTTCCTCCGTACATTTATGAAATCAAATAGATGCAGGTCTATTTCCGCCTGCATCTATTTGACGTCCTTATTTTGGCTATGTTCCGCATAGTTTATTAAAAAACTATAAACAAACCGCGCACCGCACTTCCGTCACAGCAGGACGACGCCCGCTTTCTCGCACTTTTCGACGGTTTCCGCGTCCCATATCGAAGCCTGTACCTCGCCTATGTGCGCCTTGCCGAGCAGGAGCATCGAAAGCCGCGACTGTCCAATGCCGCCGCCGATCGTCAGCGGAAGCTCCCCAGCGAGCAGCGCCTTGTGATACGGCAGCTCGCGCCGGTTATCGCAGCCGGAGGCCGTAAGCTGTCTGTCAAGCGCGGCAGGGTCGACGCGGATGCCCATGGAGGAGACCTCCATCGCACAGTCAAGCACATCGTCCCAGAACATGATATCCCCGTTGAGCGACCAGTCGTCATAGTCGGGAGCACGCCCGTCATGCGGCTTGCCGGACTTGAGTTTCCCGCCGATGCCCATGATGAAAGCGGTCTTGTGCTCTTTCACATAGGCATTCTCGCGCTGCTTCGGCGTAAGTCCGGGATACATGTCCTCAAGCTCCTGCGCGTCTATAAAGCTGACGCGGCGCTCGAGCTTCGGCATGACAGTCAGCTGCGGATATATCGCCCGCATCGTGTCCTGCGTGTCGCATATCGCGGCGACGATGTCCATGACCGTGAGCTTGAGATAGTCCCTCGTGCGGTTCTCCGGGAGGATAACTTTTTCCCAGTCCCACTGGTCGACATAGACCGAGTGCAGATTGTCAAGCTCGTCCTCATCGCGGCGGACGGCGTTCATGTCCGTATACAGTCCCTTGCCGGGGAAGAAGCCGTAGCGCTTGAGCGCAAGGCGCTTCCACTTCGCCAGCGACTGCACGACCTGCGCCTTTGTCTCCGTGCGCAGGATATCGAACGATACCGGGCGCTCATAGCCGTTGAGGTCGTCGTTCAGACCGGACTTTTCATCGACGAACAGCGGCGCGGAAACGCGATACAGGTTAAGCTTCGCGCCGAGGTTCTCCTCAAAAAGGCGCTTGAGCAGGCTTATCGCTTTCTGCGTATCATATATCGTAAGCAGGCTCTTGTAATTTTCGGGTATGTACGTTGACATAGCGGCTCCAGTTCCCCGCATTTTGCGGATGTTTTATTTCTTGCTGAGCATTTCAGCGATCTCCTGATACAGGTTCTCCGCGTTGAGGCGGAAGTTCTTCTCCATGAGCTTTGCCTGCTCTTCATCGCCGCACAGCAGGTGCAGATGAATTATCTCACCCTTGCCGTCGGACATCGCAAGCTCTACCATACAGCCGTTCTCGCCGACCTCGTGGCGCGCTGTTATCATCGCCGCGCGGCGCAGTCTCTCCTCAACGGGAGCCAGCAGCTTGAGCGCCTTCATGCGCACAGAGTACGGCAGACTGCTCTCGACGGCCTCCGCATTCTTCGCGCCCTTATCGGTGATCGTGTACCCCGTCGGCGTTTCCTTTATGTGCCCCGTCTCTATAAGGTCTGAAAGGCAGTCGGAATAGTCGAAGTAGTCTATCCCGCCGTCGCACTGGCACAGCTCGCACAGCGTTTCCGGCTCGACCTCTCCGGGCAGGCGGCGCAGGATAAAGAGGATCAGGATCTTAATATCCAGCTTTTCATGTATGAATCCAAGACGTGCCATAACCGTCTCCTTCCATGATTGCTTTATAGGACATTATATACTTTCCGTCCATGCTTTTTCAAGAGCTTTTTTACACATATGCGGAACTTGCGCATAGACTGTACTGAAGTGTTCTTCAATCCAGACAACAGGAGGTATATCTATGGCCGACAGAGTAGTGCCGGGGCCCGTTGAGAACTCGGCAAGCATTCGAGAAGCCGTATGCGTCAATACCAGAAAGATATTCGACAGCTGCCGAGACAAGGACTGTGTGGATGATCTGCGTGTCTACCCCACCGTGAGCTCCCAGTCCTACATAGAAAACGCGCTCAGCATCCGCCCCAAGCGTGCAGAGCTGCTCTATGTAGATGTAAGCGTTGAACCGGTCGGCTTTAACCGCGGTTATTTCACCGTCGACTGCACGTATTTCTACCGCGTCACCGGCGAGACCTTCCCCGGAGGCCAGACCTGCACAGGTCTGTGCGTGTTCGATAAGAGGGTCATGCTTTTCGGCAGCATCGCAAGCGTGAAGTCCTATTCCTCAGACAGCGCGCTGCCGCTCTCCACGGTCGACGAGCTGCCCATCGCCGTGGTCAATTCCGTCGATCCTATCTGCCTGCACTGCAAGATCTGCGATTCTGAGTGCCTGCTGCCGACTGAGCTTGAGCAGCGCAGCATCCCCGCAGCGATTACCGCGGCCTTCGACGAGAGCCTTGTCCTTACCGACACCGCCCGCCGCTGGTTTGCGACGATCGGCCAGTTCAGCATCATCAGGCTTGAGCGCGACACACAGCTGCTCATTCCCGCCTATGACTACTGCCTGCCCGATAAGGAGTGCCCCGGCACGATCACCGAGGATGATCCCTGCACGCTCTTCAGCCGCATCCGCTTCCCGGTCGAGGAGTTCTTCCCGCCCGACAGCATCTGCAACTGCGAGGACTACCGCAGCATGAAATAAGGCTGTGCGCATAAGGCATGATAAGGTATTAAAAGGGCTGCGGCACAACGCCGCAGCCCTTGGTCATTCCTTCTTATTTTGCGTTTTTCGCGCTGCTTACTATATCTCCGCTTACCGCATCGACCGTGTAGTCGTAAGCATATTTGTCCGCTGTGAACTCTATCTCATAGACAAGCTTGAGTCCGTCAAGCCTGAGCGCGGACTTGACGCTCTGCGCGTCCTTTTCTGCTATGCCCGCGTGGCTGTAGGCAGTAAGCTTCGCGGCCTGCACATCTATAAGCTCCGGCAGATTGGAGCCTGCCGCGCTGCTTGTGACGCTGTTCTCCGACGCAGAAGCGGCTTCCACTGTGTCCTCGGCAGCTCCGCTGCGCAGACGCTCCCAGCCCTCGACCTTGCCGGTCAAGGCATTGATCTCATATTCGTAATCCGCGTCCCCCGCGGTGAAGCCGATGATGTAAACGCTCGTTCCTCTGAGCTCCTCAATGCGTGCCTTATATACATCCGCGTCCTTTTCACTGACCTTCGCATGCTTGAGCGCGGCATCGACGGCGGTCTCCGGCTCTATGTATTCAGGCGCTGCGGGTGCGGACGGCTCCGGCGCCGCTTCTGCCGGTGCGGCGCTCGTCTCGGGTTTCGCGGATTCCTCCGGTTTTGTACTCGCTTCCGGTTTTGCACTTTCCGCGGGTGCCGTGCTCTCCTCGGGCTTAGCACTCGCCGTCGGCTTTGTGCTCTCTGTGGGCTTTGCCGATGGCTTCGCAGCCGCCGCGGGCTTCGCGGACTCGCTCGGCTTCTGCGTTGCCGTCGGTACTGCGGTCATGGTCGGCTCGACAGCCTCGGGAAACATCCGCGCCCAAAGTCCGGTAGGCTCGTTGATCGTCGCAAGCTTCAGCCCGGTGAGCACGCCGCCGGCAAAAAGAACAAGGATCAGCAGAATGACCAGCCATGTCGGCATACGCTTTTTATTCTTTACGGTCGAAGTTGTACTGTATTCGTTATCCGTACTCACTTTTAACTTTACCCCTTTCTGTTTTCGGCTCACGCCAAGTATTTGTATCTATCTATGCCTGTAAACGTGTTTGCGTGAACGCCGGTTCACTTCTTGTCTGCGCTTTCAAAATATTCTTTAGCACTCTCCGCATCGCAGCGTATCTGTGCTGACAGTTCCTCAAATCCGGAAAACTTCTTCTCCGGGCGCAGGAATTTATAAAACTCGACTCTCGCCTGCCGTCCGTATAGATTGCCGCTGTAATCCAGCAGATGGCTCTCGACCGTGACGCTGTTCCCGTTTGCGACTGTCGGCCTGATTCCGACATTGGTCACCGCGACGTAGCTCTCACCGCCCTCAAGGTAGACCTTCGCGGCATATACGCCGTGGCGCGGTATGATGACGCCCTCGGGAAAATGCATGTTTATCGTCGGCGTGCCGAGCTTTGTCCCGATGTGATAACCGGAGTGTACGGTATCCGACAGCGTATGCGGATGGCCAAGGTAGCGCGCCGCCTCCTCCATGTCCCCGTCCGCAATGAGCTTGCGGATATATGTGGAGCTGACGATGCGTCCGTCAAGCATGACCGGCGGCATAATGTCGCAGCCTATCCCGCGCTCCTCGCAATAGATCTTGAGCTTTTCGGCCTTGCCTTCGCCCTTATAGCCAAAGCAGAAGTCGTGTCCGACGACGACCCAGCCGATGTTGAGCTCGTCTATGATCGAATCGATGAACTCCTGCCACGGCATGCACATCACGTGTTTGTTGAAATGGATGAACACAACGTTATCTATTCCATAGCAGCGCCGGATGATCTCCTCCCTGCCGATTGGGCTGTTGATAAGCGGGACCTCTGTATTGAACACGAGGTTGTCCGGATGCACGTCAAAGCTCAGCACAGACGGCATCGCGCCGATCTCAACAGCGCGCTGCTTTGTCTTTTCCAGCAGTGAGCCGTGGCCGATATGCACCCCGTCGAAAAAGCCCAGTGCTATCGCGCGTTTTGTTTCTGCCATAAATTGTTTATACCTCGAAAAAGCTTTTTACCGTTTTCATTATGCCGCGCTGAACACGACCGAGCATCAGGAATTCCCCGCCTTCGGAGTATACTCTGTACTCTCCGTCCGGCAGCGAGGTCTTGACAGGGTTTCCGCAGCGTATCTTCTTCTCTGTTTCTGACGAAGCGGTACACTTTTTTGTTCCCTTGAACAGCCTGTCCACCGGAATGAGCAGTTCTTCCGCTCTTCCCTCGTCCGCGAGTCGCTGCACCTCGCCTATCTTCACTGCGCCGTCGAGCGTGAACGCACCCGCGCCGGTGCGTCTGAGCGCACTCATGCAGCCGCCGCAGCCAAGCGCATCGCCGATGTCATTGCACAGCGTGCGCACATAAGTGCCCTTGGAACAGCTGATGTCAAGCAGCCAGTCGTCCCCGTCGCGGCCGGTTATTTCAATGCTCTTTACGCATATCGGTCTTGGCGCGCGTTCGACCTCACCGCCGCTGCGGGCAATATCATATAGCCTGCGTCCGTTCACCTTTATCGCCGAGTACATCGGCGGCGTCTGGAGCTGTTCTCCGGTGAAGCGGTCGAGCACTGCTCTCAGCGCTGCCTCATCAACACCTGACGCGTCCCCGATTTTCAGCACGTTCCCGGTGGTGTCCTGCGTGTCCGTTGTGACGCCGAGGCGAAGTGAGGCAAGATAGCGCTTGTCGTGCCCTTCGGCAAACTCGACGGCGCGGGTCGCCCGGCCAATAAAGACCACAAGCAGTCCGGTAGCCATCGGATCGAGCGTACCGGAGTGACCGATGCGCCGCTCATGCAGGATGCCCTTGAGCTTTGCGACAACATCGTTGCTCGTCCAGTCCTGCTCCTTATCGATGAGGAGTATGCCGTTCATTTCCAGACCTCGTCTATAACGCTCAGCAGCATATCGCGCGCTTTATCTGGCTTGCCGTATATCGTGCAGCCGGCCGCCATTGCATGGCCGCCGCCGCCGAACACCGCACAGATATCGCTGCTGCTTATCTCAGGCGTCGAGCGGACGGATATCTTGCTTGAACCGTCCTCCTGCTCACGGATGGTGATGTTAAGGATGCTGCCTTCGACGCGTCCCGCAAGCCCGGCAAGATCGTCGCAGTCGTCCTCGGTCGCGCCGGCCTTCTCCATCATTTCCAGGGTGATAGTCGCAACGGCTATCTTTCCGTCACGGAAATACTGCAGCCCGGAGTATATCATGCTCTCAAGCTTGAGCCGCGCACGGGACACCTTGCGGAAGAACACCGTGCTGACCATTGAGTTGTCCGCGCCGAGCCGCAGCAGCTCCGCCGCCGCGCGGAAGCTTGCGGCGCTGGTGTTGGAATACTGGAAGCAGCCGGTATCGGTGGTAAGACCTATATAGAGAAGCGTCGCCTCATCGGGCGTAAGGTCGGTGTTCATACAGAGGATGACTTCCATCACGGCCTCCGCACATGAGGACTTGTCCGCGCGGACAAGTGTCTCACCGGCGTAACCGGAGTTTGTCGGATGGTGGTCGATGCAGAGGTCGACCGCGCCCTCGAAGCCTTTCGGCAGCATCCCCTCCGTTGCAACATCCACCGCGACCGTGTACTTTGCCGTGAAATCCTCAGGTGCAAAATACTTCTCCGCGAACGGCCGCAGATGGCGGTTCACCTGCGGGTTGGGATAGAGGTATGCGTTTCTTCCGCCGCGGCGCAGGGCGCTGCACAGTGCTGCCGCGCTTGCAACAGTGTCTCCGTCAGGGTTCCTGTGGGTGACGATCAGTATATTCTCATGCGTCAGCAGGAGCTTTGCGCACTGTTTATAGTTCATTGTCCTCATCCTCATCGTGCTTGATGTCAAGCTCGCTTATCATCTGGCTGATATGCGCGCCGTACTCAATGCTGTGGTCTATCTCGAACACAAGCTCCGGGGTATAGCGCAGGTTCATGGAACCGGCAAGCTCATGGCGCAGCCAGCCCGAAGCGGACTTGAGCCCCTTGCGGAAGTCCTTTTCGTTCTGCATCCCCATTACGGACAGCCAGACCTTGCAATAGCGCAGGTCACCTGTGGTCTCGACGCGCGTGACGCTTATCATCCCCTGCTGCACACGCGGATCCTTGACCTCGGTCAGCAGCTTTGAAAGCACGCGCTGTATATCGTCATTGATTCTTCCGATTTTATTAGATGACATAGTAACTCTCCTGATATGCCTTACGGGCGCGGCAAACGCAGCGCCCGTATCATTCTTTTCTTATGCGTTTATCTGCTCCATAACGAAGCACTCGATAACATCGCCGACCTTGATGTCGTTGAACTTCTCGACCTGCATACCGCATTCGTAACCGCTGGCGACTTCTTTGACGTCGTCCTTGAAGCGGCGCAGCGAAGCGAGCTCGCCCTCATGGATAACGATATTGTCGCGCAGGACACGGACTTCGCAGCCGCGCTGTATCTTACCGTCAGTGCAGTAGCAGCCGCAGACAGTGCCGACCTTGGAGACCTTGTAGGTCTCGCGGACTTCGGCATGGCCGATGACGGCTTCCTTGAACTTCGGCGCAAGCATGCCCTTCATAGCAGCTTCGATCTCGTTTATGCAGTCATAAATAACGCGATACATACGCATATCGACCTTGCTGCGCGCCGCGCTGTCGCGGGCGGCGTTATCGGGACGGACATTGAAGCCGACAATGATAGCGCCGGAGGTCGCCGCCAGCATAACATCGGACTCGTTGATCGCGCCGACAGCGCTGTGGATGACCTTGACCCTGACTTCCTCGTTGGATATTTTCTCAAGGGAAGCCTTGACTGCCTCGGCAGAGCCCTGAACGTCGGCCTTGACAATAACGTTGAGCGTCTTCATTTCACCGGCCTGGATCTGGCTGAACAGATCCTCAAGGCTGACCTTCTTCGTGCCGGGCATTGCATTGCTGCTCATCTGGATGCGGCGCTCCTCGGCAAGCTCTCTTGCCATGCGCTCGTCTGCGACGGCGTTAAAGGTGTCGCCCGCGCTCGGGACCTCGGACATACCGGAGATCTCGACCGGAGTGGAGGGACCGGCCTCGGTGACGCGCTGACCCTTGTCGTTGATCATCGTGCGGACACGGCCGACGGCAGTACCGGCAATGATGATATCGCCGAGCTTGAGAGTACCGTTCTGGACAAGGACGGTCATTATCGGGCCGCGGCCCTTGTCAAGACGCGCCTCAATGACCGCACCCTTTGCGGCACGGTTGGGATTGGCCTTGAGTTCAAGGACTTCGGACAGGACTGCCAGATTCTCAAGCAGGTTATCGATGCCCTGACCGGTCTTTGCGGAGATTGGGCAGATTATCGTATCGCCGCCCCACTCCTCGCTGACGAGGTCATACTCGGTGAGCTGCTGCTTGATGCGCTCGGGATTCGCGCCGACGGCGTCCATCTTATTTATCGCGACGACGACCGGAATGTTCGCGGCCTTCGCGTGGTTTATGGATTCAATGGTCTGAGGCATGATGCCGTCGTCCGCCGCGACAACGAGGATCGCGATATCGGTGACCATAGCGCCTCTCGCGCGCATGGAAGTGAAAGCCTCGTGACCCGGAGTGTCAAGGAACGTGATAGGGCTGCCGTTCACATCAACGGTATATGCGCCGATGTGCTGGGTGATGCCGCCGGCCTCACCGGAAACGACGTTTGCGTGGCGGATGTAGTCAAGCAGCGAGGTCTTGCCGTGGTCGACGTGACCCATGACAACGACGACGGGAGCGCGCGGAACGAGATCCTCGGGTTTATCCTCATGGTCGTCAATAAGGCGCTCCTCGACTGTGACGATAACCTCTTTCTCGACCTTGCAGCCGAGCTCCATCGCGACAAGTGCCGCAGTATCGTAGTCTATCACATCGGAGACGGACGCAAACACGCCCATCTTGAACAGCTGCTTTATGACCTCGGACGCGGTCTTCTTCATGCGTGAGGCAAGCTCGCCAACGGATATCTCGTCCGGTATCTCGACCTTGAGCTGCTGCTTCTTGGCGATCTCAAGCTGGAGCTTATTCATCTTGTCGCGCTCTTCCTGACGGCGCTTCGCGGAGGCAAGCTGTGCCTGCGGGCGCTGCTTGGACTTGCTTGTGATCTTCTCCTTGTTGCCGCGGCGCAGATTATTATTGTTCGCTTTCGCGCCGGCCATGTCTTCGAACTTTTCGTTGTACTTCTCGATATTGACGGCAGCGCCGCCGCGGGTATCGACAACGCGCTTCTCCGCGACCTGACGCGGGGTGTGCGGCTTATCCTTCTTGACGGGTGTGGGCTGCTCGGGAGCCGCCGTGCTCTGCTGGGCGGCAGGCTTATCCTGCGGCTTTGCAGCGGGCTTGTCGCCGGGCTTTGCGGCGGGCGCGGGCTTTGCCTGCTCCGCTGCCTTGGGCTTTGTCTCCTTCGCCTCGGCCTTCGGCTGGACATTGAAAATGTCCTGAAGGCTTGCGACCTGATTATGCTGGGTCATGTAATCAAAGATAACATCCAGCTCGTTATTCTCAAGGACTTGCATGTGATTCTTCGGCGGGGCGATATAGTCCGTGAGTATCTGCGATATCACCTTGGACGGGACGTTAAAATCCTTCGCCACCTCATGTATTCTGTACTTTATCATGCTCATGCACCAGTCCTCCTTTTGTCATTCCTCCTGCCGCCCTTGAGGGCCGCAGTCTCCTTTTTGCGGCGCGCCGCCTTTGCCTGTCTCTGCTCTATCGTCTCGGCAGCCTGTGCGTACATTTCCGGCTTCTGCTCGCTCAGCGCTTTCATCAAGGCATTTGCAAAGCCGATATCCGTGACAGCTGCCATGGAGCAGCCGCCTATTCCAAGCGCTTTGCCAAGTTCATCGCGCGTGTAGTGCAGCGGGACAGTTATCACCCGCCGCCCCTGCGTGAAGCGTTCGGCGTGACGGAGCGCGTTTTCGGAAGCATCCGCCGCCGTGAGCAGCAGCTTTGCTTTCCCCGCGCTGACAGCGCTGCCGGAATTATCCTCTCCTATTTCGATCGCGCCCGCCCTGCGCATCAGGCCTATCAGGCCAATCGCTCTGTCATCCATCGCCGGCCTCCATTTCCTGCTCAAGCCGTGCGTAGATCTCCTGCGGTATCTGCGCCGAGAACGCCCTCTCAAGCGCCCTTGTCTTTATCGCTTTCTTCAGGCACTCCTGCTTCGGGCACACATACGCGCCGCGCCCTGATGCCTTGCCCTTGAAGTCAAGGCTGATCTCGCCCTCAGGCGAGCGCACTACGCGTATAAGCTCGCGCTTGGGTTTCATTTCGCGGCAGCCAAGGCACTGCCTCATCGGTATTTTCTTTTCCACAACTGCCGCCTCCTTTTGGGTTGATCGGCTGTAAACCAGTGTTTATCAGCTCTCGCTTTCGGGCTTGATGTCTATCTTATATCCGGTGAGCTTTGCGGCCAGACGTGCGTTCTGGCCTTCCTTGCCGATGGCAAGGGACAGCTGAGAATCGGGGACGATGACGCGGCAGCTCTTGCCGTCCTCGAGCATGGTGACGCTGACGACCTCGGACGGGGAGAGAGCCGCGGCAATATACTCCTCGGGAACCTCGCTGTACTTGACGATATCGATCTTCTCTCCGCCAAGCTCGTTTACGATGCTTGCGACACGGCCGCCCTTGGGGCCGACGCAGGAGCCAATCGGGTCAACATCCGGGTCGGCCGACCACACAGCCATCTTGGTGCGGCTGCCGGCTTCACGGGCGATGGACTTTATCTCAACGGTGCCGTCGTATATCTCGGGGACTTCAAGCTCGAACAGGCGCTTGACAAGGCCGGGGTGCGTGCGGGAAATGAGCACCTGCGGGCCGCGGGTGGAATTTCTGACCTCGACGACATAGACCTTGATGCGGTCGCCCTCTTTGAGCTCCTCGGTCTTGATGCGCTCATTGGGAGCAAGCATTGCCTCGGTAAACTCACTGTTGGAGGAGATGCGGATGGAAACACTGCCGGTCCTCGGCTCGATATGAGAGACGATACCGGTAAGGATCTCATGCTCCTTGGAGGTGAACTCCTCATAGATAATACCGCGCTCCGCTTCACGGATGCCCTGAATGACGACCTGCTTTGCAGCCTGAGCCGCGATGCGGCCGAACTTCTTCGTCTCGACCGGCACAGGGACAACATCGCCCACCTTTGCGCGGCGGCTGTACTTCTTTGCGGCTTCGAGAATAATTTCGTGGCTGGGATCCTCGACCTCTTCGACGACGGTCTTATTGACGTTCATCTCAAGGCGCTTCTTCTCCTCATCAAGGATGATCTCAACATTATCCTCGCACTCGGGATTGTCCTTGCGGAAGGCGGCAAGCATGGCCTGCTTGATCTTCTCATACATATAGCCGCGGGGTATGCCCTTTTCCTTTTCGATATCCTCGATTGCTTCAAAAAATTCGGCGTTCATTTTATTCTCTCCATTCAAACTTTATACGTCTTATATTGATACATGCAGCTTCACGAGCGCGATCTGGCTCTTATCGAAGCTGACCTCGTTCTTGCCCACAGTCACTGTCACTCTGCCGTTATCGTACCCGGCGAGCACGCCGACATAGACCTTGCAGCCGTTCACCGGCTGGTAGAGCCTGACCTCGACCTCGCTGCCCATGAACTGTTCAAAGTCCCCCGGGCGCTTCAGCTCACGCTCTGCCCCGGCAGAGCCGACCTCGAAAACATAGCTGTCGGGAATGGGGTCGGCCTCGTCCAGAATCGGGTCGAGCCTGCGGCTGATGCGCTCGCAGTCGTCAATACCGACGCCGCCGTCCTTATCGATAAAGATGCGCAGGAACCAGCTTCCGGCCTCACGGACATATTCAACGTCCCAAAGGCTGCAGCCTTCCTCCTCGACCACGGGCTTTGCAAGCTCCGTGACCTTGTCTGTGATCTTACTCATATTCCGCTCACTTTCAATCTGCCCGGCAGAAGCATTGCCGGTGCAAAAGTTTCGTAAAAAAGAGTGGGCTGGAACCCACTCTGACTAAAACCTGATACTTACCTTAGTAATAATATCACGTTGCCGCCTACATTGCAAGCCTTTTTTACGATTATCCCGCCGCAAAAATCAGGCGCGGACGATAAACATCCGCGCCGTTATACTCAGTATTCAAAATCCGGGAAGTAGTGACCATAAAACTCCTCATAGCAGAGTCCGTTTTCCATGATGAAAGTCGCGACCTCCTTGCCGACATAGCGGTAATGCCACGGCTCGTCCCAGCCGGTGAGGAGCAGCTTGCGCGTCGGGTAGCGCTTTATGAAGCCGTACTCGGCACAATGCTCGTCAAGCCATGCGTAAAGCTCCTGATTCATTTCACTGTACACAAGTCTTGAACGGTTCTCGTCAAAAATGTCGATCGCGACGCCAAGCTGGTGCTCACTGCTGCCGGGGTACATAACTATCGTCTTGGCCTTTTCGACCGCCTCCTGATACTTGGGGTCGAGATAGTCGGCGGACAGTCCCATCTCATACGCGATCTGGCTCGCCTTGGAGTTGAACAGATGCGTCTGGAAGCTGTACTCTCTGAACGCCGCACCGATGAAATACTCAAAGCCCGCATCCTCTATCGCATCGAGAAACGCGTCAAGCTCCGCCATGTATTCGGTACTGTACATCATATAGCGTGTCCGGCTTATTTTTGCTATATCCGGCTTATAAGCGGATGAGAGAAGGCTGTTCTCCCTGACCATCCAGAGGCAGTGGTTCTTTTCAAAATCATCCGTGGTGAGCTTCGGCCAGATATCCACAGTCGGTTCCGGCGTCTCGGTCGCGCTCAGGTCAGTAAAATTCATGCTGTCCGTTCTGACAAAAGCATCCTCGGCTCCGCCGAAGATAACATTGGTGCTGCTCTCCATTCTGGATACGACTATCGTATAAAGCACAAGGCACAGTCCAAGCATAGTTATGATCCACATTGTTTTCTTCTTCATTCTCGCACTGTCCTTTCTTTCAAAATTGGCAACATCCCGTGCCTGTCAATGGATTATAGCACCAATTTGCTGCAAATTCAAGTCTGCGGGCTGTATGCATCCTCCACAGCAGCTTGTCAAAAAGTCCTGTAAGGACTTTTTTGACCGCGCTTTCCGCCGAGCATTTTGAAAGTGTTCAAAATGCTATTACCGAAAGCCTTGATGTATCAAGGCTTTCGGCGGCGGTTTATCCAATTTGAGGCGGGTCTTACCCCCTCAAGCTCCCCCGCTGCTCTGTTATCAAGCTTCAAAGCATAGTCTTTTGACAGTCTGCCACCGTATTTCCCCGCTATTGAAACAGCGCCGCGGTTATGGTAAAATTATTCAAGTAGAAGGAGCGTGTCTGCTATGAAGCTGAGCATTATAATCCCCGTATACAACACCGCCGAATATCTGCCGAAGTGCCTTGACTCTGTCATCTGCCCCGGCGTTGATGGCTATGAAATAATCATCGTGAACGACGGCTCGACGGATTCATCAAAGACCGTTGCAGAAAGTTATGTTAACCGGCATCCTGAGCTTATCCGCCTCATCACCACGGAGAACGGCGGACTCGGTCAGGCGCGCAACGTCGGCATTGAGAACGCTCATGGGGAGTATCTGCTTTTCCTTGACAGCGACGATTCGCTTAGTGACAATGCTGTGCCGGAGATCATGGAAACGCTGCGGCAGGACTATGATATATTTATATATGACTTTGTGTTTGTGAACCCCGACGGCGCCGTTCTGAGCACTGAGCCCGGCTGCCGAAGGAGCGGTGAGGTCAGTCTCGAAAGCTACCCGGAGCTGCTGATGGAATACCCCTCCGGCTGCAATAAGATATGCCGCCGCAGGCTCTTCACCGACAGTGGACTGCGTTTCCCCGGACGGGTATGGTACGAGGATCTGCGTACGATGCCGAAGCTCTACACCATGACCGATAAAATCTACGCCACAGGCAAGCCGTGGTACGTCTATCTCCAGCGCCCCGGCTCAATAACGAACGCAGCGAAGCTCGACAGGAATGTTGAAATAATCGATGCCGTCGACGATCTCACGGAGTTCTATAGGGCGCACGGTCTGTATGAGCGCTATAAAAACGAGCTCGAGTATATCCGTTTCTACAATGAATTTCTGACTGCTTCGGCGAGGATATGCCCGGCTGACAGCCGCCATCCCCTGCTCAGAACTTTACGTGAGGATTTCCTCGCCAAGTGCCCCGGATATAAGGACAACCCCTATATCCGCACCATGCCGCCGAAGCACAAGCTGTTGTGCTCGCTTTTCATGCGCGGAAGATACGGCGAAGCGGGCGCGCTGCTGCGGCTGAACAACGCGCGGAAAGGAGCGCAGAAATGATCAGGCTCAGTGTAATTATCCCGGTCTATAACGTGGAGGACTATGTCGCAAAATGTCTCGATTCGCTCATTTCTCCCGCGGCTGAGGCCCTCTCCCGTGGGGAAAAACCGGATTATGAGATCATCGCTGTAAACGACGGTTCGACTGATTCCTCGCCCGCGATCGTTCAGGATTATGTAAATCATTACCCGCAGTTCATCCGTCTCATCACTACTGAGAATATGGGGCAAGGGCACGCGCGGAACGTCGGCATCGATGAGGCACAGGGCGAATATCTCTACTTCATCGACAGCGACGATTATCTTGCCCCCGGCGCAATGGGCGAAATGCTAAACGCTCTCGACGGCGACTATGATATTCTCGTCTTCGATTCGATTGCCGTAAACACTGATGGGCTTGAGCTTGAGTACAGAAAGGGCTGCGCGCGTAACGACGATCTAAAGCTCAGCCATTATCCCGAGCTGCTGCTGCAAAGTCCGGACGTGTGGAACAAAATTTTCCGCCGGTCGCTGTACATTGAAAGCGGCGTACGCTTTACCGAGCGGGTCTGGTTTGAGGATCTGCGCACCGTACCGAAGCTCTACCACTACACGGACAGGATCGTTTATCTGCCTAAGGCGTGGCACCGGTATGTCCAGCGCCCCGGTTCGGTCACGAATACAAGAAAGATCGAGCGCAACCTTGAAATAATCCCAGCAGTCGACGAGCTTATTGCATTTTACAAAAGCACAGCGGAGTACCCGGAGATAAAGGATGCGCTTGAATACCTCGCATTTCACAGTGAGTTTCTGACCTCATCGGTGCGCGCGAATCTGGCCGATTGGCACAGTGATGTGCAGGATAAGCTGCGTGAGGATTTTCTCGGAAAGTTCCCAAATTACGCATCAAACCCCTACGTGCGCACGATGAGCCGCAAGCACAAATTGCTGACAACGCTCCTCATGCACCGGCAGTATCTCGCGGTGCATATCATTATGAAACTCAACAACCGGCTCAAATCGAAAAAAGTATAGGTATATATAATAGGACCCTCGGCAGAGCATTTCCTGCCGAGGGTCCTATTTTATCTGCCGTGCAGCGTCAGATTTATCTTCAGAATAAACTGCCCCGCGTCCTCAAGCCCGTGGTAGTTCATCCACATTATCAGCCTGCGCTTGCGGCTCTCCTTTTTGTAGCTGCCGCATCCGGAAAGCTTAGGTATCTTTGCCTGCACGTATTGGCGCAGCTTTCCGATGACCTCTTTGCGCTCCGGCGCATCCTGCTTTGCAAGCCTGCTTATCGAATCGAGCAGCACATGGTTCACAAGGAAGAACTCGAAATCATCCTTATAGCCTGCCGGTACCATTTCCTTTTCCAGCATATCCATGATCGTCAGCATATCGAGGTTCTTCACGGCGTTGTTGTTGTGCATCGTGGATTCCTGACCGCGGCGGTAGACATACAGCGGCTCTTCTATAAACTCCGTATGCTTCGAGCGCAGCAGCATCACTGCTGAAAAATAGAAATCCTCATACCACAGCCCCACCGGGAAGCGCAGCGCTCCGACAAGTGAGCGGCGGAATATCTTATTGCAGGACGAGCCTGCCGAACCGAGCCAATTATCCTGAAGCGAGGCCGGGAGCATGCTCTCACGTCCGTCGGCGAAGCGTTCCATAAAGTCGCAGACGACTACATCCGCTCCCGTCTCTGCGGCGCGGGTGTACATTTTCTCGTACATATCGTGCGTCACCCAGTCGTCGCTGTCGACGAAGCCGACGAAATCGCCCTTGGCGATATCGAGCGCGAAGTTTCTGGCTCTCCCCTGTCCGCCGTTATCGATATGGAGAACTCGTATCATATCCGGGTTTACCGCAGCATATTCGTCGGCGATCTTCCCGGAGTTATCGGGCGAGCCGTCGTCCACGAGGATGATCTCATAGTCGTCTATCGTCTGCGAAAGCAGCGAGTCGACGCATTCGCCGAGGTATTCCTCCACCTTGTACACCGGCACGATTATGCTCAGCTTCATATCCACTCACCTCTCCAGCTCGTGATCCTGCTGCCGGGGTTCACCGCCGTCTGATAGTGTATCAGGCCGAGGACAAGCGCAAGGTATATCGAGACGTTCGGGCGCCTGAGCACCGCGCCGGAATACTGCGCAAGCCCTATCAGAAGTGCAAAGGTGACAAGCAGGATAAAGTTATCCGCCGTGAATGAGCCCTTGAAATCCCTGCACAGCCGCCTGATTATCAGGTACACAAAGTACAGGATAAACGCCGCGTAGGCTGCAAAGCCGACATAGCCGTAATAGTACCGTATCGCGGGCCAGTCATTCTCGAGATCCATCCCGCCGGTGAGCCAGATATCCGAGACGTCGATGCCGAAGAGCTTTGTCAGCGTATCGCTGTGATCCCACATTAAGGAGGCATAGGCGTTCTTTATCGTGCGCGTGTCGATAAGCGTTGCGGCGTCGGTCGTGAGATCGTACTTGAGCATGATCTCGTCTATGTCGAAGCGCTCGAACATGTTCGGCGTGATGATCCACAAACACTTCCAATAGTAATCCTCAAGCGCGGTGTGTATCTCCGGGTTTGAGAGCTTCTCCTCATTGCTCATGGAGTCCAAGTCGTAGCCGAGTGCGCCGATACCCTCGTCAAAATCATCCTGCGTAAGCTCGGCAAAGTCGCTCTGGGTCTGCTTTATTTTATATTTTGGCGTAAGCGGGTAGGCAGCCGCCGACGCAATCGCGACCGCGACCAATACTATCACCGCAAGCCGGTTGAGATTGCATCCGCGTATTTTCTTCTCGAGCAGCAGGAACACTGCAAAGCCGATAAAGATCACGAAGATCGACATATAGCAGGTCATCGTGCCGTTTGCGATGAGCACGACCGCCGCGATAACGGGGACGGCAATGTTAACAAAGGGCTTGTCGGACTTCACGGCACAGAATATCGAGAACGCCGCCAGCGTGACAAGGATGATGCTGTTCGCGCAGCGGTTATCGTCGATGACCCAGCCGCTCACGCCGAGCCCCTCGCCGTAGGTGCAGTTCGCCGTGCCGGTCAGCACTGACAGGCCGAGTGCCGCGGCCGTGATGCCGGCGGCGAAGAACAGCCCCCAATACGCCTGGTTTCTCGTCTGGTCGTTCTTGATGCTGTACATGAAGCAGACGGCGAGTATCGGCATCTGCGCGACCTTCGCGGTATATGAAATATCAAAGCCGAGGCTCACAGGGCCGGTGCGGATGGTGTTTGCGATGTGCAGCGCGCAGACAAGGCCGATCCCGAGCATCCAGAATATAAAGCTCTTCCTCTCGCTGCCGCGCAGAGTAAAGAGCAGATACAGCGGCAGGCATACCATGATGATAAGCCGCACATATCCTGCCAGCGTGCCGTCAGGGTTCTTCGTCCAAAACGCGATTATATCGAGCAGCGGCTGCATCACGATCAGCGCCATCAGCCAGTGGTTGCGCACGAACGCGGTGCGGGCGTTATTATTTATGCTGTTGTTCATTCTATCACCTCATACCACTTTTCCGCGACCTTCTCCTCTGAGAACTCTCTGATCGCCGCCGTCGCGTTTGCCGACATTTTTTCTCTCAGCTCCGGGCTATCCATAAGCTCGCAGAGCTTATCCTCATACTGCCGCCGCTCACCCTCCGGTACAAGCACACCGTCCTCGCCGTCGTGTACGACCGCTCCAGGGCCGACGCGGACATCGTATGCAATTATGGGCAGGCCGCAGCTCTGCGCCTCCATGAGCACGAACGGGAAGCCCTCGGAGCGCGAGCTCATGGCAAATATCGACGCTGAGAGCATTTCGCGCTCTACCTCGTCCCCGTTCTTTCTGCCGGTGAGCATGATGTAATCTCCCGCTCCGAGCTTTGTTATCTGCTCTTCAAGCTTTGCCCTGTCTTCGCCTTCGCCGAGTATGCGCAGCTTCCATTCCGGTTCACGCTCATGGATATGCGCGAACTGCTCAATAAGCAGGTCAAAGCGTTTGACCTCAGTAAGTCTGCCCGCGGCAAGCACCGTCTTCTCTCTGACCGCAGCGCTGACATTTTCCGGGAAACGGGTAAGGAAGTTCGGGATATACACGACCTCGGTATGCCCGTTATAGCCGCGCATCAGCTCCTGCGCTTCTTCGGTGAGCTTCGGGGTGAGCATCGCAAGGTAATCTATATTCCTATAGCCGTATCTGAAGCCGCACACGTATTTGCGCTTGAAGTCATGGTCATGGTGCAGCTGGGCTATCTTTACAACGCCCGCGCTGCCGTATTTTGAAAGCTTCAAGTTATCCTCATGCCGGGTGCAGATGAGCACACCATCCCTGACGGCCTTGACCGTTCTTATGACCGCAAGCTTCTTCCCGATGAGTATCCTGACACTGCGGAAGCTCTCTTTTATAAACTGCACAACGGCAAATTTTCTCGCCGCAGCCTTCCACTCCTCGCGGTTCGGCGTGTCATGCAGCAGGTATTGCAAGCGCACCCTATCGTCAAGCGGAACGGACGGCGAGCCGGGCATTTTATACACACTGTATAGATACACATCATAGCGCTCGGCAAAGAGATTGGCCATGCTGATGATTGCTTTCTCCACGCCGCCCATGCCGAGGTGCAGCGCAATGATGCTCACGCGCTTTTTCTGTGTCTCCGGTTCGGGTGCGTCCGTGTGCTCCGCCAGAGCCTTTATGCCGTTTATGATCTCGGTATTGTATTCATGCAGGTCGTCCCGGTGCTTCGGCTCTTTCTGGGCGTGGACTATCGCGTCGACAATATCCTCGCGCCCCTCAAGCCCCTTGCTGTATATCTCAAGATTTTTCGTGCAGTAGAGCGGAAGCCCGACCGCGCGCGCCTCCATGATGTTCAGCGGCTGCCCCTCGTAGCGGGAGGTGGAGACGAACGCGTCCATCTTGTCCATGTACACAAAGGGATTTGCGCGCTGCCCTAAAAACGTCACCTTATCGGTAAGACCGAGACTGTCGCGCATATATTCAAGCGACAGCCGCTTGTCGCCGTCGCCGATGATATACAGGTGCAGATCGTCGCGGTACTTAGATGCCTCGCAGAAGTCGCTCAGCATGATGTCATAGCCCTTTTGATGGCACAGCCGCCCGATGGCGACGAAGTTCATCTTGCTGCCGTCGACCTCAAAATCGGTCTCTTCCTCCGCTTTCTGGTATATCTCGTTTGTGTCGATAACGTTCTGGATAACGTTGAATGGCTTGTCGTATACTCCGCTGCACTCCTTGAACGGCCTGATGACGCCCTCCGAGACGCCGACAAATTCATCATAATACTTGAACTTATCCTTGAAGTTCGACCAGAGCACGCGGTACTTCCACTCGTTCTGGAGCTTCACGCTGACGTTGTTGTGGATCCACATGACGCGGCGCTTTGCCGGTACGGTGAGCGCGCCGAGCGCGCAGGAAAACTGATAGGAATTGAAGTCTATCGCGAGGTCATACTCCTCGCAGTCGGAGAAATCCAGATGCACGAGCTTCTTCGCCGTGTCAAAGGGCATGAAGGAATACATCCGCGGTATATGCGGGAGGTACTTTATAGTGAGCTGCTCCGGAAAATCGACGTGCCAGAAGCTCTTTCTGTCGGAAAGGTACAGGTCGACCTGATAGCCCTCATAGTCGAAGTTCCTCAGGAGGTTCATTATTGATTTCTGAATACCGCCGACGTCCAGATTGTCCTGAAAAAAAGCGATCCTCTTCATGTGCCGAATCCTCTCGTCCGCCGTTTCCGGCGGCAATGTTTACTATTGGTTTATTTTATCTCAAAACCGGCAATATGTAAAGCGCGAAGACATGCAAAAAAGCAGCCTCCAGCGGAAGCTGCTTTTTTGTGTGTGATAAGCCTCAGATGCGCTCCTTGACCTTTGCCTTCTTGCCGACGCGATCGCGCAGGTAGTAAAGCTTTGCTCTGCGGACCTTGCCCTTGCGGACGGTGGTGACAGAGACGATGGAGGGAGAGTGAACGGGGAAGACCTTCTCGCAGCCTACACCGTAGGAGATACGGCGGACGGTGATGGTCTCGTTGATGCCGCCATGCTTCTTGGCAATGATGGTGCCTTCGAAAGCCTGGGTACGCTCACGGCTGCCTTCCTTGACCAGAACGAGAACGCGGACGGTATCGCCGACGTTCATTTCGGGCAGTTCTTTCTTCATGTACTGCTCGCTGAGAATTTTGACCAGATCCATATTATGATCCTTCCTTCATATAGACGTTCTTACCGGAGGGACATAGCCTCGGCAGCGGACCGCCTTTCTATACGCCGTGCGGCACTCCGCACAAGCCATAATAGTTTAACATAACCCGCCGCGCATTGCAAGCAATTTTTGCTCATTCAGCATTCTTTTTCCTTAAATAGTTCTGCTCCGCCGTTTCTCTGCGCCAGCATTAGCCATAACGCCGCGGCGGCGGGAGCTTTGCTTCCGTTGTTGAAAGCAAGCACTGTTCCCGCTATGAGGAGCAACACTGTTATGGCAATGCTTATTCTATATGCTATCCGCTCCCCCGTCCGTGCACCGAGAAGCATAGTCATAAGCCCGAGCAAAATTCTGCCGCCGTCAAGCGGCAGCACCGGCAGCAGATTGAATACCGACAGCAGCAGGCTTATACCGGCGCTCAGCTCCATCCATGCGCAGCCTGTCTCACGCGCAATGAGCGACGCGGCATAAGCGTATATGAAGCCGCCCGCCGGGCCTGCGAAGGCCGCCGCAATATGCGCTACGGGTTCGGCAAAGCCGCAGTAATCAATGCACAGGCCGGTAAGCTCTGCCCTGACGCTCTTTACTTTCAGTCCGAAAAAGCGCAGCGCTATTATATGCGCGAGCTCATGCACGGCGACCGGCAGCGCTATCGCTATTGTCGTTTCAATGCTGACTACATAATAAATAAACGCCGCCGCAAGGGTCAGCGCAAGGCTTATTGTAATGCGTTTGCCGTTCATGAGTTTCCTCGGAATGTCTGCCGTATGTCAGTGCGGTCTCCGATAATTAGCTGAGAGAAGGCCTCCCGCAGCTCCTCATCTGCGCCTTCCGAGGTCAGGCTCCGCCCAAGCGCCGCGATATAGTCCGCTGTGCTCTCCCCTGTTGGGTTCTTGCGGCTTATGCTGTCAGCGCCGCAGAGCAGCTTCAGCAGTGTCAATGCGGCAAATATCACGGCCACGGCCGCCGGTCTGAGTTTCAAGGCCTCACCCCCGGCTATAAGCTTATTTTCAATTTCTTTCACTTATTACTAAGTTTTGCTTGACAAGTCGGGCTTTGGAAACTATAATATAAAAGCTGTCTAACGGGGTGTAGCGCAGATGGTAGCGCGCTTGGTTCGGGACCAAGAGGCCGGGAGTTCAAATCTCCCCACTCCGACCATGCAGAGTGTCCTTATAGGATTTGAACATCCTGTAAGGACACTTTTTTAGAGCTATTAAAAACGTCACATCATATGTAGATGTGACGTTTGTTCGCGTATTAGTCGTCATTTTGGAGATACCAGCCGTGTTCTCTATGATAACTGGGGTCTTGCGGTTTTTGGTCTCCCCATGCTCTGTTGCTTATTTCAGTGTCAAATGCGCTTAGTTTACTTTCGCAGCTAATTCGGTCGCATTTTTCAAAAAATTACCGAATTCGTCTTCCTGGTTGAAAATTACCAAAATTGATATAGCAGCAATAGTCAATACACCAGCACCTATTTCTAAGGCCTTTTTAATATCAATCTTCACAATATGTTAATCCTTCTTTTATTATTGTTGTTGTAGTAAGCATCAATTAAGTAATCCTCATTTCCGTGAGTCTTGCCACATCTTATCAAATTCTTGCAACGCCGCTGCGGTGCGCTGCGTCGAACACGGCCTTGGAGACCGTCTCTCGCACGCGCTTGTCAAAGGCGTAGGGCAGGATATAATCGGCGTTCAGCTCCTCATCCGAGACGAGCAAGGCAAGCGCCTCCGCGGCTGCGATCTTCATCTCGCTGTTGATATCCGACGCTCTCGCGTCGAGCGCGCCGCGGAATATTGCCGGGAACGCAAGGACGTTATTGACCTGATTGGGATAATCGCTGCGCCCGGTGCAGACGACGGCTGCGCCTGCGGCCTTGGCTTCGTCCGGCATGATCTCGGGTGTGGGGTTTGCGCAGGCAAAGATTATGGCGTCACGGTTCATCGTGCGGATCATGTCCTGCGTCAGCACGCCGGGAGCGGACACGCCGATGAACACATCCGCGCCGCGGATAACATCGGCAAGCTTCCCCTGCTCCGTGTTCGGGTTCGTCATGGCGGCGATCTCCTGCTTTGCGCCGTTCATGCCGGGGCGTCCCTGATATATCGCGCCGCTCCGGTCAGTCATGACTACGTTCTTCACGCCGCGTGAGACAAGCAGCTTCACTATCGCCGTCCCCGCCGCACCCGCGCCTGAAGTGACGACCTTGATATCCTCCATCTTCTTCCCGACGAGCTTGAGCGCATTCGTCAGCGCGGCGAGCATTATGACCGCCGTGCCGTGCTGGTCGTCATGGAAGATGGGTATATCGCAGCGCTGCTTGAGCTTTTCCTCTATTTCAAAGCAGCGCGGCGCGGAGATATCCTCGAGGTTCACGCCGCCGAAAGAGCCTGCCAGCAGCGCAACGGTGTTGACGATCTCGTCCACATCCTTGGAGCGCACACAGAGCGGGATAGCGTCCACATCGCCGAAAGCCTTGAACAGCAGGCACTTGCCCTCCATGACGGGCATACCGGCCTCCGGGCCGATATCGCCGAGGCCGAGCACAGCGGTTCCGTCCGTCACGACGGCGACGGTGTTCCAGCGGCGGGTCAGCTCATAGCTCTTGTTGATGTCTTTCTGAATTTCAAGGCAGGGCTTCGCGACGCCCGGAGTGTAAGCAAGGCTCAGTGCCTCACTGCTGTCGGCAGGTACGCGGGCGGCGATCTCTATTTTGCCCCGGCGCTCATAGTGCAGCGCGAGGGATTTCTCCATAACGTCCATATTCAGTCCTCCAGACTTTTGAGATACGCTTCGGGGCCGCTCTTATAGAGGTCGTTCCCCTGAGAATCAATGACGACGGTGAGCGGCATATTCTCGACCTTGAGCTCGCGTATCGCCTCGCAGCCAAGATCTTCATAGCACACGATGCGCGCTGCCTTAACGCAGCTGCCCATCAGCGCTCCCGCGCCGCCCATCGCGGCGAGGTACACCGCGCCGTTTCGGACTATAGCGTCAATGACGGCGGCGTTTCTGTCCCCCTTGCCGATCATAACGGCAAGGCCGCGGTCAAGGAGCCCCGGCGCATAAGCGTCCATGCGCCCGGAGGTCGTCGGCCCGCAGGAGCCAATCACCTGCCCCGGCTTCTCCGGGGTGGGGCCGGCATAGTATATCGCTGCGCCGCGGATATCCAACGGCAGCTCCTCACCGGAGGCTATAAGCTCCGTCAGGCGCTTGTGCGCGGCGTCGCGCGCGGTGTATATCGTCCCGGATACTGTCAGCTTATCGCCCGCGCACAGCTTTGAAAGCTCCGCTTTGTCCGCCGGGAAGCTCATCACATATTCCATAGGCACCTCACAGTACGCTTTTTGCGCGGCGCGTCACATGGCAGCTCACGTTGACCGCCACGGGCAGCCCCGCGACGTGCGTGGGCATAGTCTCAATATTCACGCCGAGCGCGGTGGTGTGCCCGCCGAAGCCCTGTGGGCCGATGCCGAGGGCGTTTATCCGCTCCAGCAGCTCCCGCTCCATCGCGGCGTAGTATTCATCCGGGTTCGGCTGATCTATCGGGCGCAGCAGCGCATGCTTTGCAAGCTGCGCGACCTTATCAAAGCTGCCGCCGATACCTACGCCGAGTATCACCGGCGGGCAGGGGTTCGCCCCGGCGAGCTTCACGGTCTCGATGACGAAGTCCTTGACGCCCTCCGCGCCGTCCGCAGGCTTGAGCATTTTGAGGCGGCTCATGTTCTCGCTGCCGAAGCCCTTAGGGGCAACGGTGAGCTTTACTTTGTCCCCCGGTACAAGGTCAACGGTTATGAGTGCGGGGGTGTTGTTCTCGGTATTCACGCGGCGCAGCGGGTCGGCGACCACGCTCTTGCGCAGATAGCCCTCTACATAGCCGTCGGCAACACCCGCGTTTATCGCACTGTACAGGTCGCCCGTTATGTGTACGTCCTGCCCAATCTCAAGGAACACGCAGGCCATGCCAGTGTCCTGGCAGACCGGAAGTCCGCTCTCTTTCGCCGCGCACATATTATCGCACAGCACGCCGAGAGTGTCCTTGGCCACCGGCCACGGCTCGTTACGCTGCGCCTCACGCAGTGCGCAGCTGATATCGTCAGGCAGGCGCAGATTCGCCTCCCTGCACAGGCGGCTGACCTCGCCGCGGATGATCTCCGCTGAAAGCTCTCTCATTTCATGCACCGGCTTTCTATTCTTTGGTCATATACTGAGCCGCGGCGCGCAGCATAAGCTTCTTCACGCCTACGCTCTCAAAGTTTATCTCTATCAGATAGTCCCCGCCCATAGGCGACATCTTTGTGATAACACCGCTGCCGAAAGCCTTGTGCCTGACACTGTCGCCGAGAGCGAAAGTCTCAGTGTTCTCCGGCTTCGGCGTCTCCGGTGCGGAGGCCGCAAAGCTCAGCCCCTTATCCTTGAAGCGCGGGCGGTGCTGCGCCTTGCGCTCCTCCCACGTCTTTTCACGCTTTTCGTAGGAGGGTGTGTTCTTATGCAGATGCTCCTCCGGTATCTCGGAGACGAAGCGGGAGAGCTTGTTCATCGTTGTGCGGCCAAAGATCATACGCTGGCGCGCGCAGGTGAGGTAGAGCCTTTCCTTTGCGCGGGTGATAGCCACATAGCAAAGGCGGCGCTCCTCCTCCATTTCGTCCCCTTCGCCGATCGCCCGCATACTCGGGAAAATGCCATCCTCCATGCCGACGACAAAGACCGTCGGGAACTCAAGCCCCTTGGCGCTGTGCATGGTCATGAGTATGACGCAGTCAGCGTCCGGGTCGTAGCTGTCCATATCCGTATAGAGTGCGACATTTGCAAGGTAGCCCTCAAGGGTATTGTCCCCGGACTCCTTCATGTAGTCAATGATGCTCGTTTTAAGCTCACGCACGTTCTCGACGCGGGCAATATCATCGACAGTACCCTTGGTCTCAAGCGCGAGGACGTAGCCGGTTTTAGCAAGCAGCTCGTCATACAGCGCGTCGGGTGTCGCCGTCTTTGCATACTCGCGCAGCTCTTTTATGAAGTTTGCAAAGTTCCTGAGCTTTATTGCAGAGCGCTGGAGCTCGGGGTAATCGTCTGCCTTGTCGAGGATCTCGAACATCGGGCAGCCGTTTACCTGTGCAAGTTCGCGTACGGTGTCGATAGACTTTGCGCCGATGCCCCTTGCGGGTACGTTGATGATCCTCGAAATACGCAGATCGTCCGCCGGGGAGGCAATGACGCTCAGGTACGCGAGCATATCCTTGACCTCAGCGCGGTCAAAGAAGCGCGTACCGCCGACGACGCGGTAAGGGATGCTGTTGCGCTTGAGGGCGTACTCAAGCTGGTTTGACTGCGCGTTCATGCGGTAGAGCACGGCATGGTCGCGCCAGTTCGCGCCGCGGCCGTAGCTGCCCATGATCGTTGAGACGACGAACTGCGCCTCGGCGTGCTCGTTATCCGCGGTGAAGAGCTCCACAAGGTCACCGTCGCCGCGGTCAGTCCAGAGATTTTTGCCCTTGCGCTGCTCGTTATGGCTGATGACGGCGTTTGCCGCGCCGAGGATATGCCCTGTGCTGCGGTAGTTCTGCTCAAGGCGGATGGTGCGGCAGTGCTTGTGCTGGCTCTCAAAGCTGAGGATGTTCTCGATCGTCGCGCCGCGGAATTTATATATGCTCTGGTCGTCATCGCCGACAACGCAGATATTCCCCCAGCCGCCGGACAGCAGCTCCGCGAGCCGGAACTGGAGATTATTCGTATCCTGATATTCGTCGATGAGCACGTATCTGAAGCGGCGCTGCCAATAATCGCGTATATCGTCGTTTGTGTCAAGGAGCTTGACAGTGTTGTAAATAAGGTCGTCAAAATCCATGGCGTTGGCCGAGAAGCAGCGGCGGGAATACTCCGCGTATATGCGCCCGATCGTCCTGCGGCGCAGGTCGCCCGAAAGCTCAGCGTTCTTGCGGTACTCCTCGGCGGAGATGCAGCTGTCCTTCGCACGGCTTATCTCGCCGATAACGGACTTCGCAGCGTACATCTTATCGTCAAGCTCCATGTCCTTGATAATGCGCTTGAGAAGGCTCAGGCTGTCGGCGGTATCGTAGATCGTGAAGCTGCTTGTATAGCCCAGCCGCTCCGCACCGCGGCGCAGGATGCGCACACAGGCGGAATGGAACGTGCAGGCCCAGATATCCTGCGCCTGTTCGCCGAGCATACTTTCAAGGCGCGCCTTGAGTTCGTCGGCCGCCTTGTTCGTAAAGGTTATTGCAAGGATGCGCCATGGGTCGACCGGGTCGAGCGCGGCGAGACGGCGGGCTCTGTCGCCCCCTGCTCTGAGGATCTCAAGCTGCTCCTCGTCAGCATCCTCAGGTATCTCGTCACTGTCTCCGGCTCTGCCGTAACGCAGAAGATTCGCAACGCGGTTTATGAGCACGGTGGTCTTCCCGCTGCCCGCCCCCGCGAGTATCAGCAGCGGCCCCTCAGTCGCTAAAACGGCCTCCTGCTGCATGGGGTTCAGGTTCTGGAAATCACCGCGCACAACAGCTTTGCGCGCTTCTATGTAGTTTTTTTCAAAATCAGTCATCATGTGTCCGATTTTATCACAAGCGCGCCCCACATTCAATGGGCTAAATGACGATTGCCAAGACATTTATCCGCGCCGTCACGCCCATATTGTTTGACATTTGCCCTGCGGGATAGTACTATGTAACGGTACATATTCCATTCCGGAGACGATTTTACCGTATGAGAAATTTCTTCAGGCTGCTGTGGGAGAAGATGAACGAGCCAAGAAACGAGTGCGTTCTCATCATACTCCTGCCCTGTCTTTCAGTTATAATTGCGGGTCTTATACTCCTCCCCCGTCTGCGCTACTATTCCGCGCAGCGCACGGAGTCTGCGCCGGCCGTGGCTGCGTCTGCATTCGACGCACCCGCCGACCAGGAAGCCGCGGTGCTCCCCTCCTCCGAGGTTCAGCCGGCGCCGCTTCCCGTGCAGACGCCGCAGCCGACGCCAGAGCCGGTCTATTCCCTTGAGCGCGGCTGGATAGAGGAGGACGGCAAGCTATATAATTACGACGCTTTCGGCAGGATGCGCACAGGCTTGCAGCAGGTCGATGGTAAGCTTTATTACTTTGGGCAGGACGGGGCGAAGGCAAGCGCACTCGGCATTGACGTGTCCTTCTACAACAAGGGCATCAACTGGCCGGCGGTAAAGGCGCAGGGCATTGACTTTGCGATACTCCGCGCCGGCGGCCGCGGCTGGGAGACGGGGCTCATCTATCCCGACTCCTGTTTTGCCCAGAACCTGCGCAACGCGAAAAAGGCCGGGATCGACCTTGGCGTATATTTTTACTCGACAGCCGTGACAGCCAAGGAGGCCGTGGATGAGGCAAACTTTGTCCTGAGCTGCCTCAACGGAACGGAGCTCGAGTACCCGATATTCTTCGATATCGAGCAGTCGGGCGACTATCCAAAGGGGCGCTGCGACAGGCTAAGCAAGGCTGCGCGCGACGAGATAATCGCCGCTTTCTGCAAGCGCATCAGAGACGCAGGATACAGGACGGGAGTTTATTCCGGGCTCTACTTCTTTGTGGAGCACATCGCTTACAATTCGATAGAGCCGCACATGATATGGCTTGCAAACTACACCCGCGGCGGGCGTCTGCCGAACTTCAGCGGGCGCTACGATATCTGGCAATTTACGGAGAAAGGCACCGTCAACGGCATACGCGGTATCGTTGATATGAATGTTATTTTTTAACAGCTCGCCAAAGAACCATTCGAAAAGACCGGTGGGAATAATTCCCTCCGGTCTTTTCAGATCATAGTCTATTTGCCTATTCGAGCTTTTCACGCAGGAGCTCCACCGCGCGGCGCTCAAGCCGGGATATCTGCACCTGCGAGACGTGCATGACCTTCGCGCAGTTCTGCTGTGTCATGCCGTGGTAAAAGCGCAGGGCTATCACCTGCCGCTCGCGCTCCGGCAGCGTCTCTATCGCTGCGCGCAGCGCAACATATTCAACAAGCTTGTCCTCCGCGCCGTAGTCGCCGAGGACAAGCTCAAGCGTGAAGCCGTCCTCCCCCGTCTCGCGCTGGATACTGTCGGCAGGCCCAGTCGCCGTCTCGGCAAAGGCAATGTCCTCGGGCGCTATGCCCGTCTCGCGCGAAAGCTCAGACATCGTCGGCTCACGTCCTATGCGCTGTTCAAGCTTTATACGCGCCTGACGTATCTTCGCGGCCTGCTCCTTGATGCCGCGGCTCACCTTGACCGTCCCGTCGTCGCGCAGGAAGCGGCGTATCTCGCCGGATATCTTCGGCACGGCATAGGTAGAAAAACGAGTACCGTAGCCCTCGTCAAAGCCGTCTATCGCTTTAAGGAAGCCGACGCAGCCGAGCTGGTATAGATCGTCCGGGTCAACGCCGCGTCCGAAGAACCGGCGCGCGACGCTCCAGATAAGTCCGGAATTCTCCTCGACCAGCCGCTCCGCCGCGTCACGGTCGCCCTGCTTTGCAAGGCGTATCGCGTCGTAGATATCCCCGCTCATCGCTGGCTCATCCGGGGGCATATGTATTTCTGCATAGTGACGGTCGTGCCCTTGCCGGGAGTAGAGCGCACACGGAGCTTGTCCATGAAGCTGCCCATTATCGTAAAGCCCATGCCGCTTCTGTCCTCGCCGCCGGTGCTGTAGAGCGGCTCCATCGCCTTATCGACGTTTTCAATACCGCGCCCCCAGTCGCGCACGGATATCTCGAGCGTACTGCCGCCGAGTATGCGCAGGCGCATGCTGACGCGGCCTATCGTATCGGGATAGGCGTGGACGATGGCGTTCGTCACCGCCTCGGATACGGCTGTGCGGATATCTCCCAGCTCCTCCATGTTCGGGTCAAGCTGCGCTGCGAATGCTGCTGCCGCTGCGCGGGCAAAGCCCTCGTTGCTGCTTCTGCTCGGAAACTCAAGCTTTATGTAGTTTGTCTCGTTCATCGTCTTTCCTCTCCTCTTCAGCGCCCCAGCGCGACCGGGACGAGCCGGTCTATCCCCGAGGCGTCTATCACCCTTTGCGGCTGGCGCGCAGGGTTTTCGATCCACGCCCTGCCGCCGAGGTTCTTCATTCTTCTGCTCACCCGGATTATCACCGCGATCCCGGATGAGTCCATGAAGCTCAGCCCCGACATGTCCAATGCGCAGTCGCGCGGCAGGTATTCGTCAAGCAGCTCGTCAATGGTGTGTATCGCGCAGCGCGCGGCGTGGTGATCGAGCTCTCCGGTGAGATACACCGTGAGCCGTCCCGCGCTGAAAGCCGTGCTTATGTTCATTACCTTTCTCTCCCTTAAACAAAAAATGACACCGCATATCGCTATGCGGTGTCATTGTATAACTTTATATATGCAATTACGGTCGAAGTCTGTCAGTGAAACGCTGATTATTTGCCGAGGTGCTCAAGGCTGAGCTTGAGGTTTTCAATCAGCGCTTCGAGCTTTGCCTTCTTCTCGCGCTCCATGTTGACGACGTTCTCCGGCGCGCGGGAGATAAACTTCTCGTTTGCGAGCTTTGCTATCTGGCCCTCAAGCTGCTTTTCGGCATTGGCAAGCTCCTTGAGGATGCGCGCCTTCTCTTTCTCGAGGTCGACAAGCTCCGCCATCGGCATGAACATACGGGCATTATCGGTAACGACGGAGACCATACCGTCGGCGCTCTCGGGGGCAGCGTCCTGCACGCTTATATCGCTTGCGTAGGCAAGCTTGCAGATGTAGCTGCATCCTGCCTCAAAGGCCGCCTTCTTATCGGTGGCGATGATGAGGTGCGCCTTTCTGGACGGGGGCACGTTCATCTCGCTGCGGCGGGCACGGACTGCCTTGATAGCAGACATGACCATCTCGAAGTTCTGCTCATCCTCGGGGAAGCTCAGCTTCTCGCTGTACTCGGGATAGCGCGCGACCATCAGCGCCTCGCCCTCGTGCGGCAGCGCCTGCCATATCTCCTCGGAGATGAACGGCATGAACGGGTGGACAAGCTTGAGTATCTCGGTCAGCACATAGAGCAGGACTTTCTGCGCAGCGATCTTGGACTCCTCGTCCTCGCCGTTAAGGCGGGGCTTGGTCAGCTCTATATACCAGTCGCAGTAGCTGTCCCAGATAAAGTCATATATTTTGCCGGCAGCGACGCCCAGCTCGTAGTTATCCATATTGTCGCAGACCTCACGGATAACGCTGTTGAGCTTGGAGAGGATCCACTTATCCTCAATCTCAAGCTTTTCGGGCAGCTCGTTGCGGTCGATGGTGAGGTTCATCATCACAAAGCGCGATGCGTTCCAGAGCTTGTTGCAGAAGTTGCGCATGGCTTCGCACTTCTCAACGTAGAAGCGCATGTCGTTTCCGGGAGAGTTGCCGGTGATGAGGTTGAAGCGCAGCGCGTCCGCGCCGTAGGTCTCGACCATTTCGAGCGGATCAATGCCGTTGCCGAGGGACTTGGACATCTTGCGTCCCTGACTGTCGCGCACAAGGCCGTGAATAAAGACGGTCTTGAACGGCTCCTCCTTCATCTGCTCCATACCGGAGAAGATCATTCTCGCGACCCAGAAGAAGATGATATCATAGCCCGTGACCATGACGCTCGTGGGGTACCAGTAGTTGAGATCGTCGGTCTTTTCCGGCCAGCCCATCGTGGAGAACGGCCAGAGCGCGGAGCTGAACCATGTGTCGAGCACGTCCTCATCGCGGGTGATGTTCCTGCTGTGGCAGCACTCGCACTCGGTCGCGTCCTCACGGGAGACGGTGATATGGCCGCAGTCGGCACAGTACCACGCGGGTATCTGATGACCCCACCAGAGCTGACGGGAGATGCACCAGTCATGGACGTTCTCCATCCAGTTGAGGTAGGTCTTCGTAAAGCGCTCGGGCACGAACTTGATGCGCCCGTCCTTGACGACGTTTATCGCTTCCTTGGCAAGCGGAGCCATCTTGACGAACCACTGCGGGCTCGTGAGCGGCTCAACGACAGTGCCGCAGCGGTAGCAGCAGCCGACATTGTGGCTGTACGGCTCGACCTTGACAAGGTAGCCCTGCTCTTCGAGGTCGGCAACAATGGCCTTTCTCGCCTCGTAGCGGTCCATGCCGTTATACTTGCCGCCGTTTATGATCTTTGCGTCCTCGTCGATGCACTGTATCTGCTCAAGGTTATGGCGCAGGCCGACCTCATAGTCGTTCGGGTCATGGCAGGGCGTCATCTTAACGGCGCCGGTGCCGAAGCCGAGCTCGACATAGTCATCAGCGACGATGGGCAGCTTGCGCCCGACAAGCGGGAGGATAGCGTTCTTGCCGACAAGGTGCTGATACTTCTCATCCGCGGGGTTGACTGCGACGCCGGTGTCGCCCAGCATGGTCTCGGGACGGGTCGTCGCGATGATGAACTCCTCGTCGGAGTTCTCGATCGGATAGCGGATATACCAGAAGGAGCCGGGGATGTCCTTATATTCGACCTCGGCGTCGGACAGAGCAGTGCGGCAGTGCGGGCACCAGTTGATGATGCGGCTGCCCTTGTAGATAAGCCCTTTCTCATAGAGGTCGCAGAAGGTCTCTCGCACAGCCTTGGCGCAGACATCGTCCATCGTGAAGCGGCTGCGGCTCCAGTCGCAGGAGACGCCCATGCTCTTCTGCTGCTCGACTATACGGTCGCCGTACTTCTGCTTCCAGTCCCAGACGCGCTCAAGGAACTTGTCGCGTCCGAGATCGTAGCGGGTCTTGCCCTCCTCCTTGCGCAGCACCTCTTCGACCTTTATCTGGGTCGCAATGCCGGCATGGTCAACGCCGGGCAGCCACAGCGCGGCATAGCCCTGCATTCTCTTATAACGGGTCAGGATATCCTGAAGCGTCGCATCAAGGGCGTGCCCCATGTGGAGCTGGCCGGTGACATTGGGGGGCGGCATAACGATGGAGAACGGCTTCTTATCGGGGTCGATCTTGCCCTCGAAATAGTGCCCGTCCATCCACATCTCATAGACCTTTTTCTCGACCGATTTAGGGTCGTACACTTTCGGAAGTTCTTTCATTCTCTGCTCTCCTCTCACATAGAAAAACGCCCTGAAGCACATAGCTTCAGGGCGATAATTACCGCGGTACCACCTGAATTCCGCATACTGCGGCACTCATGCCTTCCTTAACGCGAAAGCCACGCCCGGACTACACAGTCACCCTTCACCCGGGATGCTCAAGGCCGACCTTCCGCAGCGCTTCACAGGAGCTTTCACCAACCGCTCCCTCTCTGAGATCCGCACACCGCGTACTCCTGCCTGTCACAGCAATGGAATGATTTTAGCGCAGGCAGCCGGATTTGTCAACACCTGCTGCGCAAAGTATTTTGTTTTGTTTACACGAGCAGAGCCTTGAGCTGCTCAAGGTTATGCAGGCCGACGACGCCTTTTACCGCCTTGCCGTCACGGATGACGACGAGCGTCGGGATGCTGCTCACGCCGAAGCGCTGCGCAAGGCCGGGGTTCTCGTCCACATCCACCTTGCATATCTTGACGCTGCCCTGAAGCTCCGTGTCCAGCTTCTCAAGCACCGGCGCCTGCATGCGGCAGGGGCCGCACCATGTCGCCCAGAAGTCCACAAGGCAGGTGCCCTGACTGGTTTCGGTATCGAAATTATTCTCATTCAGATGTGCAATAGCCATTTTTATTTCTCCTTTATACTTTTTTTACTTATTTTTCCTTAACGTACTCGCACGCCGAGAGTGCCGCGATGTTCCCCTCGCCCGCGGCCTTGGCGAGCTGATAGGGCTTTCCGGCACAGTCACCGCAGGCAAAGACGCCGGGGATCGACGTGCTCATATCACGCTTCGTGACGATCGCGCCGTTTTCATATTCCAGTCCGTCCATCAGCTTGGAGACTGAAATGCTGTCCTTGATTATAAACACGCCGTCGACCGGGTGCTCCTGCCCGCCTGCGATGAGCGTGTCCGCTTTCATGCCGCCGCGTATCTCATAGCGCAGGTTATCCCTGAAGTGCAGCACATTGCAGCCGATGCCGCGCAGAAAGTCCGTGTCGTCATACGCTTCGCGGTTATTGCCGATGAGCGCAACGGTCTTTCCCCTATAGAGCATCCCGTCGCAGGTCGCGCAGTAGCTCACGCCGCGGCCTAAAAACTCTGCCTCGCCCGGATAGAGTTTCTCCCGCGTAATGCCGAGGGCAATGATGACCGCTTTTGCCTCATAGAAATCGTTCCCTACCGCGACGCCGAAGCTGCCGCCCATATCCATAACATTCAGCGCGCGCCCGCGGATGAGCTTTGCGCCGCTGCCCACCAACTGGCGGCGCAGCAGTTCGGACATTTCCCGTCCGCTGAGCCCGGCAAGTCCCGGATAATTTGTTATTTTCTCCGCCTTATACAGGCTCTCAGACTCCATGGGATTTGCGATCACCACGGTGCGTTTCCCGCGGTTCATCGCCGTCAGCGCCGCCGAGGTGCCCGCGATACCGCCGCCGATTATTATAATGTCAAAGCTCTCCGACACCTGCTGTCACCCGCTTCCGTCAATTTTCATAGTTAGTCTACCACATTTTTATTGTAATTACCAGAGCAATCGTTTATAATATTCGAGAAATATTAGCATAGGAGAGATGAGGACATGGAAGAAGCTGCCAGAAACTTTATCGACGCATTTGTACAGGAGGATCTTTCCGAGGGGCACCGCTGTTACGGGATGCAGATCCACACGCGTTTCCCGCCCGAGCCCAACGGTTATCTGCATATAGGCCACTGCAAGGCTTTGACCATTGACTTCGGTACTGCCGAGCGCTTCGGCGGTATATGCAACCTCCGCATGGACGATACCAACCCCGCCAAGGAGGACACCGAATTTGTCGACGCGATAAAGGAGGACATCCATTGGCTGGGCTTTGACTGGGGCGACCGGTTTTTCTACGGTTCGGATTATTTTGAGCAGACCTACGGCTACGCTATCGAGCTTATAAAGAAGGGTCTTGCCTATGTCTGCGAGCTTACGCCGGAGCAGTTCCGCGAGTACCGCGGTGACACCAACCGTCCCGCCGTCAGCCCGTGGCGCGACAGACCCATTGAAGAGAGCCTTGACCTGTTCCAGCGCATGAGGAACGGCGAATTTGAAGAGGGGCGCTACACACTGCGCGCAAAGATTGATCTTGCCAGCGGCAACTTCAATATGCGCGACCCCGTGCTCTACCGCATCCGCTATATCGAGCACCACCGTCAGGGCACCAAGTGGTGCATCTTCCCGATGTATGACTTTGCCCACCCGATCCAGGACGCCATCGAGGGCATTACGCACTCGCTCTGCTCGCTTGAGTATGAGGATCACCGTCCGCTTTATGACTGGGTCGTGTCGAATGTCTCCATACCCGGCATCAAGCCGAGACAGATAGAGTTCTCCCGGCTCGGCATCAATCACACCGTCATGTCCAAGCGCAAGCTCCGTCAGCTCGTGCAGGAGGGCTACGTCTCCGGTTGGGACGATCCGCGCATGCCGACCCTGTGCGGCCTGCGCCGCCGCGGGTACACCAGCGCGTCTATCCGTGAGTTCTGTGACCGCATAGGCGTGTCGAAGGTCCCGTCGACGGTCGACCTTGCGCTGCTTGAGAGCTGCCTGCGTGACGACCTCAATGCAAACGCCCGCCGTGTCATGGCCGTGCTCAATCCCGTGAAGCTCACCGTCACCAATTACCCCGCCGGCAAGAGCGAAACTCTCACCGTTGAGAATAATCCCCTGCGTCCTGAGGATGGGACGCGGGAGCTCAGCTTCTCGCGTGAGCTATGGATCGAAGCGGACGACTTCATGGAGGAGCCCGCGCCGAAGTACAAGCGTATGTACCCCGGCAACGAGGTTCGCCTCAAGGGTGCATATCTTGTCAAGTGCACCGGCTGCGTCAAGGACGCTGACGGCAATGTTATCGAAGTTCTCTGCGAGTACGATCCCGACAGCCGCGGCGGCGATCCCGCTGACGGACGCAAGGTCAAGGGCGCGACGATCCATTGGGTCGATGCCGCTACCGCCGCTGACGCCGAGGTGCGCGTCTACGGCAACCTCTTCAGTGATCCCGACCCCGACGGCCCGGATAAGAACTTCCTCGACTATCTCGATCCCGACAGCCTGAACATCCTCACCGGCTGCAAGGTCGAGCACAGCCTCGCCGAAATGCCCATGCCCGAAAAGGGTAAGGACTCCACTGGTCTGCAGTTCATGCGTCAGGGCTACTTCTGCCTTGATAACCGCGACGCTAAGCCCGGCCATCTGGTCTTCAACCGCTCCGTCGCCCTCAAGGACAGCTTCAAAAAGTAATATAAACATAAACCGTCAGGAAGCTCGCTTCCTGACGGTTTATGTTTATATTCAGCCTGTCAGTCTATGCTGACTCTCATGCCGTTGAGCTCCACGCCGTTGTCGGCGGGGATGAGGATGTACCTGCGCCCGTCGATCACGCGCGTCTCGACGAGGTGGACATGCTGTGGGTCGACGCTTATCTTGACTTCGGGCGTCTCAAGCTTGAAGTGTCGGCTGTCGATGATGTTCGCGGGGCTGAGTTCTGCATCCTCGCCGAACTCCTCGCGGCATTTCTCTTCAAAGGCCTCGGCCTGCTCCGCGCTCACGCCGTGGTTTTCGAGTATCTCCGCCATGTCCTCGGGGCTTATCGACAGCGGCTCCGGGTCGCGGCTCTCCTTATGGACGCTGATGCGCTCCATAAGCTCGGTGTGCACACCCTGCATCAGCGAAAGGCTGCACTCCTTATCGAGCGTGCCGGTCATGACGTCGATGAAGGTCTCCTGCTGCGCGCCCGCCGGCATCGGGACCTGCGTCTTGAACACCGCGTCAATAAAGTCCTGATGATCCTCATTCACGTTGCGGGAATAAAACAGCGCGTTATAAATATTCGCGCTGCGCTCGTCAAAGCTCGGGTACATGAAGCCCAGCTCCGGTGCGGCGACGAGCTGCCCGCCGGGGAAGTTCTGAAAGCGCTTGTCGTCCGGGGAATAGCCGAACTGCGCCTTGCCGGTCTTGACCGGGCACAGGCAGCAGACCATGTACTTGAACACGTCGCGGTCGTTGTCGTCAGGGCTGCCGTCCTTGCCGTAGTGCGGCACGTCGTAGATATCAAAGGCCAGCAGTATCACGTAGCCGCTCTCGTCGGGCGTGACGGCGTCGATGATGCACTTATAGAACTCATCTCGCAGCGCGGCGTCCGAGAGTTCGGACTTTCTCAGCGCCGAGAGCAGACGCACCTCGTCGCTGTCCATGACCTGCTTTGTCGCAAAGGACAGGGACATGAGGTTGCGCCCCAGCGTACCGGAGAGCGACTTGCGCAGCAGGGACAGATACTTCTCCGTCTCCTCCTGCGTCAGCATCGCGACCGACTCGTCTATGTAGGACACGATCTCTTTAGCTGAGTTTACATAACACCCATATATATGACTTATATTATTGCGTTCAAGCTTGAATCTGCGGCGTATCTCGCCGACTTCCTTCTTGTTCATGGCTCCTCCGTGGTGTGTCAATTGCGGAGATCATCCGCTTATTTAATGCCACGGTATTATCGCACATTTTGCGCGCGGATTCAAGTGAACAGTTCAGCGCATTGCGCTGCGGTGAAAAAATTTTGTTTTGTACGCAACCAAAGCTGCCGAAAACGGAACTATATGTATGAGAGCGCTCAGTAATTACAAGGAGGATGTCATGGAAGACGAAAAGATAATCGCTCTGTATTGGCAGCGTGACCAGTCCGCCATTGACGAGACCGATAGGAAATACGGCGTCCAGCTCCGCGGGCTGTCATACGGCATACTTTCTGACAGAGAGGACGCGGAGGAATGCGTCTCCGATACATATATGGCGGTGTGGAACAGCCTTCCCCCGCAGCGGCCGAAGCGGCTGCGCGCCTACGCCGCGGCGATAGTGCGCAACCTGAGCCTTCGGCGTGTGCGCGACAGATATTCCAAAAAGCGCGGCGGCGGTGAGGTCGCGCTCGCGCTGGAGGAGCTTGAGGACTGTCTGTGTTCTCAGGCTTCCGTTGAACGTGAATATGAGCAGAAAGAGCTTGCCGGCAAGATAGAAGAGTTCCTGCGCACACTATCCGCCGACGACCGGCGTATCTTCATGTGCCGCTATTGGGGATTTGCCCCCGTCGCGGAGATCGCACAAAAACTCGGCTGCCCGCAGAGCAAAGTGAAAAGCTCGCTGCACCGCACACGCGGGAAGCTTCAGAAGTATCTGACAAAGGAGGGGCTTATATGAACGCTTATGATTTTCTCCTGTCGCTCGACAGACTCGATGGGCGGCTCATAGATGAGACGATGGATTGCCTGTATCCTAAAGAACGGCGCAGCGGCAGACACGTCGTACGCACGCTGCTTATCGCCGTGGTGCTTGCATCGCTCTTCACAGCCGCAGCCTTTGCATCTGATTTTCTCGGTTTCAGAGAAGCGATAATAAAGCCCGAAAGTATCGGCCGGATACCGGACTTTACCGTCACGCACGAGGACGGAAGCACGGAGACGCGGGACATGTCCAACAGCGCGGGCGTCAGTATGACAAAGCCCGAGAACGCCCCGGAGAGCATGCAGCCGTGGGTCGAGAACATAAACACCGCGGCGAAGGAGTGGTCAGACTACCGGCGTGAAGAGTGGAAACGCTATCTGAATGAGATGCTGCCGAACGTAGGCCGGTTCTATGACGGCAGCTCAACCGAGGAACCGGAATATGTCAATAACGGCGACGGCACATACACTGTGAAGCCCGTTAAGCAGAGAATCTATAAAGACCCGGTGACGGCACCGGTCATAGAATACGAAGACGAGTCGAGCTTCTTTGTGATAAGCGAAGAGGAATATGAAAACATCACTGAACTTTCCCAAATCTTCTACGGCGGATACTACCAGAGCAAATACGACTGGAATTACGGCGCATGGGACGAGGCAAGCGACGCGAAGCTTGCAGAGATAGCGGAGAAGCACGGTCTGCGGCTGCGCAGCGGCGAAACGAAGCTGTACTGGGATGAGCGCCCCATAGCAAACGGCGCTCCTGCCGACAGGTGCTTCAGCCCTGAGGAGTTTGTGCGTATGCTCACCGAGCGCTGCTGCAAGGGAGACTTTTTCAAAACTGTTCCGACAGCCTTTGATAAGCTCTATTTCCTCAGTACCGGTTCCTTCGGCCTGTGCTGCGAGCTGCCGGTGGAGGACGGCGCGGAGCTATGCGTCTACATCCGCAACACCGTCAGCGACGAATTTGCCACCGGTAATGAGATCGGCGCCATCGTCACGGATTATACCAAGTACCTCACCCGCACACGCACCGCCCCCGACGGCACAGAGCTGTATATCGCACAGGGCGATGAGGATGCATACATATATGCCTACCTTGACAGCTCCTTCATGGTCATGAACGTTTATGTAAATCCGTTCGGCAATAATCCCGATCTGAAGCTGACCGAGGATTATGTAAACCAAGCCGCCGACAGCTTTAATTATACCAATCTGTAAGACTCAGCTATTGCTGCATATAAAACGACCGCAGTCTCTTTTGAGACCGCAGTCGTTTTTTTAGATGTTTGCCTATACTTTTTATCTAAGCTTTTCGAGCGTGAGGCTGTCTCTTTCGCCGCCGTAGAACTTATCCAGCACTGCGCCGAACACCGGCTCATCCGGGGCTGCCGCTTCAAACAGAGTCATACATGAGCACAGCTTGAGGTTGTCCGGCCAGCCCATAACAGCCGCCGGGTCGTTGGTGTCAAGCGCACGCAGCGCGTTCGATATCTCGCGCAGGTTCCTGCCAAGCCCCGGATGGGCAATGAAGCGCTTCGCCTCCTCAATGCCGCGGATACCGTAATACTGTGCCGTCGAGCTCATGCCGAGCCCCTGGAGCTGCGGAAAAATGTACCACATCCAGTGGCTGCGCTTATGGCCGCTGCGTATCTCCGCAAGCGCCGTGCCGTAATCCCGCGCCTGTGCGGAAACAAATCTTTCAAGGCTGTCCATTTACTGCTCCTCTCAGCCGACTGTGCCTATCTGCGTATCCTTGAACGGATAGTTCCCGTCTTCGACGGTCACTTTCATCCAGTCATACGGCGTTCCGTCGTAGAGAATGCTCTCCAGGGCGCTGCACCCATAAAAGGCATATTCCTCTATTATCATAAGGCTCTTCGGCAGTTCGATATGGTCAAAGCTCGCGCAGCGGAAAAACGCATAGCCGCGTATCTTTCTCACCGAATCGCCGAGCGTGACCTTCTCCATTGCTCCACAGTCATAAAAAGCCGCGCCTCCGACATCCTCAACTCCGTCCGGGATATCGATCCCTTTCAGGCTCGTGCATTCGCTGAATGACCGCGCGCCGATCAGCGTAACGGTGTCCGAAAGTACCGCCTCTTCGAGGTTCGTGCAGTCGGCAAAGGCATACTCCCCTACGCTCGTGACACCGTCCTCGACGACGGCTTTCTTGATATCTTCCTTGAATTCGCGCCACGGAGCGGTATAACCGGTGTCCTTGTAATTGTTCATAGCGCCGCTGCCGCTGAACGTGAGCACGCCGTGAGAATCGAATTGCCACGTGACAGCGTTGCCGGCCTCGCCTGACTGCAGTATGACCGCCGGTTCGGGTGTAGGCTCAGGAGTCGGCTCCGGTGTAGGTTCCGGGGTTGCGGTCGCCGCCGTTACGATATCCTCCGTCTCAGGCTCCGCCGATGCACACCATCCAGCCCACGCAGGGACCGTTCTGCTCGCTGCCCGCACCCGCAGATGCTGGAGACTTTATTTTGTTGTTGATGATAGGGGGGAGGATGCCGATCGTTTTCTCCTCGTCGTCCTTGAAGCCCGGAAGTCCCGCATCCTGTCAGTGCGGGCAGGTTAGTATTATATATTCCTGTTCACTATCCTTTGCTCACGGTGAGAACGGTGATATTGTCATGCTTGCCCGGTCTGCCGCCCGCCATTGCCGCGCGCGTGAGCACCTTGGGCAGATGCATGCTGTTGCCGGCATGCTGGAGCATCAGTCTCTGTATATCCTCTTCCGGCAGCGCCTTGTACAGGCCGTCGGAGCAAAGAAGTATCATGTCGTCCTTCGCCGAGCCGAACTCGATCACGCCCGTATCGATCAGAAGGTTGCCGCCCTTGCCGACATAGCTTATGAGCGCTTCCTTCTGGCCGTCGGTCTCGACCTCCTCCTGCGTGATGTATCCGGCGTTGCACTGCTCCTGAAGCAGCAGGCGGAAGTTATGGTCGCGCGTGATCCGTTCGAGCCGCCCGTTATGCAGGTAGTAGATTCGGCTGTCTCCCGCGGATACCCAATATGCCTTGCTGCCGCGGACGACTACCGCAATGGCCGTCGTGCCGCTGCGGAGCTTTCTTCCGCTCTGGTCGGTGATCGCGGAGACCTCATCATCCGCCGCCGTGACAAGCTCCTTGAGTACCTGACACACATCGTCGACCTTGCCCATCTGATAGTAGCCGTTATATACAAGCTCCGCGCACATGCGGCTTGCGATCTCGCCTCCCTCCATGCCGCCCATGCCGTCGCATACTATCGCGAGCATGCCGGAGTCCTTCACGGCCTCGCTGTTGGTATCGGGAGTAAACAGGAAAAAGTCCTGCTGATACTTTCTGTCGCCGATTATGCTCTCTGCCGTGACGGTGATAGCCTCGGGTTTATTCGTCTTGTTCGGTTTATAGGCAGCTTCCTTTTTGCCGCCGAGTCCGTATATTATTCCGGCAGCTATCAGGACGAATCCGACTGCGGCCAGTATGATGCCGGCGAGGCGTACTCCGCCCGACTGCGTCTCCTGAAGCGCAGCCGCCAAAACTATCCATTCTGTTCTCATCCTTCATTCCCCCGGTTCTTATTAATAACTATGTTCAAAATAACTTCTCCTTCCGAAAGCGCCGCCATACAGTCTGTGCTCAGAACAGCGCTTCCTCCGCCAAGGCTCCGCCCGTCGCCGAGCGTGACACCGTTGCTGGACTTATCGTAGATCGTCACCGTTCCCTCTGCGCTGTCGAATTTCTCCGCGCAGTGCACACGGCTTATGACCGAGTTGTTCGACACTACAAGGTCGCACATGTCCTCCTGCCGACCAATAAGGTACTGTCTCCCCGGCTCCAGCACGAGCCGCGCGCCGCGGTTCATTCCCTCGATCACGTCAATATAGGCCTGCGCTCCCTGACGTTTCGTCTTGTCTGCGGAGCCGAACGTCTGCTTCACGGCTTTTTTCAGCTTATCGAACAGGTTGCCCTTCGTCTCGATGAACTTCGTTCCGTCGGTGTCCTGAATATCCGTGGCCTTTTCCTGCTTGGCATAATCCGTAAAATCGGCGATGAACTCATCCGCCGTCATCGCCCTCAACACGCATGATGGCAATTGCGGAAAGGTTGTCCATCCTGTTGCCTCTTCCTCGCGCGTATATAAATTTTTTCATCGTGTTCAGCCATTCCTCGCTGCATGACGCGCGCTTGAGAAAACGCTCCATGTCCTTTTCTTCTATCCATTCCCAGAACCCGTCGGTGCAGAGCAGAAAAGCGTCGCCGCACTCAGGTTCCTCCAGCTTCAGGCGCTGGTAGCGCGGGGTCTCCCACTCAGAACCCATGACCCGCAGCAGCTTGTTGCGGTCAGGATGGTGACGTATATCGCGTTCCTTTATTTCTCCGATGTTCACCAGATACTGAGGTATAGAATGATCCGACGATCTGAGGAGCACCTTATTCTTTCTGAACTGATAAATGCGGCTGTCTCCGACATAGGTTCCGTCCTGTATCAGCAGGCAGCAGGCAGTCGTTTTCATCCCGTTCTGCTTGTCAAGCTCGATCTGCATTTTCATAAGCTCGTCCTGCGCGTTCTGAATGAGTTCGCAGACAAGCTCGCCAATGTCGGCTCCCTCCGGAGCCTTTTCAAAGGCAGCCGTGACGCTGTCACATACGCACTTTGAAGCTACCTCTCCCGCGTCATGTCCGCCGAGTCCGTCGCACAGTACGGTACAGATCCCGGCATCTCCCGATGTCACCGCAACGCAGTCCTCGTTATTTTCCCGTTCGCCCGGTTCGCTCAGAATTGCAATATCCCAACGCATAGCTCCACCTCCGTTTTCAGGTCTTATGCGACCAGCTTCCTGATTGCCTTGTATATATGAATGCTTATGCCGTGGAGTTCGCGTAGAAGAAGTCCTTCACATGCACTATACTGCTCTCGCCGCTGAAGCGCGACATTGTCCGTGCCTCGTTCAAGAACTTTTCCCTCTCCCGTTCGAGCAGTATTTCTCCCTCTGCGCTCGTCGCCTCGACCGCCTCGGAGTGCTTGGCATACCGTGTCACCGAGCCCGTAGGATAGAATTCCTTGATGGCCACTCGCTCTTCAAGCCGCAGGTCAAGCCCTATATATGTAATACCGAATCCGCCCTCACCCAACACCTTGCCTATGAGATAGCGTCCCTCCAATATCGTCATCACCGGCAACTGGTGCTGCCTGTTCTGCACGTGCATATCACCGCCGCAGATGCTGCACTTCTCCGCGCTGTCTGCGTTCTCCGCCATGCACGACGGGCAGTATTCCGACATCTCTTTCTCCTCCGCGTATTTTGTTTTTTTGTATTTATTGATATTATCAGTATACTATACGCTTATTCTTCGTGCAAGCTGATTCATATAAACTTCGGCAAAAAAATATCGGGGCAAAAGTGCCCCGATAGCTTAATATCTGTTTTGTTTATTATTCCAGTCTTTCCGCTTCCTCCAGCCACAGCCGCGCTGATGCGTCGGACGGCATACGCCAGTCGCCACGCGGCGAGAGCGTTACCGTGCCGACCTTCGGCCCGTCGGGCAGGCAGGAGCGCTTGAACTGCTGCGCAAAGAACCTGCGCAGGAAAGTTCGCAGCCAGTGCAGTATCACATCCCTGTCGTATTCCCCGTCGAATGCATAGCATGCCAGACGGAATATCCGCGCCGGGGATGCGCCGCTGCGCAGCATATGGTACAGGAAGAAATCATGCAGCTCGTATGGACCTACGATGTCCTCCGTTTTCTGCGTGATGCTCCCATTGTCCGCGGGCAGCAGCTCAGGTGAGATAGGCGTGTCGAGTATATCTTTCAGCACCGCGGCAGCGCCTGCGGAGCAGCGCCCCATTTCGTATTCTATAATATACCGCACGAGCGTCTTGGGGACAGATGCGTTGACGCCGTACATCGACATATGGTCGCCGTTATAGGTCGCCCAGCCGAGCGCAAGCTCCGACAGGTCGCCCGTGCCGACGACTATGCCGCCGTTCTGGTTCGCTATATCCATGAGCACCTGCGTGCGCTCGCGCGCCTGGCAGTTCTCATAGGTCACGTCTGTGCAGCCCTCGTCGTGCCCGATATCCGCAAAGTGCTGCCTGACCGCCGCGCCTATATCCACCGTCATAAAGCTGACGTCCAGTTCCTCGCAGAGCTTTTCGGCGTTGCTGCGCGTGCGTTCTGTCGTCCCGAAGCAGGGCATCGTGACCGCGACAATATCCTCCCTTGGTCTTCCAAGCATGTCCATCGCCCTGACCATGACCAGCAGCGCAAGCGTGCTGTCAAGGCCGCCGGATATACCGATCACCGCCTTGCAGCAGCCCGTGTGCTCTATGCGCCGCATCAGCCCGTCCGACTGTATGCTCAGTATTGCCTCGGCGCGCTCGGCGAGTATCTCCCCGTCGGCAGGCACGAAAGGCCGGCGCGCGATGTGCCGCGTAAGCTCCGTGTCTCTCAGCTCCTGGCTGAAGTATACGCGCCGGCATTCGGGCGCGCTGCTCTCGTCAAAGCTCGTGTTCCTGTGCCGCTCAAAGCGCAGCCTGAAGAGGTCTATCTCAGTCGCGATAAGCCCGTTTTTTGCAAAGGGCTTCTTCTCCGCAAGAAGCTGTCCGTTTTCGTATATAAGGCTGTGCCCGGAGAAGACCATGTCCTGCGTGGATTCTCCATGCCCCGCGTTCGCATATACATAACCGCAGATGAGCCGCGACGATGCAGACGACACCAGCAGCCGTCTGTAATCGTTTTTCCCTATCAGCTCGTTCGAAGCCGAGAGGTTCGCTATCACCGTTGCCCCCGCAAGACACAGCCCGGTCGACGGCGTGACTGGTGCCCAGAGATCCTCGCATATCTCCACGCCGAGCACGAAATCCGGCATCTCCCGGCAGCAGAACAACAGGTCGCGTCCGAACGGGACATCCCATCCCGCGATCCTTATCGTGTTCTCTCCGCGGTAGTCCGCTCCAGAGCTGAACTGGCGCTTCTCATAAAACTCACCGTAATTCGGCAGCACCGTCTTCGGCACAACTCCAAGCACCGCACCGTTCTGGATAACAGCAGCGCAGTTATAGAGCTTTCCTCCCGTCCTCACCGGCACACCGATCACCGCCATGCAGCGCTTTCCGGATGTATAGTCCCGCAGCGCCTCCAGGGCTTCGAGTGCGCCGTCAAGCAGCGTGTCGGAATAGAACAGGTCGCCGCAGGTGTAGGCTGTCAGGTGCAGCTCCGGGAACACAAGGAGGTTTGCACCCACACGCTCCGCCTCGTCAAAGCACTCCCGGGCGCTCTCAAGATTATAGGCTGTGTCGCCCACCTTGAGCTTTGGGCTTGCCGCCATCACTTTAATAAACCCGAACTTCATATCAATGCACCTCCGGCTCACCGAAATATAGGAAATAATAATCCTACGGGCAGATAATGTCAATTATTATTCCGCATTCAGACGCAAAAAAGCCTGCAGGCATAATGTACCTGCAAGCTTTTTTGATCCTGTTCACTTTGTCTGGAAGCGCTCCATGAGATTCTCAACGCTGTTGTCCATAACGCGCAGTATCTTTTCCTCAACTATCTCTCTCGGGAACTGCATCCCCATATCGAGCCAATAGGAAATAAAGCCTATCGCGCACTCGGAGTAAAATTCAACGACAAATTCGAAATCCTGCTTTTCTATATTGCGCCCCTCGGCGACGATATCCGCAAAGCTGCGTATGCACTCCTGAAGCCTGCCCTTGATATAGCGGAGCATATACAGCCTGCTGTTGGAGTTATACACGTTCAGCGCAAAAGTCGAGTTCTCCTGCAGATACTTGATCCACATTATAACATCGGTCTTCCAGCGATCGTACACGACCTCTTTCGGGAGGTTCGCGTTTGCGTCCTCCTCGAACACCCACTCAAGCAGATCATACACATCGTCAAAGTGGTAATAGAAAGTCTGCCTGTTCACCCCGCATATCTCGACAAGATCCTTGACCGTGATCTTATCTATCGGTTTGACCTCCATCATCTTTTTCAGCGCTGCCGCAAGCGCCTTTTTTGTAGACGTAGCCATGATAACACCCTCCCCATCCTTCTCTGGTTATTATTATAACACAAGCGTCATACATTGGCAAAGCATTTTTCGCCGTTTTTCATATTATTTCTGTTTTCTATCTTTACACGCAGTGCGACGCATCGGCCGGATATGTATATTTTACAATTCTGAAATACAATCTCCGTTACATCTGAAACATATCGCGGGTATTATAATAATTGCAAGTGGCAGTTTTTCATCTTTTTCATTTTGTCCTCTGAAATACAGGAAAGCCCGGGTCGTCTGACCCGGGCTTTTCGTATTTTGTCAAAGAACCTTTGGTTCTTTGACAAAAGGGCTTGCGCTCCGTTCGCGCCTCGCAGGCTCGACACTCACTACGCGAGAAGTATTTTCACCGACGTACACGCCGCCGGTGAAAATGTATCTGATTTATTTTTTGCCTGCGGGCAAAAAACTCTGCGAGGCTTTTTTGTTCATTGCATCACTCCACGGCCAGCAGGCGCACCTGCTCGGCTCCCGGCGTGCTGCCGAGGCTCTCTATCAGCCCCGCCATGCTGCCGGGCATCGCGCTTATATCTAACGACAGCGTAACGCTGGCCTTTCCGTGTATCGGCAGGCTCTGCGTAATAGTCAGCACGCTCCCGCCCGCGCTGGATATCTTCGACAGCAGCGCGCTCAGCACCCCCTGCTCATGCGTCAGCATCATTGAGAGCACCGCCTTGCGCCCGCTGCCGATGTCTATCGGCTCGAGAATATAGTCCTTGTATTTATAATACGTGCTGCGGGAAATGCCGACCTGCTTGACAGCCTGACTGACATCCTTCACCTTTCCGGATTCAACGAGCCGCCGCGCCTCTATGACCTTTTCATAATAATCCGGCAGTATGTCCTTATGGATAATGAGATAGTTTTCCAGCATGTCCGCGCCTCCGTTCCATATCTGTACGCTATATAATAACCTGTCTTCGTCAAAAAGACAAGTGTATTTATATTTGACTGTCAAATTTGTTTCGCCGGCCTAAAATCCGACAAAATAATATCAGTTGTACAAATTGTACCCAAAAGCACGAAAATGCGTGACTTCTCACTCCCGGTATGTTATTATATTGACGTATGAGAGTATCACTATTCTTTATGAGGAGGATGTTGCCCAAATGGTGACAAATAAAGAAAATCTTTATAAGCTCGGTCAGAAAATGACCGACCGCATCCCCTATAAGCTCGGCCTTAAAAAGCTGGACGAGAGCTGCCCGGAATACTGGGGGCTTGCCAAGGTGCTTGATGACGATATGGTCAGCATCGCCCTGAGCATGAAGCAGCGCACCCCCATGACGCTTGAGGATGTTTCCAAGTCCTCCGGCTGGACGGATCTGGACGCGCTCGAAAAGAAGCTCCATGAGATGGGCGTTGTCGGCCTTATCGAATGGAACTGGGAGAACGACGCGCATGTCAAGCAGTACATACTGCCGCTCTTCGTTCCCGGCGCGGCTGAGTTCCTCAACATGCGCAAGGAATTCGTTGACGAGCACCCCGAGGTGTGCGACTTCTTTAACGCCATGACCACTCTCCCCCTCGAGAAAGTCACGCCTATGGTTCCCCTCGGCGGCGCAGGCATCGGCATGCACGTTATCCCCGTCGAGAAAGCCATCCCCACCGGCTCCAAGTCCGTCAGCATTGAGCATCTGTCCCACTGGCTGAAGAAGTATGACAAGTTTGCAGTAGGCGTCTGCTCCTGCCGCCGCTCCCAGAGTGTGCGCGGCGAAGGCTCCGGCGATGTTGAAGACCTGTGGTGCATCGCAGTCGGCGACACCGCCGTTTACTGTGACGAGACCCAGAAGGACGGCAAGCTCATCACCTATGATGAGGCTATGGCAATACTCCAGCGCGCCGAGGATGAGGGCTATGTCCACCAGATAACCAATATCGACGGCGAGGATAAGATATTCGCCATTTGCAACTGCGCGCCCGGCGTCTGCTACGCGCTGCGCACCTCCCAGCTTTTCAATACGCCCAACATGTCCCGCAGCGCATATATCGCGCATGTCGATAAGGAAAAGTGCGTCGCCTGCGGCAAGTGCGTTGAGGTCTGCCCTGCCGGTGCGGCAAAGCTCGGCCAGAAGCTCTGCACCAAGAACGGCTACATCAAGTACCCCAAGCACGAGCTGCCCGACGATACCAAGTGGGGTCCTGATAAGTGGAACCCTAATTACCGCGACGACAACATGATAAACTGCTATGACACCGGCACCTCCCCCTGCAAGGCCGCATGCCCCGCGCATATCGCCGTTCAGGGCTATGTCAAGATGGCTGCCGAGGGCAGGTATCTTGACGCGCTCAAGCTCATAAAGCAGGATAACCCCTTCCCCGCCGTCTGCGGCAGTATATGCAACCGCCGCTGCGAGCAGGCCTGCACCCGCGGCAGCATCGACAGCCCCGTCGCCATCGATGAGATCAAGAAGTTCATCGCCGAACAGGAGCTCAAGGCCGAGAGCCGCTATATCCCCGCACCGCGTCCCAAGAAGCAGCAGCTCATTCCCTATGAACAGAAGATCGCCGTTATCGGTGCCGGCCCTGCCGGTATGAGCTGTGCCTACTATCTGGCAAATATGCTCTATAAGGTCACCGTGTTCGATAAGAACCCCGCACCCGGCGGTATGCTCACCCTCGGCATTCCCAACTTCCGTCTTGAAAAGGACGTTGTCAACGCTGAGATAGACGTTCTGCGTGAGATGGGCGTTGAGTTCAAATGCGGCGTCGAGGTCGGCAAGGACATTACTCTTGACGAGCTGCGCGCTCAGGGCTACAAGGGCTTCTATCTCGCCATCGGCGCTCAGAAGTCCGCACCGATCGGCGTTCCCGGCGAGGAGCTTGAAGGCGTGTTCGGCGGCATCGACTTCCTGCGCGAGGTCAACCTCGGCGGAAAGCCCGCCATCGGCAAGAAGTGCGCCGTCATCGGCGGCGGCAACGTCGCAATGGACGTGTGCCGTACCGCAGTCCGCTGCGGCGCAGAGGACACCTATATAATCTACCGCCGCAGTCAGGCCGAAATGCCCGCCGACGAAGAAGAGATCTCCGAGGCGATGGCTGAGGGCGTCAAGTTCCGTTTCCTCAGCGCCCCTGTCGAGATAATCGGTAAGGATGGCAAGGTCAGTGCGCTCAAGGTCGAGCGTATGGAGCTCGGCGAGCCTGACGAAAAGGGCCGCCGCAAGCCTGTCGGCACCGGCGAGTATGAGACCATCGAGGTCGACAGCGTTATCGGCGCGGTCGGTCAGCAGGTCGATCTCGGCGGCATCGCCCCCGAGGGCATGACCTTTAACAAGAACGGCACCGTGGTCATTGACCCGGTCACCGGCCAGACCACGCAGAGCGACATCTTCGCCGGCGGCGACTTTGTCACCGGGCCGAAGTTCGCCATCGACGCCATCGCTGCCGGACGCATCGGCGCAGAGTCTCTGCACCGCTTCGTCAATCCCGGCCAGAGCCTGACTCTCGGCCGCAACCGCCGCGAGTTCATCGAGCTCAACAAGGAAGAGGCTGTCATCCCCATCGGCTTTGACAACGCCCCGCGTCAGGTTCCCGGTCACGATGCTGCAAAGGCCAAGACCTTCTCCAATGACCGCCTGACCTTCACCGAAGAGCAGATACGCAAGGAAGCCTCCCGCTGCCTTGGCTGCGGCGCTACCGAGGTCGACGAGAACCAGTGCATCGGCTGCGGCCTCTGCACCACCAAGTGCGAGTTCGACGCCATCCACCTCAGCCGCGACCTGCCCGATGCATCGAAGATGTACAAGGCCGAGGACAAGATGAAGGCCATCCTGCCCTACACGCTCAAGCGTGAGATCAAGATCATCAAGAATCGGAAGAACAAGTAATGCACGAACTCGGTACCGTTGTTTATATCATTGATACCGTCGACAAGCTCGCCGTCGAGAATCACCTGACCAAGATCGGTTCGGTGACTCTCGAGGTCGGCGAGGTCAGCGGCATCATCCCCAGCTATCTCTCGGATTTCTGGCTCTACGCCCGTAAAAAATCCGACTTCCTCAAGGAAGCCGAGCTGAAGATAGAGACTCTGCCCGCGGTCACCTTCTGTCAGGACTGCAAGCAGACCTATCCCACGGTGCAGTACGCCAAGGAATGCCCGCATTGCCACAGCACGAACACTTTCCTCATCACCGGCAACGAGTACAACATCAAAGAGATAGAAGCAATGTAGCGTTTGTTACCAACGCGTTGCATAATTTAATATATTTAATTGGCGACAATCGGAGACATCTCTTCATTAAAGTCTTCAAATCAACAGGAGAACAATGAGATGAAAAAAATTTTTCCTCTGTGTCTGGCAATTGTGGCAATCGTATTGATATTTGCCAAGACCGGGCGTAATTTGGAAGTCCATGACGGTGAAGCCAAAACACCATCTGGCTCCAGCATTCAACACGGTCGGAATTACGAAGATGTTTATAAAGATTTTGAGAAAGCCGGTTTCACAAATATTCAATTAGAAAAGATAGACGATCTTATAACCGGCTGGCTTACAAAAGATGGAGAAGTCGAGGCTGTCTCAGTTGATGGAAATTCTGAATATTCTCCAGATAAATGGTATCCATCAGACGTAGCAGTTGTTATTACTTATCACACTTTTCCAGATAAGCAAATTGAAGATAATAACTATAACCTTAATACATCCAAAAAAGAAGACACTGAAACTTTAACGGTTGAAAATTGTGAAGACTTGGCAAAAATTTTTTCTATAACTGCTAATATTGATCCAGCCTATTCTGAATTTGCCGAAAAATACCATGGAAGAATAATCGAGTTTGACGGACGGGTTGATTATATCGACCATCATTCTGTGTATAACCCTTTTAACGGTACAACCTCAATTTCGGATACCACATATGATATCCTTTTGAGCTATGGTGACTACGATGCGGATTATCAAATTGGCCCAACAATCCGAATTGAAAGCGTGACAAGTAGAACACTTGGATGTAATATTTCCAAGAACTTGCCAAGCTTTATGAATGTTGGATCTAATGTTCACGTCTGTGCGAGAATCGGAAGTTTTGATGAAAATATCGGAATATTCACCATGTACTATGAGTCAATAGAGGCAAGGTAATAGCTGAATTATTTTCAGCTCTATGTCAATATTGATATAGAGCCGATTTTCACAAGCAAAAACCTCCTGCTGATGGATCAGCAGGAGGTTTTTGTATTCATTTCCGCATCGTAAATGCTTACTCTGCGTCTTCCCAGTTATGCCAGACGTTCTGGACATCGTCGTTATCCTCGAACATGTCGAGCATCTTCTGCATGTTCTTGATATCGTCCTCATTGGTGAGCTTGATGTAGCCGTTCTGCGGCAGCATCTCGACCTGCGCGGAGAGAAGCTTGTAGCCCTTCTCAGTCAGCGCGTCGGCAACAGATGCGACATCGTCCTCAGCGGTGTAGACGGTCATGACTTCGCCGTCGGCCTCAAAGTCGGCAGCGCCCGCATCGAGAGCGTCCATCATCACGGTGTCCTCATCGAGCTCTTCGTCCTCGTTGTCGATGACGATAACACCCTTGCGGTCAAAGGACCAGGACACGCAGTTGGCAGCGCCCATGTTTCCGCCGTACTTATCGAAGTAGTGGCGAATTTCGCCCGCGGTGCGGTTGCGGTTGTCGGTCATCGACTCGACAATGACGGCAACGCCCTGAGGACCATAGCCCTCGTAGACGACCTTTTCATAGTTCTCGGTATTGCCCGCGCCGAGCGCCTTATCGATAGTGCGCTTGATATTATCGTTCGGCATATTGGCAGCCTTTGCCTTGGCAATGACAGCAGCAAGTCTGGAGTTGCTGCGCGGATCACCGCCGCCGCCCTCCTTGACAGCCACGATCATTTCTCTGGCTATCTTGGTGAAGGCCTGCGCGCGCTTGGCGTCAGCCGCTCCCTTGGTCTTTTGTATGTTGTGCCACTTGGAATGTCCTGACATATAAACAACTCCTCTTGTATCTTGTGAATAAACGCATAGCAGCATTAACGGCAAATATTTTATCACATCGCCCGCGCTATGACAAGTAGTTTTTTACACGCATTTTGGGATAAGCAGAAGTCCTGCGCTGCCGGCATCCTCGGTCTGGTTCGCGGCGCTGATCTTTTCAACGCTCGAATGGTACTCCTTCGCAAGCTCCCACATAGTCTCATCCCCGGCTCTGACGAGCGTGACCGCCGGGTACTGCGAAAGGTCGAAGCCGTTCTCTTCGTCAAGCTCTATCGAGTCCACCCTTCTGACCTCAACACTGCCGACCGAAACGCAGCTCAGTTCCAGCGCCATGTGCCCGTCGACATACTGCCCGTCGGGACGCAGATAGACGTCCGTCAGGCGCGCCGAGCTGATCCTCATGCCGGTGCTCCCCTCGCCCTCCATGCCGATGCTGCGCCGCACCGCCGCAAGCTGCCCCTGTGTGCTGCGGTACACAACGTCGACATTCACCGCCGCGCTTATCTTCGTCTGCTCCTGCGAGATATGCGCCACCGACACAAACGCGCTGAGTACATCCGCGCAGTCCTCGACGATGCTTATCCGCTCATCCGCAGCAAGCTTGAGCTTCTGCACCTCGGAGCCTGCATCGTAGCGGCAGGACTGCCTGCGGCACTCCGCCGGCATGAGGTTGCTGTAAGCGTCGGCAATATATGTCATGCGCTTTCTGCTGCGGCACACCAGCTGCATCACTGCGTGAAGCTCCGCGTCGAGCGCCTTATCGCCGTTCACGGTGTCTATAATGTCAAAGTACGCGCCCGTCAGCTCTATCGACGCGCAGCAGCTGTCCATGCACTCCTCGCCGATATCGATTATCTGCGAAAACGGGGTGCAGAACTCCGTGCGCACGGGGTAGTTCACCTCATCGGAAAGATAGCATACGGCAAGCTCCGCGCTTCCCTTTACTATCACCTTCGTGCCGATAAGCTGGCTGTCGCTCACAACGAACTCTGCCCTGCTCGACACGAGCCGTGACGGCTTCGGCTTGCCGCCGGGGAACGAAAACTGCTCGTTTACCGCAAAGGTCTTTTCACATACGGCGTCGGTGAACATGAGTTCGGCGCTCTCGTAGCGCGCATGCAGGCCGCGGCAGGCGTTCTCCGGCAGGCGCGACTCTATGCTTATGCTCTCCTGCTTATAGCAGCTCAGCTCCCCGGATATCTCGAACGTCACCGACACCTTGCGCGGGTTTATCACTCTCGCCTCTGTACTGAGTATCGAGAGCTTTATCTGCGCCGCAGCGTCCGACTCTATCTCCGGCACCTCATACTCCACGGAAAAGCTCTTGCTGAGCCTGACGAATGACATGCTCTCCTGGCTTTCTGTTATGTACAGCAGCGACGCGACCGCCTCGCCCGATATCAGCACGCCGCGGCTCGTGATGTCCTTGCTCTTGAGCATGACATAGCTCTGCACCGTCGCGATGCGGCCGATGTCGTCGTCCGTGTCCGGTACGACGCTCTCCGCACTCTCCTGCACTTTTTTTGTCTGGCGGCTTATTTCCCGGTACATACTCACGTTTTTATTCTCAAATTTGATTTCCATATTCTTCTGCTCCTTGCTGCACAGTTTGTACAGAATATGCCCGCTGCGGCATCTTTATTACTTACGGGTAAATCTGGCTATCAGATCGGAAATGAATTTCGGCAGCTTGAATATAAAAACTCTCATGTCTGCTCCTTTCCCCGGCAAGCCGTAATAATACAATTATTTCAGCGGCAGCGTATATACCATATGCCAAGACCGATAAGGGCTGCGGCGAGAACAAACCACCAGAACTCCGTCGGCAGGACAAGGGACAGTATTATCACCACGCCCGCGGCTATCGCCGTGCAGCCCCATATACTGTGGTTACCTCTGCGCATAAAATGACCGCCCCCCGCGAAATGTATTCTCTGCATTCTACGCGGCGGACGGTCGTTTTATGTATCCGCTATTCAGTTTTCCCAAGACTTGCGCTGTGCGACTATCTCATACAGCCGCTGATAGGAGCTGTAACGGCTTGGAGCTATCTCCCCCGCCGCGACTGCCGCCGTCACGGCGCAGCCCGGTTCTTTCAAATGTACGCAGTCATTGAAGCGGCACTTGCCTATGTACGGGGCGAAATCAATAAAGTCGTGCTGTAAGCCCTCCTTGCTGATCTCGCATATCATCTCCACGTCAAGCGAGGCAAAGCCCGGAGTATCGGCTATGAATGTGCCCTCGCCGAGGTCGTAGAGCTCAACATGTCTTGTCGTGTGCTTTCCTCGGCCAAGGCGCTCGCTGACCTCGCCCGTCTCAATGTTTATCCCCGGAATGAGCGCGTTGAGTATGCTCGACTTGCCGACGCCGGAGTTGCCGGTAAAGGCGCAGATCTGCCCTTTCAGCGCCCTGCGCAGTTCATCTATGCCCTCGCCGGTCTCCGCGCTCGTGCGCAGAACTCTGAAGCCTGCTTTCGTAAACGCCGTGTACAGTGCATCGCCCGGGTCGATGTCCGTCTTGTTTATGCACAGCACGAACTCGCAGTCAGCTTCGGCTGCGATAACTGAGATCCTGTCGGCGAGGAATGGATCGGTCACGGGGTTCGTGTTTGCGGCGACGAATACAAGCGTGTCGACATTCGCGACGGCGGGACGGATGAACCAATTGCGCCGCTCGCGCACGGAGTCTATCCGCCCCTTGCCGTTTGCCTCAGGGCTGCACAGCACCCTGTCGCCGACGAGCGGAGACGTACCGTCAAGCCGGAAGCGCCCTCTCGCGCGGCACTCGAGCACACCAAGCTCTGTCTCCACATAATAAAAGCCGCTGAGCGCTTTTATGATTATTCCCTCAGTCATTACTCACCTGTAATTATCCGGGCCGGAGGAAACCTTGAGCTGAATCTTGGAGTGCTCCTCGACCTCGGTGAATGCATTGATGCTCTGGCCGATGACTGTGCCCGCCTCAAGGTCGCTCGAAACTCTGTCGGAGCCGCCGTAGCTGAGTCCGACGCTCTCAAGCTTTGATATTGCAGCATCCTCGGTAAGCCCCACAAGGTTCGGCATCTCGACATGGCCTATCTCAGGCCCGGAGCTGACTGTCACATACACGGTCGAGCCCGCGCTGAGCTGGTCATTTGCGGCGGGGCTCGTGCTTATCACATAGTCCTTCGTGACGGAGTCCGAGGTGGCGTTCTCGATTTCGACCTGGAAGCCCGCCTGCTGGAGGCGGTTCTTCGCCTCGCGGTAGTCGATGTTCACAACATCAGGCACCGCTGTAAAAACAGTCCCCGTGCTGACTGTGAGCTCAACACGTATGCCCTCGGGCGTGACCATCATGCTCCTGCCGGGGCTCGGATCCTGTCCGAGTATCGTGCCGCTCTCGGTGTTCGTATCCACAACGTAGACCACATTGAAGCTGTACATTGCCGCAAGGTCAGCGTTTTCAACGACGGCCTGATAGTTGCTGCCGATGAAGTTCGGCAGGCTGATGCGCTCCGCCGGGGAGAATATCTCACCGAGCCAGAAGTCCCACAGGAACGCGAACAGCAGTATGCTCAAAACTATAGCCCCAAACACGCCCGTGAGGAAGCTCACGCTCTGCGCGCGGCGGTGCCGCACGGCGTAGCGCTCCTTGTCCATCTCGCTCACAGAGCGGATAGGCACGACCGCGGGGTTCTCGAAGTTCTCTTCCTGCTCCTCGTTCTCAGTCTCCTCGGCCTTGAGCTGTGCCTGAGTAAAGGCGTCAAGGTCGTGAAGCAGCTCATTTGCGGACTGGTAGCGCTCGTTTATCGGCGCGCTCATCGCCTTGAGCGTAATGCGCTCAAGCTCGGGCGGAATATCCGGGACAAGCTCATGCGGCGGCTCGGGGTCGGCGTTCATGTGCTTTACGGCGATCTCAGCTATCGTGTCGCCCTCGTAGGGCTTGTGCCCCGTGAGCATTTCATACATGACGACGCCCAGAGAATACACATCGCTGCGCGCATCCGGGCATTCACCACGCGCCTGCTCGGGCGCGATATAATGTATCGACCCTACGGCCTGGCCGTTATTCTCGTATATCTCGTTTTCAAGCGCGGCAATGCCGAAGTCCGCGACCTTGACCGTGCCGTCGCGCAGCATCATGACGTTCTGCGGCTTTATATCGCGGTGGATTATCCCGCGCTCATGTGCGTGGGCTATCGCCTTCGCGATCTGCTTTGTGAAATGCAGCACCTCGCGCCACGCAAGCGCGCCGCGCCTGTCCATATACTGCCGCAGCGTGATGCCCTCCACCAGCTCCATGACTATGTATTCCATAGCGTCGCTGTGGCTGACATCGTACACCGCCACGATATTCGGATGAGACAGCATCGCGACAGCGTGCGCTTCGGCGCAGAAGCGGCTCCGGAACTCCTCGTCCGCCAGCATATCCTCGCGCATGATCTTCACCGCGACGTTGCGGTTGAGCCTATGGTCGAGCGCCTTATATACGATGGCCATGCCGCCCTCGCCGATGACCTGCAAAATTTCGTACCGGTCGTCAAGCAGCGTGCCTATATATTTGTCGTTGTTTTCCATATATTATACTCCACGATATTCCATGGGAAACTTCATCTCATCACCGCGACGACGGTTACATTGTCCCTCGCGCCGCGGATAAGCGCCTTGCTCATCAGCGCCCGGCAGATAAGCTCCGGATCCTGATATTCCTTTGCGTATTCGAGCATCTCAAGATCGGTCACCATATTGGAAAGGCCGTCCGAGCACAGCAGCAGGATATCCCCCGGCTGGAGCGTGAACTCAAAATAGTCAGGCCTGACCTCAGCCTCCGAGCCAAGTGCCCGCGTGATGACGTTCTTCTGCGGGTGGAGCCTTGCCTGCTCCTTTGTTATCGCACCCGCCTCCACAAGCTCCTCGACCAGCGAGTGATCCCGCGTGATCTGGTATATGCTGTTTGCACGCTTGGAGATGTGATAGGCGCGGCTGTCGCCGACATTGATAATATACCCATTCCCGCCGGACTTAATCACCCCGCCGACAAGGGTCGTGCCCATGCCGCTGTAGGCCTTGTCAAACAGCGAATATTCATATGCAACGCCGTTTGCCTCGGCGCAGGCATTGGTCAGGGCTTCCTTGTAATTGACGTTTTTGATTGTTCTGGACGTAAGCCGATCGTATATATACGAAACGAAAGCCTTGTTCGCGACTGCGCTTGCGATCTCCCCCGCGTTCTCTCCGCCCATGCCGTCGCACAGCGCGGCGATAAGGCAGCTGCGCGCAGGGCAGCTCTCAATGATAAAGCAGTCCTGATTGTCTTTTCTGACTTTTCCCTTGTCGGTAAGGCCAAAGCTTTTCATATCGTCCTCATTTTCTCCCGGTGTCCCCGCCGGGGATCACTGCTTTTTCTGCATCTTCCTGCGCAGCTGACCGCAGGAGGCGTCCACATCCCCGCCGAGCTTGCGCCTGACGGTGACATTCACGCCGTTGTCTTCAAGTATCTTTATAAACGCTTTCATGTGCTCCGGCGTCGAGGGCTGGAACTGGCGCTCCTCAACATGGTTGAGCGGGATAAGGTTCACGTGCGCGGCGACAGCTCTCGCGTGCTTTGCAAGAAGCCTCGCATGGTGCTCCGTGTCATTCACGCCGTCTATCATCGCGTATTCAAAGGATATCCGCCGCCCGGTCTTTTCGTAATACCTGCGGCAGGCAGATATCAGTGCGTCGACCCCGCGGCCGCGGTTTGCCGGCATGATCTTTGAGCGCGTCTCATCGTCCGGTGCGTGCAGTGACACCGAAAGCGTAAGCTGCATATCGCGCTCGGCGAGATCGTCAAAGCGCTCTATGAGCCCGCAGGTGGAAAGCGAAATGTGGCGCATGCCGATGTTCGCGCCGTCCGGTCTGTTCACAAGCTCCAGAAAGCGCATGACGTTATCGAAATTATCAAGCGGCTCACCTATGCCCATGAGCACGATGTTTGATATCGTCTTCCCGGAATCAAGCTGCGAAAACAAGACCTCGTCCAATATCTCGGACGGTTCGAGGTTTCGCACAAGTCCGCCTATCGTCGAGGCGCAGAACGCGCAGCCCTGACGGCAGCCGACCTGTGACGAGACACACACAGTGTTGCCGTGCTTATAGCTCATCACAACTGTTTCGACGGCGTTTCCGTCCTTAAGTTCCCATAAATACTTAATTGTTCCATCGATGGCCGAGACCTGCTTGCCTATGACCTTCGGCTCATACAGCTCATACTCGTCCTTGAGCTTTTCGCGCAGCGGCTTTGAGAGATTCGTCATCTTATCAAAGTCGCGCACTCCGCGGCCGAGCCACTGGAACACCTGCTTTGCCCTGAACTTCTGCTCGCCAAGAAGCGCAAAGTCCTGCTCAAGCTCCTCCGGCAGCATTGAAACTATATCTTTTTTCATAATATCACTGCCGCCTTCTCAGCTTCGCGGCAAAGAACCCGTCTGTCCCGTCGACATTCGGCCAAAAGGTGTACATCCCATCCGGCGCGCTGACGCCGCAGACCTCGAACGGCTCCGCCGTATATTCCCCGTTTCTTTCAAGAAACGCTTTTACCGTATTTTCGTTTTCCTCCGCCGTCACTGTACAGGTCGAGTATAGCAGCACGCCGCCCGGACGCACGTATTTGGAAACGTTGTCCAATATCTCGCCCTGTATTTTTGGAAGCTCCGCGATGCTCTCGGGAGTCTTGGAGCGTATCTCCGGCTTCTTTGCGATAACGCCAAAGCCCGAGCACGGCACATCCGCAATGACAATGTCAAAGCTCTCCGCAAGCTCTGCACGGAAAGCCCTCGCATCCATCGCAGCCGTCTCTATAATGTCTATCCCGAGCCGCTGCGCGCCGTCTCTCACAAGACGCAGCTTCTTATCGTGAACGTCGCAGGCGAGTATGCTGCCGCGGTTTTCCATAGCTATCGCCGCGGCAAAAGACTTTCCACCGGGGCAGGAGCAGGCGTCGAGCACGCGCATTCCCGCTTTTGGTGCGGCGATCTCCACCGCCATCCGCGCGGCGCGGTCCTGCACGTAAAATAAGCCCTCGTCAAAGCCCGGCAGCTCCGTTGCAGAGCCGCCCGGGAGCGTGATGCAGCCCTCCGGTTCATCACAGCGCTCATACTCAAGCTCCGCCCTCGCGAGCGCCCGCGCATAGTCCGCCGCGCTGACCTTCAGCGTGTTCACCTGAATGCTCAGCGGCGCGGGACTGTTGCAGCAGCGCAGGAACTCTTCCGTAAAATCATAGCCCTTGCGGTCTATAAGATACTGCACCAACCATGCGGGATGGCTGTATTTTATCGAGAGATAGCCCGCCGTGCCCTCGCCGGGTATCGGCGGCAGCGAGTTTATATTGTCCGCGATCCTGCGCAGCACAGCGTTCACGAGTCCTGCCGCTCTCGCGCAGCCCTGACTTTTGCACAGGGCGACCGCCTCGCTGACCGCAGCTCTGGCCGGTATTCTATCCAGAAACAGCAGCTGATATACTCCCATGCGCAGTATATCGCGCACCTTCGGCTCAAGCTTCGCGCCGCAGTAGCAGCCGATATAATAGTCGCAGAGGCTGCTGTTCTGGATAACGCCCAGACACAGCCGTGACGCCAGCGCCGCATCCCGGCGGCTGAGTTCATATTTTTTTATTCCGGCGTCAATAGACGCGCCCGACCATGCGCCGTCACGGCGGCAGCGCATAAGCGTCTCAAGCGCAGCTTCCCTTGCCCCTGTCTGCATATTCCTTACTCTACCTTGATCTGATGTCCTCTGAGGTAATCCTCAGCACCCATGCGCTTCTTTCCGGGAGCCTGAAGCTCGGTTATGAGCAGCGTCTCCCCATCGGCGCAGGCGATCTCAAGCCCGCCCTTGTCCGTGCTGACCACAGCTCCGGGCACCTTTTCGGTTTTCCCGTCAGTATACTTTGCGGCAAAAACGCGCACGGTCTTGCCCTCAAGCTCCATCGTGGCCACCGGCCAGGGCTGGAGCCCGTATATATGCTTGAGCACCTCACGCGGCGTTTTGTTCCAATCTATCGGGCAGATGCTCTTATCCAGCATCGTGACGTAGCTCGCCTTGCTGTGATCCTGCGGTGCGCGCGGCGCAGTACCGGCATCGATATCTCGCAGGGTCTTCACAAGCAGCTCCGCGCCCATGTCCTTGAGTCTGTCGAACAGCTCCCCGGAGGTCTCGTATTCGCCGATCTCCGTCTCTGCGGTATAGATAATGTCCCCGGTGTCCATCTCGCTTGCGAGATACATCGTCGTCACGCCGGTTATCTTATCGCCGTTGAGCACCGCCCACTGTATAGGGGCCGCTCCCCTGTACTTCGGCAGGAGCGAACCGTGGACGTTTATCGCGCCGTATTTCGGCACGGCAAGAATATCGTCCGGCAGGATGCGCCCGTAGGCGACGACGACGAGGATATCCGGCTCCAGCGCCTTTATCTGCGCAAGCGCCGTACCGTCGCGCATCTTCACCGGCTGGAACACCGGCAGACCGTTTTCCAGCGCAAGCTCCTTGACCGGCGACGCGCACAGCTCCATGCCACGGCCCTTGGGCTTGTCCGGCTGGGTGAACACGCCGACGACGTCGAACTTTTCATCTATCAGTTTTTTCAGTGAGGCCGACGCAAAATCCGGCGTCCCCATAAAAACAATGCGCATATCCTCAGTATTCTCCGTTGCTCATTTCTTCCTCTGTCAGCATGCGTTCGCACTTTTCGGTGAACAGAATGCCCTCCAGATGGTCTATCTCATGGCAGAAGCAGCGCGCGGTAAGTCCCGTGCCCTCGACCTCGAACCATTCGCCGAAGCGATCCTGCGCCCTGACCCTGACGTTCATCGGGCGTTTCACGAGACCATACTCGCCCGGTACGCTCAGGCAGCCCTCAGGACCGTCCTGCTCGCCGGAGGTCTCGATTATCTCGGGGTTAATAAGCTCGATAACGTATTCGTCCTCGCCCTCGGGAACGTTGGTTTCGAGCACGAGCACCGCACGGCGCAGTATGCCGACCTGCGGCGCTGCAAGGCCGACGCCGTTTGCCTCGGCAAGCGTGTCCGCCATATCGTCGAGCAGCTGATGCAGCCGCGCATTGAAATCCGTCACCGGGCGGCACTTTTTGTTCAGCGTCGGATCGCCCTGTGTAAGTATATGTCTGAGTGCCATTCTGTCCTCCAGTCGAATATATAGATTCCGGTTCATTCCGCGGGGTCGTTATCCGCGTAAACCGAAACATCCGAAAATCTCTTGTCCGTGCAGCACTCGATCACAAGACCGGAAACGATGCCGCGCAGCCCCGAGAGCTTCTTTCCGTAAATTATGACTCTGTAACGGTACCTGTTGTTCACCTTGACTACCGCCAGCGGAGCCGGGCCGAGCACCACGGCGCTGCCGTCGCGCCCGATGATATTGTCAAGCCTGTCCCGCACATAGCGGCAGGCCTGAAAAACGTGCGCCTCGTTCAGCCCCGAGGCCGTCACCGTCAGCATCTCGGAAAACGGGGGCGTGTTCTGGAGCCGCCGCAGCTGGATCTCCGACTCATAGAAGTCCTCATAATCCTGCCTCGATGCCTGAAGTATCGTCTCGTTCTCCGGTGTAAAGGTCTGGATGATCGCCCGGCCGGGCTTGCTGCCTCTACCGCTGCGTCCGACGACCTGCGTCAACAGCGAGAAAGTGCGTTCACCCGCGCGGAAGCTCCCGGCGTAAAGGCTCTGATCGGCGCTTATCACGCCCACAAGCGTGACGTTCTCAAAGTTCAGCCCCTTGGTCACCATCTGCGTGCCGACCATGATAGGGATCTTTTCATTTCTGAACCGCTCGAACAGTGCCTCATGCGAGCCCGCGGCAGTCACGGTATCTGTATCGAGCCGTATGACCTCCGTGTCCGGGAAAAGCTCCTTCAGCTCCGTCTCTATCATCTGCGTACCCGCACCGACGTGCTTGAGTTCTCCCCCGCACTCCGGGCAGCTGTCGTCCAGCCATTGCGAATATCCGCAGTAGTGGCACATGAGCCGCCGATTCGCGCTGTGATAGGTCAGCGAAACGCTGCACCGCGGGCACTTATAGGTATACCCGCATTCGCCGCAGCTTATAAGCTTGTTTGCCCCGCGGCGGTTTATGAACAGTATGCTCTGCTCGCCGCGGCTGATGTTATCTTCCAGCTCCTCACGCAGCTTTTCGCTTATGTCCGTGCCGTTGCCGCGCCGAAGCTCGCGCTTCATGTCGACGATCGCCACCTGCGGCAGCTGCATGTCATTATATCTGCCGCGCAGCGTGAAGAGCGAATAATTCCCCTGCCGCGCCTTATACATGCTCACGATGTCCGGCGTCGCCGAGCCGAGCAGCAGCAGGCAGCCCGCCTGCGCGCAGCGATATATGGCAACATCCCGCGCGTTATAGCGTGGGCTGTTCTCCGATTTATATGTCTCCTCTTGCTCCTCGTCGATAATGATAAGCCCAAGCTTATCCGCCGGGGCAAACACCGCGCTGCGCGTGCCGATCACGAGCCTTGCCTTACCGGAGCGGACGCGCTTGAACTCATCATAGCGCTCCCCGACCGAAAGACTGCTGTGCAGCACAGCGACGGTATCGCCGAAGTGCGAGGAAAAGGTCTGGATCATCTGCGGCGTCAGAGCGATCTCCGGCACCAGCAGTATCACCGAGCGTCCGCGCGCAAGCTGCTCGGTTATAAGATGGATGTAAACGCTCGTTTTTCCGCTCCCGGTCACGCCGAAGAGCAATGCGGCTCCGCTCTTACCGGACATGGCAAGAGCGTTTATGCCGGTAAACGCCTGCTGCTGCTCATCATTGAGAACGGGCAGCGGCTCGATATCGCCGAGGTGTATCTCCGGACGCCTGAAGGTCTCCTTTTTATACAGCTCCACAAAGCCTGCTTTGCACAGCGCGGTCAGCGACTGCCTTGACGCGCCGGTGTGCCTGAGCAGGTCACGGCTCGGCAAGCACTCGAACGAGCACAGCTGCTCAAGCAGCTCCGCCTGCTGCGGCGCGCGCCTGCGCTTGGCCGCGGCATAGTGCGAAGCCTCCTCAGGGGAGACGCACAGCCGCGTCATTTCGACGGTCTTATCCTGCACCTTCGTGCGGCCCTCATCGTCGAACCATAGCCCCGCCGGGAGCATGGCCTTTACCGCGTCATAGACCGTGCAGAAAAAGCGCTCTCTCATGAACAGAGTGAGCTTTATCTGCTCGCGGCTAAGCAGCGGCTCCTCATCAAGAACCGCCGTGATCGCCTTGAGCTTTTCATACTCGCTCCCGTCCGAGACGGCGAGGATTATCCCCTCGCTCCTCCGGTTGCCGTGCGAAAATGGAACGTACACCCTGACGCCCGGCACTGCCTTTTCGGCAAGCTCCGGCGGGATCAGATAGTCATACGGCTTGTCCACCCAATATGTCGCGGCTGCGACCGCGATTTTTGCAACTGTCTGAGCCATACCGGTACGCTTCCCCTGTTCAGGCCGGTTCTTTATTCTTCTTTGGGCTCAATGCTGAGCTTGCCGGTATAGACCTCGTCTATCGCGCTGGAAACCGCCTTGCGCTCGAGGGGCATTTCCTCTTCCTCGGCCTCGGCGGAAAGCTCTCTTGCGCGCTTTGCAACGAGGTTCACAAGCTGATAACGGCTGCCGATCTTGTCGACCAGCTCTGCCACAGGGGGATAAAGCATCATAATAATTACTCCTATCTGCCGCATAAGGGCCGCGGCACGCCATATTCAAAATTGATTATTCTTCCTTGAGGTAATGCTCGCGGCCGGCATAGCGGCAGCTCTCCGCAGTGATTATCGCAGCAAGCTCCTTTGCGGCCTTTTCGGCATCGTCGTTAATAATGATGTAGTCGTAGAAATCCGCTTCCTCATATTCCTGACGGGCGCGGATAAGCCTCGCCTCGATGGCTCTGTCGGTATCGGTCCCGCGGCCTCTCAGGCGGCGCTCAAGCTCTGCCATGGACGGCGGGATAATGAATATCTTGACCGCCTCCGGCATTTTCTCGTTGATCTGACGCGCACCCTGCACCTCGATATCGAGTATCACGTTCTTGCCCTCGTCCAGCTTCTCCTGCACGTAGGCGCGCGGAGTACCGTAGGAATTGGCGACGTACATTGCGTGCTCAAGCAGCTCGTCGTTTGCGACCATCTCGTCAAAGCGCTTGAGGTCAACAAAGAAATATTCCTTGCCGTCGACCTCTCCGGGTCTCGGCTTGCGGGTCGTCACCGAAACGGAGAAGCACATATCGTCCCTGTCCTCAATGGCCTTGAAAACGACCGTGCTCTTACCTGCTCCGGACGGCCCGGAAATAACAAACAGCTTGCCCTTATCCTTCATCTTTTCCATCCTCCCCATTTTTATCTTCACAGCGCGCCGCGACGGTCTCCGGCGGCAGCGCCGATAAAATTACGTTCCCGCTGTCCATGACGATCACGGACTTGGTGCTGCGTCCGAACGACGCATCGATCAGCAGGCCGCGCTCGCGCACCTCCTGGATCATTCTCTTTATGGGCGCCGACTCTGGGCTGACTATGGAAATGATGCGCCCGGCTGAGACAAGATTACCGAACCCGATGCTTACAAGCTTCATACCGTCCGCCTTACTCTATGTTCTGTATCTGTTCTCGTATCTTCTCTATCTCGGACTTGAGGTCGACGACAACGTGAGCAATATCGGAGCTCTGGCACTTTGAGCCGATGGTGTTGGCTTCGCGGTTGAACTCCTGGATGAGGAAGTCTATCTTTCTTCCTGTGGGGGAGCTGCCGTTTATCATGGTCTTGAGTTGGCTCATGTGGCTGCGCAGACGCACCGTCTCCTCGTCGACCGCGACGTGGTCGGCGAAAACCGCGGCTTCGGCAAGGATGCGGCTCTCCTCGATACCGGCTGTGCCGAGCACCTCGGCCATCCTCGCTTCGAGGCGCGCGCGGTACTCCGCGACGGTCTTGGGGCTCTCTTTTTCTATCTTCGTGACGAGCGCATCTATCGAGGCGAGCTTCTCCGTCACATCGTCTCTCAGCTTCTCGCCCTCGCGCAGACGCATCGCGTCAAAATCCTGAAGCGCAAGCTCCGCTATCTCGACTATGCCCTGGGATATTGCCTCGGCGTCGATGTCGTTCTTCTCGACCGTGAGCACATCCGGGAATCTGCTGACGCTCAGCGCCGTCACGTCGTCGGGAAGCGAATACTCCTCGGCAATGTGCCTTATCGCCTCGACATAGCCGCGCAGCAGCGGCTCATTGACCTTGACGCTCATATCGCCCGCAGCGGATGAATCGACGCTCACAAAGACATCGACCTTGCCGCGGCTTATGTGCTTCTGCACAACGGACTTGACAGCGTCCTCGGCAAAGAGGAAGCTTCTCGGCATACGCACCGAGGCGTCCAGATACCTGTTGTTCACGCTCTTGAGCTCGACCGTGATCCCCAAGCCCTCGACAGTGCCCTTTGCGCTGCCGTAACCCGTCATACTTTTTATCATGTTCCCTCCAAGTTATTCCTCGTTATTGAATTGGATTATATCAAAGGTGATATTCTGAGTTTTCTTTATGCGCTGGCTTACGACTATTATCGCCGCGCCGAGCAGCAGCCCGATAAAGCTCGCCAGAATGCAGATGCCCTCGCTCGCCCCGGCAGAGTACGCGATGAAATACCCCAGCAGTATCATTACTATCGGCAGGATATACACCAGAAGCGCCGCGCCGAATATCTTCGACGACTTGCTCTGGATTATGACTCTCTGCCCCGGCTGCGCGTCAATGAGGTTATTCGCGGGGGTCTTGAGCTCGCTCTGAAATATGCAGCTTTCGCAGTTGCCGCAGTTGCTGCCGCAGGCGGTGCCGCGCGTGACCACGACCTCAGCCATGCCGTCGGGCAGCCGCCTTGTCACTATTGCTTCCTGTGTCATCAGCTTACCTTCCTGATCTCTATCGATATCGTGTTTTCGCCTATCGCGCCGACGTCCGTAAAGCCGTCAACATATACCCTGACCTGCGGCATATAGGTGCCTGTGGACTCCTTATAATCCGTAAGGTCTGCGACCGCGCGGATGTTCTCAGCTTTTATCTGCGCCAGCGCCTCGGGCGTGCCGCGGAGTGTTATCTCCTTGCTCTCGGTGATTATATCCGCCTCGTAGCCCTCGGTGGCATTGATGCAGGAGAAGTTCGTGACCCTGAAAGTCTTCGTCTCAAGGCCGACTATCTCGACCGTGACCGTCGCCTTCGTGACGCCGGTGGTGTTCTTAAGCTCGTTATCTATCGGTATCGTGTAGGTCTCGGTAAAGGTAGAGCTGAAGTCCGTCAGGTCTATCGTCGCAAGGATGATCTTGTTCATGCCCGCGAGCAGTGACGAGTCTCCCGCAAGCGTCACGGACACGGGATCAATGGTGATCTTCGTATTCGCCTTTGTCGCGCCCGCACCCTCGATGATGTTCACATCGAGGTTCACTTCCTTGAGCGTCAGCAGCGGGAGCGTCGCAGTGACGACGTCCGTCGAAAAGCTGATGCCGGTCGTGGAGCACGGCTCGTTGTTCGCGTCCATCAGCGTGAAGCCTGTCTCCACGGAATAGGTGCTGTCAACATTCTCCTTGCTGAAGGTGACCCATGCGTACTCGACGTCCTTCAGATATGCCTCGGAGCCTGTTATCGTGATCGTCGACGGCTCGAACACCGGCATCTCAGCCGTGTAGCCTTCGGCAAGAGAGCCGTCAAAGCTGCCGCGCACCTGAATGGACTTCGAGGTCTGCGCCGAGACCATGAAGTTTATCGTCTCTGGCGTCCGGCGGTTCTCGGAGAGCTTGCTCGTATCCGTGCCGTCCGGATAAACTATCGTATACTGCTGCGAGGTATACGCCGCGCGTGAGAGCTTGCTGACGTCGACCTGCGCGACGAGCTGATCCGAGCTGAGCGAGCCGATAATGCGCCGCGGCCCTACGACCTCGACCGTCACGGTGCTCGTGTCCATATCGGTCACGACAAGGTTCTTTGAATCCCTAAGGATATCCTCGCCCACAAGCTCGACCTTGACGCCTCTGAAGGTGGTCTTGGACTCGTCCGTCTCGACACTGGTTACATACACCCATATTGCAAGGGACGCCAGCAGCGACACGATCATCCAGAACGCCTTGCTGTTATAAATTTTCTTCATCCTGCTTCTCGTCGACATTGGCATTTACCTTAAAGAAATTTCTGATATTGTCCATAAAGCTGTGCTTTTCCGTGCTGTCCTCCTCGCGGATAAGCTCGCTCCTGAGTAGCTTGTCAAGCGCTTCGCCGCTCAGGTGGCGCTTCAGCATCCCGTCCATCGCGGCGGAGATTGCACCCGTCTCCTCGGAGACGACGATTATCACCGCGTCGGACTCCTCGCTCAGGCCTATGCCCGCGCGGTGGCGCATGCCGAGATCCTTGCTGAGGTTCGTCCTCTGCGTGAGCGGGAGCACGCAGCCCGCCGCCGCGATGCGCCCGTCGCGGATTATCACAGCGCCGTCATGCAGCGGAGCCTTGTTGAAGAACATGTTCTTCAGAAGCTCCGCCGTCGTGTCGGCGTTTATGACGGTGCCGGTGCTGATGATGGAGTTTAACGCGACGCCGCGCTCAAAGATGATGAGCGCGCCGGTCTTGGAGGCCGACATGTCGCAGCAGGCCTGGACTGTCTGCGATATCGCAGAGTCCATGACCGTGCCGCTGGAGCTGCGCCCTGAGGCAAAGCCGCTGCCCATGCGCTCGAGCAGCCTTCTCAGTTCCGGCTGGAACAGGATGAGCAGGGCGATCAGGCCGAGCTCTGCCGTCTTGCGCAGCAGGAAATTTATCATCGTCAGGCTGAAGATATCCGAACCCCACAGCGCAAGCAGAAAGACCACAAGCCCTTTTGCGAGATTGTTTGAGTTCGTTCTCCTGACGAAGCCTATTGCTTTGTAGATCAGATAAGCAACGATTATTATATCAAGGAAGTCTGATATGCCCATCGTTGAAAGATAGTTCACAGACCTGCTCAATCCATTGCTGAATACTTCCATATATGCTTCCCCATACAGATGTGCTGAACACGGCTTATATAATGTATCACTGTATTATAAAGCAAATTCTAAAAAAAGGCAACAACAATAAGCATTTCACTGTAACAATTCTCTTAAGACAGAGCAGCATTTTTTCACACACGCCTCGTCCGTGAACGGTGAGAAGCTCGCTCTTATCGTCCCGGTTTCCAGCGTTCCGGCGCTCCTGTGCGCATACGGCGCGCAGTGCAGCCCGCTGCGCACACATATGCCGCGCTCGGAGAGCTGCTGCGCAAGAGTCTCGCAGTCGCCGCGAAGCGGCCTGAACGACAGTACACCGCTCTGCGTCCCCGGCGCACCGCGGAAAATTTCAAGCCCCGCACAGCCGTTGAGTCCGTCAAGCATAGTATCCAGCATGCGTCCCTCATGCGCCGCGATCGATTTTAAACCGCGTGAGCGCACATAGCTTATGCCCTCCGAAAGCCCCGCAATACCTGGGACGTTGTGCGTCCCGGCCTCCATCCTGTCGGGCAGGTACTCGGGCATAAGCTGCGGTATGCTGTCAGACCCCGAGCCGCCGCTGAGCAGCGGTTCGCCCTCGACACCGCAGATGAGCATCCCCGTGCCCTGCGGTCCGAAAAGCGCCTTATGCCCAGGCATGGCAATAAACGCCGCGCCGAGCGCCTGATAGTCTACCTCCAGCACACCAGCCGACTGCGAGGCGTCAAGGATGAACGGCACTCCCGCGCGCCTGCACATATCCGCTATCTCATATACCGGCAGGATAAACCCGAACACGTTTGACACATGTGTACATACCACAAGCTCCGCCGCCGGGATTTTATCCCGGAAGGCCTTGAGTATCCCATTCCTGTCAAACGGAGCCGAGGACGCAACAGCAATGTCCGCGCCGAGCTGCGCGAGCGGGCGCGTCACGGAGTTGTGCTCATAGCCCGACACGAGCACCCGCGTCCCTTTATGCGCAAGCGACCTTATCGCGATGTTGAGCGCATGCGTCGCATTCATCGTGAACACTATACGCTCAGGCTCCGGGACGTTAAAGAGCTCCGATGCGTTTTCACGGCAGCGGAAAACTATCTCCGCTGCCGTCATCGCCGGTACATGCCCTCCGCGGCCGGGGCTTGCGGCGCGGCGCATCGCATCCGTCATCGCGCGCGCCACGGCCTCGGGCTTTATCATGGTCGTTGCTGCGTTGTCAAGATAGATCATTTAGCCGCACCTCCGTATATTCACCGTTCTCCTCGCGTTTGAAGAGCTTCCCGTTTAACATATTGTTCTTTTTAAGAATGGCTGCCGCCTCGCCCAGATGCCGGTAAAGGCTGACGGCGTATCCGCAGCCGCTGCCGCTCAGTCCCTGAGGGGCTTTGACCACAACGCAGCTTATCCCCTTGCGTTCGAGCAGCGCCGCCGACCGCTGCGCGTAGGTCAGTGAGCGGCACATTATCAGGTACTGCATACTTTATTCTCCATTCCGCCGCAAGCGGCACTTAATTAAAACCATATTGAAAAGCACCGCGCAGCCCTTTGCTGTGCGGTGCTTTTCAAGCCTATAGGATCAGCGCACAGAATCATTACATCTTATGCGCCACTGCGTCGTTTGTTCAATTCACTCTTTACTCTATCAGCGCCACGGCGTGTGTCGCGATGCCGAGCCCTTCCCCGGTGAAGCCAAGCTTCTCCTCGGTCGTTGCCTTGACGCTCACGCGGTCAAGCTCCGTGCCCATCGCCTGTGCTAGTATCTCACGCATCTGCTGTATATACGGCGCAAGCTTCGGTCGCTGCGCGATAACGGTGCAGTCGATGTTCCCGACCGTGTATCCGTGCTCGCGGATAACGCGCGTCACCTCGCGCAGCAGCTCTATGCTGTCCGCGCCGAGAAAACGGTCATCATTGTCCGGGAAAAGCTTGCCGATATCGCCGAGCGCAGCGGCGCCGAGCAGCGCGTCCATCAGTGCATGGGTCAGCACATCCGCGTCCGAATGGCCGAGCAGCCCCTTTTCATACGGTATCTCGACCCCGCCGAGGATCAGCTTCCGCCCTTCGACGAGCTTATGCACATCATACCCATGCCCTATTCGCATTCCAGTCTCCTCTGTTCTTTATGATCGCTTCGGCAGCGACCATGTCGTTCGGCGTTGTGATCTTGATGTTGTCCACGTCCCCCATGACAGTGTGGGTCTTTATGCCCATGATGTCCATGGCGGAGCAATCGTCGGTTATCTGCATCGCGTCCTTTGCGGCCTTTGTCAGCGCGCCCTTTATGAGGTCGGCGTCAAAGACCTGCGGCGTCTGCACGCGGACAGTCCTGCTGCGGTCGACCGTGCCGGTGACGTTGCCGTCGTCATCCACGGCTTTCAGCGTGTCGGTGCTCGGTATGACCGGGATGGAGGACATGTGTACGCTTGCGTCATATACGACGCGGTTGATGACATCCTGCGTGACGAGCGGGCGCGCGCCGTCATGTATCGCGACGAGCTTTGCTCCCTTTTTGACCTCGGACACTCCGGCCAGCGCAGACTCCATGCGTGTGCTGCCGCCTATGACCACCTTGCTGACCTTGCTCAGCCCACAGTTATGGCAGAGATCGGCAACCTCCTCAAGCTTGTCCTTACGCGTGACGATGATTATCTCCTCGATCAGAGGATTATCCTGAAACGCGAGTACCGTCCTCACCAGAACCGGCATAGGGCCGAGCTTCATAAATACTTTGTCCGTACCCATGCGCTGGGAGCTGCCCGCCGCGACTATGACTGCCGAGCATTTCGGCGTCTCGTCCTTCTTCCTGAAAAGTGCCTTGAGGTTCATTTGCCTCCGTCCTTTCGTTTGAAAGTTTAGCCTTTGAGCTGTCTCTTTCTGTAGAAATTCATCATGCCGTCCTGCAGGTCGTCAAGGTGCATGAGCATCTTGCCCGCGCCGTATGCCGCGCAGGAGACCGCATCGTCCACAACGACGGTCCTGATGCCTGTGCTGCGCTCAATGAGCCTGTCTATACCGTAGATAAGGCTGCCGCCGCCGGACATGATTATTCCGTTCTTATCCAAGTCGCCGACGAGCTGGGGCGGCGTTCTCTCAAGCACGGTGTGTATCGCTTCGAGTATGCGGTTCATCGGGTCGACGAACGCCTCGATAAGCTCGGTTGAGCTGACCTGCACGGTCTTGGGCAGACCGTTTGAAAGATCGCGTCCCTTTATCTCCTCAAAGCCGACGTCCGGGCGGCGGATAACGCAGCCGATGCTGCGCTTGAGCTCCTCGGCAGTGCTCAGGCCGATGAGCAGCTCATACTTCTGCTTTATGAAGCGGACTATCGCCTCATCAAAGCTCGAGCCCGCGACCTTTATCGATTCGCACTCCACGACGCCGCCGGCAGAAACTATCGCGACCTCAGTCGTGCCGCCGCCGATGTCGATTATCATATGGCCGTCCGCCTTGGAGATATCGACGCCCGCGCCCATAGCAGTCGCGACGGCGGTCTCAAGCAGATAAACCTTTCTCGCGCCTGCTTCGATCGCCGCGTCAATGACCGCGCGCTCCTCAACGCCCGTGATGGAGCTCGGCACACATGCGAGCACACAGGGCTTGAAAAGACTGAAAGAGGTGATACGGCTGACAAGCTCGCGCAGCATCTGCGCGGTTATCTCATAGTCGGAAATGACACCGGCGTTGATGGGGTGGATAGCGACGATGTTCGCCGGGGTGCGGCCGAGCATCTTCTGCGCATCCTGCCCTATTTTAAGTATCTTCCCGCTGAACTTGTCCACCGCGACAACGGTCGGCTCTCTCGCCACAACGCCCTTGCCCTGCTCGAACAGCAGCGTGGAGGATGTACCCATATCAACGGCAATGTCTCTCTCAAACAGGTTCATTTGCTTTCTCCTATCCGTTTATTATTCCCGGTGCATCGCGGCTGCCGCGGCGTACGCGGCCTTGCAGCCAGCCTTGCGCAGCACTCCGGCGCATTCTGCCAGAGTCGAGCCGGTGGTGACTATATCGTCCACCATCAGCACCGTTTTATTCTCCGCCGCCTCACGGTCACAGCAGGCATACACGCCTGCTGCGTTCTTCTTTCTCGCCCGCGCGTTTCCGGTGCGGGACTGCGGCGGGTTATCCTTGGTCTTTGCAAGCAGCCTTACGCATGGTATGCCGAGCTTTCTGCCCAGCGCCGCGGCGATTATCTCCGCCTGATCGTAGCCGCGCTTGCGAAGCCTTTTGCGGCTCAAAGGTACCCATGTGATAATATCGCAGGAAATTTGCGTTTCGTCAATAGATTTTGCAATAAAATCCGCATAAATGTGTCCGTATGCCGTGATCCCGCTGAATTTATAGCGCAGCAGCGACTGTCTCACGCTGCCCTCGTAGTAAAGCGGAGCGACGCAGAGCTCCGTATTTTTCACGCCGCGCATGTATTCCGCCTCCGGAACATACGGCAGACTTTTCCTGCATGCGGCGCAAACCTCACCCTCGTCCCGGTTCACGAGCTTTCGGCAGAACGGGCAGCGCGGCGGGTACAGCAGGTCGAGGAGCCGGTCTATAACGCGCATCACTCGACTCCGCACAGACGGCGCAGCCTCACGCGCAGCGCCGTATAGCGGCGCGACTGCCGGTAGTTGTCTATCATCTGGTACGCGGTCTGGTCGTCGCCGACGATTATCAGCAGCTTCTTCGCGCGCGTCACCGCCGTATAGAGCACATCGCGCGTCATGAGCATCTTCGAGCCTTGGCCGAGCGCCAATATAACGGCTCTGTATTCGCTGCCCTGCGCCTTATGTACCGTCACCGCCCACGCGTGCTCAAGCTCAATGAGCGCGTCAAAGCCGTAGCTTGCGGTCTTTCCGTCAAAGCAGACGGTCATCGTCTCCTCGTCCATGTCTATGGACTTTATCGTGCCGACGTCCCCGTTGAACATCCCGGTGCCGGTCTCTGTACCGTTCTCGCTCTTCCAGAGGATGTCGTAATTGTTCCGTATCTGCATGACCCTGTCTCCTTCGCGGAAAACAGCGTCGCCGAACAGCTTTTCCTTCTTCTCGGGAGAGCGGGGGTTCAGCACCTCCTGAAGCTTCTTGTTGAGATTCACCGTGCCCATCTCGCCCTTGCGCGTGGGAGAGAGCACCTGAATGTCCTGCGGCGGGATGTTCATCTTCCCCGGCAGACGCACGGCGCAAAGCTCCGTGATCGTCTCAACGGCGCTGCCCGCCTGAAGGCGCTTGAGCCGGAAGAAGTCTCCGGAGTTCTCGGCAAGGTCCGGGTGCTCGCCGCGGTTTATCATGTGCGCGTTGCGGATTATCCTGCTGTCACCGGTCTGGCGGAATATCTCCGTCAGGCGCACCGTCGCCACGACCTGGCTGCGGATGAGCGCCGAGAACACATTGCCCGGTCCGACCGACGGCAGCTGATCGGCGTCGCCCACCATGATGAGCCGCGCGTCAGGCGGCAGTGCGCGCAGCAGCGCATCCATCAGGCAGATATCCACCATCGAGCACTCGTCAAGTATCACCGCGTCACAGTCGAGCCTGTCGCTCTCGTCCTTTGTGAACACGACGCGGTCATTGTCCTCATCGAATTTTGCGCCCAGCATGCGGTGTACTGTTGCGGCGTCGCGCCCGGTGAGCTCCGTCATTCGCTTTGCCGCGCGCCCCGTCGGCGCGCACAAGAGCGTCTTTATTCCGATCTCGTCGAACATCGCGAGTATCGCGCGGATAGACGTCGTCTTGCCTGTGCCGGGGCCTCCGGTTATGACCAGCAGTTGGTTTTTAAGCGCCAGCTCCAGCGTCTGCCGCTGCATCGGCGCGTAGCTTATCCCCTGCTGCGCTTCAAGCTTTGTGAGGAGCTTCGCGATATTCGCCTTGTCCCGGAACGTGCGGCGGCACATACGCGCGAAGTTCTCCGCGGCGTTCGTTTCCGCCTCGTATAGCTCCGGCAGGTAGCATGCGCGGCACCCGGCTATCTCCTCGTACTTCATATCGCCTGATTCGATAAGCCCGCCGATGCACTCATCCACATCCTCAGGCTCCACACCTATAAGCTCCGCCGTCGCCGCGGCAAGCTTCTCGCGCGGGATGAAGCAGTGGCCGTTCCCGGTGTTGTGCGCCAGCTCGAAGAGCAGCGCCGCGTCGATGCGCTTGCTGCTGCCGCCCTCCATGCCGAGCTCCAGCGCCATCGTGTCGGCCTCGGCAAAGGTGCCGCCGATGAGCGCGCTGCACAGCACATAGGGGTTCTCCTTAAGCGTCTCCATGGCCTCTTCGCCGTAGAACCTGTGCATCCGCATCGCGAGCACCGGGCGCAGCCCGAAGGAGCACACGAACTCCATCAGCATCCTGACACCCGCCTGCTGTCTGAAGCTTGCGGATATCTGCTTTGCCTTGGCCGCGCTTATTCCTCTTATCGCCGCGAGCTCGTCGGGCGAGGTGAGCATCACGTCAAGCGCCCTGTCGCCGAAGCGGTCGACTATCAGCGCCGCCGTCGCGGGGCCTATGCCCTTCACTGAGCCGCCCGCAAGGAAGTCATATATAGCGCTCGCACTCGTCGGCAGGATGCGCTGGGCAAACTCCGCCTTGAACTGCCGCCCGTGTACGCTGTGCGTCATCCACTGGCCGCTGACGATCATCGACTCGCCCGCCGCGGCATATGGGAAGCAGCCGACGACGGTCACGTTCTCACCGCTGCTGTCCCTCAGGCGCAGCACCGTGTAGCCGTTTTCTTCATTTTTGTAAATAACCGCCTCTACGGTTCCGGACAGTTCAAGCAGATCGGTTTCCTGATCCATCGCCATTCCTCGCAGTCCTGATCATTTGTGATTTACTTCTGAAGTTGTTTCGCTTTTTCGAGCAGGGGCTTGAGGAACTGCCCGGTGTAGCTGCGCTCGCACTCGGCGCACTCCTCCGGTGTTCCTGAGAACACCAGCTCTCCGCCCATATCGCCGCCCTCGGGGCCGAGGTCGATTATCCTGTCAGCGACCTTGATGACGTCAAGGTTATGCTCAATAACGACGACCGTGTTCCCCGCCTCGACAAACTTATCCAGAATGTTTATGAGCCGGTGTACATCGGCGATGTGCAGGCCGGTCGTCGGCTCATCCAGCACGTATACGGTCGAGCCGGTGCTGCGCTTTGAAAGCTCGGTCGCAAGCTTCACGCGCTGTGCCTCGCCGCCCGAGAGCGTCGTGCTCGACTGGCCGAGCTTCACATAGCCGAGGCCGACGTCGTAGAGCGTCTTTATCTTGTTGAGTATTTTCGGCTGGTTTTCAAAGAAGGTGCAGGCTTCCTCGACGGTCATATCCAGTACGTCCGCAATGTTCTTGCCCTTGTACTTTACCTCAAGCGTCTCGCGGTTATAGCGCTTGCCGCCGCAGACGTCGCACGGGACATACACATCAGGCAGGAAGTGCATCTCCACCTTTATGAGTCCGTCGCCTGAGCAGGCCTCGCAGCGCCCGCCCTTGACGTTGAAGGAGAAGCGCCCCTGACCGTAGCCGCGCAGCTTCGCGTCCTGCGTCGAAGCAAACAGGTCGCGTATATCGTTGAACACGCCGGTATAAGTCGCGGGGTTCGAGCGCGGTGTACGGCCTATCGGGCTCTGGTCGAGTGCGATCACCTTGTCGACATTCTCCATGCCCTCGATCCCGGCGCACTTGCCGGGGCGCACCTTGACGCGGTTCTTCTCCGCGGCAAGGGATTTATACAGTATCTCGTTTATAAGCGAGGACTTACCGCTGCCGGACACGCCCGTCACAACAACGAGCTCACCCAGCGGTATCTCAACGTCGATATTCTTGAGGTTATTTTCACACGCACCTCGGATGATAAGGCTCTTGCCGTTTCCCGCTCTGCGCTTATCCGGCACGGGGATGAACTTTTTCCCGCTCAGGTACTGCCCGGTTATCGACTCGGGGCAGGCGCAGATGTCCTCCGCCGTCCCGGCCGCGACTATCCTGCCGCCGTTGACGCCCGCTCCGGGGCCGACGTCGACTATCCAGTCCGCCGCGCGCATCGTGTCCTCGTCGTGCTCGACGACGATAAGCGTGTTTCCAAGGTCGCGCAGCTGCTTGAGCGTCGCTAAAAGCTTCTCATTATCGCGCTGATGCAGGCCGATACTCGGCTCATCAAGGATATACAGCACGCCCATCAGGCTCGAACCGATCTGCGTCGCAAGCCTTATCCTCTGGCTCTCGCCGCCCGAGAGCGTCGCCGCCGAGCGGGACAGCGAAAGATAGCCCAGCCCGACGCTGACGAGGAAGCCGAGCCTTGCCTTTATCTCCTTGATGATGCGCTCTGCGATCATCGCGTCCTTTTCGTTGAGCTCAAGCCCGTCTATGAATTCCAGCGCCTTGAATATCGAAAGCTCCGTAAACTCGGCGATGTTCATCCCGCCGACCGTGACGGCGAGCGCGGTCTTTTTGAGCCTGCGCCCATTGCACTCCGGGCAATTCACCTCGGACATGCACTCCTCGATATCCGCGCGCATCGCGGGACTCTGTGTCTCCCGGTAGCGGCGCTCAAGGTTATTGACGATGCCCTCGAACTCGCGCTTTATAACGCCGAAGCCCTCATTCTTTTCGTATCTCAGCTGGAGTGCCTCGCCCTTCGTGCCGTAGAGGATCGCGTCTATCGCCTCCTTCGGCAGCTCCTTTATCGGGTCCGTGAGCTTGAAGTGATAGCGCTTTGCAAGCGCGTCAAAGTACATTCTCGATATCGAGTCCCCGCGCACATTGTTCCAGCCCGAGGCCGTGAGTCCACCGTCCATTATGCTGAGGTTAGGGTTCGGCATGATAAGCTCCGGGTCAATGAGCATCTGCACGCCGAGGCCCGTACATTTAGGGCATGCGCCGTGCGGGCTGTTGAAGGAAAACAGCCGCGGCGTCAGCTCCTCTATGGATATGCCGCAGTCGTCACAGGCGTAGTTCTGCGAGAACGTGAGCTGCTCCCCGCCGCCCGGCAGGTCGACGTACATCAGCCCGCCCGCAAGTGAGAGCGCCGTCTCGGCAGAGTCCGTGAGCCTGCGGGTGATGTCCGGCTTTATCACGAGCCTGTCGACGATTATCTCTATATTGTGCTTTTTGTTCTTCTCAAGCTTTATCTCTTCCGCGAGATCGTATACCGCCCCGTCCACGCGTGCGCGGACATAGCCGGACTTCTTCGCGTCCTCGAGCACCTTGATGTGCTCGCCCTTTTTTGAGCGTATCACCGGCGCGAGTATCTGTATCTTCGTTCCCTGCGGCAGCTCCATTATCCTGTCGACTATCTGGTCTATCGTCTGCTGCTTGATCTCCTTGCCGCACTTCGGGCAATGCGGTACGCCCACGCGCGCCCAGAGCAGCCGGAGATAATCGTATACCTCCGTGACCGTACCGACCGTGGAGCGCGGGTTCTTTGACGTCGTTTTCTGGTCGATGGATATTGCCGGGGAAAGCCCATCGATATAGTCGACATCGGGCTTGTCCATCTGGCCGAGGAACATACGCGCGTATGAACTCAGGCTCTCGACATAGCGGCGCTGGCCTTCGGCGTATATCGTGTCGAACGCAAGACTTGACTTGCCGCTGCCGGAAAGCCCGGTGACAACAACGAGCTTATCTCTCGGTATCTCAACGTCGATGTTCTTGAGGTTATTTTCCCTTGCGCCTTTTATATAAATGCTGTTATGAAGCATGGTGTTTCTACGCTCCTTGCAGGTGATGCCTGTTCCCGCTGCGTCACACTGCTGCAGCAGGAATCTATTTATTATACCCCAATCCGTGTCCTATTTCAACCACTGCTTTGTCTTTTGGTTACATCTTAACTTTCTGAAGAAGATGCATATTGACAGTGCAGCTGACAAATGCTACCATCAATACGGAGTACATTCCCAATGCTGAAAGGAGATCACTATGGAAAAGACTACAAAATACGCAGGCACGCAGACCGAGAAGAACCTTGAGGCCGCATTTGCCGGCGAATCTCAGGCACGCAATAAATACACCTATTTCGCAAGCGTCGCGAAGAAGGAGGGCTATGAGCAGATAGCCGCGCTCTTCCTCAAGACCGCCGAGAATGAAAAGGAGCACGCCAAGCTTTGGTTCAAGGAGCTTGCCGGCATCGGCAATACCGCCGAGAATCTGGTCTCCGCCGCCGAGGGCGAGAACTACGAGTGGACGGATATGTATGACGGCTTTGCCAAGACTGCCGATGAAGAGGGCTTCCACGAGCTCGCGCAGAAGTTCCGCCTCATCGCCGCCGTTGAGAAGCACCATGAGGAGCGCTACCGCGCACTGCTGCACAATGTCGAGACCGCTGAAGTCTTCGCCAAGAGCGAGGTAAAGGTCTGGGAGTGCCGCAACTGCGGGCACATCGTCGTCGGCACGAAGGCTCCCGAGGTCTGCCCCGCCTGCAACCATCCTCAGAGCTATTTTGAAATCTGCGCAGAGAACTATTAAGAGACTAACTAACCCGGCCAGTCCGGTCTGTGTTCCCATGAACGCAGACCGGACTGATTTTATATTCTATTGCTCCATTAAATACTTATAAAAACAATAGATAAGCAATTGACAAAAATAAGACACGCTTCTATAATACTCCCGGTTAGATACATCTACCGTCATAAGTATAACCTCTGTGCCCATCCAAAGGAGGACAAATGAAAACACTGTTCAAACGCTTTTCCGCCGTATTTCTCGCCGTCATTATGATTGCCGCGCTTGCCGCCTGCGGTCAGGCGGACACTCCCGCCGCTGTTGAAACTGACGCACCCGTTGAATCTTCAGAGAGCTCGAGCGATGACCTCACCATAAACGTCATGGTTCTCAACGGAACCACCGGCTTCGGCATGGCAAACCTTATGTATTCCGCGCAGAACGGCGAAGCCGCGCTCGATTATAATTTCAGCGTCGAGACGGACGCGAGCAGCGTCACGGCGGCGCTAATAAACGGCTCTGCCGATATCGCCGCCCTGCCCACAAACGCCGCGGCGGCGCTCTATAACAAGACCGGCGGCACTGTTCAGGTAGTCGCGCTCAACACCCGCGGCGTTCTGTACCTCGTCGCCGACAGCAGCCTTGAGATAAGCAGCTTTGAGGATCTCCGCGGCAAGACCGTGTACGCCCCCGCGCAGAACCCCACCTTTATTTTCCGGTACCTCTGCGAGGCAAACGGCCTCACGCCCGGTGAGGACGTGGTCATTGACAATAGCTATGCCCAGCCCGCCGATCTGAACACCGCCGTCTCCTCCGGTGCGGTGCAGCTCGCCGTTCTCCCGGAGCCTATGGTGACTATCGCCAGCAGTGCAAATGACAAGCTGACCGCGGCGCTCGACCTCACCGCCGAGTGGGACAAGGTCGCCCCCGCCGGGAGCCTCGTGCAGGGCTGCGCAGTTGTCAGGCGCGAATTTGCCGAGGCGCACCCCGCGGAGCTCGCGTGCTTCCTCAATGAGTATAAAGCCTCCGTCGAAGCTCTGACCGCCGATGTTCAGGGCAGCGCCGAGAAGATACAGGAGGCCGGCATTTTCGCAAAGGCCGCCATCGCCGCGAAGGCCATTCCCAACTGCAATATCTGCTTCATCGACGGCGCAGATATGCAAAGCGCGCTCGCCGCTTTCTATGAGGTCATGTACTCCGTCGCTCCCGATTCCATCGGCGGCAGCATCCCCGGCAACGATTTCTACTGCGTCCTCGGATGAAGCTTATCCGTTCAAAGCCAGTCAAGACGCTGCTTGCGGTGCTGTTCTGGCTCGCGCTCTGGCAGCTGCTCTCCGCGGCTGTCGGCAGCGCGCTGCTGCTCCCGGCTCCCTTGGCGGTCGTCCAACGGCTCTTTGAGCTTATGGGCACGGCGGAGTTCTGGTACACCGTGCTGCTCTCGCTGCTCAGGATAAGCGCAGGTATCGTGTCCGCCCTTGTCCTCGGCGTCATAACCGCCGTGCTGACGAGCCGCTTCGCGCTGCTCGATGCGCTGCTCTCGCCCGTCATCAGCGTCATAAAGACGACGCCCGTCGCTTCCTTTGTGATTCTCGTGCTGATATGGCTGCGGCGCGACTATGTCCCGGTGCTCATTTCGGCGCTGATGGTTTTCCCCGTTGTGTGGAGCAACGTCTCTGCCGGGATAAAGAACACCGAGCGCAGCTTTCTGGAGCTTGCGCGCGTGTATGATTTCTCCTTCATCAAGACCGTGCGGAGCATATATTTCCCGTCGGTGCTGCCGTACTTCCGCTCCGCGTGCTCAAGCGCGCTCGGCTTCGGCTGGAAAGCCGGTATCGCCGCCGAGGTGCTCACCGTGCCCGGTGTCTCGATAGGCCGCATGATCTATGAATCCAAGCTCTATCTCCAGACGACCGATCTTTTCGCCTGGACACTGTGCGTCATCCTGCTCAGCTTCCTGCTTGAAAAGCTCGTGCTGAGACTGATATCGGGAGGCGGGAAAAATGCTTGAACTCAAAAACGTCTCTCTCAGCTACGGCGATCTCCGCGTACTGCGCGATGTGTCCCTCCGTCTTGCCCCCGGCGAGCGCATCGCTGTCATGGGTCCGTCGGGCTGCGGCAAAACGAGCCTGCTGCGCGTGATTGCTGGGCTGCAAAGCCCGGACTCTGGTACTGTCGAGCGCACGGCACAGCGGCTCTCCTTCGTGTTTCAGGAGCCGCGGCTGTTGCCTTGGCTCACCGCTGCGGAAAATGTCAGGCTCGTTCTGCCCGATGCGCATCACGGTGATGACTCCGCCGCCTGGCTCTCGCGCTTCGGCCTGAGTGACGCGGCGGATAAACTGCCCGCGGAACTCTCGGGCGGCATGCAGCAGCTCGTCTCCCTTGCGAGGGCACTTGTCTGCGCCCCCGATCTTCTGCTGCTCGATGAGCCGTTCAAGGCTCTGGACGCTGCCGCAAAACAAAACGCGATAACCGCCGTTTCTGCCGGCGCGGACGCCGCCATCATTCTTGTGACGCACGACATCCATGAAGCCGAAGCCCTCGGCTGCCGCGTCATAGACTTCTCTGAACTGAACAAATGATTCAAAACCCGCCCCGCACATTTTCGAGTGCGGAGCGGGTTTTTCTGCAATGCTTATGTTTTCTTTTTCTTTGGCTTCGGCAGCGGCGTCAGCTCCGCTACCAAGGGCAGCAGCTTTTCGGCAAGCTCCCGGTTCTCAATGTCGAGGATGTACTGCTCCTTCGCGCCCTCATACGGAAAGCCGCAGTCCGCCCCAGCCATAGGCTCCGACAGCTCCGGCAGCTTCTTTACAAAGACCGTGTTGTCGCACACGGTCAGCACCGGCTTTCCGCCGAGATAAACCATGTATTCGCCGAACATTTTCTTTGTGCTTATATCTCCGATGCCCTCAATCTGCTCGCAGACAAAATCAATATATTCTTTCGATGTCGCCATATCGTCTCCTCACTCGGTCATCTCTATGCGGTTGCCCTCCGCGTCGAGGATACAGCTTTCATAGTACCCGTCCCCGGTCACTCTCGGCCCGCTCACGACGGCATAGCCGTCCACTCTCAGCCGTTCGGTGAGCGCGTCGACCTCCTTGCAGCTGCCGACGGAAAACGCCAGATGCGCAAAGCCGGTTCTAAGCCCCGGCTTATCCATGTCCTGCAGCTCCGGTGCAGTCATAAGCTCCAGACGTGCGCCGCCGTCAAAGCTCAGAAAGTATGAGCTGAATCCGGTGTTTTTATTATGGTACATTTCCCCGGCACTCGCCCCGAAATACCGCGTGAAGAATTTCTTCTCCGCCTCTATGTCGTTTACGTATATCGCCGCGTGTTCAATCCTCATCCTGTTCCTCCGTCGTTATATCGTCAAATAAGCTCGGTTCCGTGTACGTCTCTGCCTTGTTATATACCGCGGTCTCCGGTATAAAGTTCTCGCCGATGCGGTAATCTATCCCGGCCTTACGCGCCTGACTGCGCTGATACGGCCGCCTGACGTTATATATCTTACCGTCCTTCACAAAGTGCGCGCCCGTCTGATGAAATCGGAACGGCACGTTTTTCTCCACGCACTGGCGGCGCAGCTCAAGCACCCAGCCATAGTCGCAGGGTCTCGCGTCACGTCCGGATTCGCCGCCGACAGATACCTCCTCAATATTATCATCGAGGTACTTTGAGATATCCAGCTCCTCGAGCAGCGGCGCCGCGATGATCGACCGGTGCTTTACCGGCAGCGCGCGGAATATCGGCAGGCGGTAGTCCGCCATGCTCTGGTTCTCCACCGTGCAGCCGATCAGCACATTGTCATAGCCCTCGCCCCAGTCTGGGGGCAGGCACTCTTCGAGCCTGTCGATGCGCTTGGTAAAGAAATAAAACCAGCAGTCCCGCCGCTCGCGCATCATCTTCCAGCACTCGCCGCGCCACTCGTCCGCGTCCTTCAGCAGGAAATCCGAGGTGAAGCAGGTGAACACTATCCGCCCCGGCGGTATCTTATAGCTCCCGCCGCGCTTTCTCTTTACCGGCAGATCAAAGTTTCCCGTCTTGCGGCAGACGCTGCTTGCCTCCGCCGCACCGTACATTTCATCCTGCCTGTATACATAGCAGTACTTACAGCCGGGGCTGGTCTTCGTGCAGCCGTGCCACGGGTTCCAATCGGCATATATTTCGTTCTCCGCCATCATGCTGCCGCCCCCTGCCGTTTTCTTACTTGACCATATAATATAGTCCATCCTAACTTCTGTCAATGACCGTATGCGCCCTCTCCCGGCAACGGCACTCATGTCCGCACTGCTCATCTTCCCTGTAAATTCTGCACATTCAACGCAAAGCGCCGCCCACCCGGGCGGCGCTTATTAATTATTCTTCAGTTTTTATTTCGCCGTGTTTCTTTTCAAACTCCTCAATATACTTACGGATCAGGTAAATGACCTCGCCATTCGCGGAACGTCCGTCATACTGAGAAATATAATGCAGCTTGTAATGCAGTTCGCTGTCTATCCGAAGTCCAAGATGCTTGCTTTTATCGTTTTTTATTCTGTCCATAAACTCTCCGCGTCCTTCACGAATAAAAGTCTTCGGCTTTCATCCCTCTGCTCTCCTGTTCTCATTGTCCCTCAGATACCTGTTCAGGTAATCCGAAGCCTGGGCGTGGATCATCAGCATGCAGCAGTCTGCCTCCATGGCATCGCGCCGCGCTATCGCTTCGGTCATCTGCCCAAGCTTCGGCAGGCTGCCGCGCAGCTCGGCTGGGTCTTTGTAATACTCTTTTATGAGATTGCGTATCAGCTTCTCAAAGCTCTGGAACACGATAGCATAGGCCGCGTTCCCGGATATCTCGGTGATGCACTTGTGGAAGAGATACACCTCCTCCGCTGCGTCCTCGTCGCTGGCCGCAAGCACCGCCGCCAAGCGCTTCTGCAGCGTCTCCAGCGACTCCGGTGTGAGGTTTGCGCAGGCAAGGCGCGTACACTCCCGCTCGACCAAGATGCGCAGCTCCATCAGGTCTTTGAACAGCGCGCTGTCAACCAGCGCGGAGTCATAGCTCATGATCGCCGCCAGCGTCTCGGGCGTCGCGTTGCGGACATAATCCGCCACGAATGTCCCCCGGCGCGGTACGATGCGCAGAAAGCCCATGCGCGCCATATCAAGTATCCCCTGATTGACCGAGCCTCGGCTTATCCCGAGCTGCAAAGCAAGCTCGCGCTCCGGCGGCAGTCTGTCCCCCGGCTTCAGCTCGCCCGAGAATATCTTCGCCTCCATGATCTCGACAAATCCGGCCTTCAGGCTCTTGCTGTCGTCTGTGCGCATCTCGCTTTATCCTCCGTGTTTGTATATATGATACCATATTTTATAATACATTCGTCATAAAATCAAGTGTAGTCTGCAAATAAATGCCACCCGGTGCTTTTATCTCTCTACTTTGCACAAAAATACACGTCGTATTTTTGTCAAGCAATTATCAATGTTCTCTTGTGTTTCGCTTTTGAAATTAAGAAATTCGGCTGGATACACCCCTGCTGCTCCTTCCCCCTCAGCGACATCGAGCTTGAAATATTCCCAACGAAGTAAACACGCATCAAAAAAGGCCGCGGCAGTAACCAGACTGCCTCGGCCTTTTCAGGCTTAATTGATCATTTCCCCGCCCGGTTCACGAGCTTCACTATCGCGATCACCGCGCCGTAGAGCACGCCGGCAATAGCCCAGATGAACCAGCTGTACCGTGCCTGACCGTTCCCGTTCGGGCCAAAGGTGTAGAACAGGAATATCGCCGTCACCGCCAGCCAGTATATTGTGCTGACCTTACCGGTGATATGGCTGCGCGCCTTGCTGCTGCGTGTGTAGTCGCCCTCCTCAAGCAGGCGGTCCATGCCCGCGGCGTACGTGCCTATGTACACGAACATGATGCAGGCAATGCCGACGAGCAGGAGCAGCGCACACATAGCCGCAACGCATATGATGTCCGTCGGATTAATGAACAGCGCCGCAAACAGCGGTATGACCGAGAGGATGCAGAGCACCGTACCGATCATGTTGAGCCTTGTGCGGCTGTCCTCGATCTCTTTCCTGCGCTCCTTCACCATGCCGCTGACGCCGTATTCCGTCTCGAACGGTTCACTTTCAAGAAACTCATAAGCGCGCTCCTTCGCGGCGCAGGACATGAAAAGCGTGACCGCGACGGCCACAAGCACAATAAGCACGCACAGGCCGATCCCCGCTGCAGCATTTTCGTTTATGCCGAAGCTCGACACCTCGCTCAGCGCCGCAAGCATGATGAGCGTGATAGGCGAAATGACGCACAGGAAAGTCGCGATCGCTCTCTTCGGCGCGGCTTCCTTTCTAAGCCTGAGGTACTCTGACGCCTCCGCCAGAGTGACGCGGCGCAGCGCCTGCGCATCCTCCTCTGCCGTCGCGGCAAGCTCCGGTTCCTCTAACTCATCCTTGAGCAGATAGTCCGTCGAGACGCCGAACAGCCGACTCATCTGGAGTATCTTATCTATATCCGGTACGGACTGCGCGCCCTCCCATTTGGATACGGACTGCCGCGTCACATTTAGCTGCTGCGCAAGCTCCTCCTGCGACCAGCCCGATTTTTTTCTGAGTGCAACTATCTTGTCTGCCAATATCATTTTTCAAATCCTCCGTTTCTGAGCGCCTCACCGCGCTTTCGATGTCCGGATACTATCATTTTCGGCGGCTGCACGCCAGAAAGTCCACTGTCAAATTTGTCAACCACCGGTTGCATTGGCAATTTTTTTGCATTGAAATACGCCTCAAGGGGCTGTATTCTCTCCTTGAGGTGTTTTTCTTGAAGCTTTTATCGGTTATACGGCGGATGCTGCGTATGTGTCCGCCCGCGTGGTACATATTCATCCGCTCCGTCCAGCTCACGGGCTTTCTCCTGCTGTGCGCGTTCGTTCTCCTGCTCGGCTGGAACGGCAGCATGCTGAACGGCTACAGCAGCTATATGACCGCCGTCACGCTTTATGAGACGGGTCAGGCCGTGCTGCTGATCGGCGGGCTGTTTTCGGTGCTTATCGAGGATGTTCAGGTTTGAATCGACAAGAACTCTTCCCGGCTCATCGTTGCGTTCAGCACGTCGAGCAATCCGTCAGCCGTCAGCCGCTCCGGGAGGCCCAGCTGTTTTATCAGCCGCGCCCGTTTCTCCGCGCTGCCCTCGCGCCCACTCAGTCCGCGCGCGTACATATCCGCCTTGCTTATCCGCGGGGCGGTTTTTTTATTCTCTTCATCGTCAAACGTCGCCCCGGCTCTTATGAGCGCGTCGAGCAGCACCTGCGGCTTCATCCCCTCGACTCCGAGCTTTCCCTCGCGCGAAGGCGCGCTTTTGCGGCGCTCCTTGCCGTAGATATCCGGGATGTACGCATGCTTCACAAGCTTTGGGTCAACGCAGCCCTTGATGTAATTTCTTATCACAAAGCCTGCGCCGTCGGAGTCCGTCAGCACGATAAGTCCCCGCGCTTCGGCCATCGTCTGCAAAAGCTTCCGCTTTTCAGCGTCGTTGAATATCCCGAAGCCCGAGGTCTCTATGATGACCGCGTCCACCACCTGGCTGAGCGCGTTTTTATCATAGCGCCCCTCGACGACTATTACTTCCCTTACGCTGTGCATTTGCTCTCACCCGCGGCGATGCGCGCTACCGCTTCCTTGAGAAGCTCCCGCGCGTCCTGTCCGCTGCTCTTCATTCTGTAATCCGCCTCGCCGCAGAGCTCCACCGCACGGATGAGCTGCGGCAGCGTGAAGCCCCTCGCCGCTGTCATGAGCTTCGAGGCAATGTAATCATACTTTATCGCGCAGACCTCCATCACGTACTTGCTGCCGAGCTCCTGCTCTATCGCAAGGCGAGCGGCATAGAGCTTGCGCATCTGCAAGCCGAGCATCGCCGTCATAGCTATCGGCTCATTGTTTTTGTCTGACAGCAGCTCTGCCAGCACGCTCATCGCGGAGTTATACTTCTTCTGCGAGATAAGCTCCGTCATTTCAAATATAACGGCTTCCGGGATGTGGCTCGCCACGGCGTCGACGTCCTTTATCGTGACCCTCTCGCCCTTTGCGTAGGCTGCGATCTTGTCTATCTCCGGAATGAGCCTGCTCATAAGGTCGCCGCTTATGAATATGAGCCGCTGCGCCGCGTCAAGCTCAATGCTCTTCCCGGCGGCTGCAAAGCGGCGGACTATCCAGTCCGTCAGCATCCCCTGTGACTGCTGGGTGAACTTCAGTTCCTTCGCCTCGCCGCGCAGCGCCTTGACGAATTTCAGCCGTCCGTCCGGTTCAAACTGCGCGCTCTGCACAAAGGCCACCGTGCAGTAATCCGGGATATCCTCCAGCAGCTTCATGCACTCGTCGGCATTTGCAAGCTTGTTGATATCGACATTGCGCAGCTCCACAAAGCTGCGCTCGCTCATAAACGGTATCGCGTCCAGCGCCTCGCGCAGCCGTATTGGGTCAAGCCCCGGGCCGTCCATGCGCTTATAGCTGAAGTCGTCCTCCCCCTCGGGCAGGCAGATTTTTTTCAGCTGCGTAAGATACTGCTCACGCAGGTAGTCCTCCGGCCCCCAGAGCAGGTACAGCCGCTCCGGGCCGTCCGCCTTGAGTTCCCGCACCGCCGCGGAATAATTCAGTTTTTCCTCGTCTTTGCCGCGTTTCTTAGCCATTATCCTGTCCTACCCGTATCTCTATCGTTCCGTCCTCGTCGGTTCTGAGAACATTATACCCGTAAGCCGCCAGACGTTCAAGTGTTTCCTGCGCGGGCTGGCCGTAGCTGTTGTAGCCCACGCTTATGACGGCAAGTGAGCCGTCCACCGCGCCGAGAAGCTCTTCCCCGCTTGAATACTTCGATCCATGGTGCCCGACGATGAGCGTCTCTATCCCGTCGGTTTCATGCTCATTCACGAGCCTTTTCTCAAGCTTCTCCGGTGCATCCGCCGTGATGAGCACATCATAGCTGCCGATGGTGAGTCTTGACATCAGGCACCGTTCATTCTCCCCGCCGTTTAAGTATGCGTAAATCTCCATGCCTATCCCGCCGCACGTGACCGTCATGTCGCCCTTTGCGGTGATGACCTCCGTCCCGTGTTTTGCAGCGCTGGCAACTATCTCCTCATATAGCGCATCTCCGCGCTCCTCAGGCATTATCAGCGTTTCGATATCGTACATTTCCATCAGCCGCGGCACACCGTCGGCGTGATCCTCATGCAGATGCGTAAGCACCAGCAGGTCTATCCTGTCCCTGCCGCAGCTGTGCAGATAAGCCGCCGCGAGGTCGCCCGCGTCGGAGAGATTATAGGTGTTGCCGCAGTCTATCATTACCGTCGCGTCCCCGGCAAACGCCGTGATGCACTGCCCCTGACCGACGTCCAGCACGCTTACCGTGTCGGTATTCCTGTAAAACTGCCGGTTCGCAATAAGCAGCGCCGCCAGGGCCGATACCGAGAGCAGACATGCCGCGCTTACCCAAAGGGCGCGGCGCTTTCTTATCATGCAGGCGGTAAATACCAGCACATAGCTGCCGATCATCCATGCCTCCGCACCCGTGCTGCCCATGTAGAGCACCGCAAAAGGCACGTCCGATATGAGCTTTGCGACGAGCACGATGTACCTTGCAAGCCATGAGCACAGCCACGCCGCGGCCTTGCCCAGCACCGGCACGACCGACAGCGCGCAGGACAGCCAGCCCCCGCCGAAGCAGAGCGACACCGCCCACAGTCCCAGAATGTTCGTCAGAAATGACAGCAGCGATACATATCCGAAGTGCAGCGCCGTGACCGGCAGGGTAAACACCGTCACCCCGGCGGACATCGTCACCGAAGCGAGCACATATCTCACCGGCCGGCACTTCATGCGCTCCGGAAGCTTATTCATCGCCGCGTCGTAGAGCTTCCCGGAAAAGCATATTATCCCGGCCATCGCGCCGAAGCTCAACTGGAGACTGATGCTCGCCGCGGCATATGGATTTGAAAGCAGGATAAGCGCAAGAATAGCCGAAAGCGAGGTTACCGCGTCGTTCTCCCGGCGCAGTACCGGCGCCATCAGCAGCATCGACTGCATGAATCCCGCCCTCACCGCCGATGGGCTTGCACCTGTCACCAGCACAAAAAGCCACACCAGTGCGATGCAGATAACAGCGCTCCTTCTTCCCCTGCCAAGGATGAATTGCAGCAGCCCTACAAGAAACGAAACGTGCATCCCGGACACCGCAACGATGTGCATGAACCCGGCGCGCGACATTGCGCAGTAGAGCGCATCGTCATTATAGAAGTCCGACTTATCGCCGAGCATCAGGGATTTCATGAACACTGCCGTGTCCGCCGGAAAAATTTTCTCCACCCTTTCGCTCAGAAAACGGCTCAGCCGCGCCGATACACTGCGCAGGTCAAAGCCTGTGTTTTCAACGCTTACGGCGCTTTTAGCGCTTATCTTGAAGAAGATACCTTTGGCGTGGTAATTGTCATAGCTCTCGCCGAAAAGAGTGTCGGCAGCATTTATCTTTCCGGTAAAGCTGATATAGTCTCCGGGTTCGGCATCCATAAGTCCCTCATCGGCATAGACTATTGCCTTGAGCTTTGGCAGCCCGTCGCAGTCGAGCTTTATCTCAGTGCGGCAATAGGAACCGTAATTTATAGGGTAGGTCAGCACGTGGCCGCCGACCACAGCAGTTTCACCCGAATGGAGCTGCGCCTGTGCCGCAGTGCGTTCATTATAGGCAGAGTAATAAAACAGTCCAAGCGCCAGAAACACAAGGGCGAGCGCCGCCTGACGCAGCCGCATTTTACGCGACGCGGCAAGAGCCGCACCGAGCACCGCCGCGATAACGGCAAGGGTGGTCAGCCGGCCAAGGAGCAATATGTAATTTGCCGCAAATATCGCCGCGCAAAAGGCAGTCGCCGCCGTCGCAAGCTTCCTCATTGCCGCCTCCATAGCAAAATACCGCGGAGGCAAAATGTCTCCGCGGTATTCAGAATCAAATCATCTTATCGCTGAACTTCTCTCCGCCGAGGATGTGGAAGTGCAGGTGCATGACAGTCTGGCCGCCGTCCGCGCCGCAGTTGTTGATGACGCGGTAGCCGCTGCCGAGGCCTTCCGCCTTGGCGATCTTGGCGATGGCTTCAAAGCAGCGCGCGACCCACACGCTGTTCTCCGCGGTTATCTCGTCAGCGCAGGCGATATGAGCCTTGGGAACAACGAGGATGTGCACCGGAGCCTGAGGATTGATGTCGCGGAAAGCATAGACATACTCATCCTCATAGACCTTTGCGCTGGGGATATCCCCGGCAATTATCTTGCAGAACAGGCAATCGTCCATTTCAATATCTCCTTTTTGAAATTTAATCAGTCCTTGGCGTTGGCGTTGACGAAATTGTCGACAGCCGCCATAGCGTCGTCAAGCTTGAGGATCTCCTTGCAGCCGCCCATTGCGGAATCGGGCTTGCCGCCGCCGGAGCCGCCGCAGATCTTGGTGATGTTCTTTATAAGGTCGCCGGCCTTGATACCGCGGGCAACGGCGTTCTTGCCGCAGACGGCAAGCATGGTCGCCTTGTCCTCAGCGGTCGCCGCGAGGACTGCGACGATGTTCGGGAAACGATCCTTGAGCTGGTCGCCCATCTTGCGGATATCGGCAGCGTTGACCGGGCCGTTCGTGATGGTGATGACCTTGAGACCCTTGATGTCCTTTGCGCCGTAGAGCATGCGCTCCGCCTCACCGGACATGAGCTGATCCTTCATCTTATCGAGCTTCTGCTTCAGGTCGTGGATCTCGCTGAGGTTGTTCTCCACCTTGGCCATGATCTCGACGGGTCTGGTCTTGAGCTTATCCGCAACGCGGCTGAGCATACCGGACATTGCGGCGTAGCGCTCGATGACCTCCTTGCCGGTGATGGCCTCAATGCGGCGCACACCGGAAGCGACGGAACCTTCGGAGATAATGGCAAACATGCCGACCTTGGCGGTATTGTCAAGATGCGTGCCGCCGCAGAACTCCGTGGAATAGTCGCCCATCTTCACGACTCTGACGGTATCGCCGTACTTTTCGCCGAAGAGCGCGGTCGCGCCGAGCTTCTTGGCCTCGTCGTAAGGCATGACCTTGGTCTCAATATCAGCGCCGTCAAGGATCATATCAGCCATGAGAGCCGTGACCTTGCCGATCTCCTCCGCGGTGAGAGCGGAGAAATGCGTGAAGTCAAAGCGCAGGCGGTCAGGCTCGACAAGGGAGCCCGCCTGATGGACATGGTCGCCGAGCACCTGCACCAGAGCCGCCTGGAGCAGATGGGTCGCGCTGTGGGCGCGGCGGATGGCGCGGCGGCGCTCCTCGCAGTAGCTTGCGGTGACATGGTCGCCGACCGCAAAATGACCCGATTTGACCACGCCGTAATGCATGAACTTGCCGCCCTTGTTTTTCTGGACGTTGTTGACCTCAAACACGCAGTCGCCGCAGACGATTTTGCCGTGGTCGGCGACCTGGCCGCCCATCTCGGCGTACATGACGGTCTTATCGAGAACGATTATTGCTTCGGCACCGGAGGCGACCTCCTGCTGCATTTCATCCTCGGAGACGATGGCGAGTATCTCCGCATCGGTCTCTTTCTGATCATAGCCGACAAACTGGGTCTCCGGCATTTCCTGACCGAAGTTTATGCCCGTCCAGCCGAGATCACCGAGAGCTTCTCTCGCCTTTCTCGCTCTGACGCGCTGCTCCTCCATAAGGGTCTTGAAAGCGTCCTCATCAACGGTCATGCCCTCATCGGAGCACATTTCTATCGTCAGGTCAAGCGGGAAGCCGTAGGTATCATAGAGCTTGAAAGCGTCGGCACCGGAGAAAACGGTCTCGCCCTTTGCCTTGTGCTCAGCAAGAAGATCAGAGAAGATAGCCATACCGGCGTCGATAGTGCGGGCAAAGTTCTCCTCCTCGGTCTTGATGACGCGGGTGATGTATGCCTGCTTCTCGCGAAGCTCCGGGTACTGGCACTCGTTCTCATGGATGACGGTATCGACGACCTTGTAAAGGAGCGGCTCATTGACGCCAAGGAGCTTGCCGTGGCGCGCAGCGCGGCGGAGCAGACGGCGCAGGACATAGCCGCGGCCCTCGTTGGAGGGCAGGACGCCGTCGCAGATCATAAAGGTGGCGCTTCTGATATGGTCGGTGATGACACGCAGGGAGACGTCCATCTTATGGCTCTTGCCGTAGTAAGCACCGGTCAGCTCGCTGACCTTATGGGTGATGTTCATAACGGTATCGACATCAAAGAGGGAGTCAACGCCCTGGCAGACGACTGCCAGACGCTCAAGACCCATGCCGGTATCGATATTCTTCTGCTTAAGCTCGGTATAGTGACCTTCGCCGTCATTATCAAACTGGGAGAAGACGTTGTTCCAGACTTCCATGTAACGGTCGCAGTCACAGCCGACGGTGCAGCCGGGCTTGCCGCAGCCGTACTCCGGGCCGCGGTCATAGTATATCTCAGAGCAGGGGCCGCAGGGACCTGCTCCGTGCTCCCAGAAGTTGTCCTCCTTGCCGAAGCGGAAGATGCGCTCAGCGGGGATGCCGATCTCCTTGTTCCAGATCTCAAAAGCCTCATCGTCATCAACGTAGATGGAGGGATAGAGACGGTCGGGATCGATGCCGACCCAGTCGGGTGAAGTCAGGAACTCCCAGCTCCATGCGATGGCTTCATGCTTGAAGTAATCGCCGAAGGAGAAGTTGCCGAGCATTTCAAAATAAGTGCCGTGGCGGGCGGTCTTGCCGATGTTCTCGATATCGCCGGTACGGATGCACTTCTGGCAGGTGCAGACGCGGCGGCGCGGTGGCTCCTGCTCGCCCTTGAAATAGGGCTTCATGGGTGCCATGCCGGAGTTTATGAGCAGAAGGCTTGCGTCATTCTGCGGGATGAGGGAGAAGCTGGGCAGACGGAGATGACCCTTGGACTCAAAAAAGCTCAGGAACATTTCACGCAGTTGGTTAAGGCCGAATTTTTCCATTTCATTTATCCTCCATATTATTTTTTCTCATTCTCTCGGAGAAGCTTTCTTCCTCCTCGTCGGCGGAGAAAAGCTCTATCTTTTTACAGTTCGGACAGCGGAGTATCCTCACGCTGAGGGAACCGGAAAGCATATTTGACAGGTGACCGGTAAAGAAGCCGTACTGGCCGAGCTGGATATCCTCACAGCCCAAGTCCTCCATACCGGCGCCGCAGCGCAGACAGTTCATATAAAAACCATCAACCCCTCACATAAAAATTATACCTCCGCCCCTGTACAGGGGCGAAGGTCAAATCGCGGTACCACCCTGATTGCCGGAAAGCTCCGGCATCTCGTGCGCCCTTAACGCGGGCATACGTCCCGGTCATCCCGGGAAGGCTCAGAAGCGGCTGTCAACTCCGGACATAGAGCCTCGCAGCGAACGGCTCCTCTCTGCAATGTCCTCGGCTGACTCTCTTCGTCACAGCCAGATCACACATATAACTTTTGTGATTTTACCATATGCGCCGGATTTGTCAAGTGTTCAGCGGCATTTTCTGACTATCGACAGGCGCGGAGCATACTTCGGCAGGCGCATATGTATCTCCATCATGGCGTGGCGCGTGTCGGCTATCTCCTCGCCCTCGGCGTTATACATACGCTCGGGCGTAAATTTCACAGGCGCACCGTCCGGTGTGAGCAGCTCAAGCTCATCGCCGAGGGAGAATTTATTGCGCTGGCAGAGCACCGCTTCCCCGTTATCATCACAGCTTTCGACCACGGCGGCGACGTCCGCGCCGGTGGTGTAGCTCGCCTCGGCGTAGTGCTGGCCGGGGTAGCCGTAATAAAAGCCGGTGGTATACGGGCGGTGGCTCACCTTCTCCGTCTCTTCTATCCATAGCGGATCGATCGGCCGGCCGGCCAAGGCATCATCTATCGCGTGGCGGTAGGCATTTGTGACAACGGCGGCATAGTAGGCAGACTTCATGCGCCCCTCTATCTTGAAGCTCGTGACCCCCGCGTCGATAAGCTCGGGCAAGTGCTCGATCATGTTCATGTCGCGGGAGTTCAGGATATACGTCCCGCCGTCCTCGGTGATCTCGAAATATTCACCGGGGCGCTTTTCCTCGACGAGGTGATACTTCCAGCGGCAGGGCTGGGCGCACTGGCCGCGGTTCGCGTCCCTGCCGGTGAGGTAGTTCGACAGCAGGCAGCGCCCGGAGAAAGACACGCACATCGCCCCGTGGACAAAGGCTTCAAGCCGCAGCTCCTTCGGGGTGTTTGCGCGTATCTTGCGGATATCCTCAAGTGGGGTCTCTCGCGCGAGCACGACGGTATCCGCCCCGAGGTCATAGAGCGCGTTCGCCGCGGCGCTGTTTATAACGCCGAACTGCGTGCTGACATGCAGCTTCACGCGCGGGGCGTATTTCTTCGCCATGGCGATGACGCCCATATCGGCAACGATGACCGCGTCGACGCCCGAAGCGTCGAGCATCTCCAGATACTCCGGCAGGCGCTTGAGTTCGTCCTCACGCGGGAGGGTGTTGCAGGTGACGTACACACGACGTCCCATCGAGTGCGCAAGCGCGACAGCCTTTTGGAGCTGATCGCTGTCAAAATTCCCGGCGGAGGCTCTCATGCCGAACTCGGTGCCCGCGAGGTACACGGCATCCGCGCCGTAGCAGAGAGACATTTCAAGCCGCTCCATATCCCCCGCCGGGGAAAGGAGCTCGAGTTTATCATTCATAATTCTGCGTCGCAACAAAGTTATTGAAGTCCGTCTCGTTGGTGAAGAACTGGTGCGTTCCGGTGGCGGTGTCGAGGGCATAGTAGAAGTAATCCGTCGCATCCGGCCAGAGCGCGGCATTGATGGAGGCAATGCCGGGGTTGCTGATAGGTGTCGGCGGCAGACCGAGCTTGATACGGGTGTTATAAGGATCGTCCTTGGCAAGCATTTCCGCCGTCGGCGCGCCCTCATGCTCGGGGTACGGATAGAGCACAGCGGCGTCTATGCCGAGGGGCATGTCATAGTTGAGGCGGTTATAAATGACGGAGGCAATGACAGGGCGCTCGGAATCGTTCGCGGCCTCTTTCTCGATAAGCGAGGCGGCGTTGACGATCTCGCCAAGGCTCATGCCGAGCTCATCGAGACGCGCCTGCATATCCTCGGTTATCTTGCGGTTGAAGTTATCGAGCATCTTGTTGATGGCGCTCGATGCCTGCATACCGACATAGAACTCATAGGTATCCGGGAAGAGGTATCCCTCGAGCCTGTACGCGCCGAGGCTTTCGGTGCCCTCAAGGAAGCTGTAATTAAAGACTTCGTTCTCCGCGGCGTCCATCAGGTCGTTATAATCCGCGACGCCGTTCTCCTCAAGGCGCAGGAATATCTGGTGCATGGTAAAGCCCTCGGGGATCGTGACCTTGACAGTTGCGGCAGAAGTCGAACCCGCACGCATATTGGCCACAAGTGCGTGATAGTCAAAGGTCGAGCGCAGCTTATATTCGCCGGGGCTGACCTTGGTATCGGCATGGGTGAATTTGCAGTAGGTCTCAAATAGCCATTTATACTGGATGAGTCCCGCATCCTTCAGGGTATTGGCGACATACTCAATATTGGCATGGGTCTCACGCTTGGTGCCGACCTTATTGCCGTTATCGTCCAGCTTATCGACGGTCTCGGACTGGAAGATCGTGCTCGGCAGGGTGACGACGGCTTCAAACTCCTCCTTGTTGAGAGCGAGCATATCGCTTGCCGCCATCCATGCCATGCAGGCAAGGACGATGCTGATGCACACGATGAAGCCGAAATACATGAGCCCGCCGAGGCAGCCGCTGCGGTATTCGTGGCTCTGGCGCACGGGACGGTAGTCCCGCTCGGACTCGGCATCGCCAGTATAATTGCGCTGCTCCTTGCCGTCGGAATCGGTAAGGAAACGGTCGACCTTCTTTATCGGGTCCTCTTTATTTTTAGAGCCGGACTGGGCGCGGGCGCTTTTGCCCTTGGCGCTCTTCGACGCCGGGGCGGGCTCCGCCGCCGCGTCCGTGCTGCTTATCTGCTCATCATGGATGCGGAATATCTCATTGATTCTTTCGATATCGTCGGACATGGTAATCTCCTCTTACGTATGCGCTGAATTAATACCGGGCAGTAGCACCCTGGGGTCAGGGCGCATATTATGGCACGAGCGATGCGGTTAAGAACCGCGCCGCACGGCACACATACAGACGGCTGACTGCCGGAAACCCGCACTACCCGGCAGAACGGACATATTCCAAGTGCGGAGAAAGGGATCAACTATGTTCTGCAACGGTTGTAACAACAGCGGCCTCTGGCTCATTATCCTTATCATCATACTCTTCGGCTGCGGCGGGAACGGCTGCGGCTGCAATAATGACTGCGGATGCAGCAATAACAACAGCTGCGGCTGCGGCTGCTGAGAGCACGCACTCACAAGGGGGCTGATGCCCCCTTTTATTATTTCCTGATTACTTTCCCAATGCCTTTAATACTACCGAGTATATCTCGGCGTTCTTCTCGTCCGCGTCGCGCTCGACCCCGTCCTTCATATACGGGATGCGAACCCAGCCGTAGTGCTCGGCCGCCATGCCCGCGGTGCGCAGGCAGCGCTCAAGATAGGCGGTATCCTTCTCGTGTATGTCCGCCTGAGTGTTGTTCTTGGCCTCGCGCCGACGCATACGGCGGGTAGCGGTCTCTATATCCACATCAAGATAAATGACGAGGTCGGGGCGCGGCAGCCCCATCTTTACATATTCAAGATCTGCAAGCCAGTTGAAGAAATCCGGCAGCTCATCATCCGGGAGCTTGCAGCCCTGATGCACAGCGTTGGAGGTCGTGTACCGATCGGACAGGATGAGCCCGCCGTTTTCGTATATCTTGCCCCAATCGTCACGGTAGGAGGCGAAGCGGTCGACAGCATAAAAGGTCGATGCGGTATAGGCGTTGACGTCCCCTGGATCGGTGCCGAAGGCTCCGCCGAGGTACAGGCGCAGCAGCGCGCTGCTCTCCTTATCGTAGCGCGGGAACACGATGTGATTATAGTCTATTTTATCATTTTCCATTCTCTGGCACAGACGGCGGTACTGCGTGGATTTGCCGCTGCCGTCGATGCCCTCGAGAACGATAAGCTTTCCTTTACCCATTTCTTTCCCTCAGACGCGGCTGAACACTTCGCCGAGCTTCTCATGAATGACAAGGTCGGCTTCGTCGTCATAAGGCGTTGCGCTCAGGTTGACGAGCACAAGCTTATTGCCGCGGTAATAATTGATGAGCCCCGCTGCGGGGTAGACGTTCAGAGATGTGCCGCCGACGATGAGCACATCCGCATTGCGGATATAGTCGATGGACTTGCGCAGAACGTCCTCATCGAGCTGTTCCTCATAAAGGACGATATCCGGGCGGATAACGCCGCCGCAGTCACAGCGCGGCACACCCGTGCCTTTGTTGATTACGTCCGCAGGGTATGGCTTGCGGCAGCGGGAGCAATAGGCACGCAGAATGCTGCCGTGCAGCTCCAGAACGTTTTTGCTCCCGGCGGCCTGATGCAGCCCGTCGATATTCTGCGTGATGACCGCGCGCAGCTTCCCCTCGCGCTCAAGCTCGGCAAGGCGGAGATGTACGCGGTTCGGCTTCACGCCGTCGATAACGAGCTTTTCACGGTGGAAACGGTAATATTCCTCAGGGTTCCGGTCAAAGAAGCTGCGGCTCAGAATAGTCTCGGGCGGGTACTTCCACTTCTGGTTATACAGGCCGTCGACGCTCCTGAAATCGGGTATGCCGCTCTCGGTGCTGACGCCTGCGCCGCCGAAGAAAACGATATTATCGCTCTGCGCGACCATATCGCGCAGCAATTCTATTTTATCTTCCATGTCTCCACCGCTCCTTTGATTCATTATAGCAAATTATGACAGCTTAATCATGTACTGTCTGCAAACTCTCCTCGGCCTTTGCCGTGACCTCGGCTGCCGCGGCGGAACAGGCTTCAAGCGTAAGCTCATTCTCGCGGCGCGTCACGTAGCGGTAGGTCTCATCCGGGGACTGGGCCGCGACAGAGACGATGTACATCCGCGTGATCTTCACCGCGGTAAGGGCAAGCTCCACGCCCTCGGCGGCGTAGCACAGCGCGTCCGCCGGGCAGACGGCGGAGAGCTCCTTCGCCATGTCGATGAGCTGGCTCATCATGTTGATGATCTCGGTGCATATGCTCAGAGACGTCTGGCGGCAGGCTTCGATCTTGCGCGCGTCGCCCTCTTTCTTTGCCATACGCAGCGGTCCGCGGCACTTCACATCCTCGTCAATGAGGTGCACCATGTAACTGCGGATAATGTCACTGTTGCGGGCAATGTAGTCGACGCGGTCATTATTCTCGACGGTCTTTGCCGTGAGCTTCGCCGCGCGGCATACGAGCGCCGCCGCGATTGCCGCCGCATCCGCCGCGGCGCTGCCGGTCTCAAGCTTACCGTCGGGGTCGGCAATTGCCTTGGTGAAATCGTCGGCTGTTTTGGTTCTGAAAATGTCAATGACAAGCTTTTTCTCGTCCATGTTCGTCGCTCCTTCAGTCTCTGTTAAATTCTCTCAGGCTCAGGCCCTCGTTTTTCTGCAATGCCCAGTTGATGCACCACTCCGAGGTGAAGAGCAGGAGGTTGTTGCCCTTGAAGTCCTGCACCCATTTGGTGTCGCTCGTGAGGTTGAGGTTTGCGATGTTGATATCCTCGTTCTCGACCCAGCGGACAAACTCATAGGGCATTGAGCGGCGGCGGATATCCACGCCGTACTCGGTCTTGAGGCGGTACTCCAGAACCTCGAACTGCAGCACGCCGACGACGCCGACAATGACCTCCTCAACACCGGTATACGGCTCGTGGAAGATCTGTATCGCGCCCTCCTGCGCGATCTGCGTGATGCCCTTTTCAAACTGCTTGCGCTTCATGGTGTCGATACGCTCGACGGAGGCGAAGTGCTCCGGCGCGAAGGTCGGGATGCCCTCGAATTTCACGCCCATGCCGGTTTCGCATATAGTGTCGCCGATGGAGAAGATGCCGGGGTCGAACACGCCGATGATGTCCCCGGCGTAGGCCTCATCGATTATCGCGCGCTCCTGCGCCATGAGCTGCTGCGGCTGCGCAAGGCGCAGCGTCTTGCCGCCCTGCACGTGGTAATACTCCTTATCGCGCTGGAAGCGGCCGGAGCAGATGCGCATGAAGGCGATACGGTCGCGGTGCGCCTTGTTCATGTTCGCCTGTATCTTGAACACGAAGGCGGAGAAGCGGCTGTCCGTCGGCTCAACGATATCATCCCCCGACTTTCTCGGCAGTGGCGGCATGGTCATTTTAAGGAAGCTCTCAAGGAAAGGCTCGACGCCGAAGTTATTGAGAGCCGAGCCGAAGAACACGGGGCTGAGGCGGCCTGCGCGGACTTCGTCGATATCGAAGTCATAGCCCGCGCCGTCGAGCAGCTCTATATCGTCAGACAGCGTCTGGCGCATCTTTGCGCCGATGAGGGAGTCGAGCTTCTCCGTCTCGTCGAGGCGGCACTCGATGGCCTTGATCTTATCCTGACCGCGATGGAACTCATTGAAGGCAAGTATCTCCTTCTTCTCGCGGTCGTACACGCCCTTGAACTCACGGCCGCAGCCGATGGGCCAGTTCATGGGATAGGTGCCGATCTTAAACTCGTTCTCCAGCTCCTCCATAAGCTCATAGGGGCTGCGCGCTTCGCGGTCGAGCTTATTTATAAAGGTAAAGATAGGGACATGGCGCATGGCGCAGATCTTGAAAAGCTTGCGCGTCTGCGGCTCGATGCCCTTGGCGGCGTCAATGACCATGACGGCGGAGTCCGCAGCCATGAGGGTACGGTAGGTGTCCTCGGAGAAGTCCTGATGGCCGGGGGTGTCAAGGATGTTGATGCAGTAACCCTCGTACTCAAACTGCATGACCGAGGAGGTGATGGAGATACCGCGCTGCTTCTCAAGCTCCATCCAGTCGGAGACGGCATGGCGCGCTGTGGCCTTGCCCTTGACAGAGCCTGCCATCTGTATCGCCCCGCCGTAAAGCAGCAACTTCTCGGTAAGCGTTGTTTTACCCGCGTCCGGGTGGGATATTATCGCGAACGTCCTGCGGCGTTCTATCTCTTTTCTGTAATCCGGCATATTCCTCATCCTTATATAATTGGCAATATGTAGTATATTATATCCGCTGACGCGCAAAATGTAAAGTTTAATCGGCTTTTTTTGAAACAGATACTCTTCAATATTTCCCGACAACAGGTGCTTTTCTCTGTCATTGAAATTCCCGCGGCGCTATGGTAAAATGTAAACAGCTTCAGCGATCCGGCTGATAAATGATTAAGGAGGCAAAAAGATGAACAGAAAATTTTTTGCGCTGCTGCTCACGCTGCTGATGGTCCTCGCGCTCGTACCAGCCTCGGCCTACGCGGACACCTCGAAAAACAGCGGCAAGGAAATTGCGGTATTATTCACCAACGACGTCCACTGCGCCGTTGATAAGAACCTCGGCTACCAGTCCGTCGCGCTCGCAAAAGAGACGCTGGAAGCACAGGGCAAGGATGTGCTGCTCGTCGACGTAGGCGATGCCGTCCAGGGCGACGCGATAGGCACGCTCTCCAAGGGCGAATACATCATCAAGATAATGAATGAGCTGGGCTACGACGTGGCCACGATCGGCAACCATGAGTTTGACTACGGCATGGAGCAGTTCAAGAAGCTCAACCGCCTTGCCGACTTCCCCTACGTCAGCGCAAATTTCATGGATAAAAACGGCGAGACTGTGCTCGACGCATATTCGATGCAGAACGTCCACGGCGTGAAGATCGCCTTCGTCGGCGTCACGACTCCCAAGACCATAACCTCTTCAACTCCCGCGTACTTCCAGAATGAGAAGGGCGAATGGATATTCTCCTTCTGTCAGGATGAGACGGGCGAACTCGTGTACACGGCAGTCCAGTCGGCGGTCGACGCAGCGCGCAAGGAGGGTGCGGACTATGTCATAGCGCTGGCGCACCTTGGGATAGAGAAGGACTGCGAGCCTTGGACTTCTTCTGATGTCATAAACAACACCACCGGCATTGACGTCATGCTCGACGGGCACTCCCACTCCGTCATCGAAAAGGAGCTTGTGAAGAACAAGGACGGCAAGGATGTCATTCTCTCCTCCACCGGCACGAAGCTTGAGAACATCGGTTGCCTGACGATATCCGCCGACGGAAAGCTCGACGTTGAGCTTCTCAATGACGACGGCATAGGTGAATACATCGCGGATATTCAGGAGGAGTTCGACGGGCTTGTGAACGAGGTCGTCGCGCACACCGATGTTGACCTTGCCGTATATGACCCGAAGAATCCCGAGGAGCGCCTTATCCGCGTGACCGAGACGAACCTCGGCGACCTCTGCGCCGATGCGTACAGGGTCATGTCCGGTGCTGACGTCGCCATCGTCAACGGCGGCGGCATCCGCAGCGACATCAAGGCCGGAGACATCACCTACGGCGATATCATAGCTGTGCACCCGTTCGGCAACTCCATGTGCGTGGTCGAGTGCACGGGGCAGCAGATACTCAACGCGCTTGAGCTGGGCGCGTCCGCGCTCCCCGGCGAGAGCGGAGGATTTTTGCAGGTGTCCGGCATGAGCTATACGATAGACCTGAATGTTGAGTCCACGGTCAAGCGCGATAAGGACGGCCTGTTCCTCAGCGTTGATGGTGACCGCCGCGTCAAGGACGTCAAGATCGGCGACAAGGCGCTCGATCCGGAGCAGACCTACACCCTCGCCTGTCATGACTATCTGCTGAAAAACGGCGGCGACGGCTACACGATGTTCAAGGACTGCACGCTCACGCAGGACTGCGTGATGCTCGACAATCAGGTGCTGATAAACTACATCGTCGATAAGCTCGGCGGCACCGTCGGCAAGGATTACTCCGAGCCCTACGGTGCCGGGCGCATAACGATAGTCGAAGCAAAGTAAATATGTATGCGCCCGTGTGCATATAGCACACGGGCGCGTTTTCCGTCTGGCTTACTTATCTTGCAATATTTCTGCCCATATGATAAAATACACGGAACGAATTTTGTGGGGTAAATGATAATGGAGTTTATAAAAATAGAAAGCCGGGAAAAAAGTTGGCCGCGGTTCCACGCGTTCATGACCGCTGCCCTGCTGGTATTTTTCATGGTGAGTCCCGCCGCGCCGGAGCACTGGAGCGCGCTCTATTCCGTCTACGGCAGGTGCGCCATTATCGCGACGCTCGCGCTATATTTCTGGAAATGCGGCCTTCGCGGCACGGTCGAGGTAAAGCTTGTCATCTGGTACGCTATATGGCTGTTTGTAACCCGTCTGCTCAATACCGACTATTATCTTGAAAACGAGTTTGACCTTGTCCTCAAGACCTTTCTCTGCGCCGCCGTGCTTTCGACCGGCCTTGTGCTTGACCCCACACAGCGCAGGCGCTTTTTTGACATCGTCATCGCCATCGTCGGCGGCTTCTATTTTATTGTCGCGATCCTTGCGATAGCCGCATGCTTCCTCGGCATTTACTTCTATATCCCGCCCGAGAACATTCCTTTCGGCATAGAATCATATTATATGTATGCCGCTTTTTACTTCATTGCTCCGTTCGGAACTAACCGCACCATCTCCGCTGTCTGGTTCTATATTGCATCCTGCCTCATGGTATATGAGTTTCTCAACTGCCGCAGAAAGCTCTGGCGCATCCCAATCGTTTTCGCGTGGCTGGTTTTCTATATCGCCGTCGCGCTCGCATTCTGCCGCAGCATAAAGCTTGCAATGAGCGTCAACGCCGCGATGCTTGTCATCCTCGGCGGGATAAAGCTCATAAAGCTGAAGAGCAATTCCGTGAAAGCTCTGATCATCGCCGTCCTCGCGGTCGTCTCCATGCCGCTTGTCTACAAGAGCTTTGACCTCACCGTTTCCGCCACTCAGGCGGCCTATGACTGGCTCGATCCGGATGTCGAGCGCATATCGGATCCCTATGTCGGCCGCGGTCAGGTGCAGGAGTTCGGCGACACGCGCGACCTTAAGGAGAGCGTTTCCAATATGTCTAACCGCGGCAACATTTTTGCCAGCATCATTCCCACCATCAAGGAGGATCCCACTCTCCTGCTCATCGGCAAATACAGCCACCAGATAATGGACGTCCCGCACAAGTACCAGAACTATCCTTACTTCCACATGCACAATTACCTTGTGCAGACGCTTATGCTTGCGGGCGTTCTCGGTCTGCTGCTCGTCCTTGCGTTCACGGTCATGCTGGTCATAAAGATGATAAGGCTGTTTTTCGCAAAGCTGCCCGAGGTGACGACCGCAGTCAAGACCCTGACGCTTCCCCTCGCCGGTATATTCATTTACGGGATGATGGAAACCGCGATCTTCACGAACTGCGCTGATGACCGTGTACCCACTGACTTCCGCGAGCTGGCTTTCTTCCTCATTGCCGGTATATTCCTCGGCTTCTATTATGACGCTTTCCCTGCGAAGAAAAAAGGCGGAGCTGAATAGATCAATTTCTGTGCTCCGCCGCTGCGATTCGAAAATAATATTGCGGTCACAAAATTTTTATAATTTCTTAGCCTGACCGCATATTGACTTTTCTATTATCACAGAATATAATGTGCTACACTGAATTTCGCCTGAGGGAGTAATTCCGCACCGCGTCCGCGGGGCGAGGCAGACCCGTCAAAACGATGCTGCGGCATCCGGGCTGCTCTGTAAAGAATGAGACTCATGCGTAAGCTGTACAGCTTGCGCATGAGTCTTTTGTTTTTTACCAGCAATTTATGAAAGGAAGATGTGTCCATGTCCGAGTTATACCAGCGCACACAGGATGATATTCTCACAGAGCTTGAAAGCTCCGCTTCCGGACTGAGCGAAGAGCAGGCCGAGGAGCGCCTTGAAAGGTACGGCGAGAACAAGCTTGCCGAGGCGAAGAAAACGACCGTCCTCCAGCGCTTTTTCCAGCAGCTCAAAGACCCGATGCTGCTGATTCTGCTTGCTGCCGCCGCCGTTTCAGCGGTCACGAACGCCCTATCCGGAGAGAGCTTCACTGAGGTGTTCATAATCCTTGTCGTCGTCCTGCTCAACGCCGTGCTCGGCGTCATTCAGGAGAGCAAGGCTGAGGCCGCGATAGAAGCGCTGCAAAGCATGACCGCCGCCAAGTGCAAGGTGCTGCGCGGCGGGGAGCTCAAGGTCATTGAGAGCAGCCGCCTTGTACCGGGCGATGTTGTAGTCCTCGAAGCCGGTGACGCCGTCCCCGCTGACGGCCGTCTGCTGGAAAGCGCTTCGCTCAAAATCGAGGAGGCCGCGCTGACTGGGGAGAGCGTTCCGGTCAACAAGGCGGTCGAAGTCATCTTCGACGGGGACGTTCCCCTCGGCGATCGCAGAAACATGTGCTACATGGGCTCGACCGTCGTCTACGGGCGCGGCCGCGCGGTCGTCACCGCCACCGGTATGGGCACCGAGATGGGCAGGATCGCCGGTGTCCTCGCGCGGACTGAGCAGGAGCAGACGCCGCTTCAGCGCAAGCTGAGTCAGCTCGGCGGCGTGCTCTCAAAGCTCGTCCTCGGAATATGCGTTTTCATCTTCGTGTTCGATCTTTTAGTCGCGGGTGACTTTTCGCTTGACAGTGTTCTGCGCACCTTCATGGTCGCCGTGTCCCTCGCCGTAGCCGCTATACCTGAGGGGCTTGCGACAGTCGTCACCGTCGTGCTGTCTATCGGCGTCACGAACATGAGCAAACGCAATGCCGTCATCCGCCGCCTGACCGCCGTCGAAACTCTCGGCTGCACTCAGGTGATATGCTCAGACAAGACCGGCACACTGACTCAGAACAAGATTACCGTCATCGAGCATTACGGGTCGGTCGATAAGCTGGCTGCCGCGATGACGCTCTGCTGCGACGCAGTCTACTCCCCCGACGGTGCGCAGGGCGAGCCGACCGAGGCGGCACTCGTGAACTTCGGCGCGGCAAACGGGCAGATAAAGCCGGAGCTTGAGAACGAGCAGCCCCGTGTCGCCGAAGCTCCGTTTGACTCCATGCGCAAAATGATGTCCACCGTCCATAAATGCGGTGATTCCTACATTCAGTACACCAAGGGCGCGCCCGACGAAGTGCTCAAGTGCTGCACGAGCTATCTCGATAACGGCGCAGTCCTCCCGCTTACCGATGAAAAGCGCCGGGAAATTCTCTCCGTGAACCACGCAATGGCTGACCGCGCGCTGCGCGTTCTCGCCGCAGCGGAGCGCCGATGGGACGCGCTGCCCGAGGACTGCTCCCCTGCTAACTTAGAGCATGAACTGTGTTTCATCGGCCTGACCGGCATGATCGACCCTGTCCGTCCGGAGGTCAAGGCCGCGATCGACGAATGCCGCCGCGCCGGTATCCGCCCGATCATGATAACCGGCGACCACAAGGACACCGCCGTCGCCATCGCGCGTGAGCTTGGCATTATCGACGGCGCTTCGCAGGCCATAGAGGGGCGTGAGCTCAACAGGCTCAGCGACGATGAGCTTGACAGGGTCATCGATAAATACAGCGTCTACGCCCGTGTTCAGCCCGAGCACAAGGTGCGAATCGTCTCCTCGTGGCGCCGCCGCGGCATGATAACCGCCATGACCGGCGACGGCGTGAACGACGCACCGTCGATAAAGTCTGCGGACATCGGCGTCGGCATGGGGATCACCGGCACGGACGTCACAAAGAACGTCGCGGACATGGTACTCTCCGACGATAACTTTGCCACCATCGTCGATGCTGTCGGCGAGGGGCGGCGCATATACGACAACATCCGCAAGACCATCCAGTTCCTGCTGGCCTCCAACATGAGTGAGGTCGTCGGCGTATTCGCGGCGACGCTCATGGGCTTCACGCTCTTAAACCCCGTACACCTGCTGTTCATAAACCTGATAACCGACTGCTTCCCGGCGCTCGCCCTCGGCCTTGAACGCGGCGAACCGGACATCATGGATCGCCCGCCGCGCAAGGCTTCAGACGGTATCTTTGCCGGCGGCCTCGGCGTTGATATTGCATATCAGGGGGTCCTGATTGCGGTCATCACACTCGCGTCATATATAATAGGCCACTGCATGGAGGTCGGCCATTTTGCGTGGCCGCACGGCATCTCCTACAACGGAATGACGATGGCCTTTCTCACGATGAACATGTGCGAGATACTCCATAGCTTCAACATGCGCTCCCAGCGCAGGAGCATATTTACGCTCCCCGGGCATAACAAGCTCCTCTGGGTCGCGATGCTCGCGGCGCTCGCGCTGACGACAATAGTCCTTGAAGTCCCGGCGATTGCCGCGGCCTTTGGCTTCACGCCCGTCGACTGGAACGAGTACGCTGTCGCTCTCGGGCTCGCCATACTCGTGGTACCGATAGTCGAGCTCGTGAAGCTCTTCCAGCGTCGCGCCGGTAAGTGAGCAAACAATAAAATATACAAAGCGTCTGAACCGTCGCTCCCGGCGGTACAGACGCTTTTATTATGCCGAAGGCCTATTGACAAAAGCTTCCCGTCTGAGTATAAATACGGAGAATACTGCGACTATTACATAACCGGAAATAAAGAATAATATATGGCAGCCGCCGGCTTTCATGCCGGCGGCTGCCATATACTCATTTCTTTATCGCTCTACGCAGCGGCTTATAGAGAAGAACGGTCAGCGCTATTTTTATCGCGTCGCCCGGCAGATAGACCAGCATCCCGGCCTTTACCGCCGTCCACACGGTGATGGACTTGTGCAGATAAAGCTTCATTATCAGGTACATATACGGCAGGCCGATCAGGTACAGCACCGCAAGCCCCGCAAGGCAGGCAAGCGCAATGCGCCAGTGCCCGTTTTCCTTTTCGGTCAGGCGGCCTATCACCCACGCCGTGGGTATGAGCCCCAGCAGGAAGCCGAAGCTCGGCTGCATGACATAGCCGATACCGCCGCCCATCGTGAACACCGGCAGCCCGACAAGCCCGAGCACGACATACACAGTCTGCGACACCGCGCCCCATTTCGCGCCGAGCAGCACACCGGCCATAGCAGTAAACATGAATTGCAGCGTCACCGACATTGTCCCGAGCGGAAAGCGGATAAATGCGCCGACCGCAGTAAGCGCCGCAAACAGCGCCGCAAGGATCATCATACGGGTCTTATTCTTCATTGCAGCCACTCCCTTCAGACGCAGACGATTTTATCACGCAGCGCCGCGAAAGTGAATTGTAATTGTCTACAAAAAAGAATCTCTGCAGAAAGCTGAAACATATTTTGCTTTTCTGCGTCAATATATTAAGATTGCAAAATGAGTGCAAAATCGTGGCTTCCCTGCTTGCAGGGAAAATACCGCTGTGCTATAATATTTTTAAGACAAAAAGAAAACGGAGAATGAAAAAGATGAAAAGTAAAACCATGAAGCTTCTGCTTTCGCTCACGCTTGTGCTCTGCGTGGCGCTTGCCCTGCCGGGGCTGAGTGCGGGCGCGGACTATGTCAACAGCTTTGAAGCGGGCACCGACATCGGCAGCATCCAGGTGTTCAGCAGCAACCTTGTCATAAAGTCCTATGAAAAATACGCGGGTTCCCTTCCCGCGGGGCTGAGCCTGTCATGGGACGATTACGGCATCTACATGGCCGGAACGCCCACCACTGCCGGCAACTATTCCAGCAGCTACAATGTCGTCACTGAGAACGGCACCTATTCCTTTATAATCAACCTCTCCATCACCGGCGGCACGACACCTACCAAGGCTCCCGCGACCGGCAACCCGCCGCACATCACAAAGCACCCCACGGGTGAGACAGTCGAGCCCGGCGGCAGCGCGCAGTTCGTCGCCCGCGCGGACGACGCAACGAAGATAACCTGGCGTCTCGTCAGCAAGGACACGACCGTTACATATAACGCCGCCGACGGCCCGGATTATTTCCGCGGACTCAGCGTTGACGGTCTCGGCACCGAGCGCCTGACGCTCAGCAATATTCCCTCCTCGCTCAATGAATGGTGCGTGGAGGCCAAGTTTGAGAACGCCAACGGTGCTTCCTACTCCAACGGCGCGCGCATAACCGTCAAAGCCACGAATAACAATACGAATAATAACAATAGCGCCAACAACAGCAGCAATAATAACAGCAATAACAATACGAACAACAACACGAATAATTCCACGGGTGGTAATAACGACCAGAACTCCGGAACCGACCTCGGCAACAACGGCCTCACCACAAAGACGCCGAACATCAACGTTGCCCCTCAGAGCACCCGTCTCAAGAAGGGCGAGACCTGCACACTGACCGTTCAGGCCACCTCCCCCAACAACGGCGAGCTGAGCTACCAGTGGTACAGCACGAATGTGAACAACCGCGGCATGGCTACCCCCATTGACGGCGCGACTGAAGCAAGCTATACCCCGACCCAGACCGAAGGCACGATGTACTACTGTGTCGCCGTGATGAACACCCGCGAGGGCGTCACGAGTGACCCTGTCTATACCGATCTTGCCGAGGTCAGCTTTGAACCGGAGACAACGCCTACCCCGTCCCCGACGGCGACGCCCACCCGCACGAGCTCCGACAACGGCAGCTATGACCGCGGCAATAATACCCAGCTCATATTCTTCGGCATCGTCGGCTTCCTCGCTCTGGCCGCTCTGGTCGGCGTGGTCGTCTACCTGCGCATAGACTCTAAGCGCAGCAAGGACGAATAAGCGGAATCTGAAACATTAAAGTGCTAAATCCGGCGTGACTACAGGTTCACGCCGGATTTTCTGCCCGTTTCACGCCATAAAGTTGTATACTCTGTGAAGCGGTTTCGAGCCGGTTTTGGCTATTTCGATGATTTTTGAGCTGCCGGATTGCTTTTTACATATCTCGCTCGTATACTTGCTCTTAACGCGAATCTTCAGAATCGGAGGGAACGCTTTGGAAAACTTTATCGTATGCCTGAACGCAGTTGCTCCGATATTCATTATCATCGCTCTCGGCTACATGGCGCGCCGATTGGGCGATATAAAGCGTGAGGATGTTTTCCGCTTTAACCGATTGATCTTCCGGTATTTTATACCGGTCATGGTCTTTTATAATATATATGTATCCGACCTTGCAGCCTCGTTCAATGTAAAGCTCCTGTGCTTTGCGCTGCTCGGAGTGCTGGCAGAATGGTTTGTCAGCATGCAGATAGTAAAACGGACGGAGCGACGACCTGAGCGCCGCGGCGTTATTATTCAGGCGCTCTACCGCAGCAACTTCGTCATCATCGGTCTGCCGCTGGCGCAGCAGCTCATGCCCGCCGGGTCGGATTTCGGCTGCGTCGTTGTGCTGCTGGCAACAGTTATCCCGCTCTATAACATCCTTGCTGTCATTACGCTCGAACACTTCGGCGGCGCGAAGAAAAGCAGGCTCGGTCTTATCGTTGACATTCTCAAAAACCCCATGATAGTCGGAACCTTCATCGGCATTGCCTTCCAGCTGCTGAAGCTGCGGCTGCCCTCCGGGCTTGAGCACACAGCCGCACAGCTCGCAAACGCGACCTCTCCCCTCATGCTGTTTCTGCTCGGCGGTTTCTTCGAGTTCAGCGACCTGCGGGACGATCTTAAAACCGTGTCCGCAATAGTGATAGGCCGGCTTATCGTCATCCCGGCAGTCATGCTGGGGCTTGCGTGCCTGCTCGGTTTCCGCGGCGTGGAGTTTGCCTCACTCCTCGGAGCTTTTGCCTCCTCCACAGCGATCGCCTCATTCACAATGGCGCAGCAGATGGGCGGCGACGCAAAGCTTGCGGGCAACGCCGTTGTCGCGACAAGCGCGCTGTGCTCACTGACGCTTTTCCTGTGGGCAATGATCTTCAAAACTGTTGGTGTAATATAGGTGATAAAAATGAATAGTTCAAAATATAACGGGATCACCGAGGGTGTTATCTGGAAGCAGCTGATGCTGTTCTTCCTCCCGGTGCTCCTCGGCACATTTTTCCAGCAGCTTTACAACACCGTTGACGCGGTCATTGTCGGCCGCTTTGTCGGCAAGGAGGCGCTGGCCGCGGTCGGCGGCTCGTCCTCGCAGATACTCAATCTGCTTATCGGCTTCTTCACCGGCGTCACCTCTGGCGCGGCCGTCATCGTCGCGCAGTATTACGGCGCGCGCGACATGGAGGACTCCTCGCGCTCGGTGCACACGGCGATGATCCTCGCCATCGCGTGCGGCGCCATAATGACCGTTGTTGGTATCCTCACAGCGCCTGCGCTGCTGCGCATCATGGAAACGCCTGAGGACACGATGGCCGACTCCATCGTGTATATGCGCTGGGTGTACATGGCGATGATCCCCGGCATGGTCTACAACATGGGCTCCGCTATCCTGCGCGCGGTCGGTGATTCCAAGCACCCGCTGTATTTTCTCATTGCCTGCTGCCTTATAAATGTGGTGCTCGACCTGCTGTTCGTCGTCACATTCAAAATGGGCGTCGCGGGCGCAGCGATCGCGACGGCGCTCTCGCAGATGCTGAGCGCAGTGATGATATGCTGGTTTCTCGCCCGGTCGAAGACCGAGGAGAGCGTCAGGCTTGAGCTTTCCAAGCTGCGCACGGACTGGCGGATCATGCGCCGCACCGTGCACATCGGCCTGCCCTCTGGGCTTCAGGCAGTGCTCTACTCTATCTCCAACATGATAATCCTCACAGCCATCAACCGCTTCGGTACGGACACTGCCGCGGCATGGGTCGCCATGGGCAAGGTCGACGCCTTTACATGGCTGGTGCTCAGCGCGATGGGCCTCGCGGTCATGACCTTCGTCGGGCAGAATTTCGGCGCAAACAGCATGCAGCGCGTGCGCGAGAGCATACGCGACTGCATGATAATGACCTCGGTCTTTGCCGTTCTGATAAGTGCGCTGTTCCTGACGCTCGGCAAATACCTCCTTGTGATCTTCACGACCGACCAGAACGTTATAGCGCTCGCCATGCGCATAATCTATTACATCATGCCGTGGTACCTGCTGTATGTCCCGGTCGAGGTGTACAGCGGCAGCCTGCGCGGCATCGGCGATACGCTCGTGCCGTTTATCATCACCGCCGTCGGCATCTGCATCGCGCGCGTTGTGTGGATATTCACCATCGTGCCGCTGCATAACGATATCTCCACCGTCGCCGTGGCCTACCCCATCACCTGGGGTCTGACCTCGCTTGCGTATATGATCTACTTCCGCTATGTCAAGAAGCACAAAATAGGCAAAATGGAACAGGCCGCGTAATATAGTCTACTCCCGCTGTGTATCACAGCGGGAGTTTTTTTCAAATTTTTTCCCATTCCATGAAACATTTTCCGCTCCCGATGCGTTTATATAAGCAGAAAGAAAAATACACAAAGGAGCGTACTTACTATGAAACGGGTATCCATCATCGCGCTTGCCCTTGCGCTGCTGCTGTGCGGCTGCGGCAGCGCACCGGCGCAGCCGGTCAGTGCCGCAGCGCCGTCGACGCACGAAGCTGACGCTGCGGTGTCCCCGGAAATCATTGAGGATGAACCGGAAGTCTACGACAGCGCACGGGACTTTCTGCGCTCTCTGTACGATGAGTGCGGCAATTTCTATTTCAGCAATAACGCCGCGCCCGACTGTCTCGACTGGCTCGCGCAGCAGCCGCAGGATCAGCCGGTGAAGTTTGTGGTCTACGGATGGCCGTTTTCTAATTCTGACAAGCGGCTCGACAAGTGGAACATCCCGCTTCAGAACCATGACCGGGCGCTGATGGCGCTGTCGGAGGTGTTGGGAGCTGACGCGCTCACCGAATACGAAAGCGTCGACGCGCTCAGAAAGACGCTTGATGATGAACAGCTCCTCAAAAAGCTGCCCGAGGAGTACCCCGAATGGGTACAAAAGGCTGATGGCTGGGAGGAGGCCATTGACACATACGAGTCGGAATACCTTCCGCTGTCCGAGGCGCTTGACCTTGAATATGCTCTTCGTGACGCCAAGGCCTTTGCCGCACATGGCGTGCAGGCCGAGGTAATGTCAGCGAAGAGCATCGACAACGGACGCGATAGCTGGGCTTTTACCGCCATCGTCACAGCGACACCCGAGGAGCTTCTTGGACTGAGCAATAAAATGGACGGGCTTTACCATGTATGGATACCGGGAGAACAGTTTCTCCTGCGCTTCAATATACATATCTGGCCTGAGGAATGAGGTGACGTGTGTGAACGAAACAAAGCTGCTGCGGCAGCTCAAGCGCGGGAGCACGGCGGCGCTGTCGGAGATCATAGATCTGTACACGCCGTATGTCTACGCCATCGCATCGAACGTGATGCGCCCGATGCTCCCGGCGGAGGACGTGGAAGAGGCCGTGTCCGACTGCTTTGCCGCACTCTGGTATAACCGTGATTCCGTCGAGCCGGGAAAGCTCAAGGGTTACCTCGCCGTCGTGGTGCGCAACAAGGCACTGAGCGCGCTGCGATCAAAGCACATTGAGAGCGCGCTTGAGGATGATATTATTGATCTCGCTGCCGGCAGTCCGGAGGAGGGCATACTGACGCTGGAGCTGCGCGAGCTTGCGCGCGAAGCGGTGGACACGCTCGGCGAACCGGACTGCGAGATATTCAAGCGGCACTATTTCCTGTATCAGAAGACCGAGGACATCGCCGCCGCGCTCGGCATGAACGGCGCAACCGTACGCACGAAGCTTGCGCGCGGGCGGCAGAGACTTAAATATTATCTTGAGGAGAGGGGGTACGGCAATGAAGCTTAAAATATCCGAGCTGTGCAGCGGCTGCTGCCCGGAAAATGTCACGCTCGGCACATCCGATGCGGAGCTTACCGCGCGCATAAAGGCCAAGACGCTCAAAAAGATCGGCGTTCAGCCCACGCGCCGCCGCGTGAGAGTGCGCACGCTGCTGCTCGCCGCGGTGATAGCGGCCTTCTTCGGCTCGGCCGCGTGCGCGATAGTGCGCTACAACATGAATTTGCAGGACGTTCAGGATCAGGACGAAGTAGTCACTGGGCACATAACTGAGATAAACAAAAACGGCGAGGTAGTGAACGACAAAACGTTGTATTTCCCGGATGCCGGTCTGCTGCTGACCTTCACGGGTCCAGACGAGAGCTATAACCGCCCGGAGTTCAAGGCCAATTGGCTGCCGTCCGCCGCTACTCACAGAGTTTACAGGGGCGAGTGGACGGATTACCTCTGCAATGACGGCAAAGGGAACATCATGCCGTATCTTATCACTGCCACGAATGTGAACACCGGCAATTCCAAGGGCGTGCTCAACGGCAAAACGGAAATAGTAAAGCAGGAGAACTGGGACGGCTGGGAGATAACCGAAATAGTCTCCGACTATACCGAAAGCAAAAACTTCTGCAGCTGGGGGACCGTAAACTACATCTTCATGTTCGATCCTGAGCGCGGCTATCTTGTTAAGGTCTGTGGCACGGACAGCATGGAGACGCTTGAAGAGATCGCAGAGAACCTTGAGATACGCGAGAGCGACACGCCGCCGTATGAATATCCCTTTTCCGAGGAAATAGGATATCTTGATCTCGGCAGAGGCTGAACCGATTTGCTTCTTCCCGCCGTATAATATACTTGATGAAGGCCGAAACTGATGATATAATACGGTTTACTAAAAAGATACTTTGGGAAGAGGCAGCATATGAGCAGAAAGAAAATGCGCAGCAAAGCTGATGAATTTGAAATGGACGGAGCCGGGTACGACGAGTACACCAACTCACCCGCGGAGCAGCATATATATGAAGACGCGGTCAGCGCGGAGCCTGAGTACCGCGCGCCCAAGGCAAAGAAAAAGAAGCGGAAAAAGGGCGGCAGCACAGCGCTGTGGCTGATACTCGTCCTGCTGCTGGCGATCATCGGCGGCGGAGTTTTCGCGGGCTATGAGATAACGCAGAGCAGTGCGAACCTGCCGAACGTCTATGTCGGCAGCATCGCCGTCGGCAAGCTCGACGCCGAGCAGACGAGAGCCGCGCTCACTCAGCAGGGCTGGGAGACGCGCGTGTCCACCCCGCTCAAGGTGACGACGCTCGGCGGGCAGAGCTTCGAGGTCGACCCCGTCAAGGCCGGTGCGGTGCTCTCCGTTGACGATGCTGTCAGCGCGGCGCATGCTTACGGCCACAGCGTGAATATTATCGATAACCTCTTCACCTACATCAAGGCGCTTGTCGGCGCGGTCGACATCAACGCTGAAAGCCAGAATATCTCAAACGAGTATATCGACTCCTGCATCGATGAGGGCATCGCTGCCGTCAACGAGTATATGGGCACGGAGGAATACACCGTCGACGCCAAGGCCGCAGAGATGACGATGAAAAAGGGCTGGAACCAGATAGAGTTTGACAAGGAGGCTTTCAGAGACTCCATAATCGCCGCGCTTGAAAAGGGCGAGACGGAGCTCAGCTATACGACGCTTGCCAAGGAGCTCAGCGCCCCGGACTTTGACGCGATACACAAGGAGCTCGAGCATGACCCGGTCGACGCATACTATTCCGATGATGGGAAGTTCGAGGTCACGGACGAGATAGTCGGCTGCAAGTTTGACGTCAGTCAGGCCGAGAAGCTCTGGAACGACGCCGATCCCGGCGATGAGGTCAAGATACCGCTTGACATCGTATGGCCGGAGGTCACGGGCGATGAGCTGCGCGGCAGGCTTTACCGCGACCTGCTCGGCACGATGACGACCAAGTTCCCCAACTCCGGCGAGAACCGCCGAAGCAATCTTGAGCTTGCGACCTCGAAGATAGACGGCATGATAATGTACCCCGGCGATGAGTTCTCGTATAATGAGGTCGTCGGCCAGCGTACCGAGGAGGCCGGCTTCCTGCCCGCTCCCGCCTATGTTGACGGCGACGTCAAGGACGAGATCGGCGGCGGCGCATGCCAGGTGTCGAGCACTCTGTACGCCGCGACGCTCTTCTCCTTCCTTGAAACTGTCGAGCGCGAGTGCCACTACTTCCCCGTGAACTACATGCAGATGGGCACCGACGCGACGGTCACGATCCCCGAAGGCGGCGGACGCTCCATCGACTTCAAGTTCAGGAACAGCCGCAATTACCCCATCAAGCTTGTCGGTATCTTCAATAACGAAGAGAGCACACTTACCTTTGAGATATGGGGCACACTTGAGGACGACGATTATATGCCCGTCGAGTTTGATAGCTCCTACAGCTGGGTGTACGACTTTGACAAGTTTATCGATCCCGCCTACCCCGACCGCGACGGCTACACCATAAAGCTCACGCATGAGACCTACGGCTTTGAGGACGATGTCGGCTCCGGCTACCGGACGCTGACGCACCGGCAGGTCATCGACGCGGACGGCAACATCGTTGTTGATGAGATCACGAATTCCAAGCTCTCAAACGGCAATTACGCCATGGACACCTATTATCAGCACAACTAAAAATCAACCGGGGCTGCTGTGAACACAGTGACCCCGGTTGATTTTTTCAGTTTTACAGGCTCAGGAACTTTTTCCAGGTATTGATATATCCCTCGGCCTTTTCCTTTGTCTCGGCCTCGGCTGCCATGCGCAGCAGCGGCTCCGTCCCGGAGAAGCGGCAGATGACCCAGCTGCCGTCCTTGAAATAGACCTTGCAGCCGTCCTCGCGGCTGATGTGGTCGACGCCGTCAAAGTCCGGATTGCGCAGCTCTTCAAACAGGAAGTGCTGAAGCTCCGCCTTGCGCTCGTTCGTCATGGTGAAGGACGCCTCGGCATAGGCGAGCTCACCGTAAAGCCCGCATATCTCGCGGTAGAGCTCCGAGAGCTTCTTTCCCGTGACGGCGAGCATTTCGACCAGCAGCGCCGCAGCGTATATGCCGTCCTTGCCGGAGATATGCCCGCGCACGGCAAGGCCGCCGGAGGACTCGCCGCCGATTATCGCGTCCGTCTCCGCCATCTTCGCCGAGACCCACTTGAAGCCGACCGGCACCTCATAGCACTTCTGCCCCAGTCCCTCGGCTACGCGGTCGAGCAGATGCGTCGTGGAGTTGTTGCGCACACACGGGCCTGTCCAGCCGCGGTATTTCACAAGGTAGTAGTACAGCAGCACAAGGAGCTTGTTCGGGTGGACGAAGTGTCCCTCATCGTCGATAACGCCGAGACGGTCGGCGTCGCCGTCAGTGGCGATGCCGAGGTCGCAGCGGTAGCGGTCGAGCACGAGCGCCGAGAGCGGCCCCATCGTCTCCTCATTCGGCGCGGGGAGCCTCCCGCCGAAGAGCGTGTCATGCCGCTCGTGGATGATCTCAAGGTCGCAGCGGCAGGTCATGAGTATCATGCTCAGGCAGGTCTGGCTCACGCCGTACATCGGGTCGAGCGCGATGCGCAGCTGCGCCTTCTTTATCGCCTCAACGTCTATCGCGGCAAGGATGCTGTCAATATAATCGTTTGAGGGATTCTTTTCCGTGATCTTCCCCTCGGCCAGCGCCGTGTCATAGTCGACGCTCTTGACCGCCTCGGGCGTAAGGCGCGCGATGTGCTCTTCAATTTTATTCGTGACGGTCTTGTCTGCATCGCGCCCGCCGGCAGTAAACACCTTGATGCCGTTATATATTGCGGGGTTGTGGCTCGCCGTAACGGCCATGCCGTATGGCATGTTATGCGTCTTGACGACGAACATCATAAGCGGCGTAGGCGACGAACGGTTTATCATATACACCCTGAACCCGTAGCCGACGAGCACCTCGGCTGCCCAGTGCGCGGACTCCTTTGACAGAAAGCGCCTGTCATAGCCGACGCATATCTCCTTGCCCGCGTGTCCTTCCTCTATCATCAGGCCGCACAGCCCCGCCGTCAGCAGACGGATGTTCTCCTTTGTAAATTCATCGGCGATTATGGCTCGCCAGCCGCCGGTACCGAATTTTATCATTATCTTCACCTCATATCTGTTATGCGCCAAAGCGCTCTTTTCAATTATGATTTATTTTACCATCAGTTGGCAGTGGAAGCAAGATGCAGCTCCGGCATTTTTGCCGCACATCTGGTCTTGTATTTTTGCATTAAATTGATACTTGAATATATCCAGTTTATGGACTATATTACCACCATAAAACCACGGAGGTGCAACATGAAACACGATAAACTCACCAGACTTATTCTCGCCGCACTCTTTGCCGCGCTGACCTGCGCCGCAACGATGCTTATCCATATCCCCATGCCCGCAACGAACGGGTATATAAACCTCGGCGACTGCGTCGTTCTGCTGAGCGCCTTCTTCCTCGGGCCGGTCTACGGCATGGCAGCCGGCGGTATCGGCTCGATGCTCGCGGATCTGCTGCTCGGCTATGCGTTCTACGCTCCCGGCACGCTCGTTATAAAGGGGCTCACAGCACTCACCGCCGCGCTCATTCTCAAGGCGCTGCACGGCAAGACCGGCGCGATGCTCGTCTCCGCTATCGCGGGCGAGGTAGTCATGGTGCTCGGGTACTTTGCGTATGAAAGCCTCATCCTCGGCTACGGCATGGCTGCCACGGCAAGCATCCCCGGCAACGCCATTCAGGGCGCGGCTGGTATAATCGTCGGCATCGCGGCATACAAGGCGCTCTACGCTATCCCCTATGTGCGCCGCCTGTCCGTCTGAAAGGAGCCGCGAGATGTACGAGGAAATCACCGCTCAGGCAAAGCAGGCCGTCACGGAGCTGCTCGATGTTGCAGGACTCAAGGCCGGTGATCTGTTTGTCGTCGGCTGTTCGTCGAGCGAGGTCGTCGGCGCGCGCATCGGAAAGGGCTCGAGCATGGAGGCCGCGCAGGCCGTGTTCGACGGGATATACCCGGTGCTCCATGAGCGCGGCATATACCTTGCCGCCCAGTGCTGCGAGCACCTCAACCGTGCGCTCATCCTTGAGACCGAGGCCGCCGAAAAGTTCGGCTACGATATCGTGAACGTCCGCCCATGGGCGCACGCCGGCGGCTCTTTCGCAACGACCGTGTGGGAGCATTTGGAGCAGCCCGCCGCAGTCGAGCACATCAAGGCCAAGGCTGGTATGGACATCGGCGCGACGCTTATCGGGATGCACCTGAAAGACGTCGCCGTGCCTGTGCGGCTGAGCCTTAACAGGATCGGCGAGGCCGTGCTTATCTGTGCGCGCACAAGGCCGCGCTTCATCGGCGGCGAACGCGCGAGATATCAGGAAGAGCTGAAGTAAAAAAATAATTCCGCATCGCGTGATGCGGAATTATTTTTTTACCAATTTCAAAAGGCCATTTCCTATACAGATCGGCAGCATTAGTTTCTTCGTCTCTCCGCTGCGGAATATAACCGTCGCAAGCTCACCCTTTACCTCGGTGATCGTCCCCTGTCCGAAGACGCTGTGCTCCACCTGCGTGCCTGGGAAATAATCCTTCACCGCCCACAACGTCTTCTGCGTCACATTCGGTCGCGTAAGGCCGCCGAGGCTACGCTTCGGCTTTTCAAAGAACTGCTCTATAAAGGTGCTCGTCCCCTGCCGCGGATAGGTCATAAGTATGAGCTCGTTCTTTGCGCGGGTCGCGGCGACGTAGAACAGCCGCCGCTCCTCTTCAAGGGTCTTGCGCTGCTCATCGTCAAGCCGGCCGCTGCACGGCACGGACGGCAGTATTCCGTCCAGCGCGTCGATAATGATGACGCGATCATATTCGAGTCCCTTGCTGCTGTGTATCGTGCTGAGGATGAGCTTGCTGTCCGCTGATCGGTTTTCCGAGGAAATACTCTCCAGCTCCCGCAGCCTTTGCAGGAAGCTCTCCGTGTTCTTTTCCCGCGCGGCAAGGATAGAAAGCAGATACATCCGCTCCTTGTCCCCGCTGTCCTTGAGGACGTAGCCGCCGTAGCCCATCTTATAGCGTATCCTGTCGAGCGCTTCGCGGGCGGTATCAGTCCTGAGCGCGATAAAGTTATCGTGCAGCTCCGCGATGCGTTCCCTGAGCCAGTCCGGCTGCTCCTTTGATGCGCTCTCCAGCGCCGCAATGAGAGAACCCGCCTTGCCCGCGCCGTACAGGCTCACCGCAAGCTCCGCCGTCTCGCGCCTCACCGGCAGGCTGAACTTGCTGTACACGCGCATGAAAGCCTCGGCGTTCCCCGGTTCGAGCGCGAGCGTCATAATGTCCCTGACGCCGCTTACTGTGCGGTTTAAAAAGAAAGAGTTCTCCTCACGGCGGCACCTGAACGGAACGCCGCGCCTGTCCAGCCAGTCAATGAGCGCAACGGCGCTGTCGTTATTCCGGTAGAGCACCGCCGTCTCGCGCTGCGGGTCATTCTCCGTCATCGCGCATATGTATGAATACTGCGCAGCGCGCTCGCTGAGAGCGACCGTGCGTATCGGAGCACCATGGCCGCGCACAGCGCGGATGTGCTTTTCGTGCCGCGCCGAGTTTCTCGCAATGAAGCGGTCAGCAGGCTCGGTGATCTCCGGTGTTGAGCGGTAATTGCTCTCAAGCAGCAGCACCCGCGCGCCGCCGTAGTCGCCCTCAAAGCTCATAAGCGCGTCGGGGTACGCGGCGCGGAAGCCGTAAATGCTTTGATCTTCGTCGCCCACCATGAATATACTCCCGCTCTCGCCGGTGAGCAGGCGGATGATCTCATGCTGTATCTTCGAGGTGTCCTGCGCCTCGTCGACGCAGATATACTTATACTGCTCCCGAAGCGCACCGAGGATGTCCGGGTACTTCAGCAGTATCTGCCGCGCGAAGACGAGCTGGTCGTCATAGTCCATGAGCCCGCGCTGTCTGAGCGTCTCTCTGTAAGCGTCGTATACCGGCGCGACGGCGATGCCGCCCGCGTCCAGTTCGTCAATCTCACCGCGCGGCAGACGCATGTTCTTAATATAAGTGATCGCCTTTTGCAACTCCTTAATATCCCCGCCCTCGGGATACTCGCCGCGTACCGTGCGGAAGACCTCGGCAAGCATCGCGCCGTTGTCGGACACAAGGTCAAAGCGCTGCGCGCGGGTCTGGCGCGCATATCTGTTGATTATAGAATCGCATACGCCGTTTATCGTGCGAAACTCCAGCCGCGCCGCGTACTCCTCGCCAAACATCGCAGAGAAGCGGGTGCGCATTTCAGCGCTCGCAGCGATGGTGTAGGTCATGGTCAGGATGTTCTCGGGCGCGATCCCCATGCAGTAGACAAGATACGCGGCGCGGGTGATAAGCGTCGTCGTCTTGCCGCTGCCGGGGACGGCAAGCAGCAGCACTGCCCTGTCGGTACACTGCACCGCCTGCGCCTGCTGCGCATCGAGCCTGATATTGAATTTATCGCAGAACTCCGCGTAGCTCAGCACTGCCCGTCACCGCCTTTTGTCAAACGCAGTGGCTGTCGTTTTCGGCAGCCACTGTTGTACGATTTTATTATATAAGATTATTGATAAGCTCCGCGTCCGACTCCTTGAGCTTGAGCCCCGCCTTGAGCGTCTCGCCGTCAGGATAGCTGACAGTGATCGTTATCTCCGCGCCGGGCACTGCGCCCTTGGCCTTGACAGCTCTCAGAAAGTCCGGGAATTTGGGGTGGTTCTGGCGGAAGCTGTGCCACGCCTGCCTGAGGGACAGCAAAGAATTTATATCCATCTCACGCCTCCGTTCGGTTCTTCTTTTCTCTGTGCCGCTTTACGAGGAAGCAGACAGCAAGCGTCGCGGTGAGCGCGGCATACATATACTCGGAATAGTAGTACTTGAAATACGCCGCTGGCAGCAGCGCCGTGGTGATCGCCATATGGCAGAGATGCCCGGAGGTAATAAACCAATAGCACCACTGCTTTTTCACAAGCATGTATACCCACAGCCCGATCAGCCACGCCGTCGGGACATATAGGTTCTTGAAGATATTGGCGGCATAGTCCAGCGTGCGCTCATACTGGAAAGCATTGGAGATGTGCAGCCACGCCCCTATCTGCGAGCGGATGTACACCAGCGGGTTATGGATCATCAGCCTTATGACGGCATTTTGGAAATCCACCTTGTCCTGATCGGTCGCGCCTGGGACAAGGCCGTAATAGATGATTATATTGTCGTTGTAATTATAGTCGCCCTGCCGCTCGTTCAGCTCATGGATCGCATCGACAGAAATGTACCTGTTGACTATGGCGAGATCCGCGGCGTTCTTCTCCTTGTCAAGCCCGTTGCGCTCCATGCTCGTGATGAGGTATTCAAAGAACGGCAGCGCCCTGTGGCCGTTCTCCTCCTTGTCAAAGGCCGACGGCAGGTACACTGCAAGCTGCACCAGCAGCATCGCCGCAAGCGCCGCCGCTTTTTTCTTTGCATCAAGCGTCGGCTTATAGGTAAAGTACAGCAGCACCGGGCCGAGCACGAGGAGGTATATCCCCTCCGAGCGCCACTGCGTCAGCACCGCGGTCATAAAGCTGAGCCGCAGGAATTTTCCGGTACCGATGGTTTTCTTTTCAAGATGGTCACATATCAGGACGCAGGCATACAGCAGATACAGCACCGTGTACATCGGGCAGCGATGGATGCTGTAGCTCTGGTACAGTCCCGGCGGCAGCAGAAACGGCAGATACAGCAGAAAGCTCAGCTTTGACCCCGTCACGCGCACGAGCCTGTAAACGCAGTATCCAGCCGCAAGGCTCATGAGCCATATCTTGAACACGACCGTAAACGCCGGGAACGGGGCGATGTTCATCGCAATCATGGGTATGTACATCGTCCAATAATTGAAGAAGCCCTTCATAGTCTCGTAATGACGCGAGGCCTCAAGGATATTGAGCTGATCGCCAGTGGTAAACGGGTAAGCGCCGCATACAGACCAAAAGCCGGTCACGATAATAAACAACGGCAGCGCGTATATGAGTGTCTGCGCCGCCGCGCCGCGCGCTTTGAAGCCCTGCACGGCGTTCGTGAAAAACAGCGCCGTGAGATATACTGTGATAAGGGTGAGCAGCTTTATGACGATATGCGTCACGGGTCTTGCCTCAGCCGCGCCCTCATAAAATGCGAAGCGCTCCCACCAGAAGCTGAGCAGCCAGTATATGAGTGCAAATGCTCCAATTATCCAATATTTTTTCTCCACTTTATATTTAGAAAGAAGCTCTGTTGTCACTTTGTTCCCCACCTATATCTATCTATGTTTCTGATTTTTCTGGGCAGATGTGTCGTAATCCGTCAAGACGAAAAGGAAGAAGGAGATCACATAGTTCCGCTTTTGCCGCAAGGCGAAAGCGGAACAGTGCAAGCTTCTTCAGACGTAGTATACTCTGAAATGCCGCTTAATGCAAGCCTTGTGCTTGCATTAAGCCCGAAAGCATTATATAATGACGCTTGTATAGTTTGGCGGAGAAAAGGAGAATACCGTGGATAAGATACTTTTGTTCATCCCCATGTATAACTGCGAAAAGCAGATCGTCAGGGTGCTTGCGCAGCTCGATAAGACCGTATGCGAATACATTTCCGCTGTTATCGTCGTCAATAACCGCAGCACTGATAACGGCGAGCAGGCTGTGAAAGAATGGCTCAAGGCCAACCGCCCCGCCGTCCCGGTCACGCTCCTGCGCAATGATGAGAACTACGGCCTCGGCGGCTCCCACAAGGTCGCCTTTGATTACGCGCTCAATAACGCTTACGACTATGTTGTCGTCCTCCACGGCGACGATCAGGGCAGTATCGCAAATCTCCTCCCTTATCTCAGAAGCCGCGAATATGCCCGGTACGATTCTTTCCTCGGCGCGCGCTTTATGAAAGGGTCGAGCCTTGAGGGCTACTCCAGATTCCGCACTTTCGGGAACCGGGTGTATGACCTGCTCTTTTCCGTCGGCGCGGGACGCATGGTGTACGATCTCGGCTCCGGGCTCAATATGTATAAGGTCAGCTCCCTGCGCAGCCGGTACTATCTCCGCTTCAAGGATAACCTGATGTTCAACTGCTATATGCTGCTCGCCGCCGGTCCGCTCGGTCAGTCGCAGCGTTTCTTCCCGATAAGCTGGCGCGAGGACGATCAGGTCAGCAACGTGAAGATGTTCAGCCAGGCGACAAGGACCCTGCGCATGCTTATGAGCTTCACTTTCAATAAGCGCGCGTTCCTCGACGGGGAATACCGCGACAAGGTCATATCTGCCTACACCGCGCAGCCGGTCTTTGAATGGGAGGGCGAATAATGAAAAAGCTTCATCTCATCATGCCTATGGGCGGGCGCGGGTACCGTTTCTTCAAGGATGGATACTCCATGCCGAAGCCGCTCATCGAGCTTAACGGCAAGCCCTTTTTCTATTGGTCGGCGCAGTCGGTAATGAAGTTCGTCGACGTCGCAGACATCAGCTTTGTCGTTCTTCAGGAACATATAGACCATTTTGAAATTGACCAGAAAATAAAGGAATACTACCCTCAGGCAAGGATCGTCGTTATTCCCGAAGTCCTCCCCGGCGCGGTGATGACCTGCCTTGAGGGCGTCAAAGGGCTGGACGGCGGCGCTCCCCTGCTCTTTAACGACTGCGACCATATGTTCGTCTGCCGTGACTTTTATGATTTCTGCGCTGCCGGTGACTTCTCCGCCCCCGACGCGGCGCTCCTGACCTTCACCTCCGACGTGCCGAAATACAGCTTCGCAAAGCTTGACGAGGCAGGCCGCGTTCTCTATACGGTCGAGAAACAGGCTGTGAGCACGCACGCCATCTGCGGCGCGTATTACTTCTCCCGCCCTGAGGTCTTTGTCTCGGCGGCAGAGAAGTACCTGACCTCATGCAGCTATGAGGAATTTTTTATGAGCGGCGTTTATAACGTCCTTATCGATGGCGGCGCGGACGTCAAAATTTTCGAGACCGACCTGCACATCTCTTTCGGCACACCCGAGGAATACTCTGCCGCCGCGGCTGATGATCGGCTCAAAGAGGTGGACGCGCCGTGACGGTCTTTCTGTTCGTCTGCTCCATAGTCCTGCTCATGGTTGGACACGCGCTACGTCTCATGCGCTGGAGCTGCTTCATTAAGATATACGAGCACCCTCCCGCCGGGGCGCTGCTGCGCTCCATGGCGCTCGGCTATGCGCTCAACTTCTTCGTGCCGTTCAAGCTCGGCGATGTTTTCAGGGCGTACTATTCCGGCAAGCGCATGAAAAACGGCATAGGCTTCTCGCTCGCGACGGTCATCCTCGACCGTTTTCTCGACCTCATCGTCGTGGCGCTGCTGTTCGCGGTGCTCGCGTTTTCAAACGTCGGAAGAGACGCCGCGCGCGAATCCGCGCGCTTCTACTATATCGCCGCCGCGGCGGTGCTCGCGCTGCTGCTCATAGCGAACCTTTTCTCCTCCGCGATAAAGCGCATCACGCTCAGGCTCTGCTCCGTGTTCAACGACCATATCAAGCTCAAGGGAGAGCGCTTTTTCTGGACGCTCATAAACACATTCCGGGACATCCGCCGCGTGAACTTTGCCGTGATCCTTGCCGAGACGGTCGGGATGTGGGTGTTCTACATAGGCTCATACGCGCTGTTTGCCGCGTTCATGCAGCGCCTCGGCTCGGACTACGCGCTCGTTGAGATCATCCTGTCGCTGTTCTCGCGCTCGAGTCTCGACCTCAGTGCGCTGACCGTCGCCGCCTCAAGCTCGGCTGTGCTGAAAGAGCAGTTGTGGCTCGCGGTATATACGCTGCTGCCGTCGGTGATAATGTTCGCCGCGACGCTCACCAAAGCTTTTACTACAGTCGAAAAGCAGACATCTTCCGTGGACGGCGGATATCTCAAGATCCTCCCGCAGCTCGACGAAAAGGATCAGCTCAACTTCCTTGACGATTATTTCAGCGCCGACCATCCTGAGCTTCTGCGCAAGCTCACCCAGCTCAACCGCGGGATAAGCATAATCCGCGACTGCTCCTCCGGTTCAAACGCCTCGACACTGCTGTGCATGGACAGCCATGAGATGTTCTACCGTAAGTACGCTTTCGGTGCCGACGGGAAAAAGCTTGCCGGGCAGCTCGACTGGCTGACGGCGCACAGCGGCACACTTCCCCTGTGCGAGGTCATCCGCAGCGAGCGCAGCAGTGAATACTGCTGCTACGATATGCGCTATGAGAGTGACAGCTCCTGTATGTTCCAGTACATCCACTCCCACCCGGTGCAGGCCGGGGAGCGTGTTCTCTCGTCTCTGCTTGAGAGCGTGCGCGGCAGGCTCCATGTGCTGAACGCGCGTCCTGCCGACGCTGAACATATCAGCCGGTATATTTCCGCCAAGGTGACGGATAACCTGAACTCGATCATGGGTTCGAGGGTACTTGCGGAGCTGCTGTCGTATGACACGCTGACCATCAACCACAAGGAATATCTGAACCTGCCGTACCTGGCAAGTATGTTCGAGCCTGAGCATCTTGCCGCCGTCTTCGCTGGGGACACCTGCTGCGATATTCACGGCGACCTCACGGTAGAAAACATCATCTGCACCGGCGGCGACGGCGGCTTCTATCTCATAGACCCGAACCCCGGCAACATCCATGAGTCCAGCTTTCTGGACTATGCAAAGCTCCTGCAGTCCCTGCACGGCGGGTACGAGTTTATGATGAAGACTGATTCCGTGTCCGTCACCGGCAGCAGCATTGACTTTGTGTATACGCGCTCCGCCGTATATGACCGGCTCTATTCTTTCCTGCTGTGCTATTTTGAAGAGCACTTCACCCCGCAGGAGGTCAAAAGCATATTTTATCACGAGCTTGTGCATTGGCTGCGTCTGATGCCGTACAAGCTGAGAAAGGACGCCCGGCGTGCCCCGATGTTCTATGCGGGGCTCGTAATGGCCGCAAACGATGTCTACAACCGCTTTGAAAAAAACTAAGCTTGCCATGGTCGATCTCGACAACACTCTTGTGTTCACGATGAACGCGAACTTCGAGGCCTACAAGCGCGCCCTCAACGAGCACGGCTTTGACCTCACGCCGGAGCACTACGCCAATTGCTGCGACGGCAGGAGCTACCGCGATTTTCTCCCCGCCCTCGTCGGCGGCAGCGCGGAGCTTACCGAGGCCGTACACAAGCGGAAGATCGAGCTCTACGCGGACTGCCTGAAGTCCGCCGAGCTGAACCGTCCCCTCGTCGATATTCTCCGCGCGCTCAAGAGCGAGTATTACATTGCCCTTGTCACCACCGCTACGCGGCGGAACGTCGAGCGCATACTTGAGCATTTCTCGCTTGCGGAGCTGTTCGACGCCGTCGTCACTCAGGAGGACGTGCTTCACGCAAAGCCCGACCCATTCTGCTATAACATGGTGATCGAGCGCTTCGGCGTTGACCGCAGCCGGTGCATCATTTTTGAGGACTCCGCCTCCGGCGTCGCCGCCGCACTCGCGAGCGGCTGCCAGACCCTCCGCGTCAGGAAAGGAGCCGCGCTATGAGCACCGCGCCTAGTAAACTGCGCGCACTGCTGATGCAGGCTCTGCGCTTTGTCGGGCTGAGCGGCATAGGCTGGCTGCTCGATTTCACGGTATATACCCTGCTCAGCACACGCATTTCAAACCTTGCCGCCGTCAACATGATAAGCTCGCTCGTCGGCGCAAGCTTTGTATTCGCGTTCTCCACGCGCTTCGTCTTCCGGGACAACCACCGTATCCCGCTTTTCTGGAAATACTGCGTGTATATCGCCTATCAGATCGTGCTTATCATCCTCATTTCGCTGCTGCTCGCAAAGATAAATACACTGATAACCACGTATATCTCTGCCGCGCTCATCGTCAGATACTCCGCCATTCTGTCCAAGATCATCGTGACTCCGATCACCATGACGCTCAACTTCTTCGTCATGCGCTTTGCGATAGAAAAGCTGTGAAAACAGCTCTGACCCAGGCCTTTCGGTCTGAGTCAGAGCTGTTTTAATATTTAAGCATCGTCGGTTTACATAACATCTATACCGCTGAGCCAGCGGCGCATCATGTCATAGATGTGGTTTCCTGCCATGCGGCGGATGAAGCTGCGCGTGCGCATGGCGCCCGTGTGCAGCTCCTTGACAAAGGTCTCGCCCTCGACCGTTAGGGAGACAAATACCGTGCCGACCTCGTGCACGCCGTCGCCGTCTGGGCCTGCGAGCCCAGTCACGCCGACGCCGATATCCGTACCCAGCAGCGCGCGGACATTCTCGGCCATCGCTTTCGCGACCTCATAGCTCACCGCGCCCTTTTCCTCGATGAGCGCCGGGTCAATGCCCAGCAGCTTCGCCTTGGCCTCGTTCGTGTAGGTCACAACGCCGCCCTTGAAAAACGCGCTCGCTCCGGGCATATCGGTAAAGCGCTTTGCAAGCTCTCCGCCGGTGCAGCTCTCCGCAGCGGAAAATGTCATGTTCTTTTCACGCAGCAGCTTTATTACGCTCTCCTCGATGCACTCGATGTCCACGCCGTAGACCACATCGCCGAGGCGCTGCATCACGTGCTCCATCACGGGGGCGATCATTTTCTCGGCCTCGTCCACGCTCTTTGCCTTTGCGGTTATCTGGAGCAGGCAGTCGCACTCCTTGGCGTAGGGCGCCATGGTGGGGTTCGTCATGCGGTTCATTTCCTCGGCAAAGATATCGTCGACGGAGCTTTCGCCGAGACCGAAGATGCGCACCGAGTGCGATACGATAAGCTCCTCCGAGAGCTTGCGCAGATACGGCAGCGCGCTCTCGCGGAACATGGCGTTGCACTCCTTGGGCGGGCCGGGGATCATAACGACGATCTTGCCGTCCTTCTCAAAGCCGCAGCCGGGCGCAGTGCCGCAGTTGTTGTGGAACACTGTGCAGCCATCCGGGAGCATTGCCTGAGTGAAATTGTTGTCGGTGAACTTCTTGCCGTAGCGGATATAGTCGTACAGTCCCTCGCGCTCGGCCTTGTTCTCGACGAGCCTGAGGCCGAAAGCCTCGGCAAGGATCTGCTTTGTGAGATCATCGCAGGTGGGGCCGAGGCCGCCGGTCGTGATGATGATGTCCGCGCGGCTCTTAGCCGTCTCAACACACTTACGCAGCCGCTCCGGGTTATCGCCGACGACGGTGTGGTACTTCACGTTTATGCCGATCTTCGAGAGCATTTCCGAAATGTCCCGCGCGTCGGTATTCGTCACGTGGCCGAGCAGCAGCTCAGTCCCGACGGAGATTATCTCAGTATCGTAGCTCTTACTCATGGTCCAGCTCTATCCTTTCGATCCCCTCAAGCGCCTCGGCGACGAGCGCGTCGATATCCAGCTTCGACTCCGCGCGTTCGACCTCGCTTATCTTCGGGCGCGTCCTCGGGTGGCGCGGGGTAAAGACGGTGCAGCAGTCCTCATACGGCAGGATAGATGTCTCAAAGGTGCCGATCTGCCTTGCGCGCTCGACTATCTCCTCCTTGTCCATGCCGATAAGCGGCTGGAGTATCGGCAGAGTCATAACAGCCTGCGTAGAGGCCATGGCCTCCATGGTCTGGCTTGCGACCTGGCCGAGGTTTTCACCGGTGACAATGGCCTTGGCGTTGCTGCGCTGGGCGATCTGCTCGGCAATGCGCATCATAAAGCGGCGCATTATCAGCGTGAAATACTCCTCGGGGCACTTGTCGCGTATCTCCTCTTGAATGTGCGTGAACGGCACGACCTCCATCGTCATCCTCCCGCAGTACTCGGTGAGCAGGCGGCCAAGCTCGATGACCTTGTCCTTCGCCTGCTGGGAGGTATACGGGAATGAGAAAAAGTGTACCGGTATAAGATGCACACCGCGCTTTGCGATCATGTAGGTCGACACAGGGCTGTCAATGCCGCCGGAGAGGAGCGTCACCGCGGTGCCGCTGCATCCGACCGGGAGACCGCCCGCACCGTGGACGGGCATAGCGTGTACATAAGCCGCAAGGTCGCGCACCTCAATGTGGACTACAAGCTCCGGGTCATGCACGTCGACCTCGATATCCTCATGAGCGTCGCTCAGGGCGTTGCCGACATACTGGCTCAGCTCGATGCTCGTCATCGGGAAGGCCTTGTCACTTCGGCGCGTCTCGACCTTGAAGCTCTTCGCGCGCAGCATATCCTCGCGCAGATACTCAATGGCGAGCTTTGCTATCGCGTCCTTGTCCTTTTCGCAGGCGGCAGCGCGCGTCAGGCTAATTACGCCGAACACCTTTTTGAGTGCCTCGAACGCGGTGTCCATATCGGCCCCATCCTCGCCCTCGACATAGATTATTGACTGGAGGCAGTAGACACGGAACTTCCCTATCGGTGCAAGGCGGCGGCGGACATTCGCCGTCAGCTTCTGTTCAAAGCTTCTTCTGTTAAGACCCTTGAGGACTATCTCGCCCAGTTTGAGCAGAATTATATCGTTCATCTGTACATCTCCTTGGTTTTCAGGCAGTAAACTATATATTACCATACTATTTCAAAAAACGCCATACAAAAGTTGACAATGCCGACGAATCGGATTACAATCTGCACATTCTGTTATAGATTGTCGAGATCAGAAAAATGATTGAATATCTTATTGTAGCACTCGCCGCGCTTATATCCGGCGTAGTTCAGGGCAGCTGCGGCTTCGGCGCTGGCATAATCCTGATGATCGCGCTGCCGTTTTATTATCCTCTTAGTCAGGCAGCGGGCGTTTCCTGCATCATGAACATCGCGCTCATCGCGGCGATGGTGTACCGCTATCGCAAGCACATAAACCTGCGCAAGGTCATTCTTCCGCTGCTGCTGTATTCCACGGTCGCGACCGCGGCCATCAGGCTCGCACCGTATGTAGATCAGGCGCTGCTCAAGCGCTGCTTCGGCGGCTTCCTCATTCTGCTGGCGCTGTATCATTTCTTCCTCCATGGGAAGGATCACGGCAAGTGGAATATCTGGGTCAGTGCCGCGGCAATAATTTTCTCCGGTGTGTGCAGCGGTCTGTTTGCCGTCGGCGGCCCGCTGATGGCGGTCTACTACCTCGCCAATACCGACAGCAAGGAGGAGTACCTCGCGACTATCGAGACGCTGTTTCTGCTGAACAACATCTGGAGCACCTATGTGCGCATCAGAAACGGCATCGTCACATCGGCGGATCTGCCGGTCATCCTTTTCGGCTCGGTGTTCATCCTCCTCGGCTTTCTTATCGCCAACCGCGTCGTCGATAAGCTTGACGACCGGCGCATGGGCTTTGCCGTCTACACCGCCGTCGGCGTCAGCGGCATATTGAATCTGCTTGGGTTATAAAATCAGGCAAAAAAATTACCGTCCCGCGGGACGGTAATTTTTTTATACTTGTCTTACTTCTTGTTCTTCTTATTCTTGTGGACGAGCACGAACACACCGCAGCCGATGATTATCGCGGAGCAGGCCATGATGCCTATCCACAGGCCGATGTTGCTCTCATCGCCGGTCTTGGGCGTGGCCGAGGTACCCACTCTGAAATCCTCCAGCTGAGTCACGCCGGTGGTGAAGTCCACCTGCACGCTGTAAGTCCCGGTCGGGCGGTTTCTGAGGAAGGAGTTTGCGATCGTGATCACGGCATAGCCGTTCGCGTCCTCCTCGACCGTGTAGTAGCGCGAGCTTATAAGGTCGGTGCCGTTGGCGTTATACACGTGCAGGCAGCGGTAGATAGTCCCTGCCTTGACCAGCTCGTCATAATCGCCGTCGGTGTATATCGTGAGCGTGCTGCTGGAGCCTTTCTGGAAATATGCATTGTTGGATATTCCGGTTATCCTCGGCGCAGGAGCCACCTCTACAGTGTAGGGATATGCGTCCTTCGTCTCAGGGTCGGTGTTCAGCGCTGGGGTATATTTCGTCAGGCTCGCTGCCGTGCCGGTGAGCTTCCCTGTGACCGGAACGAGCGCGCACTCATCCTGCGTCACCTCGTTGCCGAACACGCCGCCGGAGATGGCGTACGTGCCGCTGCCGGTGTGGCTGAGGTATCTCCCGTCGATGATCTCGCAGCGCGCGCCGTTGTTCACAAGCTCAGTAAACACATTCTCTCCGCTGAGCTCAGCCTTTGCGTTCGCACTGACGGTAACCGTGTCGGCTCTGAGGTTCATTATCTTGACCCCGGCTATGGACATCACAGTCAGGTTCTTCATTCTGCAGCCCGCGCCGTCGATCACGATAGACCTGCTGACCGTGGCATAGTCTCCGTTGTCTCTGAGCAGCGTGACCTTGCCGCCGAGTCCGGCCGCATTGATCGCATCCTGGACGGTCGAGAACGTGCCCTTATCGACTCCGAGCGCGTCCTCCGCTCTTGCTACCGGCTCCGAAATAGGCTCGACGCTGAATCTGCCGGGGTTCTTTGCGTCCGCACAGGGGACGTAGCCGTCCGCGCACTGCACCTTGGGCACTTCATGCTTGAACGAGCCGCCGGAAATTGCAACCGTCGTGCTTCCGGTCGTAGCGGCGACCACTTCCTTATCCGCAGTCGTACTGTCGAACGTGCCGCCGGAGATCGTTATGCTGCTGCCGACGGTATTTATGGCTGTGCCGCCTTCTATGGTACCGCTGCTTATCTCCGCACTTCCGCCGTACATGTCAACGCCCTTCGTTCTGCCATTTACCGTACCGCCGGACATGGTGAACTGCGAGCTCACGCCGTTTATTGAAATGGCATTGCCCTTTGCATTGGTCACACTGCCGCCCTTAATTGTCAGGGTGACGTTGTCGTTCACGAGGATCGCTGCCTCTCTGTCAACCGTACTGTTCGTACCGGTGACCGTACCGTTGCTTATCTCCACGGCGCCGCTGTCCGCGGTCAGCGCCGTCGTCCCATTCAAAGTTCCGCCGGTCATGACGAAGTGCGCGCTCTTTTGGTTTTTATTATCTTTCACCGCAACGGCAGTTCCGCTCGTATTCACTATGCTGCCGCTCTCAAGCGTCACCGTGCATTTGCCGCCTATATCAATTGCTGCAGTTCCGGAGCCGACAATTTGTCCGCTTTGAGCCGCTGAACTGTCCATTATCGTTATGCTGTGTTGCCCGGCGTTTGTGCCGTATACGTAGAAATTATTGGTGTTGAGCTTGTTCCCCGCAAGGTCGAGCTTCCATGCCAAAGCATATGAATATTCATTACCGGCTTCTATACTTACGTCCTGCAGCAGCTTAATAGTCCAGCCGCTGCTGCCGCTAATAGCACTCAGTGCATCCGAAAAGCTGCTGTATCTTGCGCTGAACTTCCCGTTACTGTCGAGTACCTCGATCGCCATCGAACTTCTGTACAGTATGAAGCTACTGAAGGAGCTTACATTGAAGCTTACTTCATTATTCCCAAAGCTATGTTTTGTAATTTCCTCCGTGCTGCCGTCGGAATGGATATGTACTATTTGCGTTAAGACGGTAAATCCATCAACAGTGGGAATGGTGACATCAACGCCGCCTTTCAGCATATCATTGCTGACAGAGAGCTCCTTTTCCAGCTCCTTCTGTTCCGTTCCCTCTCTTGTAACCGTGATCTTCGCCTTAGGTGAAATGGAATACTCGATGGAATCGACACTGTTTTTGGTCTGCTCGATTGCCTCGATCTTCACAGCAGGGATGAGCTCTATCGATACAACGTCCCCCTCTAAAAACGTTAATTTTGAAGCCGCAAGGAGCTTCTGCACATCGATCGCGCTGCTGTCGCATGCAAAGCTTGCGGCACCGCTCGGTGCAGTGATTCCGTCCGCGGCAGTGACAGGAGCAGAGTCGCCCGTCACATCAGCCTTGACAGTCACATCGTTAACAACGACACCGGGTACAACATTATAAAATTTTGTTGATTCGTCGTACACCGCAAGATAGCCACTGTCAACGTTCGGCTTCACAGTAAAGCTGCCGCCGGTGATGCTGCAGGTCACTCCCTCGGCTATTTCAAGTGCTCCTTCAAAGCTTCCCTTGTCGCCGGAAATGGAAAGGCTTCCTTTATCTATTTTGATCGCTGTCCCATTGCTGCGTACATTCAGATCATTGGTATCCTCGTCCGTGGTACGTGCCGTGTATGAGCCGTTTCTTATATAAATGCCGTACTTAGTACCGCTGATACCCGAAGCAGGATCACTCGTGACATTGAGCGTTCCGGTGCTGCTTTCGCTCTGCATTATGCCATACTGCGATGAAGTTACGGTTCCCACGAGCTCGACCGAGACTGTTTCTGCCGAGTCCACTAATATGCCGCCGTATTCTCCAGCATTAATATACGTGTCCTCCAGCTTCAGACTGCCGCTATTGATAAGCACCACGGCAGCAGTTTCCTGCCCACTTTTCTGAGCGATCTCGCCGGTGCGAAAAACAACGTCTGCCTTAATTATGATCTCACCGATTAAAGTTTTATTGTTGAGATCGATCGTACCGTTAGTTTCAAGGGTAAAGCTCTCCTCCACGTCTTTAAGCAGCGTGACGGTATCGCCGTCCTGCATCGCGGCCAGTGCTTCCGCAAGAGTCGCATACCCATTCTCACCGATCTGCGCGGCATATGTCTCTTCAGCAGCGCCGCCCTCTTCATCTGCGGGCTCCGCGGGCGCGTTGTTTGCCGCCTCAGCATTGGGATCGGCCGGTTCTTCCGCGCCGCATACCGTGCAGACGCCCTCTTCAAAGCTGTGCGCAGCTTCTTCGCTGCACACGCTGCATACATGCTTACCGCCGGCAGCCTGCCACACATGCGTGCAGGGCTCGCCCTCGGTCGCGAACGCCGCGAGCGGCATAAGGCTGAACGCCATGCATGCGATCATCAGGCATGCCAGAAGCTTTCTGAGTTTTATCATAGCTTGTCTCCTCTTCCCGCCGCTGGTACCATAACTGCGGCGATGATGATATTGACGTGTTCAATATGTTGTTGCCGTCCGTGTCTCAGGACTGCATATACAGTGTTATGATACCATATTGACGATTTATTTTCAAGCACATTATAATACCTAATTATTAGACAATCTTAAGAAAACGCAGTCTTTTTATGACAACAAGTTACAGAGATGCTGCATTTGCAGCATCTCTGTAACTTGTTTTATGTAATCCGTATTATTTTTGCGTTCACCGGCTCAGCCGTGCCCCCGACGGTGCCGCAGCCGGCCGCGGAGCAGTCCGCCCGGTAGTGCACTTCTGCCGCACCGCGGTTGATGACCGCGAGGTACGCGCCGTTTTCTGCCGCGTCGCCGAAGACGTCGTGCCCGTCGGATATCCAGCGCAGGATAAGCAGCACATCGCCCGTCGCCGCCATAAACTGCGCGTGTCCGGTAGAAAACGCGTCGGCAGAGTTTCGCATATTCGCAAGCTGCGCATACCAGTCGTGCAGCTCCCGCTCACCCTCCTTGAAGGGCAGGCGGTTGAACGGGTCGCACACGCCGCACATGCCCTGCTCGTCGCCGTAGTAAATGCTCGGTACGCCGGGTATCGCGAACTGTATCGCCGCGCACAGCCGCTCCTGCTGCAGCGCGCGGGAAAGCGCTCCCTCGCTGAACTCATACTTCAGCTGATCCTCGCGCGAGAGCTCACGCAGGTTTCTGTCCGCCGCAAGCGCCGTGCGCAGACGGTCGACGTCGTGCGAGCCCAGCAGGTTCATAAGCGAATAGTACAGGGGCTTCGGGTAATTCATCTGCTGCGATATAAGAAAATCGCGCAGCCCGTAAGCGTCCGACCAGCCGTGCATGAAGCTCAGCACCGCCGAGCGCAGCGGGTAGTTCATCACCGAGTCGAGCGAATAGCCCAGTGCGTAATTGCGGCGCGAGCCATAGCTCTCCTTTGTCACCGCGTCCTCCCAGACCTCGCCGATGATCGGCGCGTCGGGCTTCACGCTCTTTGCAGCATCGCGGATGAGCGCGAGTATCGAGTCGGGCAGCTCGTCCGCCACGTCGAGCCGCCAGCCTGCCGCGCCGTGGCGCAGCCAGTGCTTGACGATGCTCCTGTCCCCGGTAACGATGTCGTCCTGCCACTTGGGGTTCTGCTCGTTCACCTCCGGCAGATCCTTGAAGCCCCACCAGCAGCGGTAATCATCCGGGAAGTGACGGAAGTCGTACCACGAATAGAACTCCGAATCCTGTCCCTGACAGGCGCCATCCGTGCCGTAGTTGCCGCAGCGGTTGAAGTACCGGCTGTCCGCGCCGGTGTGGGAATACACGCCGTCAAGGATGAACCTTATCCCCTGCTTCTCCCCCTCCGCGCACAGGTGCTCGAAGTCCTCCATCGTCCCGAGTATCGGGTCGGGGCGCGAATAGTCCGAGGTGTCGTAGCGGTGATTCGACCGCGCCTCGACTATGGGGTTGAGGTACACAACGCCAATGCCGAGCTCTTTGAGGTACGGCAGCTTCTGCTCTATGCCTTTCAGCGTCCCGCCGTAGAAATCGTCGGGGCTGTAGGACTTCTCCCAGCTGCGCGGCTGCCAGCGTACAGGCTCATCAAGGCTTGCGTGCAGCTCGGGCGTCTGGCCGAGGCGCTTGTGGTACTCTATACCCGCCTCCGCCGTGCCGTCGTTCGAGAAAGCAAAACGATCCGGGAATATCTGGTACATCACCCTTTTTCTGAACCATGCCGGTGTTTCAAAGCCCTTTTTATACACCGTCAGCCGGAAGCCCGACTCGCGGCTCGAGCATATCCTGCCGGTATAGCCCGTCGCGTCCGGACAGAGCCACTGCGCGCTGTGATCCGTCTCTATATAGAACGCATACCAGAGCGCCTGCGGCTCCTCGGACAGCGTGAGGTTTACACAATATATGTCTCCGTCGTTTTCCATGGAGCAGCTGTGCTCCATATTGTCGCCCCATAGCTCAAGGTGCGCGCTCTTCACCGTGCCGCCGAGCCGCCTGAACGCAAGGCGCAGGGTGCTGCCGCCCTCAAGCGCGCCGCCGGGGCTTCTGAACTCCGCCCTGCGGCTGTCGTAGGACAGCGCCGGGACGCTCCCGGCGGTCTGGCGCAGCACGCTCACGACGTGCGCCGTGCGCGGCTGGTACCGGTAAAGCTCCTGCGGCTGCACGGACGCGGCGCGAAGGTCAAGGCAGCAGGAGGCCGTCACGCGGTAGGCTTCTATGAGGGGGAAGCCGCAGTCGTCCATCAGCAAACGCATGAGTTCAGGCGCGGCGATAGGGTTACTCTCCCCGTGCAGGAACTCGGCGAGCCTGTCGCGTTTGAGTCCCGCTCTCAGGCATTCGCGCACCGCGTCGTACACCGTTGCCGCCGCCTGGAAGTATTCCCGCATAAGCTCCGGGCAGTCAGGCGAGAGGAGCTGTCTGCACAGCTCCTCATCCCCGCCCGCGGGGAGCCATCCTCCCTCGCCCGGCGCCGCCTCAACACAGCGGCGGTTTTCGTATATTATTGATAGTATATAATTCTCCGACCACTGCTCTCTATAGCAGCCGCCGAACCAGACCTTTACCTTTCTCTCGCTTACAGCATCCATATATAATGCTTCGCGTACTCCATCGCCGAGCGTTCAAAGCCGAAGTCGGCCTGCATCGCGCGGGTGATAAGTCCGCCCATGATCTCCTCATTTTTATAGCAGTCCATCGCAAGGCGCATCGTGTCGCGCATCTCCCACGCGTCGAAGTTTGCAAAGGAGAAGCCGTTGCCCTCGCCTGTGAAGCGGTTATAGGGCGTGACCGTGTCGCGCAGGCCGCCCGTCTCGCGCACTATCGGCACCGAGCCGTAGCGCATCGCGATCATTTGGCTCAGGCCGCAGGGCTCAAAGCGTGACGGCATCAGGAAGAAGTCGCTGCCCGCATATACAAGGTGCGACAGCTCCTCACTGTAGCCGATATAGGCGCAGAGCCTGCCCTTGTAGCGCCCCTCGGCCGAGCGCATGAAGTTTTCAAAGCGCTCATCCCCGGAGCCGAGCAGCATAAACTGCATATCCTCGCGGCACATCATGTCGTCCAGCACGCATGCGACAAGGTCAAAGCCCTTCTGCTCGGTCATGCGCGTGACCATCGCAAACAGCGGCACATCCGCTCTCTGCTCAAGTCCCATGCGCGCCTGAAGCTCCGCCTTGCACACGGCCTTGCCCTTCAGGTGGCCGCGGTCATAGCGCGCGGGCAGAAGCGCGTCGCCGTGCGGGTTATAGACCTTTTTGTCGATGCCGTTTATGATGCCCGTGAGCTGCGCCGAGCGCGCGTTGAGTATGCCCTCGAGCCCTTCGGCGTAGTAGGGCATTTTTATCTCGGAGGCGTAGCTGGGGCTGACGGTGTTTATCCTGTCGGCAAAGACGCAGCCTGCCTTGAGATAGTCCGCGCAGCCGTTGAGCTCCATGAACTCCGGCGTATAGTAGCGGCTGTCGACGTCGAGCATATCCTGCACAAAGTCAAAGCCGAACTTGCCCTGGAACGCGATGTTATGTATCGTCAGCAGGTACTTTATCTGCTCCTGCTTTGCGCCGCGGTACTGTGTGCGCGCGAGCATCGGGATCATCGCCGTGTGCCAGTCGTTGCAGTGGACAACGTCCACATCGAAGCCGAGGTTCGGTATCGCGTCGAGCACCGCGCGGCAGAAGAACGAGTACTGCTCGCCCTCAGGGTTTCCCCCGCGGTATATCTTATCGCCGAAATACTGCTCATTGTCAACGAGATATATCGTCACGCCGTCGAGCACGAGCTTTTCTATCCCGACGTATTCCTGCCGCCAGCCGAGCTTTGCATAGAAATAGAACATGTGCTCGACCTTGTCGGCATATTTATCCTTTATGCAGCGGTGGTAAGGGGTAATGACTCTCGCGTCGATGCCGAGCTTGGCAAGCGACTTCGGGAGCGTGCCCACAACGTCCGCCAGCCCGCCGGTCTTGGAGAGCGGCGCGCATTCGGCAGAGACGAGCAGAACGTTCGGCAGAGTATCACGCCCGTGTTCACGGAGCAGATCACGAAATTCTTTTTTCATTCTTCTTCCTCCTTGGTTTGAAGCTGAACATTACCGACGCCATCGGCGGCAGCGTCAGCTTTGCTGAATACTGCATATCCAAAAACGGTTCCTTCTCTGTCTTTATCGCGCGGGGATTTCCGACGCCGCCCCCGCCGAAGCGTTCGTCGTCGCTGTTGAGCACCTCATGCAGCGTACCGGCCACGGGCAGCGCGATCACGAAATCGTCATAGCGCACCGGCGTGAAGTTGCACACGCACACAAGATAGCTCTCGTCCTTCTCGGATGAGCGCAGAAACGCCACCGAGCTTCTGTCGCGGTCGTCCACGTTGAGCCAGCGGAAGCCGTCCCAGGACTTGTCCACGCGGTACATCGCCGGGGTCGCAGCGTAGAGCTTGTTAAGCTCGCGGTAATAATCGCGCAGCTGCTCATGCCGCGGATAGGCCAGCAGCAGCCAGTCAAGCTCCTGCTGCCAGTTCCACTCGATGAACTGCCCGAACTCTCCGCCCATGAAGCACAGCTTCTTTCCGGGGTGGGCAAACTGGAAGCCGTAGAGCACGCGCAGGGACGCAAACTTCTGGTCGTAGTCGCCGTACATCTTGTCGAGCATCGAGCGCTTGCCGTGGACTACCTCGTCGTGCGAGTACGCCAGCACGTAGTTTTCCGAGAAAGCGTACATCATCGAGAAGGTCAGCCTGTCATGGTTATGGCTGCGGAAGTAGGGGTCGAGCTGCATGTAATCGAGCGTGTCGTGCATGAAGCCCATGTCCCACTTGAAGCAGAAGCCGAGCCCGCCCGCATCGGGGGGCGCGGTGATGAGCGGAAATGCCGTCGATTCCTCCGCGACGGTTATCGCCCCTGGGTACTCCGTGAGCACCGTCGAGTTGAGCTTGCGCAGGAAATCCACCGCAGCGAGGTTTATGTTGCCGCCTTCCTTATTCGGGGTGTACTCCCCGTCGCGCCGGCCATAGTTGAGGTAGAGCATCGAGCTTACCGCGTCGACGCGTATGCCGTCGATGTGGTACTCCTCAAAGAACAGGCACGCCGAGGAAACAAGGAAGCTCTGCACCTGATCCGACGCGTAGTCAAAGATCATCGTGCCCCACTCGGGGTGCTCCGCCATGCGTGCTTCTTTGCATTCAAAGAGGGGCGTACCGTCAAATCGGCGCAGACCGTGCTCGTCCTTCGGGAAGTGCGCCGGGACCCAGTCCATTATCACCGCGAGCCCAGCTTCGTGCAGCCGGTCGACGAAGTACTTGAAATCGTCGGGATCGCCGTAGCGCGAGGTCGGCGCGTAGTAGCCCGTGACCTGATAGCCCCATGACGCGTCAAGGGGGTATTCCGTCACCGGCATGATCTCAATGTGCGTATAGCCCATGTCTGTGCAGTAGTCCGCCAGCGCGTCGGCAAGCTCTCTGTACATCGGCCGCTCGCCCGGCATGTTCTTCCATGAACCGAGGTGCAGCTCATAAATGCTCATCGGCTGGGTCATGAAGTCCCGCTTTGCGCGGCGCTGCATATACTCCCCGTCGCCCCAGCGGAAGTCCCCGCCGTTCCAGACGATCGACGCTGTCTCGCTCCCGGTCTGCGAATAGGCCGCAAAGGGGTCGGACTTTAATATCTGCCGACCGTCCGCGCCGGTGACGCAGTATTTATAGAGCGCGCCATTCTCAATGCCCTCAATAAAGCATACCCACACTCCGCCCTCGATCTTCTCCATCGGCATGGCGTCTCTGTCCCAGCCGTTGAAGCTGCCGACGAGCGAGACACGCTGCGCGTTCGGCGCCCAGACGGTGAAGCGGTGCGCCTTCAGCTCCGGTATATAGCGGCAGCCGAAGCAGAGCCATGCCTTTTTTGCGTTTCCGGTGTTGAACAGGTATATATCCTCCTGCGGGATGTGGCGCAGACACGCTGATTCCATATATCTTTTCCTCTCCTGTATATCTGTATCGGGTACTGTGCGTAATTCTCTGCATATATTATACATTCAAGCTTTCACATTTGCAATGCCGCATTTTGCAAAGATAGTCACTTCGCCCGAACTGTCCGTATGCCTCCCATTCTCCCCGCCATTCTTAAACTATATGCAGCACTCGGCAGTTTTAGAACCGGGTCAGTGAAAAAGAGCCGCACCATCGGTACGGCTCTCTGCGTATTCTTATTCTTCTCTCGCCCAATCGAAGGAGCGGCCCACGGCCTTGTTCCAGCCCGCGATCTTCTTGTCGCGCTCGACGGGGGTGATCTCCGGGCCGAACACCTTGTCTATCGCCCAGTTGTTGATAACATCCGCCTTGCTCTTCCAGTAGCCGACGGCAAGCCCCGCGAGGTATGCCGCGCCCATAGCCGTCGTCTCCACGCAGACCGGACGGTTTACCGGAGCCTGAATGATGTCCGCCTGCATCTGCATCAGCAGATTGTTGGCCGAAGCTCCGCCGTCCACCTTGAGTGCGCCGAGCTTTATCCCGGAGTCTGCCTCCATCGCCTTGAGCACGTCATAGGTCTGATACGCCAGCGATTCAAGCGTCGCGCGGATGATGTGGTACTTGTTCACTCCGCGCGTGAGTCCCACTATCGCGCCGCGGGCATAGGCGTCCCAGTGCGGCGCGCCGAGCCCCGTAAACGCGGGGACGACGTAACAGCCGTTTGTGTCGGGCACCTTTCGCGCAAAGTATTCCGAATCCGCCGCAGAGTCGACTATCCTCAGTTCATCGCGCAGCCACTGTATCGCCGAGCCCGCGACGAATATCGACCCTTCCAGCGCGTACTCGACCTTTCCGTCAAGTCCCCAGGCTATGGTCGTCACAAGACCGTTCTTTGAAAACACCGGCTTGTCGCCCGTGTTCATCAGCATGAAGCAGCCCGTGCCGTAGGTGTTCTTCGCCTCGCCCGCCGTGAAGCAGGTCTGCCCGAAGAGCGCCGCCTGCTGGTCTCCCGCAGCGCCGCCTATTGGGATAACTCCGCCGAAAAGGTCGGGCGTCGTCTCGCCGTAGACGCAGCTTGAGGGCTTCACCTCCGGCAGCATGCACCGGGGTATGCCGAGCTCCGCCATTATCTCCTCGTCCCATTCGAGCTTCACTATATTATATAGCATCGTGCGCGAGGCGTTGGAGTAGTCCGTCACATGTACCTTCCCGCCCGTCAGCTTCCAGATAAGCCAGGTCTCCACCGTGCCGAACAGCAGCTCCCCACGCTCCGCCTTCTCACGCGCACCGGGTACGTTTTCGAGCACCCAGCGTATCTTTGTTCCCGAGAAGTACGGGTCTATGACAAGCCCGGTCTTTGCGCGGTAGATATCCGTCAGTCCCTTGGCTCTGAGACTGTCGCAGTATTCCGCCGTGCGCCTGTCCTGCCAGACTATCGCGTTGTGTATCGGCTCGCCCGTCGCCTTGTCCCAGACGATGGTCGTCTCGCGCTGGTTCGTTATGCCTATCGCCGCGATATCCTCGGCAGTTGCGCCGATCTTCGCCAGCGCCTCGGCAGCGACCGTGTACTGCGTCAGCCATATCTCGTTTGCGTCATGCTCCACCCAGCCCGGCTGCGGGAAAAACTGCGTGAATTCTTTCTGCGATACGCTGCATATCTCGCCGTGCTCGTTGAAAAGGATGCAGCGGTTCGAGGTCGTGCCCGCATCCAGCGCCATTATGTATTTTGCCATACAGTGTTCTCCTGACTTTTTTATTTATTCCGTATATAACCGCTCCGGTCTTTTTAATTATAATATCACAAATCCCCCGTCATGGCAATCAAGTGATTTATCAAATCTGCCCAGTCTTGATACCTGCTTGATACCGGCGGCGCGTCGTGATAAAATAGCTTTACCTATTTTTCGGAGGTTCGGTATGGAAAGCATTTCAAAAGTATTGGCCACCTCATTCGGCGGCTACAGTCTTGAGCATATCCTCTCCGCAGTCATTACGCTGCTCGTGTGTCTGCTCGCGGTGCGCCTTATCATGCGCGCGGTCGAAAAGCTCATGGGACGCATAAAGCAGCCGAACGAGCGCCTGAGCAGGATAACCGTGAACTTCATAAAGGCGCTGCTTTACCTGCTCACCGTTATCATCACCGCCGGTGCTTTAGGGCTGAACACCTCGTCCATCACAGCCATCGCCTCGGTGCTCACCTTGGGTCTGACCCTCGCCACGCAGGATATAATGAGCAATGTCGCCGGCGGGCTCATCATTCTCTCGACTCATCCCTTTTCCATCGGCGATGTTATCGAGTCCGACGGCACTGTCGGCACCGTCCGGGACATCTCCCTCAACCATACGCGCATCGAGACCGCCGACGGGCAGATCATCCTCCTGCCGAACCGCAGCCTCTCCGGCTCCAAGATCATCAATTATACCACGCTTGGCCGCCGCCGTATCGTCCTGACTATCGGCGCATCTTATGATGCCCCCACCGAGACCGTAAAAAATGCGTGTCTGGATGCTGTGTCCTCCACCGTTGGCATATTGGACGAGCCTGCGCCCGATGTTCTCCTCACCGCCTACGGTGACAGCGCCATCGAATACACCGTCCGCTGCTGGGCGTCCGTCTCCGATTACTGGGATGCGCGCAATCACCTCAACGAGGCTCTGCGCGAGAGCTTCGCCAAGTACGGCGTTGAGATACCGTATAACCATTTGAACGTTCACATCCTCGACAGGGCTTGAGCGTAGGAATATGAGAGAGAGATTTTCACCCATCCAGCGCTCGACGCTGCTGCTGTGCTTCTTCGCCTACGCCGCAGCCTATACAGGCCGCCTGAATCTCTCTGCGGCGATCCCCGGTCTGCGCGGCGGCATCGCCATGTCTGACGCTCAGGCAGGGCTGTTTCAGACGGTGTTTGCGCTCGTCTATGCCGCGGGGCAGATCGTCAACGGCTCCCTCATCGATAAGATAAACGTCCGCCGCAGCATTGCTGTCGGGCTTATCATCTCCGCCGGGTGCAACGCGCTTTTCGGTTTGACAGACTCCTTTCCCGTGATGCTCATTCTCTGGGGACTGAACGGCGCGGCGCAGTCCATGCTCTGGACGCCGATCGTGAAACTCGTCGCAGACCGCTTCAGCGGTCAGGCGCGTGACCGCGCCTCATTCGTCCTATCCATCACCATAATTTTCGGTCACTTCATTGCGTGGGCGATATCCGGTACACTTGCCGCCATTCTGAACTGGCGGTACTCTTTCCTGATCCCCGCCTTTATAATGACCGCTGCCGGTGTTTTCGTCTTTGCCGCTCTGCGTCGTGAGCCTGTCTCCGGTGCCGATGCGAAAGCGATCTCCGCTCCCCCCGCGCCGATGCCGCTTGGGAAGCTCATAAGCCGCACGGGTCTTGCGGCACTGCTGCTCTGCTGCGTCTGCAACGGCTTTGTGCGCGACGGTGTCGTCACCTGGGCGCCGACTGTTCTCTCTTCCGGCAGCCGCGGCATGTCTCTCAGCTCCACGCTCCTTTCGCTTATCATCCCGCCGCTGAACATCCTCGGCATCGTGCTTGTCCGCCGCTGCTACCGTCTGCTCCGCGGCAATGCGCGCGGCGCGGTCGGAGTCCTCCTGCTTGTCAGCGCACTCATGGCCTGGCTGCTCCGGTTCACCTCCGCACCTGCCGCATGCGCGCTGCTGCTCGGGCTGTGCTGCGCCTCGTGCTACGGCATCAACCCCATGATAAACACGCTCATCCCCATGGAGTATGAGCGCGCCGGTCGAGTTGGCCTTGTTGCGGGCTTGGTCGACTGCTTTATCTATCTCGGCTCCGCGCTTGCCGGCACCGCCGCCGGTGCGCTGAGCGACAGTTACGGCTGGGGCACGGCCTATGCCGTGTGGGCGCTCGTCTCCTCCCTCGGCGCAGTGCTCGCCTTTGTCTCCATCCGCGGTGGAAAACGCATGGCTCAAATGGTCGAGCATCTGTAAATGGTACAAGAGGCGTTGCCGCAGCAGCGCCTCTCAAAGATTCATCAGTCTCTCGTTAAATTTCAATGCTTTCATGGCTTCCCCCTTGAGGGGACGACCCAGGTCGCCCTCTCTTGCCTCTTTGAGACAATTCACCTTGAGCTGTCGCGAAGCGACTGATGAGGTGGAAAATCTTCGTTCATCTGCGCAGACACCTCATCAGGCTTGCTACGCTCGCCACCTTCTCCTCAAGGATAAGGCTTTTTTATTTTCTCTTCATTTCATAGAAGCGCACAGAAACTTCAAACGAAGCTATCTGCGCCGCCGCGGCTATCGCCAGCAGCACCAGCGCCGCGGCCACGGGGCTGCCGATCCCGTCAATGAGCGCAGAAAGCTTGTCGGAGAGTATGACCCCCGCCGCGGCGCTCGCGCATATGAGTATCGTGAAGAGCACCCGGCCTTTTTCGACACCCATCCTGAACATCACCGGCAGATTTATCGCCAGCATGATGAGCGCAAGGCAGGCCGTGAACAGCAGCGCAAAGGCCGCCTCCGCGTCAAACTGCGTCCACCCGAAGCGGCTCAGGATAAGCTGCGCCACGGCAGCAACGGCTCCCGCCGCAGCGACCGCGGTCACACCGAGCACATACTTGCCGCCGACTATCTCCCGCACAGAGTACGGCAGCATCGCCGCAAGCTCATCCCACTTGCTCCGCTCATCGTATGCAAGCGCCGTCACCGGCAGCATCGCCGCGTAGACCACCGCGAATGCAGCCATCGAGTAGCCCGGAACGCAGGCAAATACCAGCATCAGCACCAGCATTATCTTCATCTGCTTTATGAGCGTGCACCAGTCCTTGAGCAGCAGACCCTTCATTTTCTCTCGTCCCCCTTCGCCAGAAACAGAATGATATCCTCAAGGCTCGTGTGCTCGGTCGGTATCGCCGCGGGTATGCCGCCGCGCAGCACCAGCGCCTCCGTGCCGTAGCCGCTCGTTCTGCGGCTTATGATGCTCTCCTCGGGCAGCTCACTGAGCCGCTCCTCCGGGAGCCGCACCAGCGCATACTCCTCAAGGAGTCTATCCTTCTCCTCGCACAGCACGAGTCTGCCCCTGTGCAGGAACGCAATGTAATCGCATATCTTTTCCAGATCGCTCACGATGTGCGACGAGAGCAGTATCGAGCAGTTCTCGTCCCGCGTGAAGTCGTTGAAGATATCAAGCAGTTCGTCGCGCGCCATCGGGTCAAGCCCGCTCGTCGCCTCGTCGAGTATCAGAAGCTTCGCCCCGTGTGAGAGCGCCGCGGCGATCGCAAGCTTCATGCGCATCCCGCGCGAATAGTCCTTGAATATCTTATCCGGAGCGAGCGAGAACTTTTTAAGATAGCCCTCGAACGCCGCCGCGTCCCAGTTCTTATACGTCAGCGCCATGACCTTGCCGACGTTCCGTGCGCTCATGACCTCCGGGAAATACGCCTCGTCGAGCACGACGCCGATGTCCTCCTTGACATCCCGGAACCCGGCGCTCCGGTTGTCAACACCGAGCACGGATATCTCGCCCGCGTCCCGGCCAATTGCGTTCATAATGAGCTTTATCGTCGTGCTCTTGCCCGCGCCGTTCTCGCCGACAAGCCCCATGATGCAGCCCGAGGGCAGCGTCAGGTCGAAGCTGCCGAGCTGAAAGCCGTCGTAGCGCTTCTCAAGTCCCTTTATTTCAATTGCGTTCATCGCTGTTTTCCTCCTCGCTCCATATAAGCTCCAGCATCCGCGCCGTCTCCGCCTCGTCCATGCCGCAGGGCACGGCGAGCGCGACTATCTCGCGCATGTGCTGCTCTATCCTCTTCAGATGCTCCTCGCGCACAAGCTCCATGTTCTTTTCCGCAACGTAGCAGCCCTTGCCGGGCACGCGGTAGATGAAGCCGTCGCGCTCAAGCTCGTCATAGGCGCGCGTCGTCGTTATCACGCTGATGCGCAGATCCTTCGCCAGCGCCCGTATCGACGGCAGCATATCCCCCTCCGACAGCTCCCCGGAAATAATGCAGTCCTTTATCTGCGTGTATATCTGCTCATATATCGGCCTGTCTCCTGCATTGCTGATTATCAGATTCAAGCTCTCACCTCTGTCTATACTGTTCATATTGGATATATACAGTATACGCACTATACATCCGCTTGTCAACACAAAAATTGAGCGCACCGCGAAAATCGCAGTGCGCTCATAATTCATCTGTACAGCAGACGGTTTAATCCGCGTATATATCGTCGTATCTGCCGTCGCCGTAATCCCGGTAATCGTCGTCGGGATAATAGTAGCTGCCGCAGTCGCAGCGGTAGATCACGTTCCCGCGCGAGTCGGTAGTCCTGTAGTAGCGGTGGGTGTGCGTGCCGTAGTCCTCTCTGTAATCGTCGGAGTACGGATCGTTCCAGCTGCCGCTGTCTTCAAGGTACGGATCCTTCGGCTTCGGCGTCGTGCTGGTGCCGGTGTTCCCCGTGCTGCCGGTGCTGCCGCCGGTCGTCCCGGTGCTGTTGTTGTTATTGTTCGTCGTGGAGTTTGCTCTCAGCTTCGGGGTATAGTTATCCCTGTAAGAGAACTCGCAGCCCGTGCACTGGTATATCGTGTAGCCCTGGGACTCCGTCGTCGCCGCGACCTTCGTGGTCGTGAAAGTATGGCTGTGCGCGGTCTTGGTGCTGGGCGAGGTCGTGGGCGCGCCCGCCGGTGCGGTGGCCGCGGGTGATGCGGAGGCGTTAGGATACAGCGACGGGTCGGGCGTTATCGCGCCTTCCGGCTTCACAAGTCCGGGGCTCGGCGCGGCGGACGCATCAGGCGATCCGGACGGCGACGGCGTGGCCGAGACTGTCGGGCTGGGCGACGACGTGCGCTCAGGCGTCGCGATGACCGGTGTCGGCGCGGCAGTAGGCTCCGCACCCAAGCCGAACGGCGTGCAGGCAACCGCGATAACTGCGACGCATACCGTCAGCGCCGCGACTATAAGCTTCAATATCTTCTTGCTCATATAGGATCTGTCCCCTTTCCGTCTGCCCGCGGCGCACGCCGCAGGAAAACGACTGGTTCTTTTTTTACGCGCGGGACTGTACCCCGCGTATCTTTTCTAATATAATATCATTACCGCGCCGGTATATCAAGAAAAAGAAAGTAAAATTTATTTTTCTGTCGAAAAAGCACGAACGGTGCAATGGATCGCGATAAATGCAGTTTATATAGGTGAAGGCTTTCATTCCACTCCATTCTTATGAGGAGGACAAGTTATGGATGATTCAAAAATAGTTGACCTGTATTGGGCGCGCTCGGACTCGGCCATTGCGGAGACCGCAAAGAAGTTCGGCGCGTACTGCCGCACCATCGCCTATAACGTCCTGCAAAACCCCGAGGACAGCGACGAGTGCGTGAACGACACCTATATGCGTGCGTGGAACTCCATGCCGGATAAGCGCCCATCGGCGCTCGCACCGTACTTGGGGCGCATCACGCGCAACCTCGCTCTTTCCCGCGTCACAGATAAGAACCGTTTAAAGCGCGGCGGCGGGGAGGTCGCACTCGCGCTCGATGAGCTGGACGAGTGCATCGCCTCGGCTTACAGCCTTGAGCGCGAGGTCGAGAACCGCGAGCTTGCCGCGGCGCTGAACCGCTTTCTCGCACAGCTCCCTGAGACGGAGCGTGCGCTGTTCGTCAGCCGGTACTGGTTCCTTGCCCCAGTCGCGGAGCTTTCAAAGAAGTTCGGCTTCTCCGAGAGCAAGACCGCTTCCATACTCCACCGGACGCGCGGCAGGCTCCGCAGATTTCTTATTGAGGAGGGACTTGCATGAATTCCGAAAAGCTTCTTGCCGCCATGAGCGGTATTGACTCCCGATACATAACCGAGGCTCAGGACGCTCTATGTTACCGCACCGGTGATAAAAAGCGCGCCTCACATAAAACTCTCTGGCGCACCCTGTTCATCGCCGCCGTGATCTCCGCGCTCTTCACCGCAGCTGCCGCAGCCTCCGGTTGGTTCGGCATAAGCAGCCTGAAGCTCGGCACGCACAGGGACACCGGGCGCACCGTGATCTCTCTTCAGGGTTTTGCCGGTTCCCCGGAAAATATGGCCATCAGTGAACTGCTCGAATACTGCGATGCGCACCCATACAGCTATAAGGACAGCGACCTTTCCGAAGAGGAACAGCTCGAAATGTACCGGCAGTACGGCGGGTACTTCGTCCATAACAGAGAGGGCTACAAAAAGGTCGACGAGATATGCGAGAAGTACGGCCTGCGCACACTGGGTGAAATGTCCGTCCCCGCCGGGGAAAAGGCTTTCTATGAAGCCGCCGGTACCGGCAGGCTCACCCGTGAGCACAATGGCTGGGAGAGCCGGTACGCAAGCTCTTATATATATGAAGAGGGCACCTTCGATATGGAGGGCTATGTCTCGTCCGAAGAGCTGCCCTGCGATGTGGGCTTTGATCTTCGCCGCGCCTCAAAGGGCACTCTCGGCTATGTCGTCGGCATTGTCGGGGATGTGAACGGCTTCACCGAGTGGGACTATGAGACATCCTCCGGTGTGACGCTGCACCTCGCAAATTCCGAGAGCGACGACCCGAGCCGCCGCTCCTCGCTCATCCTGCTTGATTCCGATACCGCTTTCTATGTAATGAGCTTCATGCACGACGGCTACGCCGACTACCTCGGCGACGGTATCATCGACGGCATAGGCGATGCGTATATCGAGTTCAACATCACGGCCAAGCAGCTTGAGGGGCTTGCCGAAAGCTTTGACTGGGTAGCGCTCACCGATCCCAAGCGCGGCATGGACAGCAGCTTTGAGCCGCGCGAAAGCGTCTCTGACGCCGTCTCCCCTGCCGATTCCCTTGTTCTCAGCTCTGAACCGGACTTCGGCAGCCGCGTCACCGAGGAGGATATATACTATATAAAGCTCGCCTATAAGGAGTCCATAGAGCCGTATATCTCCGACTTTAAGCTCATTGATTATACGCTCATCGCCTCATCCTCCGTGAAAGACGGCTGGGTGCAGTTCAGCGGCACGCCGAAAACAAAGCTCGACTGGGAATGCGTCAGCGCCGGCGGCACGAATATCTATTGCCGCAGCCTCAACATGAGTTCCGATGAAACCGGCACATGGACGATGGGCGCGGCATACGACGCCCTGCCCTACAAAGCCATAAGCGCTTCCAAGAACATCGGCACTATGGAGGATCCCGACTATGTCCGCGTCTGGTATGATATGAACGATATCACTTCCGCCTCCCTCTATGTCCAGCAGCTCGGGAAGAATTACCCCCTGCCGTCTGATAAGCTCCCGACACTCTCCCTGATGCTCCGGGACGACGGCACTCCGGGCGCTGCCTTGGACTGCGGTAGCTTTAATCCCCTTTATCTCACCTTTGCCGACGGGCGAACGGTTTCCATATACACTGCCGGCAACGGCAGCAACGGCTATGTCCCGGATCTGGGCGGCTATAGCTCCTACGGTCTTGGCATGAGCATCTTTGAGCTGTTCGGCGTTCCGCTTGAAGCCGAGGGCTATTTGGAGCATGATGGCATCGTCACCACCCACGGCGAAAATATCTCTCTCGGTATGGTAACTTGGGCAGAGTATGATTACGCCCCCGGCGGTTTTGCTCTTGAACGCCGCGTGAATGACGGACGGGAGACGCGCTGGTCAAACTACGAATATGATGAGGCCGGACATCTTCTCCGCGACATATGGCACGATCCGGACGGCAGGGTTTCCAATACCATCACCTATACATACGACGATTCCGGAAAGCTCCTTGAGGCGTACACCGTCAATGACCGCTTCTGGACTCGCAGCGAGTATATCTATGATGAACTTGGCCGTCTCATCCTCATAAAGGCCTACGACGACGAGCACCCCGAAGGGAATGAGCGTGCCTATACCTATTACAATTACGACAGCGATGGCAACTGCCGCGTAAAGCACGGCTTCGAGTTAGTGGAATAAAGTATTTTTATCAGCAAAATTATAACACTGTCCCACGAAGCATCAATGCTTCGTGGGACAGTGTTATGTAAGCTTAATTATGTTCCTAATAATACGTCTACCTGATTACGTAAATAATTTTAAGTAAATTAAATTACGTCAATTGAAATATGCAAACTGATTTCTGTAAATTAAAATATGTATACTTAATTATGTTTATCTATGCAATGCTTTACAAATTTCGATTGACAGCGGCGGTGATTTGTCTCATAATCACTGTGAGATATTGTTGGCCAATACGGGTCATTTTCATGGCCGCTGACCAGCTGTAACTAAGGAGATAAGGATATGAATTATAATGAAATTCTGGCCGCCGCGAAGGATCAGGTAGGCCCCTACTGCAAGGCTTGCCCCGTGTGCAACGGCAGAGCCTGCGCAAACGCCATGCCCGGCCCCGGCTGCAAGTACCCCGGCAACGCCGCCGCGCGCAACTTTGATAAATGGCAGGAGATATTCGTCAACATGGACACGCTCTGCCCCAACACAGAGCCTGACGTGTCCTTCGAGCTGTTCGGTCATAGGTTCGCTGCCCCCATCTTCGCCGCACCCCTCGGCTCTATCGACCTGCACTACGGCCCGAAATATAAGGATCATGCCTATAACTCCATCCTCGTCAAGGCTGCGGCCGAATACGGCGTCATGGCGCTGACCGGCGACGGCGTCGACCCGACTATCATGCTCTCCTCCGTTGAGGACATGAAGAAAGTCGGCGGCATCGGCTGCCCCGTTATAAAGCCTTGGAACAAGGAGGCCGTGTTTGAAAAGCTCGATGTCCTCAACGCGAACGGCATCTTTGCCGCCGGTATGGATGTTGACGGCGCGGGGCTTCCTTTCCTCAAGGCCATGAACCCCAATGCCGGTAGCAAGTCCGTCGATGAGATGTGCGAGATAATCTCCTACGCCAGAATGCCGTTCATCGTCAAGGGCATTATGACCGTCCGCGGCGCGGAAAAGGCCGTTGAAGCCGGTGCTGCCGCCATCGTCGTCTCAAACCACGGCGGGCGCGTTCAGGGCGGCGTGCCCTCCACGGCGGAAGTCCTGCCGGAGATTGCCGCGGCGGTCAAGGGAAAGACGACCGTGCTTGTCGACGGCGGCATACGCTCAGGCGTCGATGTGTTCCGCGCCATCGCCCTCGGTGCTGACGCTGTTCTGGTCGGCCGACCCATTCTCCCGATGATCTACGGCGGCGGCGAGGAGGGCTTCAGAGTGTACATGGATAAGCTCGTCGGTGAACTCAAGTCCACAATGACGATGTGCGGCGCGCCCACGCTCCGCGACATCACCCGCGATAAGGTAAGATACTGATACTATTATTCCAATTTTGTTTGATTGAAAGGCGGAACGCACCATGGATATACACGAGATCGTAGAATCCGAGAAGCACTTTTTCCGTACCGGCGTGACCCGCGGGGTCGATTTCAGGATAGATATGCTGAAAAAATTCCGCAAGGCCATCATCGAGAATGACGAGCTTATCTCCGCGGCGCTCAAGGCCGATCTCAATAAGCAGCCCTTTGAAAGCTATATGTGCGAAACGGGGCTGCTGCTTGAGGAGATCAATTTCCACATAAAGCGCCTCAAGAAATGGAGCAAGACCCGCCGCGTGAAGTCCGGCATTGGTCAGCTCCCCGGCAAAAGCTACGTCTGCCCGGAGCCTTACGGTGTCGTGCTCATCATGGCGCCGTGGAATTATCCCGTGCAGCTGTGCCTGATGCCGCTCGTCGGGGCTATCTCCGCGGGCAACTGCGCCGTCGTGAAGCCCTCGGCCTATGCACCTGAGAGCAGCCGCGTCATCTCAAAGCTTATCGAGTCCGCATTCCCGACGGGCTTCGTCACCGCCGTCGAGGGCGGGCGCGATGCGAACAAGGTTCTGCTCGACGAACCGTTTGACTACATATTCTTTACCGGCAGCGTTGCCGTCGGCAAGACCGTCATGGAGGCCGCCGCAAAGCGGCTCACCCCGGTAACGCTCGAGCTTGGCGGCAAGAGCCCCATCATCGTCGATGAGACGGCGAATCTCCCGCTCGCCGCGCGGCGCATCGCTTTCGGCAAGGTGCTCAACGCCGGGCAGACCTGCGTCGCACCGGACTATCTGATGATTGAAAAGAGCGTTGAAGCGCCGTTTATCGAGGAATATAAAAAGGCTCTTGCAGATTTCTTCCCTGAGGGGGACATGTCCGGCATGGTGCGCATCATAAACGACAAGCACTTTGAGCGCGTCTGCAATATTCTCGATAACAGCGGCAATGTTGTCATCGGCGGCGCGCGCGACGCGGAGACGCGCTTCATCGAGCCCGCTGTGCTGACCGGCGTCCCGATAGACTCCCCCGCCATGCAGCAGGAAATTTTCGGGCCGGTGCTGCCTGTGCTGCCGTATGAAAAGCTTGACGACTGCATCGATTTCATCCGCTCCCGCCCCAAGCCCCTGGCGCTCTATATCTTCTCGGAGAACAAGATGAATCAGGAAAAGGTGCTCAACTCCTGCTCTTTCGGCGGCGGCTGCATCAACGACACCGTCATTCACCTTGCAAGCTCGCATATGTCCTTCGGCGGCGTCGGTGAATCCGGCATGGGCAGCTACCACGGCAAAAAGAGCTTTGACACCTTCACCCATTACCGCAGCGTCCTCAAGCAGGGCAAGCTTGATGTCAAGCTGCGCTACTTCCCGTACAAGTCCGGAAAAGAAAAAATCACCCGCATGATCCTCAAATGACGGTGGCCGGGTGACCATGGGTAAAAAGAGAGAAATATAAATGAGAAACACATCCCTATGCTATATAGAGCGCGGCGGAGAATACCTGATGCTCCACCGGGTGAAGAAAACCGTCGACGAAAATAAGGACAAGTGGATAGGCATAGGCGGCAAGTTCGAAGAGGGCGAAAGCCCGGAGGACTGCGTCATTCGCGAGGTCTCGGAAGAGACGGGACTGACGCTGAACTCATGGCGCTACCGCGGGATAGTCACCTTTGTGTCCGACGAGTGGGGCACTGAATATATGCACCTGTTCACCTCTGATGACTTCAGCGGGACTCCGCGTGAATGCGATGAGGGAGTGCTCGAATGGATAGAGAAGGAGCATCTGCTGTCCCTGCCGATATGGGAGGGTGACAAGATATTCCTGCGCCTGCTGGACACGGACGAGCCGTTTTTCTCCCTCAAGCTCTGCTATCAGGGCGATACGCTCATTCAGGCCGTGCTGAACGGAAAGAAGATATAAGCCGTGGCACACATAAAGGACTTCATAAAGCACGAGATCACTCTGTGCATCGCGTTTATCGCGGCAGCAGTGAGCTGCTGCCTTGTCCCGCCGGACGCGGCATATCTTGGGTATGTCGACCTCCGCACGCTGGCGCTGCTTTACTGCCTGATGGTAGTCGTGGCGGGGCTGCGGCGCGCCGGGGTGTTCGCATGGCTGGCGCATAAGCTGTGCGCCGGTGCGGGAGACCTGCGCACGATCGGTTTTACGCTCGTGCTGCTCAGCTTTTTGAGCTCCATGCTGATAACAAACGACGTTGCGCTGCTGACCTTTGTCCCCTTTGCAGTGGTCGTGCTCGGCATGGCGCATCAGGAAAAGGCGCTGATATGGGTGGTCGTCATGCAGACAGCGGCGGCAAACCTCGGCAGCATGCTCACACCCGTCGGGAACCCGCAGAATATCTATCTGTTCTCGCGCTATGATTTCAGCCTTGGCAGCTTCCTTTCCGTGACGCTCCCGATATGGGTGATATCGCTGATACTTATATCGCTTCTGTGTCTGCGTCTGCCGAAAGAGCGGCTTGAAGTTTTCCTCGGTGAAGAACCGCTGCTCGACCGGAAGAGCCTGACGCTGTACGCGCTTCTTTTTCTTCTGTGCATGTGTACTGTCCTGCGTCTGCTGACATGGCAGATAATGCTTGCATTAGTGATCCTTGTGCTGCTTATCTTTGACAGGCCGCGGCTGCTGACGGCGGATTTCTGGCTGCTGCTCACCTTTGTATGCTTCTTCGTTTTCTCGGGAAATCTTGCGCGTATGGACGCGGTCAAAACGCTGCTGCAAAGCCTGCTGCATGGGCGCGAGCTGCTGATCGGTGCGGCGGTGAGTCAGGTCATAAGCAATGTACCGGCGGCGCTCCTGCTCTCCGGTTTCACAGATAACGGCAGGCAGCTTCTGCTCGGCGTGAACATCGGCGGGCTCGGTACTCCTGTCGCAAGTCTGGCAAGCCTCATAAGCTTCAAGCTATATTCCCATGCCGAACATGCGCGCCCCGGCGCGTTCATGCGCTGCTTCCTCGCTGTGAACCTCGGGCTTTTAGCTGTGCTGCTGGTGCTTGCGCGCTGGATATCATGATAAATTGCCGGTTGCACCAAGGCAAAGATGACATTCTAAAACCGATATAGCGAGCGCCCGACGTGCAAACGTCGGGCGCTATTTGCAGATACTCAGTCTGCATCGGGTATGTTGGCTTATATTTACTTTATTCCCGGATACAGAGGAAATGTGCGGCAGAGCTCTATCGTCTGCTCCTTCACCTGCGCGACGGCGCCCTCTCCCTCGTCGATGAGCCGGGCGATCATCTGCGCGATCTGTGCCATCTCAGGCTCTTTCATGCCGCGGGTCGTGACCGCGGGCGTGCCGAAGCGCATGCCGCTCGTGAGCTTCACGGACTGGGTGTCAAAAGGTATGGTGTTCTTATTCGCGGTGATGTTCGCCATGTCGAGCAGCTCCTGCACCTCCATGCCGGTACGGCCCTTGCTCATCACGTCGACGAGCATAAGGTGATTATCCGTGCCGCCGGAGACAAGGCGCAGCCCCTGCTCCGACAGCGCCTTTGCGAGCGCCGCAGCATTGAGAACTGTCTGGTGCTGGTAGGCCTTGAACTCGGGTTTCAGTGCTTCGCCGAAGCATACGGCCTTTGCAGCGATGATATGCATCAGGGGGCCGCCCTGAGTGCCGGGGAAAACAGCGCTGTCTATCTTCTTTTTAAGCTCCTCCTTGCAGAGGATGAGCGCGCCGCGCGGCCCGCGCAGGGTCTTATGCGTAGTCGTCGTGACGACGTGGGCATAGGGAACAGGACTCGGATGCTCCCCTGCTGCGACAAGTCCGGCGATGTGCGCCATGTCGACCATAAGATACGCCCCGACAGAGTCCGCGATCTCGCGCATGCGTTTAAAATCTATGAACCTCGGGTACGCGCTCGCCCCGGCGATGATGAGCTTCGGGCGGCACTCCTCGGCGCGCTGCCGGACCTTATCGTAATCGATAGTCTCGGTCTCGGGGTCGACGCCATAGAAGCAGGCGTTGAAGTATTTCCCGGAAATGGACGCCTTGGAGCCGTGGGTCAGGTGACCGCCGTGGCTCAGATCCATGCCGAGGATGGTATCACCCGGCTTGAGGAGAGCGAGATACACCGCAACATTCGCCTGTGAACCGGAGTGCGGCTGGACATTCGCATGCTCCGCGCCGAAGAGCTGCACCGCCCTGTCGCGCGCAAGGTTCTCGACCTCATCGACATACTGGCAGCCTCCGTAGTAGCGCGCACCGGGGTAGCCCTCGGCATATTTATTCGTAAGATGGCTGCCCATGGCCTCCATCACGGCGGGAGAAACAAAGTTCTCCGATGCGATAAGCTCTATATGGTCTCTCTGGCGCTGGAGCTCGCGCATCATTGCGTCGTAGACCGCGGGGTCCTGCTGCCTTATGTTATCGTACATGGCTTTGCCTCCGTTTTTTGTTTTCCTAATGATTTTACACCACTATGCTGTCCGTGGCAACTCGGTAAATGTCCCATAAAACGGCGCTTATTTTTTGGAACTTTGGATATAACCGGACAAAACCGGCCGCGTATCTCTTGAAGCGTCCGCGATTAAATGTTAAAATAAGATACCATCAACTTACACGGAGGTTCTCCATATGAAAAAGTTCTGGAAAATTCTGCTGATAGTGCTGGCCGTGCTGCTGGCGGCAGTCGTGCTGCTGTTCGCGTGGCTCACGATAACCGAGTACCGCCCCGATCCGGTAACGGAGCTCGACGTTGTGTCATCCGAAGAAGGCTCGCTCATCCCGTCTGACAGGGAACTCAGCATCATGAGCTGGAACATCGGCTATGCCGGGCTCGGTGAGGACTCCGACTTCTTCATGGACGGCGGCACAGGCGTGCAGTCCGCCGATAAGGAGCAGGTTTTGGAATACCTCGGCGGCGTTGAGGACGTGCTTGACGATATGTGGCCCGACCTCATCATGCTTCAGGAGATCGATGTCGATTCGACACGCACCTATCATATCGACGAAAGCGCCGTTCTCGCCCGCTCGCAGAGCGTCCACGCACTCAACTATTCCTGCGGATTCGTGCCCTATCCCCTGCCGCCGATCGGCAGCGTACACAGCGGCCTGTTCACAACAACGGATTATAAGATCGACAGCGCCGAGCGCATTTCCCTGCCGAGTCCGTTCAAGTGGCCGGTCAGCACGGCAAACCTCAAGCGCTGCCTGCTCGTAAGCTATCTGCCGATAGGCGGCAGCGACAAGCAGCTCGTGCTCGTGAATCTCCATCTTGAGGCATATGACGACGGCGAGGGCAAGATAGCCCAGACAAATCAGCTGCGCGACTTCATAACGAGCGAGTACGAAAAGGGCAACTACGTCATCGCGGGCGGGGACTTCAATCAGGTCTTCCCCGGAAGCCTTGACATTTACCCGATAATCGATCCGGAGCTGTGGGCGCCGGGAGTGCTCGACGAGAACCTGCTGCCCGACGGCTGGACGCTCGCCTACGATCTTGACTCGCCGAGCTGCCGCCTGCTCAACCAGCCCTACGACAAGGACGACGAGAACACGCAGCACTATGTCATAGACGGCTTCATCCTCTCTCCGAATGTGGAGCTTACAAACGTGCAGACGCTCGGTCTCGACTTCGGAAGCTCCGACCACAACCCGGTCTTTATAAATGTCAAATTGAAATAATGCAGACAGCAAAAGCTCCGCGGTCAATGACTGCGGAGCTTTTTGTCACCACACGAACGGGATAAGACGGTAACGGACTTTTTGCATATATTCATCGTAGCCGTCAAGTCCGCCGCGAAGCAGCTTCTCTTCATTGAGAAGCCGCTTCACTAAGACATAAGGTATAAACGCCAGCGGTATCAGGCCGATATACGAGCCAAGAATAAGCGGCATTGAGAGGAAGAGCCAGATGATCACGGCATACATTGGGTGGCGGACTATGCCGTACATCCCCGTGCTCACGACCTTTTGCCCGGCCTGAAGCTCAACGCTGCGGGAGAGATATTCGTTCTCGTGCAGAAGCTCCGCGAAGCCGACATACGCTAAAAGGAACACGGCGCAGGCGGTTGTACTCAGCCATGCGGGAACTGCCGACCAGCCGAAGCGGAAGTCAAGCGCGCACAGCAGGAAGCTTGCGGCAAAAATGAGCGACGAGAGCATGAGGATACGCCGCTGCTCTGGCTCCGCCTCTCTTGTTCTCAGGCGCTTTGCGAGCAGTCCGGGCTTCGCGATAAGCAAGACAAGGCCGAGGACAAAGGCCGGGATGAAGAACACGCAGAGCAGCCGCCATGCGCCGGGATAATCAAGCGTCCCCGCTGGCAGGAAAAGGAACAGCCCCATGGTCAGCGCTCCGCTGAGGAGCTTCACGATGCCTTGAACGGCAAGTCTTTTCCGCATATCGAACACCTCCCGATATCACAGCTCGACACTTGCAGGGGACGCGGGGTCGTGCGAGAACAGCATCGCCCTGCACTTGGAGTCGCGCCGCAGAGTCTGCAAAAACTCCAGCGATTTTGCCTGCAGGCAGCGGTCAAAGCCGTAGCCGGGAATGACCGAATCGCGCAAGTTATCTTCGCAGAAGGCGACATCCGAGGCAAGGACGGCATAATCGCCCCAGTATATGCCTGTGCCGACAGCCTTGAAGCGGTTGGTCGGCTCGCGCGTTACAAGCGTTGTGAATATCCCGTCGGTATGGCCGGGGGTGTAGATGCACAGGACGCTCTCATCGCCGAACAAATCAAATCCCCGCCCCACCGGGCCGAGAACGCTCGCGCGGTAATGGATGCGCTCTATATCGTCAGCATAGGGCATCCATGTGTCCCAGACCTGACGCATTTTATAGACCATGCGGCAGGAGTAGAAATACTCAAGCTCGGAGCACGCGATGCGCCCCGCGCGCCCGGCAAAGTCTTTCAGCGCACAGGTATGGTCGACATCCAGATGCGACAGTAGTACAAGGTCAATGTCCTCCGGGCGCAGCCCCATGTCCTCAAGCTGCTCGGCAGCGGTCTCGCCCTTGCCGATCTTCGGCTCATAGAATTTCAGCAGCCGCGGCGGCAGCAACTCCCGGCAGTCCGACGACCAGCCGGTATCGAGCAGGATGCGCCCGTGCTTCGGGTGCTCAATAAGATAGGCGTTTACCGGAAGCTCGACGCGCTCCCGGAGCAGTCCCCTGTCCGCAATGTATCTTTCACGCGGGAGCACGCGCATAGTGCCGCAGCGCAGGGTACGGATAACGATATTGCCGCTCACTCCTCCCGCTCCTTTCGCACTGTTATAATAGTATTTTAATACCCTTAGTCATAAGAATCAAGCCCAAGGTGACGATCAGGACTGTGCTGCATTTCACAAGATACTTGTTGTACTTTTTCGGAATGAACACGCCGAAGAGGCCGAAAGCCAGCATGAACACGCAGGTGCCCAAGCCGAAGGCGAGCATTGCGGCGGCACCGCTCTTCCATGAACCGGACGAGGCCGCGAACATCCACATGGAGCTCAGCGCACCGCAGGGCATGAGCCCGGTCAGGAGCCCTACCGCAAGCGCCTTGCCCTTGAAGCGGCAGGGCTTTGCGGGTACGGGGCTCAATTGACGCAGTATCGGGACGCCCCACATTCTAAGGCCGATGAGCGCGACGAGCAGTCCGCAGACGGTGAAGAGCATGCTTTTAAGCTCCGCGTCATAGCTGAACATTCTGCCTATCGCGCCGAACAGCGCACCCATGAGGGTGTAGCTCACGAGCCGCCCGCCGTTATACAGCAGGGCGCTGCGCTGGGAGAGCATTATCCCGCCGCACATCCCGATGCAGTGGACGCCGGTCAGCACGCCTATAATGAAGAGCGCGCCAACCCCCGCTCCGCTCTCCGCCGCCGGGACTTTCACAAGCCCCGTAACTGCGGGGATCATAAAGTACAGGCAGATGATCGCAGCGAGGGCTATCGTATCCGACCGCGCGCCGCTGCTGCCCCTGCCGACGGGATAGCCCGTGTCCGCGAGTATGCGCGCTATCTCATCGGGAGATATGATATCCGGATCGTAGACCGCAGTCACCTGACTTCTTCGGTAGCTCGCTTCGCAGCTGATCACGCCGCGCGTGTGCAGGAGCCGGTGGGCTATCTCGTCCTCACATTGGGGGCAAATCATCCCGTCGACCTTAGTGACAAAGCTTTCATTTACCATAGTTCTTTAACCTCAGGGCGTTGAGCAGAACGCCGTTTGAGCTGAGCGCCATCGCTGCCGCCGCGATGGACGGGTTGATTATCCCGGCCGCAGCAAGCGGAATGCATATAACGTTATAGACGACCGCCCAGATAAGGTTCTGCCGCACGTTCCGCATGGTCGCAGCGGAAATGTCGAACACCGTTTTCACGCTGTCGATGCCGCTGCCGACGATCATCACATCGGCGGCGGAGATAGCAATATCCGTGCCGCAGCCGAGGGCAACGCCGATATCGGCACAGGCCAGAGCGGGAGAATCGTTGATGCCGTCGCCCACGAAGCAGACGCGCTTTCCCTTCGCCTGAAGCGCCCTGACAGCGTCGGACTTATCCGATGGCTTGACCTCGCACAATACATTATCTATGCCGAGAAGTCCCGCGATCCGCTCTGCCTTGTCACGCTTATCGCCGCTTATCATCCACAGCTCCATGCCGCGACTTTTAAGCTCCGCGACCGCCGCGGCGGCCCCGTCACGCAGCTTCTCCCCGCCTTCCGTAAGGCCGAGTGTCAGTGTGCCGGTCTTGTCAAAGACCACGGTATCGGTCTTATACGCCGTCTCTAACTGCTCGCCGCCGCGGAACAGCACGCCAAGCTCTGCTGCACGGCCAGAGCCTGTCATGATAGAGGTAGGCGTCGCAAGGCCGAGAGCGCAGGGACAGGCTATGACAAGCGTCGCGCAGACACAGTTCACGGCTGAGGCGAGGTTACCGGCGTCGAGCACAAAATACCGCAGGCAAAACACCCCAGCAGAGACCAAGATCACGACCGGCACGAACACCGTGGCTATCTTATCGGCAAGTCTCGCGACGGGCGCTTTCTCGTTCTGCGCCGCGCTGACGATGTCGATTATCTGCTGGAGCATGGGCTTTCCGGAAATGTCCTTGCAGGAGAGCTGCACGCTCCCCTCGCGGCATAGAGTCCCGCAGTACATTCTGCTGCCGGCGGATTTTGACACAAGCGCGCTCTCGCCGGTGAGCATGGATTCATCCGCTTGGCACGTCCCGTCTATAACTGCGCCGTCAATGGGGACGCGCTCGCCGCCGCGGATGAGTAGGATATCCTCGGGCTTGAGTTCCTCGATGCCGACTGTCTGCACGGTATCACTGCGGAGGACGTTCGCCGTCTCGGGCTGGAGGCGGATAAGCTTTCTTATGGCCTCGGACGCTTCATAGCGCGAGGTGCTCTCCATGTATTTGCCGAAGAGGATCAGCGACAGCAAGACGCCCTCGGAGAGGAAATACAGCTTCACATTCTGGTGCACCGTCAGAGCGGTACAGGCGCTGTGGATATAGATGACCGTCGTCGACAAGGCAACTAAAAGATCCATGCCGAGCACCTTCTGCTTGAGCGCAGTCCACGCACCTTTATAGAAATACTGCCCCGGCCAGAACTGGATGACGGTGGCTATGGTGAGTTGGATCGCGGGGCGCAGGTTCCAGAACAGCGGCATTGTCAAAAGGACGCTTATGCAAAGCGTCCTTAAGAGCTTCAGCCTGCCGCCAAGCTCGCTCTCGGCGTCCCCGCAGGAGGGGCATGACAGGCTGATATTATTCTGCTGCATTTTTGATACGGCGGTATTCCTTGAAGCAGACCCACGAGCACGGCAGGCAGCAGACCGGGATATGGAACAGGAGCACCCAGCTGAGCCAGTCTATCCCCTGATAGAACACGCCGTTATATGTAACGCCCTTTATAAGGTCGAAGTACGAGAAGTTCCACACGCCCCAGTTGCCCGAGAACGAGCCGCAGAGATGGATTATGAGGAACGACGCCGTAGTGAACACGCCCGCGACCGCGCCGACCAGCGTGGCGGAAAGTCTTCCACTGCGCGCGAGGAACAGCGTGACGACAGGCAGAACGTACACCGTAAGGTTCAGCACCCACAGCGAGATAGGGATAGAGTACCCCCAATTGAGCGCCTGACGGATATGATCCCCGTCATGGATGAGCACGGCGATCACCATAACTATTGCGCAGACGGTGATGGTCTTGATGGTTTTTGCGTCAAGCTTGGTATCCAGCAGCTTGACTGTTTTCTGCTGAGCTTCCGACATAGAAATCCCCTCCAGAATTTTTATTATTGACCAATTGGTAATTAATAAATTATCACTGTCAAAGAGCTATGTCAAGAGTTTTTGTTGACCAAGCGGTAAGAATATGATAAACTTCAGCCATGCCTATTATTGTTGACAAAGAAAAAGTGCGCATGGATATCCTTCTGGCTTTCCAGCGCTGCATTGAAAAGAAGCCTATAGATAAGGTGACGCTCCGTGACATCGCCGCGGAGGCGGGTATGTCGCACCCCAAGCTCCTCAATTACTTTGAGAGCAAGGACGCGCTCATCCTCAGCTACGTAAAGTACACGCGCGAGTACATGTCTAAGCACTGCATGGAATGGTTCAAGGCTCACAGCAGAAAGGACTATGAGTCCAACCTTGCGTACATGAACGCCTTTATGAAATACGTCGCCGACGCGCCTGAGGGCGAGCTGCGCCCGAACGCCACAACGCAGACCTATGTCCTCGGTCACTATAATGACGAGATAGGGCGGATGATCTGCGATGAGTTCCGAGAGTGGCGCGAGGTAATGGAAAGGTGCCTTGTCTCGATCTACGGCGAGGAGGTCGGAAAAAGCGAGGCGGAGGCGATGATGATACTCATTGCCGGGACATTCATCTGCAACTACAACAGAGCGCTGACAGGGCGGATAAACGACAACATCATCGGCAGCATCGCAGGCCTTGCCCGGTCGTAAAGCAGACGGAAGCCTCTGGAAGCTCCCTAAATATGGGAACTTCCGGGGGGTTATTATGTGCAGCAAAACGAGCAGGAAGAAATAGCACCGACAGTTTTCCTTGAAAATCTATAATTCCAGGAAAGCTTTTGAAGCCTATAAGAATCGTGCCGAGGCATGGTTCTTACAGGCTTCAAAAGGCGTCTCATATGCAAACTACGCCGTTGCGGCGGCTAATAAAAAATTTTGTCATCCGTCAATCCATCGTTGTCCAAACGAACATCAATCATGGTTTAAAAGTATAATTTTTCCGGGTCAACCCCAAATTCTGTGTAAACGCTGAATTGTGGTGCAAATAGAGCAAAATAAATTTAAAGCGGGAGCGGCGCAAGCAGCTGCCGCCTTGTCTACAAAATAACAGTGTTTCGATGGCATGTCGCTGTCTCCTTTCGAATGTTTGTCTCGCAACTTCATTCTACCGGAGTCTGAAAACTATGTCTTCTCTTATCCCTTCTTCTTTTTGCGCAACTTATTGTACCTTATCTGATTAAACGTTGAATGCCAGATTTCAAAATTTTGAAATGCCCGCTTTACAAGGCGGGCATTTTGCCTTTTTTGCAAAACTTAACTCATCGAGAACAGAATCAAATTGAATATTTTCTCCTTTTCCCTCATAATAAGTTCTGCAACCTTTTCGTCCAAACCGTTTCTATTAGTATAGACAAATAAAAATGAGGAGGAACATTAGATGGACGATGCTGCAATCGTCAGCCTTTATTGGGCGCGCTCTGAGGACGCAATATCCCAAACCGCGGCAAAATATGGGGCATACTGCCGCACGATCTCATACAACATTCTGGCAAACGCCGAGGATGCGGACGAGTGTGTCAATGATACATATCTGTCGGCTTGGAACTCCATGCCGACCCACCGTCCGACGTATCTTGCGCCGTACCTTGCAAAGCTTACAAGGTGGCTTTCCCTGAACCGGCTGCGCGACGGCAACAGCCTCAAGCGCGGCGGCAGGGAGATTCCGGCAGTGCTGGACGAGCTTGCGGAGACGCTGGATCCCGGAGCCGATGTCGAAAAGGAGATCGCTGTGCGCGAGCTGAACGCGGCGATACGGAACATGCTTGAGAGCTTGGGCAAGACCGAGAGAGACATATTTCTCAGCCGGTACTGGTACGCCGCCTCGATCTCTGAAATTGCCTGGAAAAGCGGCTTCACCGAGAGCAAGGTCAAGTCCATGCTGCACCGGACAAGATGCAGGCTATTGAAGCAGCTAAAGGAGGATGGGTTATGCTGAACTGTGAAAAAGCGCTGCTTGCGATGAACGATGTACCCGACGCCTATATAGAAAGCGCCCGTGCAATGCTTGGCTACCGGGTCGGAGAGCAAAAGCGTTTCTCCGTCAGAAAGCGTATCATCGCCTTTGCCTTGGCGGCGGCGCTGGTCCTGTCTCTTGGCATTGCCGCGTATGCGGTCTATGTACATTGGTCACGTGGCATGGAGCGGAAGCTTCCTGCCACAGGCACCGAGAAGCAGCGCGCCGAGGAAAGCGGCCTGTCCGATACCTCCCAGACTGTCAGCGCGACAGCCAACGGTGTGACCATATCGGTGGAGCAGACAGTCATTGACGGCGACACCGCCGAGATTGCCCTGCGCATCGAGGGCTGGAAGCTCGACCGCGCGCAGGAGCTCAACGCCGCGATCTGGGGCGGCTTCCCAACCTTTGACGGAGAAAGCGCGCCCGCCTCAGGCGGAAGCTTTGTGGAAGAGCGCGGCGCGGATGACTGCGCGCATATCATTGCCGCCGACGGCTCCATTGAATACGACTTCTGGGCACGCGCCGGGGACAAGTTGGGCACTCTCTCCGGCAGGGAGATCAGCATAACCATAGAGAGCCTTGGCGTCAGCGGCAAGGGCGGACCGTATCAGCCGCTTGTGGAGGGACCGTGGGTGCTCACATGGACGCCGCGCAGCAATAGTGACCGTTTGACTGTCCGCCTGGATGCGCCCATCGGAGACACCGGGCTGCGGCTTCTCTCGGCGGAGATCAGTCCCGTCTCCGCAAAGGTCAGCCTAAAGTTAGACAAGCTGTGGGTGGGCTACGAAACTCTGGACGATTTTGACTGGCAGCTTACGGGTGTCCGCCTCAGAGACGGCACCGCTTTGACCGGCATCTTTGGTCCGCCCACGGAGGTGGGCTATACGGACATCGACGCACTTATCCTTGAGATGGACTACTCATCAAACCGCATCCTTGAGCCGAACGAGGTAGACGCGCTGATCTTCGCGGAGAACTCCCCCTGGGCACGGACGCTGGAGGACAGCGAGCTTATCATCGTCCCATTGGCTTAGAATTTGACAGAGCCTGCGTCCGCGCAAACGCGGATGCAGGCTCTGTTATACTCTGCCGTATTATACCCCGCCGGTCGGGTCGTAGGTGCGGTACTGTATCGCCTCGGCGATATGCTCGGGCGCGATATTCTCCTCACCCGCAAGATCAGCTATCGTGCGCGCGACACGCAGTATTCTGTCATAGCTGCGTCCGGAGAGATTCATCGCACTGAACGCCGCCTTCATAAGCTCCTCGCACTCGGCATTGAGCGCGCAGAACTCACGCAGGCCGGCGCTGCCGATGCGTGCGTTGCACATGCTGCCGTCACCGGCAAAGCGAGCATGCTGGCGCTCCCGAGCCGCGTCGACGCGCTTTTTTATCTCGGCGGAGCTCTCGGCCGGTGTGCGGCTGCGCAGCTCGTCATATTCCAGCGCGGGCACCTCGACGATGATATCTATCCTGTCGAGCAGCGGCCCTGATATCTTTGAATGATAGCGGCGGACGTCCTTCTCCGAGCAGCGGCAGCGCCCGGACGGATGCCCGTACCAGCCGCATTTGCACGGGTTCATCGCGCACACGAGCATGAAGCGGCTGGGAAACGTCACCGAGCCCGAAACGCGCGAGACCGTCACTTCCCCGTCCTCAAGCGGCTGGCGCAGCACCTCGAGCACGTCGCTGCGAAACTCCGGCAGCTCATCAAGAAACAGCACGCCGTTGTGCGCAAGGCTTATCTCGCCGGGGCGCGGGAAGCTGCCGCCACCGGCAAGGCCGATAGCCGACACCGTATGGTGCGGCGCGCGGAACGGGCGCTGCGCGATTATCGGATGCTCACGCCCGGTGAGCCCCGCGACGGAGTGGATCTCGGTACACTGGATCATCTCATCCCGGCTCATTTCAGGTAGTATGCCCGGCAGGCGCTTTGCCATCATTGACTTGCCCGCGCCCGGCGGGCCGACGATGAGGATATTGTGCCCGCCCGCGGCGGCGATCTCAAAGGCGCGCTTGACGTTCTCCTGCCCTTTGACGTCGGCAAAATCCGGCAGCGGACGCACGTCCTCCCCGGGTCTCGGCGGCTGCGCGGGCTCTATCTTCTCCTCGCCGCGCAGATGGCGCAGCAGCTCGCGCACGTTCTTCACAGGGTATACGGTTATATCCTCGGCAAAGGCGGCTTCGTCCGCGTTCTCGGCAGGGACAAACAGCTCACGCACACCCTCGCGTGCCGCGGCAAGCGCCATCGGCAGCGCACCCTGAACCGGGCGCAGCTCACCGAGCAGGGACAGCTCGCCGATAAAGGCCGTGTCGCTCCCGGGCGCGTCAATGTCCCCAGAGGCGGCAAGGATGCCGACGAGTATCGGCAGGTCATAGACCGTCCCGGCTTTCTTTTTATCCGCTGGCGCGAGGTTCACCGTGAGCCTGCTGACCGGGAAGCGGAAGCCGTTATTCTTTATCGCAGCGCGCACACGCTCGCGCGCCTCCTTGACGGCGGCATCCGGAAGACCGACGATGTCAAAGCCCGGAAGCCCGTTCGATATGTATACCTCGACCTCGACGCCGTAGCCGCCGATGCCGCTGACGCCGAAGCTGTTGATGCTCGAAAACATACTCCATCCTCCCCTGCTGCTCACGGATAAACGACACGGCGGAGTGCCCCGGATATTCTCCTAAGGCGCTCCGCCGTATTTATACTGTTATTTACTCTTCCAGTTCGCCGACGGTGGCAATGTGCAGCTCGTCAAGCTGCTTCTGCTCGACCGTGGAGGGCGCGCCCATCATGACGTCCTGCGCGTTCTTGTTCATCGGGAAAGCGATGACCTCGCGGATGCTCTCCTCTCCGGAGAGGAGCATGACCATGCGGTCGACGCCCGGGGCAATACCGGCATGAGGGGGAGCGCCGTAGCAGAAGGCGTTGTACATAGCGGGAAACTTCTTCTTGACGTCCTCTTCGCCGAGACGCACCATCTCAAAGGCCTTTATCATTATCTCGGGATCGTGGTTGCGGACTGCACCGGAGGAGAGCTCAACACCGTTGCAGACAAGGTCGTACTGGTCTGCGGTGATGGTGAGCGGGTCTATCTCGCCGCGCTCTGCCTTGAGCAGCACATCCAGCCCACCGGAGGGCATGGAGAACGGGTTATGGCAGAACTCAGGCTCGCCGGACTCCTCGCCGATCTCGTACATCGGGAAGTCGACGATCCAGCAAAACTCGTAGCGCTCCTTGTCCATGTGGCCGGGGACTGCCGCGCCGAGCATCTTGCGCATGACGCCTGCGGTCTTCTGTGCGGCGTCCTTCTTCCCTGCCGCGACGGCGACGAGATAACCCGGCTTCAGGCCGAGCGCCTCGGTGATGCTGTCCCTGCGGTCATTGAGGAACTTGCTGATGCCGCCGACGAACTCGCCGTTTTCCTCGACCTTGAACCAATAGGGCTTGTTGCCGGCCTGCACCTCAACATCGGCGCAGAGCTTGTCTATCTGCTTTCTGGTCATCTCGCAGCCGGAGACGGCGACGGCCTTTATGACATTGCCCGGTGCAAAGGGCGCAAACTCCGTGCCCTGCACGAGCGCGGTAATGTCCTGCACGACAAGGTCAATACGCAGGTCGGGCTTATCGGAGCCGTACTTCTCCATTGCCTCAAGATAGGGGATGCGGGTGAACGGAGCCTTGGAAGCAATATCATAAGTGCCGTACTTTGCAAAAATCGGAGGCAGCACGTCCTCAAGGACAGCGAAAACATCCTCCTGAGTGGCGAAGGCCATCTCCATATCGAGCTGATAGAACTCTCCGGGGGAACGGTCGCCGCGGGCATCCTCATCGCGGAAGCAGGGGGCGATCTGGAAATAACGGTCAAAGCCGGAGGTCATAAGCAGCTGCTTGAACTGCTGCGGAGCCTGCGGCAGAGCATAGAACTTTCCGGGGTGCTTTCTCGCGGGGACAAGATAGTCACGCGCGCCCTCGGGAGAGGAGGCGGTGAGTATAGGCGTGGTGATCTCAAGGAAGCCGTGCTCGGTCATCGCCTGACGCAGAGCCGCGACGACATTGCAGCGGAGAATGATGTTCTTCTTGACAGCGGGGTTTCTGAGGTCGAGATAGCGGTACTTGAGGCGCTGGGTCTCATCAGCCTCGCGGCTGCGGTTTATTTCAAAGGGCAGCTCGTTATAGCGGCACTTGCCGAGGACCTCAATCTTCTCGGGGACGACCTCGATATCGCCGGTCGGGAGCTTGGGGTTCTTGCTGGCGCGCTCGCGCACGGTGCCCTCGACAGAGATAGTGGACTCCTTATTGATGCCCTTGACGATGGCCATCATGGCCTCGTCCTCAATGACGACCTGAGTCGTGCCGTAGAAGTCGCGCACGACGACGAACGCAAAATTGCTGCCGACCTCGCGGACGTTCTCCATCCAGCCGACTATTTTGACCTTCTGCCCCACGTTCTCGATGCGGAGCTCATTGCAGGTATGTGTACGGGATTGTGTCATACTCTTTTCTCCTATCTATAAACAGCTGCTTACTCTTTTATAACAGCGCCGCTGTTTCTTTCTTTTATGACGGCAGCGATGTGCTCCGCCGCGGCCGCCGGGCTGAGCTTGACCTGCTCGCCGGTCTGCATATTCTTGACGGACAGGACGCCCTCGTTTATCTCGTCCTCGCCCACAAGCACGACAAACGGCACTTTCAGCTTATCGGCATAGCTCATCTTGGCCTTGAACTTTTTCTTTTCGCCGTAGAGCTGGGTGCGCACGCCGCCGGCGCGCAGAGCCGTCGCGGCGGAGATGGCGAAGCCCGCGTCCTCGGTCATGGGGATAACGAGCGCATCGCACGGTGCGGTGACGATCTCATCTGACAGCAGCCCCTGCTCATTGAGCACATAGAACAGCCTTGTCAGCCCTATCGAGATGCCGACGCCGGGCAGCTGCTTATCGGTATAATACTCGGCGAGGTTATCGTACCTGCCGCCGGAGCAGACGGAGCCTATCTCCGGGTGCTCGGTCATTTCGGTCTCATAGACCGTGCCGGTGTAATAATCCAGACCGCGCGCGATAGTGAGGTCGACGGCGAAGTTCTCCGCCGGAACGCCGAAGGCCGCGAGATAGCCCGTGACGGTCTTGAGCTCGTCGAGCCCCTGGTCAAAGGTCGCGTCCATGCCGCGGTAGCGCTCGAGCGCTGCGATGACCTCATCATTGCTGCCGCAGATGGCCATGAAGTCAAGCACGTTCTCAGCCTTGCAGGGGAGCATTTTGACATCGTCAATGAGGAGCTGGCGCACTTTCTCCGCGCCGATCTTATCGAGCTTGTCGACAGTGCGCATAATGTCCCCGGCGCGCTCGCTCATGCCGTTCATGGCATAGAAGCCGTTGAGGATTTTGCGGTTGTTGACCTTTATTTTGAACTTCGTTATGCCGAGCTTTGAGAAAGTGTTATAGATAATAGCGGGGATCTCCGCCTCGTTTATGATGTCAAGCTTGCCGTCGCCTATCACGTCGATATCGGCCTGATAAAACTCGCGGAAGCGGCCGCGCTGGGCGCGCTCGCCGCGGTAGACCTTGCCGATCTGATAGCGGCGGAACGGGAAGGTCAGCTCGCCGTAGTGCCCGGCGACGTATTTTGCCAGCGGGACGGTGAGGTCAAAGCGCAGGGCAAGGTCGCTCTCGCCTTTCATAAAGCGGTATATCTGCTTCTCGGTCTCGCCGCCGCCCTTGGCGAGCAGCACCTCGGCAGATTCGATTACTGGTGTGTCAAGCGGCGTGAAGCCATAGACGGAATAGCTCTGACGGAGGATCTCCATCATGCGCTCCATCTTCATCTGCTGCTCCGGCAGCAGCTCCATAAAGCCGGAAAGCGTGCGCGGTGATACCTTTGCCATATATGTGCATCCTTTCAATATACGCATGAATTCCGAAGCCGTTCATGCAGACGGCTTCGGAATAAAAACGCGCTGTATAGCTGCCGTGCGGCTTATCTCTTCTGGGGGTTGACGATGTTGCGCCAGTCAAGGTCGCCGCGGCGCAGGCCCTGAACGAGCACCTCCGCCGTCGCGGCGTTGGTCGCAAAGGGGATCTGGTACTGGTCGCACAGGCGCTCTATCTTGTTGATATCGTCAAAGCCCTTGGGGTTTGCAGGGTCGCAGAAGAAGAGCACAAGGTCGATCTCATTGAAGGATATGCGCGCGCCGATCTGCTGCGCGCCGCCCTGATCCGCGTGGAGGTAAAGCGTTATCGGAAGGCCGGTCGCCTCCGAAACAAGCTTGCCCGTGACATGGGTCGCGCAAAGCGAGTGCTCCGCCAAAATGCCGCAGTAGGCAATGCAGAACTGCACCATAAGCTCTTTCTTTCTGTCATGCGCCATCAATGCAATATTCATACTCTTCTCCGTTTCCTTGTAGTTACATGTCTTCGGTCAATAATTATATACACAAATTCCCGAAACTTCAATAGCTTTATTTAAGAAGCGTCATTTCCGTCTCGGAGGTGTCGCTGTAGCCCATTATGGTGATGTAGGCGTCCATGATGTGGCGCGCGATGAACTGCACGTCAGCACCGGCGCCGCCGCGCTCGACGACGACGAATATCGCGACCTCTGGATCTTTATACGGGGCATAGCACATGAAGATACCGTCGTTCTGGATGCCTTCGCCCTTCTGTGCGGTACCGGTCTTGCCGGCGACGCGCCACTGGCAGTCGACCCAGACGTTGACATTCTTCTCGTTTATATAGTCGTTAAGCACCTGCCACATGCCCTCGTGCACCGCCGCCCAGTTATACTCGGCGGACTCGACAGTGCTCATAACAGTGGGCTCGCGGTCATAGAGCTTTTCGCTGTAATCATAGTTTCTGATGGATTTGAGGATGGACGCGGAATAGCGCGTACCGGAGTTTGCGACCGTCGCGCAGTATTCGGCCATCTGTATCGGTGTAAAAACGCTGTCGGACTGGCCGATAGCGGCCTGCAGGGTATCGCCTATTCGCCACTCGGTACCGGCATAGTCCATGTGGTTTGCCTGATTGGACATATTGCCCTTGGCTTCAACAAGCTCAATGCCCGAATATTCGCCGAGACCGAAGTTCGCAGCAAACTTGCCGAGGTCGTCGACGCCGAGGTAGTTGCCGATGGAGTAGAAATAGTAGTTGCACGAGTCGCGGATAGCGGTCGTGACGTTTTCCTCGGGGTGGGTCAGGTGATCCTTCGTCGAGTTCCAGATCCAGCACTCAGGCGCGTAGCCTTCGGCAGCGTACCTTGTGTAGACGCCCTCGCACTTTATTTTGTCCTCAGTATTTACTATGCCCATTGTGAGCGCGGCTATTGCCGTGCAGGGTTTGAAAGTAGAACCGGGGGCGTAGGTGCCCATCAGCGTGCGGTTAAAGAGCGGGGCATTCTCCGCTTCGAGCAGCTCCTGATAGTCCTCCAGTATCGTCGCGACATTGTAGGTCGGCCAGCTCGCCATCGCAAGCGGCTCGCCGGTCTTGACGTTCACGACCACGGCGGCAGCGCCGGTGATCTCGTCCTTGAGGTCGACGTTATAGTCGCCTCGCGCCGTGCCCTCGGCGCGCTTCTGGGCAATGTTCTGCTTGAGTATGGACACGCCGTTTGCAAGGATGCGCTCGGTCTGCTCCTGCAGGACGCTGTCGATCGTCAGGTACACGTGGTTGCCGGGCTCCGGCTCCTCCTCGTATACCGTTGCGAGCACCGTACCGGCGGAATTTCGCGTCTCGATGACCTTGCCGTCCTTGCCGTGGAGGTAATTTTCAAAGGCGTACTCGACGCCGTCCTTACCGACCATGGCGTCGGTCGAGTAGTTCAGCAGAGAGTATTTCTCATACTCCTCCTGCGTCATAAGGCCGGTGTAGCCAAGGATATGCGCGGCGTATTCCGTGCCGTACTTACGGCTGTATGCACGCTCGACCTCGATGCCGACGAGCTTGTTTTCCATGATTGACGAGATGAGCTTCATGCTCGCGTCCTCGACGAAGATATAGTCGGCAGTGTTGACGGCGTAGCGGACATTTATCGAGTAACGCACGCCGGCGATGATGCGCATCTCCTCGGCGGAGTAGCTGTTGTCGATATTATATCTCGTGCGCATATAGCTCATCAGCTCGACCGCCGTAGAGTTCGGGTCTATCTCCTGACGGACATAGTACGCATCAAGCATCGTGCGCTGGATAGCCGTCATGTCCGGGTCGTACTCGAACGGCGGGGTCATGGTTATGGGCAGGTCGTCGGTATATTCATCGCCGTAGCCCTGGACCATGTGCACAAGCTCAAGGATGACCGAGTTCGGGTCATCGTTTGCAAAGAGCTTGTCCGTATCTATCTTCAGGTTGTAGGTCTCCTCATTGCTGACGAGGGTACGGCCGTAGCGGTCATAGATATTGCCGCGCGCAGCGGTCACTACACGCTCGGTATTCGTAAGCTCGCTGCTGCGGTTGTAGTTTGCCTCGCCCTCTATGATCTGGAGCTTATAAAGCGCCACCAGATACACCGTCAGGAGCAGCAGGATGAGGATAACAAGCCCCGCAACTCTGCCCGGTTTTACAAGTCTGTTGTGCATTGCAAGTCCTTTCCCTTACTTGATCCACTTTGCCGGCGGGAAATATGCCACCGCCGAAAACGGCAGTGACCAGAGCGTCTGGACAATGACCGTCGAGAGCATCGCCCCGCTCCATGTATCGCCCGCCAAGGTCTTGAGCATCTGAAGCACAGCCGTGATGAACAGCGCCGTAAGCGTGATGCCCATAAAGGCAAAGAAGCGCCGGTTTATGAAGAACTGGGATACGAACGCTGCCGCGAACGACAGCGCCGGCAGAACCAGCGCGAAGAAGATCGTATGTTCCACAAAGGACATATCCGCGAATATGCCCATGATGAGCGAAAACAGCGGGCCGAGCGTCGCGCCCTCGAACATTCCGACCGCCACGGCGACCGCCGGCAGCACCATGGGGCACGAGCCGAACAGTCTGAAATGGCTGAGGATCATGTTCTGCGCCATCAGCGTCAGGAGCATGAACAGCGCGTATCTCAGCACGCGGTGTATATTTATCTTTTCAAAAAGATCCTTCAACTCTTATTCCACCACTTCAAAGCTCTTGATAATGAACACCTGCACTATCGAGTCCAGATCGCACTGCGGCTCGACTATGCCGTATTCTATCTGCCCGCCGGCCTCGGTCTGCACGGCTGTGAGCGTGCCGATCACGAGCCCGGAGGGGAACGCGCCGCCGGAGCCCGAGGTCAGGACATCGTCCCCGACGAATATCTGCGCGCCGTCAGCAAGGAACGTGAGCTTCGCGGTCTTGTTCTTCATGAACGAGTATTCGCCGACGACCATACCGGAGTTGCCCGCCGCGCCGACGAATGCGCCGACGCTCATGTCAACGTCGATAAGCGTGCTGACCGTTGCCCAGTTCGTGCCAAGCTCGGTGATCTGGCCGACGACCGCGCCGTACTCGGTTATGACCGGGTCGCCTATCTCGATGCCGCTGTTCTCGCCCTTGCTTATCGTGAATGACGACGACCAGTTTGACGACGACCAGAGCACGACCTTGGCCGACTCCATCTCATAATCCGTGTGCTTTTCGCGCAGCTCAAGGAGCTTGCGCAGGCGCGTGTTCTCCTCGGAAGCGGCGATGCCGTCGCGCGCGGACTTCTGCGCATCCGCAAGCTGGGAGCGGAGCGATTCGTTCTCCGCCATGAGCGAGTCATAATCGTACAGGTAGCCGTACAAGCTGTCAAACCAGTTGACGGCGGAGCTCAGAACCTTCTGCATAGGCGCCTTCACGATGCCCGACACGTTCTGCATAAAGCTTATCTTGCCGCCGCGCGCCGCGGCGCCGAGCGCGATTATCAGCACGACCGCGCCGACGATGATGCCGACACGTATTCCGTTTTTCTTCAGGTATTCTTTCAAAGAAGTCCAACTCCCTGCCTGTTGAGCATTTTACCGAGCCTGCACAGCGGCAGACCCATGACATTGAAAAAGTCGCCCTCTATGCCCTCTACGAAGAGCGCGGCCTTGCCCTGCGCGCCGTACGCGCCAGCCTTGTCCATCGGCTCCCCTGTGGCTATGTACGCCGCTATCTCCCGCTCTGAAAGCTCGCGGAAGCGGACACGGCTCGTTTCATATTCAAGCGTCTCCTGCCCGTCCTTTATGACGCACACGCCGGTATACACCTCGTGCGTTTCGCCGGAGAGCTCACGGAGCATTTCGGCGGCCTGCTGCTCTGAGTGCGGCTTTCCGAACACCTTGCCGTGGTGCCAGACGATGGTATCCGCGGCGATAAGAACGTCCCCCGCCGCGCAGTGCCCGGCGACCTCGCGCCCCTTGTGCGCTGCGAGCGCCATCACAAGCTCACCCGGGGTGAGTCCCGCGGGCGCGACCTCCTCCCCCTTTGCGGGGATGATCTTCATGTCCTTTACGCCCAGCATCTCCAGAAGCTCCTTGCGCCTCGGAGAGCCGGATGCGAGAATAATGCTCATTTTCTTTTTCCTCTTTGCTGATTGCTTTTTAGTCGACTCCGCGGTAGTAGAGCCCTCTGGTGAGTACGTTCGGCTTATAATCCGACAGACCCATATAGCCCTTTGCGACCTCGACGCACTCTCTCATGCCCTCGGTCGTGAACATCATGCGCAGCCCCCATGCGCCCGCGGCGTAGACGTCCTCCGCCTTATCCGCAAGGTAGAGCTTATGCGCGTTATAGATAACATTGCGGCAGCCGAACTCTTTCACGACCGGGAACACAGAACCCATGCGGTCTGCCATCTGCCCCGGAGTCTGGCAGTTGCAGCGCCCAGCACTGTGGCGGATGATGCACTGGTCGGACACCATGAGCGGGATGCGGCCATATATGATAAGCTCGGTATCGAGCGGCTTTATCATGTCCCTGATCTGCGACAGGCGCAGTTCGAACGACGCCGTGGCGGAAATGAAGCCCGCCTGACGGATGACCTCCATCGAAAGGGCGTTGAACGTATTTAGTCCGAAGTCCCCACGCAGCTTCATCCCGGCCTTCTTTGCAAGCATCGCATGGCCGAGGTTCCCGACAAGCGCTTCATTCACGCCCTGGTCGAACATGCGGCTGAGCATATCGTACACCGCGGCAGCCTCGTTGTCGGCAATGACGCGCGGCAGCACCGCGACGGGTATAGTCCCCTGCTCTGCAAACGGGCGGAGCAGGTCGAGCTTCTCCGTCATAAGAGTGAGGGGAACATAGAGGTATTGGGGCTTGAGCGCGGCAAGCTCCGGTGAGAGCTGCTCCTCCGTCAGCACCTGGAATATCATCGCGGGGTCGCCTGTCGGCAGCTTGCCCTTCGGCTTCTCCGGCAGCTTCCCGACGCGGCGGATCGGCGGCTTTGCGCGCTGCTCCGACAGCTCCGACACGAGCCTGCGGCGCAGGTCGTTTATCTCCGACGCCGGCAGATACAGCCCTGGGTCGGCCTGCGCCCGGTTCTCGACGCAGTTATATGGCGTGCCTCCGGTCTTGAACATCTGCTCGGTAATATACGTGGCGGTGAGACCCTGCCCGCGTGCTTTCTCGGGCACGCCGCCCATAGCCGCGGCACGGTTGCCGTCATCGTCAAAGGCGATGGCCTTGACCGGCATCCCCTTTTCGGCCACGGTGTAGAAATGCACGGGAACGCGGCGCAGCTCCCCCTCGGAATAGCCCTTGCGGGCAAGGGTGAAGAGCTTTTCGGTGTCCTTGTCCGGTTCCTCGCGGCGGCCGAACATGTCCTTTTTATCACCGTTGAAGTAGCCCTGGGTGAAGCCCTGACGGGAGAAGGCCTTTTCAAGCGTCTCCATCTCCTCGTCCGAGGGCTGGCGGTGCTCCTTGAGCGCCTTGGAATATATCTTCGTGACTATCGCGGTGTACTCGGGGCGCTTCATCCTGCCCTCGATCTTGAGGCAGGCGACGCCCGCGTCCTCGAGCTCGCGCAGCCTGTCGACAAGGCAGTTGTCCTTGAGGGACATGGGGTAATCGTCCATGCGCCCGCCGAGGCTGTACTGCATGCGGCAGGGCTGGGCGCACATGCCGCGGTTGCCGCTGCGGCGGCCTATGAGCGCGGACATATAGCACTGGCCTGACTGGCAGAAGCAGAGCGCGCCGTGGACAAAGACCTCCGTCTCGATAGATGCGTGCTGCGTGATGAACTTTATCTGCTCAAGGCTCAGCTCGCGCGCGAGCACGGCGCGGGTCATGCCCATCTCCGCCGCGGCCTCGACCCCGGCGAGGTTATGGATGCTCATCTGCGTGCTTGCGTGCAGCGGGATATCCGGCAGCGCCTGACGTATCGCGTAGGCAAGGCCGAGATCCTGAATAATGATCCCGTCCGCGCCGAGCTGCGATGCAAGGCGCGCGCTCTCCACAGCCTGCGCGATCTCACGGTCGTTGACCAAGGTATTGAGCGTGACATACACCTTGCAGCCGCGGATGCGGCAATAGCGCATCGAGCGCTCGAACTCCTCATCCGTGAAGTTCTTCGCGCCGCGGCGGGCGTTGAAGTTGCCAAGCCCCATATATATAGCGTCCGCACCGTTCTGCACGGCGGCGATAACGGCCTCCGGCGAACCCGCGGGTGAAAGAAGCTCTATCATTCTCTGCGCTCCTCTGATGATTCTGACGTATCCCTACGGCAAATTTTATAATACCGCATTAAGATACACTGTAATTATAGCACACAGCCCCCTATTGCGACAAGATAATTTTAATGTTATAATATGGCCGCACCGTAAATTATTTTCTAAGAGGACTTCAGACTATGCAGCAGAGCGCACCGGAAAATCTTATATCTCAGGCGTCGGCGGACAGGCTTATCGCCGCGCATGACGGGGACGTTGCCCTGCTGTACATATACCTGCAGCGCACGGGCAGCGACCTTGAGGGTGCGGCGCGCGAGCTTTGCCGCACGATGGGCGAAATTGAGGCCGCGCATGAAAAGCTCCTGCGCATGGGGCTCATCGGCACGGCTTCCGTCCCCTCCCCTGCCGCGCCCGCGGAACTGCCGCGCGCGGAAAGGCAACAGGAAATCAAGCTCCCGCCCGCGGAGGAGCTGCCGGAATACCGTGCGGAGGACATCGTCCGCCGCAGCAAGGAGGACGACGCCTTCGCCGCGATTGTCGCCGAGGCGCAGAAAGTCCTGGGTCACGTGCTCAGCAGCTCTGACCTCAAGCGGCTCTTCGGCATATACGATTATCTCGCCCTGCCGCCCGAGGTCGTGCTCGAGCTGCTCAATTACTGCGTGTCCATCTCCTGTTCTCCGAGCGGTGAGGGGCGACGGCGCCTTTCTATGAATTTTGTAGAAAAAGAGGCTTTCGCATGGGTACATATGGAAATATTCACGCTTGAGCAGGCAGAGGAATACATCCAAAAAAGCCAGCAACGGCGCAGCGATATAGGCAAGATAAGCGAAGCCCTCGGCATCCGCGGGCGCGCACTTACCCCATCGGAGCAGCGCTTCATACGCTCATGGCTCGACATGGGCTTTACGCTCGACGCAATAGAGCTGGCATACGACCGCACGGTCACGAACACGGGTGCCCTCAAGTGGGGCTACATGAATAAAATTCTCCAGACATGGCACGAGAAAAAGCTGCACACGCCGGCGGAGATCGAAGCAAACGACCCGCGCCGTAAGCCCGCATCGGCGGTAAAGCCCGCTGCAAAGCAGGACAAGCCCATTGACCTTGACCGGCTGCGCGCGGCACTCGACAAAATGTAAAGGCAGGTAAACGCATATGCGCTATGACGGGAAGCTTCTGGCCAAGGCCAGAGCGGAGCTTGAAAACATAAAGCAGCGCAATCTCTCCGAGCAGCAGCGCCGGAGGGACGAGGTCTATCGCCGCTGCCCGGAGATACAGCGCATCGACGGCGAGATGCGCGCGCAGATGGCGGAACTCGTCCGCCTCACGATAGCGCGCGATCCTGCGCTCAAGAGCAAGACCGCCGCGCTGCGTGATGAGAACCTTTCGCTCCAGATGCGCCGCGCGGAGCTTTTAAATGAGCTTGGGCACGAGCCCGAATACCTTGACGCGATCTACTCCTGCCCCAAGTGCCAGGACACCGGCATATACGAGGGTGGGGTCTGCTCATGCCTCGAGCGGCTGTATAACCGGGAGCTTACGAAGGAGCTCGGTACGCTCATGCAGCACGGTGACGAGAGCTTTGAAAAGTTCGACCTGCGCCTGTATCCGGAGTCCTTTGACCCCGCCGTGCAGGCCGCGCCGCGCGAGGTAATGACGCTTGTGTTCGAGCGCTGCCGCAGATATGCCGAGAGCTTCCCGAACGTCTCCTCGAACCTGCTGTTCCAGGGCGGCACGGGCTTGGGGAAAACCTATCTCTCGGCCTGCATCGCCCGCGTCGTCGCCGAAAAGGGCTTCTCGGTATGCTATGACAGCGCGTCCGCCGCGCTCGAGAGCTATGAGCGCGCAAAGTTCGGGCGCGATACCGAGGACGGCGAGGCCGCCGCGCTGCGCGTGCGGCGCATGGAGAGCTGCGATCTGATGATCCTTGACGACCTCGGCACGGAGATGGTAACCCCCATGTCGCTCAGCGCGCTCTATACTCTTATAAACACCCGTCTCGTGAACGGGCGGAAAATGATAATCAGCACAAACTGCTCGGAGGAGGAGCTGGCAAAAAAATACACGCCGCAGATATGCTCACGCATAGCGGGCGAGTTCATCGCGCTCCCCTTTGTCGGGCAGGACATAAGAAAACTGAAGAGAGGGATATAGTCAATGCAGCACGAGATCACCGAACGCATCCCGCTGCTCGACGGCAGCGGAAATCTCACCCAGCCCGGCTACGCAAAGAAGCTCCTCCCCGTCTACCGCCGCGCCGATATAAAGGCCGGCAAGCTGCGCATCAAGGAATGGGATTACTATCTTATCAACAACGGCCGCTTTGCTCTCGCCCTTACCGTGGACGACAACGGATACATGGGGCTTGACTCCATCTCCCTGCTGGACTTTGAAAACGGCTGGGAGATCACCAACAGTCCCATGAGCTTCATGCCGCTCGGCAAGCTCCGTATGCCCGAGACCTCCGCCGCGGGCGACGTTTCGCACGGCGGGAAGAAGCACCTTATCAGCTTTAAGCATGCCGGTCCGGGCCGCCGCGTGCTCAACGCGCGTATGGATAACTTTGGCCCCGGCGGGGCGATAACGGCGCATATCGAGCTGTTTGACGAGCCTGAGGACAGCATGGTCATCTGCACGCCGTTCGATAAGCCCGGCCATTTCTACTATAACCAGAAGATAAACTGTATGCGTGCCGAGGGCGAGGTCAGCTACAACGGCGTGAAGTACGTCTTCGACCCGTCGGAGAGCTTCGCCGTGCTCGACTGGGGGCGCGGGGTGTGGACGTATCACAACACATGGTACTGGGGTTCGGCCTCATATCACGTTGACGGTGTGCCGTTCGGCTGGAACATCGGCTACGGTTTTGGAGACTGCTCCGCCGCGAGTGAGAACATGCTCTTCTATAACGGCAGGGCGCACAAGCTCAGTCAGGTGAAGTTCAATATCCCGGGAAATGAAAAGGACTTCATGTCCCCGTGGACGTTTACCTCCGACGACGGGCGCTTTGAAATGGACTTTGTCCCGATGCTCGACCGTGCCGCCTGCACGGACGTCAAGCTCATCAAGTCCGACCAGCATCAGGTATTCGGCCGCTTCACCGGCAAGGCCGTGCTGGACGACGGAACGGTGATAGAGGTGCGCGACTTCCCCGGCTTCGCTGAGAAGGTCGAGAACAAGTGGTGATATAATAAGGCAATAATGAAAAATCCGGAGCTGCTTTGCAGCTCCGGATTTTTCACATTTTTGTGGTTGTAAACTAAAAGTTGGGGTACCCGGGTAAACCTGGGCACTCCAACTTTTAGCATGTGAGGAAAAATAAGAGTAGAGCATAACAGAAAAATCCTTTAAAATGAAGCTGCGAGACACCACAAGAAAGGACACTGTATGCTCTATGAAAGATAATACCTCAAAACTGCTCGGATTGGAAGATGTTATCGTAAAAAATGTTTATGAAAATGAAACAGGCTGCTGCATAGAGATAGAGTTGCCGCGGCAAAAGCACATCTGCCCATGCTGTCAAAGCGAGACAGAGCGCATCCACGACTACCGTATACAACGAGTCAAGGATCTGGACATGCATGGAGTGCATACATATCTGTACCTGAGAAAGCGTAGGTATGCCTGCGGCTCCTGTGGGAAGCGGTTCTATGAGGAAAACAGTTTCCTTCCTCGGTTCCACAGAGTAACGAACCGCCTTGCCGCAAAGGTGATCTGTGACTTCAAAGACCTGCGCTCGGCAAAGGAGATCGGCAGGAAGAACAATATCTCGGCCCAGACTGCGCTGAGGTATTTCAAGCTCGTGAATTACTCCTGCAAGGAGCTTCCGGAGGTGCTGTCCATAGATGAGTTCAATGGCAATGCGGGCGGCGAAAAGTACCAGACTATCCTGACCGACGCAAAAAACAGGAAGATAGCGGACATACTTCCCAACCGCAAAAAGAGCGACCTGATCAAGTATTTCCTTACGTTTGAGAACAGAAAAGACGTGAAGTATGTAGTGATCGACATGAACCGTTACTTCAAAGAGACTGCTGAAATATGCTTTCCGAATGCCAAAATAGTGATCGACCGGTACCACGTAGTCCGTCAGGCCATATGGGCTTTGGAGAATGTGAGGAAGGCAGAACAGAAAGCGCTCTCGGCCGCGTGGAGAAAGTTCTGCAAGCATTCAAGGAGATTGCTGTGCAAAAATAAGGAAAAGCTGAAGGACGAGGAACGTGAACATCTGAGGATCATCCTCGGTTTATCTACACGTCTTGAAATAGCTTATGATCTTAAGAACGACTTCTTAGAGTTTATGCGCTCTCCGGATTCGGCAACAGCAAAAGAACGGCTCGCCTTATGGTTGTTCCATGCTGAAAACAGCCATATCCCTGAATTTGAAGCCTGCATAACCGCCGTGCGCAACTGGTCCGAGTATATCCTCAACAGCTTTGATGTGCCATATTCCAACGGCTTCACCGAGGGCTGCAACAACAAGACCAAGGTACTCAAGCGCATTTGCTTCGGCGTCAGAAGCTTCCCCACTTTTAGGAACAGGATCCTTCACTGCGCTTCATGACCGACTGGGAAAGATAATGATCGCGTTGGAATAATCCTTCCAATCGAGTTCCTGCCCGCAGCGGTCACAGAAATGCTGGTATTCTCGGTCAAGCGTCAGCTTGCAGTACGGGCACACGGGATAGCAGCCGAGTCCACAGATAAAACGGCTCTCCGCAACGGCCATGGGCAGCCTGGAATCCGACAGCGGCGGGATCCTCAGCAGTTCGTTTGGTGTAAGCTCAAAGCCCTTACACAGCTTCTCAAGGACAATGATCGATGCGTTGGTCTGTCCTCTGGCAACACTGCCGAAGTATCTTGGGCTGAGGCCACAAAGCTCTGCGGCTTTTTCGTAACTGAGATCGCGGCCGCTGCACAGCTGAAGAATGGAAGTGGATAGGTCTTTTGAAAACATCTTTTGCACTCTCTTTCTATTCAAGATGCTTTCAGCTTAGGAGCAGTATGCTGCTCCCTCAAGGAACGATACTGCCTAATTTTTACTTTTTCTCCATTTTCTTACAAAAACCTTAAAATCTCAAGTAGCTGTTTTATATACAGCAGAAAGGCGTGTGCGGCACGCCGCTCACGCCTTTCTGCTATTTCTTGCTAAGCTCTACCCCAACTATTGACACAGAGCCTATTATAATGTGCATATCGCTCAGTAGAGCTTTGCACCTGCCGGGATGTGCGAATCGACCATCAGCAGATGCAGTTTCTCCTCGCCGCCCTCGTGGTGAACAGCGGAGATGAGCATACCGCAGGAGTCGATACCCATCATCGGTCTGGGCGGGAGATTCGTGATAGCAATGCAGGTCTTCCCGACCAGTTCCTCAGGCTCATAGTAAGCATGTATACCGCTGAGGATGGTGCGTTCTGTGCCCGTGCCGTCATCCAGAGTGAACTTGAGAAGCTTCTTGGACTTCTTCACGGCCTCGCACGCAAGCACCTTGACCGATCTGAAATCGGACTTAGAGAAGGTCTCAAAGTCAACATAGTCGGAAAACAGCGGCTCGATCTGGATATTGGAAAAATCTATGGCTTCTTCCTTAACTTCAACAGGAGCCTGGGCTTCGGTGTCAGCAGCAGCTTCCTGCTTCTTCTCCGCCTTGGGCATATCCATGGGCTTCATCGTGGGGAACAGAATAACGTCTCTAATGGAGCTGCATCCCGTGAGCAGCATCACGCAGCGGTCAATGCCGATGCCGAGACCGCCCGTAGGAGGCATGCCGTATTCAAGCGCGTTGATGTAATCCTCGTCCATCATGCCGGCTTCATCATCACCCTTGGCGCGCATTTCGACCTGCTTCTGGAAGCGCTGCTTCTGATCGATAGGATCGTTGAGTTCGGAGAACGCATTGCCCATCTCGCTTGCGCAGATGAAGAGCTCGAACCGCTCGGTAAGACGCGGGAACTTCGGGCTGCGCTTTGCAAGCGGAGAAACATCCACCGGGTGCATGGTGATAAAGGTCGGCTGAATGAGCTTTTCCTCGATCTTCTGGTCGAAGCACTCATACAGAGCGTGACCCCAGGTCGGCTCGACCTTTTCCATGTCAACACCTACAGCCTTTGCGGCGGCAACTGCCTCTTCATCGCTTTCGATCGCCATGAAGTCAACACCGAGATATTCCTTGACAGCCTCGGCCATGGTCATGCGCTTGAAGCCGGGGGCAAGGCTGATGTTCTGTCCCTGCCACTGGACGTCATAAGTGCCGAGTATCTCCATTGCCGCTCCGGACAGCAGATCTTCAAACAGATCCATCATGTCGTTAAAATCGGCGTATGACTCGTACAGCTCGACCGTCGTGAACTCCGGGTTGTGCTTCGTGTCCATGCCCTCATTGCGGAAGATACGGCCTATCTCATATACGCGCTCAATGCCGCCCACAATAAGGCGCTTAAGGTTGAGTTCGGTCGCGATGCGCAGGTACATGTCTATATCAAGGGTGTTATGGTGCGTGATGAAAGGACGCGCGGTAGCACCGCCGGAGATCGTGTTGAGAACAGGCGTCTCGACCTCCATGTAGCCGCGGTTATCGAGGAAGCGGCGGACGTAGCTCACAAACTTTGAACGGATGACAAAATTGCGGCGGCTGTCGTCATTGACAATGAGGTCAACATAGCGCTGGCGGTACTTGAGCTCCGTGTTGGTCATGCCGTGGAACTTCTCAGGCAGCGGGCGCAGAGACTTCGAAAGGAGCTCGACGCTCTGTACATGAACTGATATTTCTTCAGTCTTCGTCTTGAACACATAACCGGAAACACCGATAATGTCGCCGATATCGTACTTGCGGAAGTCCGCAAACTCCTGCGCGCTGACAGCATCGGCGCGGATGTAGAGCTGTATCTGTCCCCTGTCGTCCTTGATATGGCAGAAGATGGCCTTGCCCATGCCGCGCTTGGACATGATGCGCCCGGCGACGGAAATGGTCTTGTCGGCAAATGCGTCATAATCGGCCTTGATCTCCTCTGACCACGCCGTTCTTGTAAACTTGGTCTTGGTAAAGGGGTCTCTGCCCTCCTGCTGGAGAGCCGCCAGCTTATCGCGGCGTATCTGCAAAATCTCGGACAGCTCCTGCTCCGGTGCGGGCTGTCTGGTGTTCTCTTCGCTCATGTCCTACCCCTTGCCTTTAATTATTCTCTACGGAAAGTATCTCGAACTTGATGTCGCCCGCAGGAGCATTGACGATGACGGTCTCGCCCGCCTTATGGCCGTGCAGGCCGCGGCCGAGGGGAGAGTCATCAGATATGCGTCCCTCTCTGGGATTGGCCTCCTGAGAGCCGACTATCTCGTAAGTCTCCTCAAAATCCTCCTCGATATCGCGCACCTTTACGATGCTGCCAAGGGTGATTGCGTCTTTCGGAGTGTTTTCGTCCATGTTGTCAACGATCTCGGCGTTCTCGATAAGGACTTTCAGCTCTGCTATCTTGGAATAGAGCTTGCCCTGCTCGGTCTTCGCTTCATCGTACTCACTGTTTTCGGACAGATCGCCGAAGCTTCTTGCTTCCTTGATCAGCTCAGAGACCTCTTTCTCTCTCACTGTCTCCAAATAGTAAAGCTCATCCTTGAGCGCGTCAAGACGCTCCTGACTCATTTTGAATCTGTTGGAATTAGGCATACGTTTCGATCTCCTTCTGCCGCCTCATTGATCCTGAGGTAAATTTATAAATGGGAAGCTTGTACATTATATTAACTTACGCAAGGCTTGTCAACTCAAAAGCTTCAAGGCCTGCATAAGCTGTTCGTCATTTGAGGATGCGCCGACGCCGGTGCTCTCGCCGACGGTACCGTCGGTCGTGCCGGTCGCGGAAGCATCAGAGTTATAGAGGATAAGGTCAGGCACAACGCCGCCCTTGGCGCTGATGTCGGTACGGTTGCCGGTGAGATATGTACCGGTCGAAAGGCGGAGCGCACTGCCGTCCTCAAGCGGGATGGTCTCCTGTGTTCTGGTCTTGCCCGTCGTAGCCTCGCCGAGCACGGTCGCCCACTGGTATTCCTGGAGCACTGCCGCGCACACTTCTGCCTCGCCGAAGGTCTCTGCATTAACAAGCACACACATCGGAAGCTGTATGCACATACCGTCCGAAGTCGTAACTTTCTCGTTGCCCTGTTTGTCTGTCTCTATGAAAAGAGTGCCGTTCGGGAGCAGATAGTCAAGGAACTTCGCGCACTCAGTGTCAAGACCGCCGGGATTGCCGCGTAGGTCGATGCACAGCGCTACAGCCCCCTGATTGAGCAGATCCTCGACTGCCGCGATCGCGTCGTCGCCGCTGCCAGCCTCGAAATTCAGGATCTGTATGTAACCGGCCTCAGTTTTTTCAAGACGGTAGTTGACGGCGCTCTGATAGACGCTGCTGCAATCGACCTCGATGCTGTTCTTGCGTCCAAGGCCGAGAGTGAACTTCCCATTCATCTTCGAGCGTATCAGCTTGCGCGCTTCATCCAGCGACATACTGGTGATATCCTCGCCGTCAACGGCGGTTATCACATCGCCCGCGCCAAGCCCGGCAAGTCCGGCCGGAGAATCAGCATTGACGGAAACGACCTGAAAGCTCCCATCGTCCTGCTTCATTATAGACATGCCGATACCCGAGTATTCATTCGCGGAATTGAGCTGATATGTCTTGTATTCATCCGCGGACATATAGTAGCTCCACTTATCAGCAAGCCCGGAAACCATAGCCGCCGCGGCGTAATCGCCGAGAGTCTGTCTGCTGACCTCGTCTATGTACTGTTCCTCAACGACGTCCTTTATCTCAATATACCGTTTGGCTTCGTCAAAATCGTCTTTGCCGCCGACAAGGTCGAGCATATGCTTATATGTGATCCCTATCGCACCGCCGACAAAAATAATAAAAGCAAGCAGCACATACTTGAATCTTATGCGTATATTGAGGATCGCCGTCAGAACGTTGACAACGGCGTTCATTAGTCTGGTGCCCAAACTCATACATAACCTCCGGAATCTCTGCTGTTTTACACACGCGGGGGCTGCTGCCGCAGCCCCCGGTTTTGCTTGGAAAATTATACACCCGCATCCGCGGATATCGTAAGCCCGGAATAGAACTGTTCCGGGTCGATGCGCGTGCCGTTTTTCAGGACCTCGAAATGGAGATGCGGCCCGGTAGAGTTACCGGTGCTCCCGACATATCCGATGGTTTCGCCCTGACTTACGGCCTGCCCCTGACTTACCGCGATGGATGACATATGGCCGTACAGCGTCACATAGCCGTTGCCGTGGTCGATCATAACGCAGTTACCGTAGCCGCCGTTCCATGACGCCAGCGTTACGGTCCCGCCGTCAGCGGCATAGATGCTTGTGCCCTGATTGGATGCAATGTCTATACCGGTGTGCGTTTTCTGCTGTCCGGTAATGGGATGAATGCGCAGGCCGAACCTGCTCGATACATAGACATACGACGCGACAGGCCAGATAAAGCTGCCGTTGCCGACTGCTCCTCCGCCTCCGGTGCTGCCGCCGTTATTGGCCTGCTCGGCGCGCCTCTGCTCTTCAAGCTCGGCGACGAGCTTATCTATGTTTGCGTTCGCCGCGTCCTCGGCTGCCATGATCTCATCATACTCTGCCTGACGCTTTTCAAGGTCGTTTTCGATATCGAGGATAAGGTTTATTGCCTCCTCGATATCCTTTTCAAGCTCAGCCTGCTCCGCGCGGAGCACTTCCTGCTTGGCGTTTATATCAGCACGGTAGGCCTCATAATCGGCCTTGACCTCTTCGGTGTTCTCTCTGGCCGCGATATACGCATCCTCGAGCTCCTTGTCGCTCTGCATTATCTCGCCGATGTCGTCCATCGCCGTGAGGAAATCGCCGAGGCTGCTCGTTTTGAGCACCATCGCCAGATATCCCACGCTGCCGTTTTCCTCCATGGCGCGCACACGCGCACGGTATCTTTCGAGCTGCTCGTCCTCAAGGCGCTGGGCTTCGGTAAGCTCTTTCTCCTTGTCAGCGATCATCTCGTCGTACAGCGCGATCTCGTCACTGTTGAGCTGGATCTGCTGGAGCGTATACATATTGCGCTCATCCATGGCCTGCTTCTGTTCAACAACGCTGGCCTTGTCGGCCTCAAGCTGTTCAACGATAGCCTGCTTTTCCTGACGCTGTGCCTTGATCGCGTCGCGCTCGGCTTTGAGCGCGTCTATTTCGGTCTGTGTGACCGCATAGGCGCTGACCGGCGCCGTATCAACAACGGCGGCAGCCATGAGCACCACGCAAAGAGACAGTGCTATCAGGCGTAATGTCTTTCTTTTCATAGTAGTACCTGAATTGCTTCAGCAATTGTAATATGTAATCCCGGAGAAGTAAGCAGCCGGATCTACTCTTCCGTCTCCTACATAAACTTCAAAATGCAGATGCGTACCTGTGGCTCTTCCGGTTGCCCCCAGATACCCGACCGTCTGTCCCTGACTGACATAGTCGCCCGTAGAGACCGCGAATCCGGACATATGCGCATATACCGTTGAGGTGTCTCCGTGGTTGATTATTACATAGTTGCCGTAGCCGCTGTCGGAGGACGCGGTAACAACAACGCCGCTTGCCGCCGCGACTATGGGTGCGCCGTCGTTGCCGAAGCCATCGATATCAATACCGCTGTGGTATCTGGTCTGTCCGGTAAAGGGATCTGCGCGGTTGCCGTAGCGCGAGGTGACTCTCGTGCTGCACGGCACGGGCCACATGAAGCCGCTGTCTCCGCCGCTTGCGCCGCCGGTATTGGCATTGTTCTGCGCCTGGTTTATTTCATCCTGGCTGTACGGCGGCTCCTGGCCGTTGGCCTCAGCCTCCTGATTTGCGCGGTTCATCTCTTCAACGCGGGACGCGGCATCCTCAGCGTCCGATTTTGCCTGTGCAGCCTCGGCGGCCTTCTGCGCGTTATACTGAGCGATCATGCTGGCGATCGACGCTGCGGCAGCCTGCTCGGCAGCTTCGGCTGCTTCGTACTCGGCGAGTGCCTTTTCTATCTCGGACTCAAGGCTCTTCAGAGTCTTGTCCGCTTCGGTGATCTGATTGCTTATCTCCTTCTGCTCCGCTTTCAGCTCGGTCTGCGTAGCTTCGTATTCGGCCTTTTCCTGCTCGTACTGAGCCTTGACCTCCTCGGTCTGCTCACGTGCGGCAACATACTGTGCCTGAAGCGTTTTATCGCTCGACATTATCTCGCCCATATCGTCAAATGCGGTGAGAAGCTCGGAGAAGTTATTTGCCTGAAGGATAACTGCAAGGATATTGTATCCGCCGTTCTCCTCCATTGCGCGCACGCGTCCGCGGTATTTCTCAAGCTGCCGCTCTTCCTTGTTCTTTGCCGCGTCGACCTCTTTTGCCTTTTCAGCGATTAGCTCAGTGCACTGGTCGATTTCCTTGGCAATGATCTTGAGCTGTTCATTTGCAAGCTTCTTCTGCTCGTCAAGCGCCGCCTTCTGTTCAAGGACGTTTGCCTGCTGATCCTTGAGCGCCTGAAGCCTCTCCATGCAGTCCTTGACCTGGTTGGACAGCTGCTCCTTCTGTGCCTTGAGTTCGCTCAGTCCCTCCGGCTCATCCGCGAATGCGGAGACCGGGATCATGCTTACCACAAGGGATGCAAGCATCAGCACTGCCATAATTACGGCAATGACCGATATGATCTTCTTGTTATTCATTAGTAGCTCCTTATTCCAAGGGAACGTTCAAACTTTCAAATAGTTCCTGATAGCGTTCACGCCGCCGAACGCGCCGACCAAAATTCCGACAGCCATGTATACGATGAACACCTCGAGCGCCACACTGTGGAAGGGCACGAAGGTTATGAAGCTCTCGGTAACAGATGCGACGAGCTTTCCGGTGACGAGGTTATAAAGCCCCCACTCAGCGAGGAAAGCCAGCCCGCCGCCGAGGATACCGAGTACAAGACCCTCGACCACAAACGGCAGCCTGATAAAACTGTTCGTCGCGCCGACCATCTTCATTATCGCGATCTCGTCGCGCCGGCCAAAGGTAGCAAGCTTTATCGTGTTCGACATGATGAATATCGAGACGAAGACAAGTATCGCTATCAGCACAAGCGAGATAACGCTGACGACATTGCGGATCGTGACAAAGGTCTTTGCGTACTCAAGATGCGCGTTGACCTTGGCGATTCCGTCGACCGCCTCGAGCGCCGCTTTCGTCTGTGACATGAGCGCGATATCCGTCAGGTGGATAACGAACCTGTGGCGGAACACAGACTCATCGATGCCCTCGCGGAAGTTCTCGTCGTACTTGTTCATAAAGTTGTCCATAGCAGCCTGTCTTGAGACAAACTCGACGGACGAAATATTGTCCAGCGCCTCAATGCTGCTCTGGAGCGCTTTTGCCTGATCCTCATCCGAGATCTTCTCGTCAACGAAAGCGACGATCTCGTTCTGGTTTTCAAGGTCTTTTATCAAAGCGTCAATGTTGACGGACAGCAGGGATACGCTGCCCATGATAACAAGGCACGCCATGATGATCGTGACCGACGCGAAGGACATGAAACCATGGGTCGTAATGCTTCTGAAGCCCTCGCGGATAAGATAGCCGCACCTACTCAATCTCATAACTGTAATACCCATCCATTCCGTCACTGATCAGGTTGCCGCCGTCGATAGTGATGACGCGCTTGGAAAAAGCGTTGACCAGTTCCTTCTCATGGGTCACGACCATAACGGTAGTGCCCATCTCGTTTATCTTTTCGAACAGAAGCATAAGCTCCAGGCTGCGCACGGGATCGAGATTGCCGGTAGGCTCATCCGCGACGATCATGCGCGGGCTGTTGACGAGCGCCCTTGCGATGGCGACACGCTGCTGCTCGCCGCCGGAGAGCTCATTCGGCATACGCTTGCCTCTGCCCTCGAGCCCGACAAGCTCCAATATGTACGGCACACGCTTCTTGATCTCGGAGTTTGCCGCGCCGACAACGCGCATCGCAAATGCGACGTTATCGTACACGTTCATGTTTTCGATAAGCCTGTAATCCTGGAATATGACGCCGAGCGTCCTGCGGACTTTCGGCAGCTTACGGCGCTTTATCGTCCCCATGTCAAAATCGTTTACGATTATCTGACCGGACGTCGGGCGTACCTCACCGGTGATGAGCTTCATTATCGTGGTCTTTCCCGAACCGGACGGGCCGACAAGGAAGACGAACTCGCCGTCGTTAATGGTGAGGCTGACTCCGTCGAGCGCAACAGTGTTGCTGCTCTCGTAGACCTTCCTCACATTGTTCATTTGAACCATAAGTCAATTGACCTCCAAAGCTTTTGTTTCCTGCCAGTGTGCATTGAGCCTGCCGCACCGGCAGCGCTTACGATCTATTGCACCTCAGAACTTGCTGTTGTTAAGGGAATCGAGGTACATTTTAACCATCATAGCGACCTTAAAGACGATAGCATGGTCGAACTCGCGCAGATCAAGGCCCGTGATTTTCTTGATCTTTTCAAGCCTGTACACCAGCGTGTTGCGGTGGACATACAGCTTACGCGAGGTTTCGGAGACGTTGAGGTTATTTTCAAAGAATTTGTTGATAGTCTCCAGAGTATCCTCGTCCAAGGTCTCTATGGGATTTTTCTTGAATACTTCGTTCAGGAACATCTCGCACAGGGTGGTAGGCAGCTGATAGATTATGCGCCCCAAGCCGAGAGTTTCATAGTTGATTATTGTCTTTTCGCTTTCAAACACGCGGCCGACCTCAATGGCGACCTGTGCCTCCTTGTATCTGTCGGCAAGCTCGCGCAGATGGCGCGCGTTCGTGCTGATGCCGATGACGCACTTTATGCCCATCTCCTCCGCAAGGGAATTTTCGATGGTGTGCGCAGCCTTGAGTATCTCCTCGGGGCAGTTGGTGTTCGGCAGAGCCTTGACGAGGACAATGTCCGTCTCGTTGATGTTCAGCACAAAGTCCTTCTGTTTATCCGGGAAGAGGCGCTGTATAAGCTCCACCGCGGCAACGTCGGAATTTTCCGTCTGGCGCACCAGCAGTACAACACGCGGCTCATCGGTAACGAAGTGCAGCTCCTTTGCGCGGACGTAGACATCACCCGGCAGGATATTATCAGAGATGATGTTCTTTATGAAAGCAGCCTTGTTGTGCTTCTCTTCATAATTGTTCTTCGCCTCGTTGAAGGCTACCGCAGAAATGGAGCATATAGTACGGCTCAGAGAGTCGCTGCCTTCGGTGAATGCCGCATAGTCAAACTTTGCGCCGGGCGAAGAGAGGGCGCAGTAAGTTCTTGTTCCGGTAGAAATGGGGTGCTCGGTCCCGTCGAACTCGTAGAGATGAAAGTCGTCCAGTCTTGAGCCTATCATGGCAAGCTCGCTGCACGCGACTACAAACCCCTGCTCGTCAACGACGCCTATCGTTCTGTCAACGGCATCCTTCAATTGAATGATCACATTCTGAAAAATTCTGCTGGACATATTTCCTCCCTCTTCTGCCGCCATGAGCAGCCGTGCCGTCTGTCCGATCCGTCCGCGGCTCTTTCGGATCGGTATGCACGCTGCCACTCCGTCAAATAAAGCTGACGGAACGCCGTATACCCCGGCACTTCTCCCCCGCGCCGGACTGTTTTTGCCGGGTTTGCCAGCCATGTTCGGCACTTTGCCGCACATGAGCTTTGGTCAATGGTCAATTTACCATACCCCGCCGATTTTCTTACTACATAATAACTCCGTTTTATGTAATTTTCAATATAAATTCTCGCATTTTTTTGTGAACTTTTTTCGTTCAATGTTCTTAACAGTCAAAAACGGCTTGATTTTCAAGGCTTTTATTAAACTAATTGTCCAGAACAAAACTGCCCAACACCTTGGCTATGTCTCCGCCTCCAAGCTCCTTTGCCTCTCCCGGAGCAAGCGTGGGGTCAAGCTCCAGAGCGCCGACGGCAAGCCGGCGCAGCTTCACAACAGGCTTTCCTCTCGAGGCGAGCATGCGCTTCACCTGATGGTACTTCCCCTCCATGACGATAACATGGCAGCGGTTCCCGCCCAGCGGCACGAGCTTTGCCGGCAGGCACTTTGTCCCGTCACCGAGGACTATCCCGTCCTCGAACGCCTTTACGTCGGCCTCGTCCGGAGTTCCGTCCACCTCGGCGTAATAGAGCTTCTCGATTCCCGACTTCGGTGAGATCACCCGGTGGGCAAAATCGCCGTCGTTTGTGAGCAGCAGCAGGCCGCTCGTGTCCTTGTCGAGCCGTCCGACCGGGAACAGACCGATGCGGCGGATATCCGGCGGCAGAATGTCCAGCACAGTTTCCTGCCGCTTATCCTCCGTGGCGCTCAGCACGCCCTCGGGCTTGTCCATCATAAAATACCGCAGCCGGTTCGTGCACAGCTCGGCGCCGTCCACGCATATGCTGTGCCCCTGCTCCTCTATCTTCATGTCAGGCCGCACCGCAGCAGCACCGTCGACCGTGACGCGTCCGCTCTTTATCATCTGCCGCAGCTCGCTTCTGGTCGCAACGCCCAGCTCTGACAGCAGTCTGTCAAGTCTTTTCACCGCCATCGGCCATCCCTCCGCTGTGTCGAAGATTTTTGCCCGCTTATTATAGCATACCTGAGTGCAAATTTGAATAGCTTATCTCAGGGCAGTCGCATCTATGTGTGTCTGCCGCCGCAGCACACTCTGTTGTCTCCATCTGCCGCTTATGGAGATCCGTTCCCTCCGGTGCTGACTTTGCAAGCGGCAGAATGGAGATACGCTATGACGCAAAAGTGCTCAGGCTTTACTAAGAAAAAAGCCCTCATTCTGGTCTTGGGCTTGGGTGTCCTCATACTGCTGCTGATAGTCCTGCGTGCGGTGTTTGCCCCCGGCACGGAATTTGACCTTTCCACGCTCGACGGGCGCGAAGCCTTCCTCAACTCCCTCGGCTGGGAAATCGACAGAAGCACCGAGGAGTTCAGAACTGTCGTTGTCCCTGATAAGCTTGAGGGGATAATGGCGCAGTATAACCGGATGCAGCAGGCGCAGGGATATGACCTCTCCAATCACCTCGGCGAGCGGTGCAGCCAATATAGCTATCAGCTTACAAATTACGCTGACTCCGACGGTACCGTCATCATCACCATCTACGTTCAGGAAAACGAAGTCATCGCCGGTGACATACACACCACCGCCGTCAACGGCTTCATGCACGGGCTCAAGCGCAACGCACAGCCTCAGAAATAAGTAATGCCGCCCAGCCGGGCGGCATTTTTAATCGATCTGCTTTTACTTTTCGGCTCTGCCTATGCCGAACTCAGCCGCGGCGATCGCCGTGCTGCCGTCCATGCTGGAGAAGTTCATAACGATGCGGTATCTGCCGTCGCCGAGCTTGTCATAGTGGTTGACAAAGCTGAACGTCACCTCGTCGGTCGCGTTGCCCGGCAGCGTGAACAGCTGCATGGTAACAAAGTCCTGCTTGTCCGGGATCACGCACCAGTGCCCGTCCTGCCATATTTCGAGCCGCTGACCCGCGTCGTAGGTATAATCCTTGTCAGTGAGGTTTTCAATCGTCAGCGTCACTTCTTCGGTCTCGTCGGTCACGGTGCGCTGCTTTATGAACAGCTGTACCAGATCGTTCGTCGCCGCCGTATCGTAGTCACTGACCTCATACTTTGTGCCGCCGCAGCCCGCGAAAGAAAGCATAACGGCGAGCACCGCAATAACAGCAAACAGTTTTTTCATTTTTTCCTCCGTACATTTATGAAATCAAATAGATGCAGGTCTATTTCCGCCTGCATCTATTTGACGTCCTTATTTTGGCTATGTTCCGCATAGTTTATTAAAAAACTATAAACAAACCGCGCACCGCACTTCCGTCACAGCAGGACGACGCCCGCTTTCTCGCACTTTTCGACGGTTTCCGCGTCCCATATCGAAGCCTGTACCTCGCCTATGTGCGCCTTGCCGAGCAGGAGCATCGAAAGCCGCGACTGTCCAATGCCGCCGCCGATCGTCAGCGGAAGCTCCCCAGCGAGCAGCGCCTTGTGATACGGCAGCTCGCGCCGGTTATCGCAGCCGGAGGCCGTAAGCTGTCTGTCAAGCGCGGCAGGGTCGACGCGGATGCCCATGGAGGAGACCTCCATCGCACAGTCAAGCACATCGTCCCAGAACATGATATCCCCGTTGAGCGACCAGTCGTCATAGTCGGGAGCACGCCCGTCATGCGGCTTGCCGGACTTGAGTTTCCCGCCGATGCCCATGATGAAAGCGGTCTTGTGCTCTTTCACATAGGCATTCTCGCGCTGCTTCGGCGTAAGTCCGGGATACATGTCCTCAAGCTCCTGCGCGTCTATAAAGCTGACGCGGCGCTCGAGCTTCGGCATGACAGTCAGCTGCGGATATATCGCCCGCATCGTGTCCTGCGTGTCGCATATCGCGGCGACGATGTCCATGACCGTGAGCTTGAGATAGTCCCTCGTGCGGTTCTCCGGGAGGATAACTTTTTCCCAGTCCCACTGGTCGACATAGACCGAGTGCAGATTGTCAAGCTCGTCCTCATCGCGGCGGACGGCGTTCATGTCCGTATACAGTCCCTTGCCGGGGAAGAAGCCGTAGCGCTTGAGCGCAAGGCGCTTCCACTTCGCCAGCGACTGCACGACCTGCGCCTTTGTCTCCGTGCGCAGGATATCGAACGATACCGGGCGCTCATAGCCGTTGAGGTCGTCGTTCAGACCGGACTTTTCATCGACGAACAGCGGCGCGGAAACGCGATACAGGTTAAGCTTCGCGCCGAGGTTCTCCTCAAAAAGGCGCTTGAGCAGGCTTATCGCTTTCTGCGTATCATATATCGTAAGCAGGCTCTTGTAATTTTCGGGTATGTACGTTGACATAGCGGCTCCAGTTCCCCGCATTTTGCGGATGTTTTATTTCTTGCTGAGCATTTCAGCGATCTCCTGATACAGGTTCTCCGCGTTGAGGCGGAAGTTCTTCTCCATGAGCTTTGCCTGCTCTTCATCGCCGCACAGCAGGTGCAGATGAATTATCTCACCCTTGCCGTCGGACATCGCAAGCTCTACCATACAGCCGTTCTCGCCGACCTCGTGGCGCGCTGTTATCATCGCCGCGCGGCGCAGTCTCTCCTCAACGGGAGCCAGCAGCTTGAGCGCCTTCATGCGCACAGAGTACGGCAGACTGCTCTCGACGGCCTCCGCATTCTTCGCGCCCTTATCGGTGATCGTGTACCCCGTCGGCGTTTCCTTTATGTGCCCCGTCTCTATAAGGTCTGAAAGGCAGTCGGAATAGTCGAAGTAGTCTATCCCGCCGTCGCACTGGCACAGCTCGCACAGCGTTTCCGGCTCGACCTCTCCGGGCAGGCGGCGCAGGATAAAGAGGATCAGGATCTTAATATCCAGCTTTTCATGTATGAATCCAAGACGTGCCATAACCGTCTCCTTCCATGATTGCTTTATAGGACATTATATACTTTCCGTCCATGCTTTTTCAAGAGCTTTTTTACACATATGCGGAACTTGCGCATAGACTGTACTGAAGTGTTCTTCAATCCAGACAACAGGAGGTATATCTATGGCCGACAGAGTAGTGCCGGGGCCCGTTGAGAACTCGGCAAGCATTCGAGAAGCCGTATGCGTCAATACCAGAAAGATATTCGACAGCTGCCGAGACAAGGACTGTGTGGATGATCTGCGTGTCTACCCCACCGTGAGCTCCCAGTCCTACATAGAAAACGCGCTCAGCATCCGCCCCAAGCGTGCAGAGCTGCTCTATGTAGATGTAAGCGTTGAACCGGTCGGCTTTAACCGCGGTTATTTCACCGTCGACTGCACGTATTTCTACCGCGTCACCGGCGAGACCTTCCCCGGAGGCCAGACCTGCACAGGTCTGTGCGTGTTCGATAAGAGGGTCATGCTTTTCGGCAGCATCGCAAGCGTGAAGTCCTATTCCTCAGACAGCGCGCTGCCGCTCTCCACGGTCGACGAGCTGCCCATCGCCGTGGTCAATTCCGTCGATCCTATCTGCCTGCACTGCAAGATCTGCGATTCTGAGTGCCTGCTGCCGACTGAGCTTGAGCAGCGCAGCATCCCCGCAGCGATTACCGCGGCCTTCGACGAGAGCCTTGTCCTTACCGACACCGCCCGCCGCTGGTTTGCGACGATCGGCCAGTTCAGCATCATCAGGCTTGAGCGCGACACACAGCTGCTCATTCCCGCCTATGACTACTGCCTGCCCGATAAGGAGTGCCCCGGCACGATCACCGAGGATGATCCCTGCACGCTCTTCAGCCGCATCCGCTTCCCGGTCGAGGAGTTCTTCCCGCCCGACAGCATCTGCAACTGCGAGGACTACCGCAGCATGAAATAAGGCTGTGCGCATAAGGCATGATAAGGTATTAAAAGGGCTGCGGCACAACGCCGCAGCCCTTGGTCATTCCTTCTTATTTTGCGTTTTTCGCGCTGCTTACTATATCTCCGCTTACCGCATCGACCGTGTAGTCGTAAGCATATTTGTCCGCTGTGAACTCTATCTCATAGACAAGCTTGAGTCCGTCAAGCCTGAGCGCGGACTTGACGCTCTGCGCGTCCTTTTCTGCTATGCCCGCGTGGCTGTAGGCAGTAAGCTTCGCGGCCTGCACATCTATAAGCTCCGGCAGATTGGAGCCTGCCGCGCTGCTTGTGACGCTGTTCTCCGACGCAGAAGCGGCTTCCACTGTGTCCTCGGCAGCTCCGCTGCGCAGACGCTCCCAGCCCTCGACCTTGCCGGTCAAGGCATTGATCTCATATTCGTAATCCGCGTCCCCCGCGGTGAAGCCGATGATGTAAACGCTCGTTCCTCTGAGCTCCTCAATGCGTGCCTTATATACATCCGCGTCCTTTTCACTGACCTTCGCATGCTTGAGCGCGGCATCGACGGCGGTCTCCGGCTCTATGTATTCAGGCGCTGCGGGTGCGGACGGCTCCGGCGCCGCTTCTGCCGGTGCGGCGCTCGTCTCGGGTTTCGCGGATTCCTCCGGTTTTGTACTCGCTTCCGGTTTTGCACTTTCCGCGGGTGCCGTGCTCTCCTCGGGCTTAGCACTCGCCGTCGGCTTTGTGCTCTCTGTGGGCTTTGCCGATGGCTTCGCAGCCGCCGCGGGCTTCGCGGACTCGCTCGGCTTCTGCGTTGCCGTCGGTACTGCGGTCATGGTCGGCTCGACAGCCTCGGGAAACATCCGCGCCCAAAGTCCGGTAGGCTCGTTGATCGTCGCAAGCTTCAGCCCGGTGAGCACGCCGCCGGCAAAAAGAACAAGGATCAGCAGAATGACCAGCCATGTCGGCATACGCTTTTTATTCTTTACGGTCGAAGTTGTACTGTATTCGTTATCCGTACTCACTTTTAACTTTACCCCTTTCTGTTTTCGGCTCACGCCAAGTATTTGTATCTATCTATGCCTGTAAACGTGTTTGCGTGAACGCCGGTTCACTTCTTGTCTGCGCTTTCAAAATATTCTTTAGCACTCTCCGCATCGCAGCGTATCTGTGCTGACAGTTCCTCAAATCCGGAAAACTTCTTCTCCGGGCGCAGGAATTTATAAAACTCGACTCTCGCCTGCCGTCCGTATAGATTGCCGCTGTAATCCAGCAGATGGCTCTCGACCGTGACGCTGTTCCCGTTTGCGACTGTCGGCCTGATTCCGACATTGGTCACCGCGACGTAGCTCTCACCGCCCTCAAGGTAGACCTTCGCGGCATATACGCCGTGGCGCGGTATGATGACGCCCTCGGGAAAATGCATGTTTATCGTCGGCGTGCCGAGCTTTGTCCCGATGTGATAACCGGAGTGTACGGTATCCGACAGCGTATGCGGATGGCCAAGGTAGCGCGCCGCCTCCTCCATGTCCCCGTCCGCAATGAGCTTGCGGATATATGTGGAGCTGACGATGCGTCCGTCAAGCATGACCGGCGGCATAATGTCGCAGCCTATCCCGCGCTCCTCGCAATAGATCTTGAGCTTTTCGGCCTTGCCTTCGCCCTTATAGCCAAAGCAGAAGTCGTGTCCGACGACGACCCAGCCGATGTTGAGCTCGTCTATGATCGAATCGATGAACTCCTGCCACGGCATGCACATCACGTGTTTGTTGAAATGGATGAACACAACGTTATCTATTCCATAGCAGCGCCGGATGATCTCCTCCCTGCCGATTGGGCTGTTGATAAGCGGGACCTCTGTATTGAACACGAGGTTGTCCGGATGCACGTCAAAGCTCAGCACAGACGGCATCGCGCCGATCTCAACAGCGCGCTGCTTTGTCTTTTCCAGCAGTGAGCCGTGGCCGATATGCACCCCGTCGAAAAAGCCCAGTGCTATCGCGCGTTTTGTTTCTGCCATAAATTGTTTATACCTCGAAAAAGCTTTTTACCGTTTTCATTATGCCGCGCTGAACACGACCGAGCATCAGGAATTCCCCGCCTTCGGAGTATACTCTGTACTCTCCGTCCGGCAGCGAGGTCTTGACAGGGTTTCCGCAGCGTATCTTCTTCTCTGTTTCTGACGAAGCGGTACACTTTTTTGTTCCCTTGAACAGCCTGTCCACCGGAATGAGCAGTTCTTCCGCTCTTCCCTCGTCCGCGAGTCGCTGCACCTCGCCTATCTTCACTGCGCCGTCGAGCGTGAACGCACCCGCGCCGGTGCGTCTGAGCGCACTCATGCAGCCGCCGCAGCCAAGCGCATCGCCGATGTCATTGCACAGCGTGCGCACATAAGTGCCCTTGGAACAGCTGATGTCAAGCAGCCAGTCGTCCCCGTCGCGGCCGGTTATTTCAATGCTCTTTACGCATATCGGTCTTGGCGCGCGTTCGACCTCACCGCCGCTGCGGGCAATATCATATAGCCTGCGTCCGTTCACCTTTATCGCCGAGTACATCGGCGGCGTCTGGAGCTGTTCTCCGGTGAAGCGGTCGAGCACTGCTCTCAGCGCTGCCTCATCAACACCTGACGCGTCCCCGATTTTCAGCACGTTCCCGGTGGTGTCCTGCGTGTCCGTTGTGACGCCGAGGCGAAGTGAGGCAAGATAGCGCTTGTCGTGCCCTTCGGCAAACTCGACGGCGCGGGTCGCCCGGCCAATAAAGACCACAAGCAGTCCGGTAGCCATCGGATCGAGCGTACCGGAGTGACCGATGCGCCGCTCATGCAGGATGCCCTTGAGCTTTGCGACAACATCGTTGCTCGTCCAGTCCTGCTCCTTATCGATGAGGAGTATGCCGTTCATTTCCAGACCTCGTCTATAACGCTCAGCAGCATATCGCGCGCTTTATCTGGCTTGCCGTATATCGTGCAGCCGGCCGCCATTGCATGGCCGCCGCCGCCGAACACCGCACAGATATCGCTGCTGCTTATCTCAGGCGTCGAGCGGACGGATATCTTGCTTGAACCGTCCTCCTGCTCACGGATGGTGATGTTAAGGATGCTGCCTTCGACGCGTCCCGCAAGCCCGGCAAGATCGTCGCAGTCGTCCTCGGTCGCGCCGGCCTTCTCCATCATTTCCAGGGTGATAGTCGCAACGGCTATCTTTCCGTCACGGAAATACTGCAGCCCGGAGTATATCATGCTCTCAAGCTTGAGCCGCGCACGGGACACCTTGCGGAAGAACACCGTGCTGACCATTGAGTTGTCCGCGCCGAGCCGCAGCAGCTCCGCCGCCGCGCGGAAGCTTGCGGCGCTGGTGTTGGAATACTGGAAGCAGCCGGTATCGGTGGTAAGACCTATATAGAGAAGCGTCGCCTCATCGGGCGTAAGGTCGGTGTTCATACAGAGGATGACTTCCATCACGGCCTCCGCACATGAGGACTTGTCCGCGCGGACAAGTGTCTCACCGGCGTAACCGGAGTTTGTCGGATGGTGGTCGATGCAGAGGTCGACCGCGCCCTCGAAGCCTTTCGGCAGCATCCCCTCCGTTGCAACATCCACCGCGACCGTGTACTTTGCCGTGAAATCCTCAGGTGCAAAATACTTCTCCGCGAACGGCCGCAGATGGCGGTTCACCTGCGGGTTGGGATAGAGGTATGCGTTTCTTCCGCCGCGGCGCAGGGCGCTGCACAGTGCTGCCGCGCTTGCAACAGTGTCTCCGTCAGGGTTCCTGTGGGTGACGATCAGTATATTCTCATGCGTCAGCAGGAGCTTTGCGCACTGTTTATAGTTCATTGTCCTCATCCTCATCGTGCTTGATGTCAAGCTCGCTTATCATCTGGCTGATATGCGCGCCGTACTCAATGCTGTGGTCTATCTCGAACACAAGCTCCGGGGTATAGCGCAGGTTCATGGAACCGGCAAGCTCATGGCGCAGCCAGCCCGAAGCGGACTTGAGCCCCTTGCGGAAGTCCTTTTCGTTCTGCATCCCCATTACGGACAGCCAGACCTTGCAATAGCGCAGGTCACCTGTGGTCTCGACGCGCGTGACGCTTATCATCCCCTGCTGCACACGCGGATCCTTGACCTCGGTCAGCAGCTTTGAAAGCACGCGCTGTATATCGTCATTGATTCTTCCGATTTTATTAGATGACATAGTAACTCTCCTGATATGCCTTACGGGCGCGGCAAACGCAGCGCCCGTATCATTCTTTTCTTATGCGTTTATCTGCTCCATAACGAAGCACTCGATAACATCGCCGACCTTGATGTCGTTGAACTTCTCGACCTGCATACCGCATTCGTAACCGCTGGCGACTTCTTTGACGTCGTCCTTGAAGCGGCGCAGCGAAGCGAGCTCGCCCTCATGGATAACGATATTGTCGCGCAGGACACGGACTTCGCAGCCGCGCTGTATCTTACCGTCAGTGCAGTAGCAGCCGCAGACAGTGCCGACCTTGGAGACCTTGTAGGTCTCGCGGACTTCGGCATGGCCGATGACGGCTTCCTTGAACTTCGGCGCAAGCATGCCCTTCATAGCAGCTTCGATCTCGTTTATGCAGTCATAAATAACGCGATACATACGCATATCGACCTTGCTGCGCGCCGCGCTGTCGCGGGCGGCGTTATCGGGACGGACATTGAAGCCGACAATGATAGCGCCGGAGGTCGCCGCCAGCATAACATCGGACTCGTTGATCGCGCCGACAGCGCTGTGGATGACCTTGACCCTGACTTCCTCGTTGGATATTTTCTCAAGGGAAGCCTTGACTGCCTCGGCAGAGCCCTGAACGTCGGCCTTGACAATAACGTTGAGCGTCTTCATTTCACCGGCCTGGATCTGGCTGAACAGATCCTCAAGGCTGACCTTCTTCGTGCCGGGCATTGCATTGCTGCTCATCTGGATGCGGCGCTCCTCGGCAAGCTCTCTTGCCATGCGCTCGTCTGCGACGGCGTTAAAGGTGTCGCCCGCGCTCGGGACCTCGGACATACCGGAGATCTCGACCGGAGTGGAGGGACCGGCCTCGGTGACGCGCTGACCCTTGTCGTTGATCATCGTGCGGACACGGCCGACGGCAGTACCGGCAATGATGATATCGCCGAGCTTGAGAGTACCGTTCTGGACAAGGACGGTCATTATCGGGCCGCGGCCCTTGTCAAGACGCGCCTCAATGACCGCACCCTTTGCGGCACGGTTGGGATTGGCCTTGAGTTCAAGGACTTCGGACAGGACTGCCAGATTCTCAAGCAGGTTATCGATGCCCTGACCGGTCTTTGCGGAGATTGGGCAGATTATCGTATCGCCGCCCCACTCCTCGCTGACGAGGTCATACTCGGTGAGCTGCTGCTTGATGCGCTCGGGATTCGCGCCGACGGCGTCCATCTTATTTATCGCGACGACGACCGGAATGTTCGCGGCCTTCGCGTGGTTTATGGATTCAATGGTCTGAGGCATGATGCCGTCGTCCGCCGCGACAACGAGGATCGCGATATCGGTGACCATAGCGCCTCTCGCGCGCATGGAAGTGAAAGCCTCGTGACCCGGAGTGTCAAGGAACGTGATAGGGCTGCCGTTCACATCAACGGTATATGCGCCGATGTGCTGGGTGATGCCGCCGGCCTCACCGGAAACGACGTTTGCGTGGCGGATGTAGTCAAGCAGCGAGGTCTTGCCGTGGTCGACGTGACCCATGACAACGACGACGGGAGCGCGCGGAACGAGATCCTCGGGTTTATCCTCATGGTCGTCAATAAGGCGCTCCTCGACTGTGACGATAACCTCTTTCTCGACCTTGCAGCCGAGCTCCATCGCGACAAGTGCCGCAGTATCGTAGTCTATCACATCGGAGACGGACGCAAACACGCCCATCTTGAACAGCTGCTTTATGACCTCGGACGCGGTCTTCTTCATGCGTGAGGCAAGCTCGCCAACGGATATCTCGTCCGGTATCTCGACCTTGAGCTGCTGCTTCTTGGCGATCTCAAGCTGGAGCTTATTCATCTTGTCGCGCTCTTCCTGACGGCGCTTCGCGGAGGCAAGCTGTGCCTGCGGGCGCTGCTTGGACTTGCTTGTGATCTTCTCCTTGTTGCCGCGGCGCAGATTATTATTGTTCGCTTTCGCGCCGGCCATGTCTTCGAACTTTTCGTTGTACTTCTCGATATTGACGGCAGCGCCGCCGCGGGTATCGACAACGCGCTTCTCCGCGACCTGACGCGGGGTGTGCGGCTTATCCTTCTTGACGGGTGTGGGCTGCTCGGGAGCCGCCGTGCTCTGCTGGGCGGCAGGCTTATCCTGCGGCTTTGCAGCGGGCTTGTCGCCGGGCTTTGCGGCGGGCGCGGGCTTTGCCTGCTCCGCTGCCTTGGGCTTTGTCTCCTTCGCCTCGGCCTTCGGCTGGACATTGAAAATGTCCTGAAGGCTTGCGACCTGATTATGCTGGGTCATGTAATCAAAGATAACATCCAGCTCGTTATTCTCAAGGACTTGCATGTGATTCTTCGGCGGGGCGATATAGTCCGTGAGTATCTGCGATATCACCTTGGACGGGACGTTAAAATCCTTCGCCACCTCATGTATTCTGTACTTTATCATGCTCATGCACCAGTCCTCCTTTTGTCATTCCTCCTGCCGCCCTTGAGGGCCGCAGTCTCCTTTTTGCGGCGCGCCGCCTTTGCCTGTCTCTGCTCTATCGTCTCGGCAGCCTGTGCGTACATTTCCGGCTTCTGCTCGCTCAGCGCTTTCATCAAGGCATTTGCAAAGCCGATATCCGTGACAGCTGCCATGGAGCAGCCGCCTATTCCAAGCGCTTTGCCAAGTTCATCGCGCGTGTAGTGCAGCGGGACAGTTATCACCCGCCGCCCCTGCGTGAAGCGTTCGGCGTGACGGAGCGCGTTTTCGGAAGCATCCGCCGCCGTGAGCAGCAGCTTTGCTTTCCCCGCGCTGACAGCGCTGCCGGAATTATCCTCTCCTATTTCGATCGCGCCCGCCCTGCGCATCAGGCCTATCAGGCCAATCGCTCTGTCATCCATCGCCGGCCTCCATTTCCTGCTCAAGCCGTGCGTAGATCTCCTGCGGTATCTGCGCCGAGAACGCCCTCTCAAGCGCCCTTGTCTTTATCGCTTTCTTCAGGCACTCCTGCTTCGGGCACACATACGCGCCGCGCCCTGATGCCTTGCCCTTGAAGTCAAGGCTGATCTCGCCCTCAGGCGAGCGCACTACGCGTATAAGCTCGCGCTTGGGTTTCATTTCGCGGCAGCCAAGGCACTGCCTCATCGGTATTTTCTTTTCCACAACTGCCGCCTCCTTTTGGGTTGATCGGCTGTAAACCAGTGTTTATCAGCTCTCGCTTTCGGGCTTGATGTCTATCTTATATCCGGTGAGCTTTGCGGCCAGACGTGCGTTCTGGCCTTCCTTGCCGATGGCAAGGGACAGCTGAGAATCGGGGACGATGACGCGGCAGCTCTTGCCGTCCTCGAGCATGGTGACGCTGACGACCTCGGACGGGGAGAGAGCCGCGGCAATATACTCCTCGGGAACCTCGCTGTACTTGACGATATCGATCTTCTCTCCGCCAAGCTCGTTTACGATGCTTGCGACACGGCCGCCCTTGGGGCCGACGCAGGAGCCAATCGGGTCAACATCCGGGTCGGCCGACCACACAGCCATCTTGGTGCGGCTGCCGGCTTCACGGGCGATGGACTTTATCTCAACGGTGCCGTCGTATATCTCGGGGACTTCAAGCTCGAACAGGCGCTTGACAAGGCCGGGGTGCGTGCGGGAAATGAGCACCTGCGGGCCGCGGGTGGAATTTCTGACCTCGACGACATAGACCTTGATGCGGTCGCCCTCTTTGAGCTCCTCGGTCTTGATGCGCTCATTGGGAGCAAGCATTGCCTCGGTAAACTCACTGTTGGAGGAGATGCGGATGGAAACACTGCCGGTCCTCGGCTCGATATGAGAGACGATACCGGTAAGGATCTCATGCTCCTTGGAGGTGAACTCCTCATAGATAATACCGCGCTCCGCTTCACGGATGCCCTGAATGACGACCTGCTTTGCAGCCTGAGCCGCGATGCGGCCGAACTTCTTCGTCTCGACCGGCACAGGGACAACATCGCCCACCTTTGCGCGGCGGCTGTACTTCTTTGCGGCTTCGAGAATAATTTCGTGGCTGGGATCCTCGACCTCTTCGACGACGGTCTTATTGACGTTCATCTCAAGGCGCTTCTTCTCCTCATCAAGGATGATCTCAACATTATCCTCGCACTCGGGATTGTCCTTGCGGAAGGCGGCAAGCATGGCCTGCTTGATCTTCTCATACATATAGCCGCGGGGTATGCCCTTTTCCTTTTCGATATCCTCGATTGCTTCAAAAAATTCGGCGTTCATTTTATTCTCTCCATTCAAACTTTATACGTCTTATATTGATACATGCAGCTTCACGAGCGCGATCTGGCTCTTATCGAAGCTGACCTCGTTCTTGCCCACAGTCACTGTCACTCTGCCGTTATCGTACCCGGCGAGCACGCCGACATAGACCTTGCAGCCGTTCACCGGCTGGTAGAGCCTGACCTCGACCTCGCTGCCCATGAACTGTTCAAAGTCCCCCGGGCGCTTCAGCTCACGCTCTGCCCCGGCAGAGCCGACCTCGAAAACATAGCTGTCGGGAATGGGGTCGGCCTCGTCCAGAATCGGGTCGAGCCTGCGGCTGATGCGCTCGCAGTCGTCAATACCGACGCCGCCGTCCTTATCGATAAAGATGCGCAGGAACCAGCTTCCGGCCTCACGGACATATTCAACGTCCCAAAGGCTGCAGCCTTCCTCCTCGACCACGGGCTTTGCAAGCTCCGTGACCTTGTCTGTGATCTTACTCATATTCCGCTCACTTTCAATCTGCCCGGCAGAAGCATTGCCGGTGCAAAAGTTTCGTAAAAAAGAGTGGGCTGGAACCCACTCTGACTAAAACCTGATACTTACCTTAGTAATAATATCACGTTGCCGCCTACATTGCAAGCCTTTTTTACGATTATCCCGCCGCAAAAATCAGGCGCGGACGATAAACATCCGCGCCGTTATACTCAGTATTCAAAATCCGGGAAGTAGTGACCATAAAACTCCTCATAGCAGAGTCCGTTTTCCATGATGAAAGTCGCGACCTCCTTGCCGACATAGCGGTAATGCCACGGCTCGTCCCAGCCGGTGAGGAGCAGCTTGCGCGTCGGGTAGCGCTTTATGAAGCCGTACTCGGCACAATGCTCGTCAAGCCATGCGTAAAGCTCCTGATTCATTTCACTGTACACAAGTCTTGAACGGTTCTCGTCAAAAATGTCGATCGCGACGCCAAGCTGGTGCTCACTGCTGCCGGGGTACATAACTATCGTCTTGGCCTTTTCGACCGCCTCCTGATACTTGGGGTCGAGATAGTCGGCGGACAGTCCCATCTCATACGCGATCTGGCTCGCCTTGGAGTTGAACAGATGCGTCTGGAAGCTGTACTCTCTGAACGCCGCACCGATGAAATACTCAAAGCCCGCATCCTCTATCGCATCGAGAAACGCGTCAAGCTCCGCCATGTATTCGGTACTGTACATCATATAGCGTGTCCGGCTTATTTTTGCTATATCCGGCTTATAAGCGGATGAGAGAAGGCTGTTCTCCCTGACCATCCAGAGGCAGTGGTTCTTTTCAAAATCATCCGTGGTGAGCTTCGGCCAGATATCCACAGTCGGTTCCGGCGTCTCGGTCGCGCTCAGGTCAGTAAAATTCATGCTGTCCGTTCTGACAAAAGCATCCTCGGCTCCGCCGAAGATAACATTGGTGCTGCTCTCCATTCTGGATACGACTATCGTATAAAGCACAAGGCACAGTCCAAGCATAGTTATGATCCACATTGTTTTCTTCTTCATTCTCGCACTGTCCTTTCTTTCAAAATTGGCAACATCCCGTGCCTGTCAATGGATTATAGCACCAATTTGCTGCAAATTCAAGTCTGCGGGCTGTATGCATCCTCCACAGCAGCTTGTCAAAAAGTCCTGTAAGGACTTTTTTGACCGCGCTTTCCGCCGAGCATTTTGAAAGTGTTCAAAATGCTATTACCG